>NZ_JBLZNC010000080.1:0-209 GCF_048553715.1 Sagittula sp. SSi028 | reverse complement strand
ACAGCCGGCAGACCACCGATCGCCTTCACATACGCCATCACCGACACAACAGGTGACCAATCTGCGCCAGCAACCGTCAGCGTCACTGTCGCTGCAATCCCCGATGCGACGCCAGACAGCTATGTGACAGCTGAGGACACGGCGGTGTCTTTGGATCTTGAGGCGAATGACGACACGGGTTCGGGGCTTTCGGCGCTTGTGATCGGCTC
>NZ_JBLZNC010000079.1:0-212 GCF_048553715.1 Sagittula sp. SSi028 | reverse complement strand
AGGACCTCGTCGCCTACCTCGGTCGCGCGATGGGTGGTCGGCCAGCTCAGGCACTTGGACGCCGTCTCCGGTTCGGAGTGAGCAAGGATACGTTTCTCCGCGGGGCTGCGTCAGGTGCGCGGACCATGGGCCATGAACCTCGCGCCATCGGGATCGACGATTGGGCCTGGCGCAAAGGACGGCGCTATGGAACGCTGATCTGCGATCTTGAA
>NZ_JBLZNC010000078.1:0-213 GCF_048553715.1 Sagittula sp. SSi028 | reverse complement strand
CTCGTCAGGCTCATAACCTGAAGGTCGTAGGTTCAAATCCTACTCCCGCAACCAAATCCAAAGTCAAACATAAGTAAGCGGTGCGCCGCTCCCACACTTACAGCATGACGCGCCTGGGTAAACCCCCCAAAAATTAGTGGTGTTCAAAAGTAGAATTTTCTCGGCAAGATATCTGAGGAGATTTACGATGAAGAATGGACGGTACAGCGACGC
>NZ_JBLZNC010000077.1:0-223 GCF_048553715.1 Sagittula sp. SSi028 | reverse complement strand
ACTAGGTTTGGCGGTTACCTACTCTCCCACGTCTTAAGACGCAGTACCATTGGCGTAGAAGCACTTAACGGCCAGGTTCGGAATGGAACTGGGTGTCTTGCTTTCGCTATGACCACCAAACCGAGAAGATCCAGAAGACGTTCCCGGGGAACGTCTGATCAATCACGTCGCGCCCCGGTTTTCGGGGTGCGTGTTGTCCAGGTTTTGTACACGTTGTGTGTAT
>NZ_JBLZNC010000076.1:0-223 GCF_048553715.1 Sagittula sp. SSi028 | reverse complement strand
CGGTCGATTTCAGGACCTCGTCGCCTACCTCGGTCGCGCGATGGGTGGTCGGCCAGCTCAGGCACTTGGACGCCGTCTCCGGTTCGGAGTGAGCAAGGATACGTTTCTCCGGGGGGCTGCGTCAGGTGCGCGGACCATGGGCCATGAACCTCGCGCCATCGGGATCGACGATTGGGCCTGGCGCAAAGGACGGCGCTATGGAACGCTGATCTGCGATCTTGAA
>NZ_JBLZNC010000075.1:0-223 GCF_048553715.1 Sagittula sp. SSi028 | reverse complement strand
GTTCGGCCCATTCCATGAGCGTACCGCTGATGTATTCCGGACCATTGTCGACCCTGATCGTCTTCGGTGCGCCACGCCATTCGATGATCTGGTTCAGGGCCCGGACGACCCGCTCGGCGGGCAGCGAGAAGTCGATCTCGATGCCCAAGCCCTCCCGGTTGAAGTCGTCCAGGACGTTCAGCAGCCGGAACTGGCGCCCATCTCCGAGGCGATCCGCCATGAA
>NZ_JBLZNC010000074.1:0-223 GCF_048553715.1 Sagittula sp. SSi028 | reverse complement strand
CGCCAAACTTCGACGGCACGGTCAGCATCGACTATACCGTCACCGATGGAGATGTAGTTGACGCAGAAGTCGCCAGCGCGACGATGACCATCGCGGTCAATCCGATCCCTGACGTCACAGGCGACCTGCGTGCCACCGATGAGGACACCCCGGTCGCCCTCGGCATTCTGCCCAACGACGACCCAGGCGACGGCATCGCCACGGTCGACATCCTGACCCTGCC
>NZ_JBLZNC010000073.1:0-223 GCF_048553715.1 Sagittula sp. SSi028 | reverse complement strand
AGGCCGCAGTCTTCCAGCGGAAAATCTGCGCCTTCTCAGAGCTATGACAACCAAGAGAGCGCAGTTGGTCGAGATGCGCAAACGGCTGCTCGCCCAAATCCGTGCGCATCAAAAGCTCGGCACCGCCGTGATGTTCGAGGACATCGACACCGAGCTGGAGCAACGGTTTGACAGTCTGATCAAAGAACTGGAAGACCGGATCACCCGAGCCATCGCGGGCGAT
>NZ_JBLZNC010000072.1:0-223 GCF_048553715.1 Sagittula sp. SSi028 | reverse complement strand
AAGCCCGCGAAAACGATGGAATGGATCGCCCCGATCCGCGCACAGGCCAGCATGGCATAGGCGGCCTCGGGGATCATGGGCAGGTAGATGATGACGCGGTCGCCTTTGCCGGCGCCCAGATCGGTCAGCACATTGGCCATGCGGCAGACGCTGCGGTGCAGATCGTTGTAGCTGATCGCGAGCGCGGGCTCCTGCGGATCATCGGGCTCCCAGAGGATGGCGG
>NZ_JBLZNC010000071.1:0-223 GCF_048553715.1 Sagittula sp. SSi028 | reverse complement strand
AGGAAGAGTGGGATCCGGCGCAGGTCGATCCGGCCGACGCATCCCGCGCTGTGCGAGAGTACCTCGCCACTCTGGATGAGGCCGCATTTGGTGCCGCCAGCGAGGTTCAGCACAAGTTCACGTCCCATTCCGAACCGGCCAGCCAATGGACCGCAGCCCGCAAGGGCCCGGCATTCTTCAGCTATTCCGACAATTACCTGATCGACACCGACCATGGTGTCAT
>NZ_JBLZNC010000070.1:0-223 GCF_048553715.1 Sagittula sp. SSi028 | reverse complement strand
AGGAAGAGTGGGATCCGGCGCAGGTCGATCCGGCCGACGCATCCCGCGCTGTGCGAGAGTACCTCGCCACTCTGGATGAGGCCGCATTTGGTGCCGCCAGCGAGGTTCAGCCCAAGTTCACGTCCCATTCCGAACCGGCCAGCCAATGGACCGCAGCCCGCAAGGGCCCGGCATTCTTCAGCTATTCCGACAATTACCTGATCGACACCGACCATGGTGTCAT
>NZ_JBLZNC010000069.1:0-223 GCF_048553715.1 Sagittula sp. SSi028 | reverse complement strand
CACCTTTCCCTCACGGTACTGGTTCACTATCGGTCAGCAAGGAGTACTTAGCCTTCGAAGGTGGTCCTCCGATCTTCAGACAGGATTTCACGTGTCCCGCCCTACTTAATATGTCCCATCGAGCTTCTCATACGGGGCTATCACCCGCTATGGCTGTGCTTCCCAACACATTCTGATCACTCTCAAGGCTCGGCTGGTCCCCGTTCGCTCGCCGCTACTAGGG
>NZ_JBLZNC010000068.1:0-223 GCF_048553715.1 Sagittula sp. SSi028 | reverse complement strand
GATTGGCTCGACCGGTGTCTTGGCGGTTGGCGACAGCTACACGGTGAGCTTCACTGTTAACCTTGATGCGACGGCCTCGACGGCGCTTGAGAACTCGGCGCAGGCGGGGGCTACTCCTCCGGTGACGGCTGCGAACCCGACGCCTGCGGCGATCTCTGACAATTCAGAGAACGATACCACGCAGAACGTGAACGACGGCGACCCGACCACGGGTGATGTGGCC
>NZ_JBLZNC010000067.1:0-223 GCF_048553715.1 Sagittula sp. SSi028 | reverse complement strand
CCGAAAATCCGGATTTTATACCAAAAGCGTTTAATTGCAGTGTTAAAGCCGTGCAAAAACCATACGGCTTTTGTGTAGTCTCAGGCGAAAATCCGGATAATTTATATGCGGCATATGGATGTGCATGTGCAGCTCGGCCCCTCCATACTGACAGCAAGAGACCTCGCACCACCGGTGTAAAACCCCTCGGCCCGCACAGCATTGGAACTCAACATGGCACGAC
>NZ_JBLZNC010000066.1:0-241 GCF_048553715.1 Sagittula sp. SSi028 | reverse complement strand
CGACCTCTACCACGTTGCGCTGCACCTTCGCCGGGTCATGGGCGTTGTCGGTCAGGGCCTGGGTATCGGCCAGCAGCAGAAACTGCTCATGGCTGTCCTGAAAGCGCAGCCTGTGAACAGGCATGCAAAATTGGCTCTGTCGCATATTGTGTGATTTTTGGCGGCCTCGTTCCTACATCTGGCTTGGATGCTGGAGAGGGGTGATCACCATGACAAAGCGTTTTAACACCGAGCTTTTGCC
>NZ_JBLZNC010000065.1:0-255 GCF_048553715.1 Sagittula sp. SSi028 | reverse complement strand
ACCGGCTAAAATTGCTGAAACGGCAGATGTATGGCGCCGCAGGTATCGACCTGCTCTTGGCGCGCCTTCAGCATTCGGCATGAAAGGCGCCACAGAAATTGAGTCGGACCCCAAAATTGACCCCGTAGCGGGGTGATCGGCATTCAATTTTGGCTCTGTCGCATATTGTGTGATTTTTGGCGGCCTCGCTCCTACATCTGGCTTGGATGCTGGAGAGGGGTGATCACCTTGACAAAGCGTTTTAACACCGAGCTT
>NZ_JBLZNC010000064.1:0-262 GCF_048553715.1 Sagittula sp. SSi028 | reverse complement strand
CTGCACAGGGAGGGCATCGCTGCCACCGAAGCGGGCGATGAGCGCGTCGTACGTCTCGACCTCTGCCGCGGGATCGCCGGCCTGACCCAGCGTGATCGCCTTATTGACCATGGCCCGCGCGACCTGCTCCTGCACAGGGAGGGCATCGCTACCACCGAAGCGGGCGATGAGCGCGTCGTACGTCTCGACCTCTGCCGCGGGATCGCCGGCCTGACCCAGCGTGATCGCCTTATTGACCATTTCCTTCGCCACTTTGGCTTCG
>NZ_JBLZNC010000063.1:0-265 GCF_048553715.1 Sagittula sp. SSi028 | reverse complement strand
CATGAACCTCGCGTCATCGGGATCGACGATTGGGCCTGGCGCAAGGGACGGCGCTATGGAACGCTGATCTGCGATCTTGAACGGCGGGCCGTCATCGATTTGCTGCCGGATTGCGAGCCTGCGACCCTCGCCGCTTGGCTGCGCCAGCATCCGCAGAGGTGGTCGCGGGATTTCGGACCAGGTGTTAAGCTGTAGCGCCTGAGGAAGAACGCACAGAAATGACCAAACGGAAACGCTATTCGGCAGAGTTCAAGGCGAAGGTGGC
>NZ_JBLZNC010000062.1:0-269 GCF_048553715.1 Sagittula sp. SSi028 | reverse complement strand
GAGTAATTTGCCCGGGTTGCGGACAGAGGTCTACCCGTCAACATGGTCGTTACGTCCGGCACCTCAAGGATTTTCCGGCGCATGGTCGCTCCGTTCAGGTGCGCTTGTCGGTGCGACGGTTCCGCTGTGTTACCTCGCAGTGTTCCATCATGACTTTCAGCGAGAAAGTCCCAGATGACCTTGCGTGCCGTTATGGTCGTCGGACCGGTCGATTTCAGGACCTCGTCGCCTACCTCGGTCGCGCGATGGGTGGTCGGCCAGCTCAGGCA
>NZ_JBLZNC010000061.1:0-324 GCF_048553715.1 Sagittula sp. SSi028 | reverse complement strand
AAGCGTGGTTATGCCAAAAGGGTCAGACGTCGCGCACCACCCCGTCACTGACCCTGGCCGGGGCCGGTGACGGGGCAAGTTTAGCAGAACGCAGATACAGAAGGGTCAGGACTTCGGTAACGGGGGCGTCCTAGTCAAGCCGTTTTTCGCAAAACAATTGATCCGCCATAGCGGTTCCTTTGATTTTTTGGTGCGCGCCCTGGCTTCTGTCGCGGCTTTCGGCTGAGATCCTTGGGGTACATGCTTCGGTTCGTGGTCAGCGCGGCGGCTGCCAACATGATGCTGGTTCAATGTAATTCCGATGTGCCCATCTCATAGGCGTGC
>NZ_JBLZNC010000060.1:0-341 GCF_048553715.1 Sagittula sp. SSi028 | reverse complement strand
ATGATGACCTTGTGCGGTTTTCCGGCCTTGCGGAGGCGATCCGCGAAAGATTTCAGGCTAGGGTTGTGATGTGCCGCGACCAAGGCCGCCTGGAACATCACGTGCCTCAGGACGCGGCGCCCTCCGGCGATGGACTGTTTTCCGCGAAGGGTTCCGCTGTCGTGCGCGACTGGCGCCAAACCGGTGAGTGCGGCAGCCTGTTCGCCAGTGATGGTGCCGATCTCGGGCAGTTCTGCGATCAGCATCGTGCTGGCAACCGGGCCGATCCCCGGGATGGAACGGAGAACACCGGCGGTCTCCGACAGGCGTTCATCGCCCGCGATGGCTCGGGTGATCCGGTC
>NZ_JBLZNC010000059.1:0-361 GCF_048553715.1 Sagittula sp. SSi028 | reverse complement strand
CGCCACCTCGTTCCGGGCGGTCATCGACCAAGGGAAAGTCAGCGCCGGTCAATGGGTTGCGGTGCATGGCTGCGGCGGCGTCGGCCTCTCGGCGGTGATGATCGCGGCGGCAGCGGGCGCTAACGTGATCGGGGTCGATCTGGACCCGGCCAAGCTCGCCATGGCGCGCGATCTCGGCGCGGTGGCGGTGATCGACGGGCGCGAGGCGGACGTTCCCGCCGCCATCCGGGAAACCACCAAGGTCGGCGCGCATGTCTCGCTTGACGCGCTGGGGCATCCCGTGACCATGACCAACTCGATCCTCTGCCTGCGGCCGCGCGGCAAGCACGTGCAGGTCGGCCTGATGCTGGGCGACCACGCC
>NZ_JBLZNC010000058.1:0-381 GCF_048553715.1 Sagittula sp. SSi028 | reverse complement strand
TCCCCATGACTTATCGCAGAGTATCACGTCCTTCATCGCCTCTTGCTGCCAAGGCATTCACCAAACGCCCTTCTCGCGCTTGATTTGATCCAGTAAGAGCAAGGTTTGTGACTGCGCTGGTTCGTGCAGCCCCCTGGCTGAAGACAAGGTCGGCAGACCTCCTCTTCCTCTTACCGGAAAAAGCATACTTTCCCGCCCGGACGTTGTCGTCCGGACTTGGTTTCAAGATCGCGTTGAGCGATCTCAAAACCATGTCATTCGTTTTGGCTCTGCCAAAAGAATGACTGGTTAGTGTACTTGACTTGGACAACAATTGCTCGTTTGCAGCAGGGATATTCCAAAAAAGCCGGCTAGACCTCTTTGCAACCTCTTCCGAAGAAG
>NZ_JBLZNC010000057.1:0-428 GCF_048553715.1 Sagittula sp. SSi028 | reverse complement strand
AGCAAGAGACCTCGCACCACCGGTGTAAAACCCCTCGGCCCGCACAGCATTGGAACTCAACATGGCACGACCTCGCAAGCCGCCACACACACGTCGCACACGTTGGGACGCCCTCTACGCATCCGCTGATGAGCGCGCCGAGATCACCGCAGCGGCCCAAAAGGCAGATCGCTCCGTCAGCCGCTATCTCATCACGCTCCATGAAACGCGTACCGCCCGCCCCGCATCGCGCGACACCTCCGAGCTGACATTCGCCTATTTGCGTGCCCGCCAGCAATTGGCGGTCCTCGACGAAGAAATCCGTAAAACCCACCCGCAGGCGACGGATATTCTCAACCGCCTCACCTCAATAGAGCGCCACTTCCTGCGTGAGGCAGCCCCCTGGGCCCTCGCCAACGATCAAGACCCGCCATGCTGATCACATTCGG
>NZ_JBLZNC010000056.1:0-477 GCF_048553715.1 Sagittula sp. SSi028 | reverse complement strand
GACCCCGCCGGTTGACGAAGGCGCGGTTGCGGTTTTGAAGGCTGCCGTTCTGAATGATGACGACACCTCTGGCGATGTGAACGCCGGTGACACGATCACCTACACCTACACGGTGACCAACACCGATACGGTGCTGAACGCGCTGAATGTGACCGTGACCGAGCCAAACGACGCCACCAATCCGTTCACCGGCACGGGCACGGTGCCTGTTCCCGCGAATGAGACCCTGATTGCGGGCGGCTCCGGCAACAGCACGGATGCCACGGCCAATGACAGCTCATGGGACCTGCTGGCGCCTGGCGACAGCGTGACCTTCACGGCGACCTATACGCTGACGCAAGCGGATGTGGATGCAGGCAAGGTGGACAACTCCGCCGTGGCCAGCGGCACAGACCCCTTCGGCAACGCCCTGACCGACACCTCCGACGACAACACAAACGGCGACGGCAGCACAGTTGATGGCGAAGACGACCCGAC
>NZ_JBLZNC010000055.1:0-488 GCF_048553715.1 Sagittula sp. SSi028 | reverse complement strand
GAGATACGTGAAGACGACGTTGCCCTCGACGCGACCGGGGTCTTCCACACGCAAATGGTTCGGATCTGTGAACATCGCCCTGACAGCACTTCGGATTTCGTCGGGCGAGGCTGAGAGAGGAATGGCGTTGCCTCCGGATTTTGACATCTTGGCCTTGCCGTCGATACCGGGCAATCGGCCCGCCTTGGGTATGATCGCTTGGGCTTCGGGCAGAACGTCGTGGCCTGCGGTCGCATTGATGCGTCGCACAATCTCGTTGGTTTGCTCGATCAGCGGTGCTTGATCAGCCCCGACCGGCACAATCGTTGCTTTGAATGCCGTGATGTCCGCCGCTTGTGCCGCAGGATAACACAGGAATGTCGCGTCCGAAGCCGCGGGCGCGGATTTCATCCTTGATTGTCGGGTTCCGTTCCAGCCGCGCGACGGTCACAAAGTTCAGATAGAGCATCGTAAGCTCGGCCAGCGCCGGAAGATGCGATTGCACGCAG
>NZ_JBLZNC010000054.1:0-542 GCF_048553715.1 Sagittula sp. SSi028 | reverse complement strand
AGCCGGCTAGACCTCTTTGCAACCTCTTCCGAAGAAGACCCACTGAGATTGCCAAACACTTATGGCAATCAAGCAATGTTGATTGATTTCTCTCTATACGATGTGAATTAGGTGCTGACATTCTTGCGAATGCAGCGTGTCCAATCGGACGGATAAGAACCCGAAGGTGCTTATCGATCTGATCGAAGATTGGCGCGGTGCGCTTTCGGGACATTTTGCTGCGCAAAATACCCTGTCGCGTACCATTCGTTTTGGCGTAGCCAAAAGAATGGTGGGTCGAGGAGGACTTGAACCTCCGACCTCACGCTTATCAGGCGTGCGCTCTAACCACCTGAGCTACCGACCCAGAGCTTTTGCGAAGCAAAACTCGTCGTCCCGGCAGGGCATTCCGCAGGAATGGCCCGAGAGGGACCAGCCCAACGTGGTTAAAACAAGGGCCTTTGTCTTGGTGGAGCCTAGGAGGATCGAACTCCTGACCTCCTGAATGCAAATCAGGCGCTCTCCCAGCTGAGCTAAGGCCCCTTGCTGATCCCCCAATGGGG
>NZ_JBLZNC010000053.1:0-561 GCF_048553715.1 Sagittula sp. SSi028 | reverse complement strand
TTACGCCGTCAGCCCGTCCGGTTCGGTCAACCCGTTGGCGCGGCAGCAGGCGGTGACGGTGTTGGCCAGCAGACAGGCGATGGTCATAGGGCCGACGCCGCCGGGGACCGGGGTGATGGCGCCCGCCACCTCGGCGCAGCTGTCATAGTCGCAATCGCCCACCAGCCGCGTCTTGCCCTCGCCCTTTTCCGGCGCATCAATGCGGTTGATGCCGATGTCGATCACCGTGGCGCCGGATTTGATCCAGTCTCCCGGCACCATATTCGGGCGTCCCACGGCGGCCACAACGATATCGGCACGGCGCACCACATCCGCCAGATCGCGGGTGCGCGAATGGGCGATGGTGACGGTGCAGCTGTCGCCCAGCAGCAGCTGCGCCATCGGTTTGCCAACGATGTTGGAGCGCCCGATCACCACCGCATCCAGCCCCGACAGCGACCCATGGTGGTCGCGCAGCATCATCAGACAGCCCAGCGGCGTGCAAGGCACCATGGACTTCTGCCCCGTGCCCAGCAGCCCCACATTCGAGATATGGAACCCGTCCACATCCTTGGCCGGATC
>NZ_JBLZNC010000052.1:0-597 GCF_048553715.1 Sagittula sp. SSi028 | reverse complement strand
AATCGCCTGCCGGGCAATGGATGATTTCCATGAACTTCAGGTTCTCGGCGCTTTCCCCGCGCGGCTGGTAGTAGAGGGTCGAACGTGCCAGTGACAGCAGGCTGCATTGCCGCCGGAGGCTGAGATCAGGATGGTCTTTCTTCACCGCTTTTTGCCTCCAGTGCCGAGGACGAGACTGGAGGCTTCCGACATCGTAGCAGCGACCGTGGCCCCAGTGGGGCCGCGAAAGCGCTGCGGAGCATCCCGTTCCACGACCAGCTGCCCGATTTTTCCTCTCGCACATGCAGGCATGTGCTGCCGGACAGCGGGACGTGCAGCTTTTCGACCTCTGCCGTCGATATCGTCGGCTCGGCGGTCGACTGGCCACTGAAGGCCTGTGCCATGTTCTTGATCGCTGTCCGTTTCCAACCGCTGATCATCGTCGGATGGATGTCATACTTCTTGGCAAGCTCGGCCGTCGTCAGCCCCTCGCGGATGGCTTCCAAAGCCACCTTCGCCTTGAACTCTGCCGAATAGCGTTTCCGTTTGGTCATTTCTGTGCGTTCTTCCTCAGGCGCTACAGCTTAACACCTGGTCCGAAATCCCGCGACCACCTCT
>NZ_JBLZNC010000051.1:0-600 GCF_048553715.1 Sagittula sp. SSi028 | reverse complement strand
GAATATGGGCCACACAAGACATTCTACAACCGCTGGACACGTTGGAATGACAAGGGCATCTTCGCGCGGATGATGCTCGGCTTGGCCGCCGATCACGGCGAACGGAAGACCGTTATGATCGACGCAACCTATCTGAAGGCACAGCGCACAGCGCACAGCGACCAGCATGGGCGTGAAAAAGGGAGGCGTGGACGCCTGATCGGGCGAACCAAAGGCGGCATGAACCACTGCCCGGCAGGGTATTTCCGAAGGAAATGTCCCGAGAGGGGCCAAGTTGCACGCCATCTGCGACAGCCAGAGCCGCCCGCCGAGCCTGTTCGTGACCGCGGGACAAGTCAGCGACTACATCGGCGCACGGGCTTTGGTGGGCAGCCTGCCGAAAGTCGATTGGCTGCTCGGGGATCGGGGTTATGACGCCGATTGGTTCCGGGAAGCGTTGAAAGACAAAGGGATACGCGCCTGCATCCCGGGCCGACAACAGCGCAAGAAGACCGTGAAATATGATAAGCGCCGGTACAAAAGGCGCAACAGGATCGAGATCATGTTCGGCAGGCCCAAGGACTGGCGGCGTGTCGCCACGCGCTACGACCGCTGCCCAAA
>NZ_JBLZNC010000050.1:0-636 GCF_048553715.1 Sagittula sp. SSi028 | reverse complement strand
AGCTCGCCCAAGACGATCCAGTGTGCCACCGTTTGATGACAATGCCAGGGATCCGTGCAGTCGTCGCTCTGACCTTCCGCGCAACTGTCGATGATCCGGCACGCTTTCGGTCTTCAAAGAGGGTTGGTCCTTGGGTTGGTCTGACGCCCTCACGCAGCCAGTCCGGAGAACGGGACGTGTCAGGCGGCATCACCAAAGCTGGTGACGTCAATCTGAGGCGCGCATTGTGCCAGGCGGCAACCGTCATGATGAACCGCGGCCGATCGACATGGCTGAGAACATGGGGAGCCCAACTCGCACAGCGACGCGGAAGCAAAATTGCGATGGTCGCCCTCGCACGCCGCATCGCGGTTATTCTTCATCGGATTTGGGTCGATGGCACAACCTTCCAGTCAGATGCGGCACCGAACCCTGTCTGACAGGACGATATCCCACCCGTTGCCTACCTGATTGCAGGCTTTCGAGGTCCCGCAGGGACGTGGTTCCGATGATGCCGTGGTCTGGACTGTCGCTGACACAAGCCAAGCACGCCTATGAGATGGGCACATCGGAATTACATTGAACCAGCATCATGTTGGCAGCCGCCGCGCTGACCACGAACCGAAGCATGTACCCCAAGGATCTCAGCCGAAAGCC
>NZ_JBLZNC010000049.1:0-646 GCF_048553715.1 Sagittula sp. SSi028 | reverse complement strand
ATGTTCGGCAGGCCCAAGGACTGGCGGCGTGTCGCCACGCGCTACGACCGCTGCCCAAAGGTCTTCCTCTCAGCCATCGCTGTCATCTATTGGCTATGAGTCCTGACTCTAATTCTCAGAGAATTCGCATTTCTATCGGTAACAGGTTTCATTTGTGTTCGCGGACTCCTCTCCTTGTCAGGTGCGCGTGACTTTGTGACACCCACCTGACGCGGGACGGCGGACTCCGGGATGGTTAATCGCCGGCCTTACTTGGTCGCAGACCGCAAACTGGCGGGTGGCGGGAACCAGGCGCAACTTTGTATACTCGGCTGCTTGCTCAACGCTGATCTTGGCTTCCAGCGAAGACAGAGGGTTCAGTTCCGATAGGGTTTGAATGGCCGCTTTGGCCAAGACGGAGCTCTGGGTTGGCAACCGCAGAGAAAGTCCGCTTCCCGCCGATTCTGTGGAAAAACACCCGTTCGCTGGCGCAGAATACTGACCCCGGAATGGGACGCGAGCACCTTTCCAGTCGGGCTTTTCGCGGTTGCTGCGGTGCAGGAAGGATCTTGGCCAATTTCCGGAGGTTTTGGGCGGTTGCGGCGAGGAGGAATTCGTCGTTTGCACCGCATAGTCCAGGTAATCGGAGCCGATTCAGACCAAGGAT
>NZ_JBLZNC010000048.1:0-650 GCF_048553715.1 Sagittula sp. SSi028 | reverse complement strand
TGATGCGCACGGATTTGGGCGAGCAGCCGTTTGCGCATCTCGACCAACTGCGCTCTCTTGGTTGTCATAGCTCTGAGAAGGCGCAGATTTTCCGCTGGAAGACTGCGGCCTGCTTCAGGCCGGAAAGCGAAGAAGCGTGCGATGAGTTCGGCATCAATCGGGTCGGTCTTAGCGCGTGTGCCACGGCTTTGCGCAAACGCCTTCACCCGAGCGGGGGGCACCTGGCGGGCTGTAACGCCTTCTGTCTCCAGAAGCGCCCAGAGTTGCCATTCCTGACCGCCAGTCGATTCAAAGCAGACGACGGCATCCCGCTCCCGGGCAAGATCCGCCACGGCAGCATGACCTGCCGGAGCATTTGGAACTTTGCAGCGATGCCCATCTGGAAGGCAATGAACGTCAAGCCAATCGCGGCAGACGTCTATGCCGATAACTCGGCCATGTGATAGGTTGTCCATGCTCTCTTCCTTCTGGTGCGCGGTCCTGTACGGCCGCAATCAACTGTTCGAGACGATAAAGAGAGGCGGTGCCGACAGGCTAAGAAGCGTGGTTATGCCAAAAGGGTCAGACGTCGCGCACCACCCCGTCACTGACCCTGGCCGGGGCCGGTGACGGGGCAAGTTTAGCAGAACGCAGATACAGAAGGGTCAGGA
>NZ_JBLZNC010000047.1:0-719 GCF_048553715.1 Sagittula sp. SSi028 | reverse complement strand
TGGGCGTATTTTGTTGAAAAGCTCGTGCTTGATCGAAGGGCCGTCGGCTGCTTCAATTCCTGAAGAGATTGGGAGGATCGGCGATGATGGGACCGCGGCAGGAGGCGCAACCGGCGCTGTTCTACGAGTTCTCGCTTGAGGATCATGTTCCGCAGAACCACCTACTGCGCTCCATTGATCGGTTCGTCGACCTGTCCGGTATCCGCGCCTACCTTGCCGATTTCTACAGCCACACCGGGCGGCTTTCGGTCGACCCTGAACTCCTCATCAGGATGCTGCTGGTGGGCTATTGCTTCGGGATCCAGTCAGAGCGTCGCCTCTGCGAGGAGGTGCATTTGAACTTGGCGTATCGCTGGTTCTGTCGGCTCGATTTGAGCGACCGCGTCCCGGATCACTCCACCTTTTCCAAGAACCGCCCCTCTCGGCAGCATCCTTCGGATGCGCCTGCCGGGCAATGCACGGCCGTTTCCGCGACAGCGAATTGCTGCGGCACTTGTTCGAGATGACCGTCGCGCGGTGCATTGAGGAAGGCTTGGTCAGCGGACAGCGCATGGCCATCGACGCCAGTCTGAGCGAGGCCGATGCCAACAAGCAGAGCTCGACGCCGAAGGAAGAGTGGGATCCGGCGCAGGTCGATCCGGCCGACGCATCCCGCGCTGTGCGAGAGTACCTCGCCACTCTGGATGAGGCCGCATTTGGTGCCGCCAGCGAGGTTCAGC
>NZ_JBLZNC010000046.1:0-729 GCF_048553715.1 Sagittula sp. SSi028 | reverse complement strand
TGGGCATTGACGGCGTCAATCTCTGGCATGGGGTGATTTCCTTCTCAAAGTGGCTCAACATGAGCAGAATCTTCCCTGAAGATCCGTGACAGAAGGAGGATTGGCAAAGGTATTTCCCACCGCAGGGGCTAAGCTGTCACCAATCCGCATCCAACCGAAAGACCCCGCCATGAAAGCCGTCCTCTTCGAGAAATTCCAGGAAGCCCCCAAGCTGACCACCGTCGCCGACCCCACGCCCGACCCCCACGGCGTGGTGCTGAAGGTCGCCGCCACCGGCGTCTGCCGCAGCGACTGGCACGGCTGGATGGGTCATGACAGCGACATCGACCTGCCACATGTGCCGGGCCACGAGCTGGCCGGCGTGGTCGAGGCGGTGGGTCGCGACGTGAAAAACTGGAAGCCCGGCGACAAGGTCACCGTGCCCTTCATCTGTGGCTGCGGCAGCTGTTCGGAGTGCCATTCCGGCAACCAGCAGGTCTGCCTGCATCAGGAACAACCGGGGTTCACCCACTGGGGATCCTTCGCGGAATATGTCCCGATCCATCAGGCGGACCTGAACCTCGTGGCGCTGCCCGATACGATGGATTTTGCCACCGCCGCAAGCCTTGGCTGCCGCTTCGCCACCTCGTTCCGGGCGGTCATCGACCAAGGGAAAGTCAGCGCCGGTCAATGGGTTGCGGTGCATGGCTGCGGCGGCGTCGGCCTCTCGGCGGTGATGATCGCGGCGGC
>NZ_JBLZNC010000045.1:0-766 GCF_048553715.1 Sagittula sp. SSi028 | reverse complement strand
TGCAGGAAGGATCTTGGCCAATTTCCGGAGGTTTTGGGCGGTTGCGGCGAGGAGGAATTCGTCGTTTGCACCGCATAGTCCAGGTAATCGGAGCCGATTCAGACCAAGGATCCTTTTGAGGTGGGCGAAGAGCATCTCGACCTTCTTCCGCAGCTTCATCGAGATGACGTATTGGTCTGTCTTCGCTATGTCCCGCGCGACCTGTCGCGCGTCTTCATGTTCCTCGCGGGTGATCGAGCGGAAGTCCATGTTGGGGCAGCAGCGCGCCTTTGAAGGGCAGGCCTGGCAGGTGTGCTTCAGACACCGGTATTTGGCTGTTCCCTTGCCGGTTGGCTCCCGGTTCGGGTCGGAATAGTTCCGGCGGAACTGCTTCAGCTCGTGACCCTCGGGGCAGATGTATTGGTCGTTCTCTGCGTCCCATTCGAAGTCGGCCCGGGTCCAGGTCCCGTCATTGGGCCCTGACTTGTCGAATACGGGAATGTCGGGCGCGATCTTGCGGTCGACCAGCCAGCCCAGCATTGGCGCGGTACCATAGGCGGTGTCCGCAATCAGGCGCTCGGGGTGAAGGTCGAACCTGGCCTGCACGCGCTTTAGCATGGTCTTTGTCGAGCCGACCTCGGCCTGCCGGATTGAGCGCGTGGCCTCAACATCCACGATGACACCATGGTCGGTGTCGATCAGGTAATTGTCGGAATAGCTGAAGAATGCCGGGCCCTTGCGGGCTGCGGTCCATTGGCTGGCCGGTTCGGAATGGGACGTGAACTTG
>NZ_JBLZNC010000044.1:0-786 GCF_048553715.1 Sagittula sp. SSi028 | reverse complement strand
CAACTCCGCCGTGGCCAGCGGCACAGACCCCTTCGGCAACGCCCTGACCGACACCTCCGACGACAACACAAACGGCGACGGCAGCACAGTTGATGGCGAAGACGACCCGACAAGTGTGACCTTTGCGCCCGCGCCTGAGTTGACGGTTGTGAAGGGTGCGACGTCCGTTGGAGCGTTGCAGGCGGATGGTTCGTTTGACGTGACTTACGCGATCGAGACGACGAACACCGGTAACGTGACGCTTGATAACCTGACGCTGGTGGATGATCTGGCGACCCAGTTTGGTAGCGCGTTCTTGTCTGTCGTGACGCAGCCGACCGTGACGGCTCAGCCGACTTTGGCGGGCAGCGTTGATGTTGCGGATACGACGACGCCCTATGCAGGGGGCGCGACACCATTGATTGGCTCGACCGGTGTCTTGGCGGTTGGCGACAGCTACACGGTGAGCTTCACTGTTAACCTTGATGCGACGGCCTCGACGGCGCTTGAGAACTCGGCGCAGGCGGGGGCAACTCCTCCGGTGACGGCTGCGAACCCGACGCCTGCGGCGATCTCTGACAATTCAGAGAACGATACCACGCAGAACGTGAACGACGGCGACCCGACCACGGGTGATGTGGCCGACGGGACCGTGGATGCGACGAACCCTGAGGACACCAACATCGCAACATCGGTGACCCCGCCGGTTGACGAAGGCGCGGTTGCGGTTTTGAAGGCTGCCGTTCTGAATGATGACGACACCTCTGGCGATGTGAACGCCGGTGACACGATCACCTACACCTACAC
>NZ_JBLZNC010000043.1:0-818 GCF_048553715.1 Sagittula sp. SSi028 | reverse complement strand
CTCGGCGGGCAGCGAGAAGTCGATCTCGATGCCCAAGCCCTCCCGGTTGAAGTCGTCCAGGACGTTCAGCAGCCGGAACTGGCGCCCATCTCCGAGGCGATCCGCCATGAAGTCCATTGACCAGACTTCGTTCGCAGCCTCCGGAACCGCCAGTGCTTCGGGCTTGTCCCTCTTCAGCCGTTTGCGCGGCTTGATCCTGAGGTTCAGCTCCAACTCGCGGTAGATCCGGTACACGCGTTTGTGGTTCCAGCCATGTCCCTGAACATTGCGCATGTACAGGAAGCACAGGCCGAAACCCCAGGTCTTCTTGGCCGTCGTCAGTCCGAGCAGCAGATCGGCGATCTGCTCGTTCTCGTCGTCCAGCTTGGGGCTGTACCGATAGCAGGTCTCGCTGACCTCGAATGCCCTGCACGCCAGCGCAATGCTGACGCCTTTCATCGCCACCGCTTTCACGGCCAACTCCCGGCGTTGAGCTGGCCGCTTCATTTTTTTCCAAGGGCCTCCTTGAGCAGATCATTCTGCATGCTGACATCGGCATACATGCGCTTGAGGCGGCGGTTCTCCTCCGCCATGGCCTTCATCTCGGAAATCAGGCTCGCATCCATGCCGCCATACTTGGCGCGCCATTTGTACAGCGTTGCACTGCTCATCCCATGCTCGCGGCACAGCTCGGCCGCAGGTACGCCGCCCTCCATCTGGCGCAGCACAGCCATGATCTGGGCTTCTGTGAAACGTGTCTTCTTCATCGGAATCTCCTCGTTCATCCTGCCGAGAAAATTCTACTTCCGCATCCCCTTAAGATCGGGGGGGATTACCCC
>NZ_JBLZNC010000042.1:0-1024 GCF_048553715.1 Sagittula sp. SSi028 | reverse complement strand
ACCGGCTAAAATTGCTGAAACGGCAGATGTATGGCGCCGCAGGTATCGACCTGCTCTTGGCGCGCCTACAGCATTCGGCATGAAAGGCGCCACAGAAATTGAGTCGGACCCCAAAATTGACCCCCTCATACACGACGGAAGCTGGCTCGATGCGGTATAGCCACCACACAGCGCAGCCGCGTCGGGCCAGCGTTTTTTCAATTATTCACAGGTCTTGAAACGCCAGCTTTCGTTGCCGGTTTCGACGACGTCACAGTGATGAGTGAGGCGATCCAAAAGCGCCGTTGTCATCTTGGCATCACCGAAGACCGGGGGCCATTCGCCAAAGTCGAGATTGGTCGTCACGATGATCGAGGTTCGCTCATAGAGACGGCTGATGAGATGGAATAGGAGCTGTCCACCGGTCTGGGCGAACGGCAGATAGCCGAGCTCGTCGAGGATCAGAAAGTCGAGCCGGCAGAGCAGATCAGCGGTACGGCCCTGACGGTCTGCACGGGCCTCGGCATCCAGCTTGTTCACCAGGTCGACTAAGTTGAAGAACCGACCGCGCTTGCCATGCCTGATGCAGGATCGTGCTATGCTCCCTCCCGGGACATTTCCTTGGGAAATGCCCTGCCGGGCAGTGGACCGCGAGATGTAACTTGCCGGTTCCGGTGCCGCCAATAAGTACAACGTTGCGCTGCTGGCTGAGGAAATCGCCGGTGGCGAGGTCCCGCACCAGCGTCTCGTTCACCGGTGTGCCTTCGAAGGTGAACTCGTCCATTGCCGGCAGCGGTTTGCCCTGCAAACCGCGAGAGGGACCTCCTTGGCAAGTGGCAGGCGGGCAATGGTCAGTTGGTACTTGATCGAACGTGCCTGCTTCTCACTGATCTCGGCGCTCAGAAGATCACCCCCTCACGGCAGATCGCTTCGCAATCGCCTGCCGGGCAATGGATGATTTCCATGAACTTCAGGTTCTCGGCGCTTTCCCCGCGCGGCTGGTAGTAGAGGGTCGAACGTGCCAGTGACAGCAGGCTGCATTGCC
>NZ_JBLZNC010000041.1:0-1187 GCF_048553715.1 Sagittula sp. SSi028 | reverse complement strand
AAAAATTAGTGGTGTTCAAAAGTAGAATTTTCTCGGCAAGATATCTGAGGAGATTTACGATGAAGAATGGACGGTACAGCGACGCGCAGATCATGGCGATCCTGAAGCAGGCAGAGGGCGGTGTTCCGGTTTGCTGAACTTTGCCGCGAACATGGCATGAGCAGCGCGAGCTTCTACAAATGGCGGGTCAAGTTTGGCGGTATGGATGCGTCGATGATATCCGAGATGAAGGATATGGCCGAGGAGAACCGCCGCCTGAAGCGCATGTATGCTGAGATGAGCATGCAGAACGACCTGCTGAAGGAGGCGCTTGGAAAAAAGCGTTGAGGCCGTCTCAAAGGCGAGAGATGGCCATGAATGCGATTGCGCAACATGGGGTCAGTATCGCGCTGGCCTGTCGGGCGTTTGAGATCAGCGAGACTTGTTATCGCTATAGTTCGGTTTTGAGCGACGAGAATGAAGAGATCGCGGACTGGCTTGAACGTCTGACGGCCAACAAGCGCAACTGGGGCTTTGGGTTGTGTTTTCTGTATTTGCGCAATGTGCAGGGCTACGGTTGGAACCACAAACGCGTCTACCGGATCTACTGTAAGTTGGAGCTGAACTTGCGGATCAAGCCTAAGAAACGCTTGAAGCGGGACAAGCCGGAGCCGCTGGCCGTGCCAGTGAGACCAAATGAGACTTGGTCCATGGACGTCATGGCGGATCAATTGGCGGATGGTCGGTCGATCAGGACGTTGAACGTTTTGGATGACTTCAATCGCGAAGGCCTGGCCATTGAGGTCGACTTCTCGCTGCCTGCGGAACGCGTCGTGCGGGCGCTGAACCAGATCATTGAATGGCGAGGCCAGCCTCAAACTATTCGTGTGGACAACGGCCCAGAATACGTCAGCGGCAAGCTGATGGCATGGGCTGAGAAGCGCAACATCTGCCTGCAATACATCCAACCCGGAAAGCCGCAACAGAATGCATACATCGAGCGCTACAACCGCACCGTTCGCGGCGAATGGCTGGGGCAATACATCTTTGAAACCATCGAGGAGGCACAGGACTAGGCAACAGAATGGCTCTGGACTTACAACAACGAGCGCCCCAACATGGGCATCGGCGGCATAACACCCGCCATGAAACTGAAAACAGCCGCCTGAATTCTACGGCTGGACCCCAGTAAAAATGGGGAGATTACC
>NZ_JBLZNC010000040.1:0-1296 GCF_048553715.1 Sagittula sp. SSi028 | reverse complement strand
CCCCATTGGGGGATCAGCAAGGGGCCTTAGCTCAGCTGGGAGAGCGCCTGATTTGCATTCAGGAGGTCAGGAGTTCGATCCTCCTAGGCTCCACCAAGACAAAGGCCCTTGCGTAACCACATTGGGCCGCAGTGCGAAAGCGCTGGTCGCTCTCGTGCGCTTTGCTTGGCAAAGCCACTGACGCGACAACGAGTTTTGGCAAAGCCAAAATCTCTGGGTCGGTAGCTCAGGTGGTTAGAGCGCACGCCTGATAAGCGTGAGGTCGGAGGTTCAAGTCCTCCTCGACCCACCATTCTTTTGGCCATGCCAAAACGAATGGTACGCGACAGGGTATTTTGCGCAGCAAAATGTCCCGAAAGCGCACCACGCCAATCTTCGATTGTATCGGTAAGCACTGTCAGTGTTTACCCGTCCAATCGGACGACTAATTCACATCGTATAGAGAGAAATCAATCAACATTGCTTGATTGCCATAAGTGTTTGGCAATCTCAGTGGGTCTTCTTCGGAAGAGGTTGCAAAGAGGTCTAGCCGGCTTTTTTGGAATATCCCTGCTGCAAACGAGCAATTGTTGTCCAAGTCAAGTACACTAACCAGTCATTCTTTTGGCACAGCCAAAACGAATGACATGGTTTTGAGATCGCTCAACGCGATCTTGAAACCAAGTCCGGACGACAACGTCCGGGCGGGAAAGTATGCTTTGTCCGGTAAGAGGAAGAGGAGGTCTGCCGACCTTGTCTTCAGCCAGGGGATGACACGAACCAGCGTCATCACAAACCTTGCTCTTACTGGATCAAATCAAGCGCGAGAAGGGCGTTTGGTGAATGCCTTGGCAGCAAGAGGCGATGAAGGACGTGATACTCTGCGATAAGTCATGGGGAGCCGAGAATAGGCTTTGATCCATGAATCTCCGAATGGGGCAACCCACCTGATACTCTGTTATAATTGCCACTTCGGTGGCAGCTTATAATAGGGTCAACCAGGTACTTCTTACCTGAATACATAGGGTTTGAAGAGCAAACCCGGGGAACTGAAACATCTAAGTACCCGGAGGAAAGGAAATCAATTGATACTCCCCTAGTAGCGGCGAGCGAACGGGGACCAGCCGAGCCTTGAGAGTGATCAGAATGTGTTGGGAAGCACAGCCATAGCGGGTGATAGCCCCGTATGAGAAGCTCGATGGGACGTATTAAGTAGGGCGGGACACGTGAAATCCTGTCTGAAGATCGGAGGACCACCTTCGAAGGCTAAGTACTCCTTGCTGACCGATAGTGAACCAGTACCGTGAGGGAAAGGTG
>NZ_JBLZNC010000039.1:0-1569 GCF_048553715.1 Sagittula sp. SSi028 | reverse complement strand
CGGCAAAGGCGACCGCGTCATCATCTACCTGCCCATGATCCCCGAGGCCGCCTATGCCATGCTGGCCTGTGCGCGGATCGGGGCGATCCATTCCATCGTTTTCGCGGGCTTCTCGCCCGACGCGCTGGCCGCCCGTGTGAACGGCTGTGATGCCAAGCTCGTCATCACCGCAGACGAAGCCCCGCGCGGTGGCCGCAAGACCCCGCTGAAATCCAATGCGGACAAGGCGCTGCTGCACTGCAAGGACAGCGTCAAATGCCTGGTCGTCAAGCGCACCGGTGGCCAGACCACCTGGGTGGACGGGCGTGATTTTGATTACAACGCGCTGGTCGATTCGGCCGCTGACACCAACCAACCCGTTGAAATGAATGCCGAAGACCCGTTGTTCATTCTCTACACCTCCGGCTCGACGGGTCAGCCGAAGGGAGTCGTACACACCACTGGTGGATATTTGCTTTACGCCGGTCTGACCCATGAGGTTGTGTTCGATTACCACGATGGCGACGTCTATTGGTGCACCGCTGATGTGGGCTGGGTCACGGGGCATTCCTATATTGTTTACGGGCCCTTAGCCAATGGCGCCACGACGCTGATGTTCGAAGGCGTGCCCACCTGGCCCGATGCGAGCCGGTTCTGGCAGGTCTGCGAGAAACACCGCGTTAACCAGTTTTACACGGCGCCCACCGCAATCCGCGCCTTGATGGGGCAAGGCAACGATTTCGTAACGAAATGCGATCTATCCTCGCTGCGACTGCTTGGCACGGTGGGCGAACCCATCAACCCCGAGGCGTGGAACTGGTACAATGATGTGGTGGGGCAAGGCCGCTGTCCCATCGTCGATACGTGGTGGCAGACGGAAACCGGGGGGCACCTGCTGACCCCCCTGCCCGGCGCGCATGCCACCAAACCCGGTGCCGCGATGAAGCCGTTCTTTGGCGTGCAGCCGGTTGTGCTGGACCCGCAGTCGGGTGTGGAGATCGACAGCTCTCCGACCGAAGGGGTGTTGGCGATCAAGGACAGCTGGCCTGCGCAGATGCGCACGGTCTGGGGCGATCACGCACGGTTCGAGAAGACCTATTTCTCGGACTACAAGGGGTATTACTTCTCCGGTGACGGCTGTCGCCGGGATGCGGATGGCGATTACTGGATCACCGGCCGCGTCGACGATGTGATCAACGTCTCGGGCCACCGCATGGGCACGGCAGAGGTCGAATCCGCCCTCGTCGCCCATGAAAAGGTCGCAGAGGCCGCCGTGGTGGGCTACCCCCATGATATCAAGGGCCAGGGCATTTACTGCTATGTCACCTTGATGAACGGGGTCGCCCCGACCGAAGATCTGCGCAAGGAGTTGCGGTCCTGGGTGCGCACGGAAATCGGCCCCATCGCCAGCCCCGACCTGATCCAATGGGCGCCGGGACTGCCCAAAACACGCTCTGGCAAAATCATGCGCCGCATCCTGCGCAAAATCGCCGAAAACGACTACGCAACCCTCGGCGACACCTCAACCCTCGCCGACCCATCCGTCGTCGACGACCTCATTCACAACAGAATGAACAAGGGCGAATAGGC
>NZ_JBLZNC010000038.1:0-1971 GCF_048553715.1 Sagittula sp. SSi028 | reverse complement strand
TTAGGGCGCAACTGTTTGGTTTTGTTTTCACGTTATTTGACATCGCGAGTATCTGAAGAGATATGTGGGCGGCGCTGGTCCGATCGATGGATCAACCCTCGCATATCGACCTCCTTAGGTTTCGGCCGATGATAGGAGGGTCAGCTTCACTGTTTGAGCGGCTTTCGGTTTCTGATGAAACCTGAAGCACAATCAAACAGAGACTTTCATCAGGATTAGCCTCCTGGTGAAGATGTGCAGAGGTTCGAACGTCAAGGATATGCGAGTAATCGCATTTCAACTTGAGAGTTTGATCCTGGCTCAGAACGAACGCTGGCGGCAGGCCTAACACATGCAAGTCGTGCGCGCCTTCGGGTGAGCGGCGGACGGGTGAGTAACGCGTGGGAACGTGCCCTTTAGCTCAGGATAGCCCCGGGAAACTGGGAGTAATACTGGATACGCCCTTTGGGGGAATAAAGGATCGGCCCGCGTTAGATTAGGTAGTTGGTGAGGTAACGGCTCACCAAGCCTACGATCTATAGCTGGTTTTAGAGGATGATCAGCCACACTGGGACTGAGACACGGCCCAGACTCCTACGGGAGGCAGCAGTGAGGAATCTTAGACAATGGGCGCAAGCCTGATCTAGCCATGCCGCGTGAGTGATGAAGGCCTTAGGGTCGTAAAGCTCTTTCGCCTGTGATGATAATGACAGTAGCAGGTAAAGAAACCCCGGCTAACTCCGTGCCAGCAGCCGCGGTAATACGGAGGGGGTTAGCGTTGTTCGGAATTACTGGGCGTAAAGCGCACGTAGGCGGACTGGAAAGTTGGGGGTGAAATCCCGGGGCTCAACCCCGGAACTGCCTCCAAAACTATCAGTCTAGAGTTCGAGAGAGGTGAGTGGAATTCCGAGTGTAGAGGTGAAATTCGTAGATATTCGGAGGAACACCAGTGGCGAAGGCGGCTCACTGGCTCGATACTGACGCTGAGGTGCGAAAGTGTGGGGAGCAAACAGGATTAGATACCCTGGTAGTCCACACCGTAAACGATGAATGCCAGTCGTCGGGTTGCATGCAATTCGGTGACACACCTAACGGATTAAGCATTCCGCCTGGGGAGTACGGTCGCAAGATTAAAACTCAAAGGAATTGACGGGGGCCCGCACAAGCGGTGGAGCATGTGGTTTAATTCGAAGCAACGCGCAGAACCTTACCAACCCTTGACATACTCGTCGTCGCTCCAGAGATGGAGCTTTCATTTAGTTGGACGAGATACAGGTGCTGCATGGCTGTCGTCAGCTCGTGTCGTGAGATGTTCGGTTAAGTCCGGCAACGAGCGCAACCCACATCCTTAGTTGCCAGCAGTTCGGCTGGGCACTCTAGGGAAACTGCCCGTGATAAGCGGGAGGAAGGTGTGGATGACGTCAAGTCCTCATGGCCCTTACGGGTTGGGCTACACACGTGCTACAATGGCAGTGACAATGGGTTAATCCCCAAAAGCTGTCTCAGTTCGGATTGGGGTCTGCAACTCGACCCCATGAAGTCGGAATCGCTAGTAATCGCGTAACAGCATGACGCGGTGAATACGTTCCCGGGCCTTGTACACACCGCCCGTCACACCATGGGAGTTGGTTCTACCTGACGGCCGTGCGCTAACCCTTCGGGGAGGCAGCGGACCACGGTAGGATCAGCGACTGGGGTGAAGTCGTAACAAGGTAGCCGTAGGGGAACCTGCGGCTGGATCACCTCCTTTCTAAGGATGATGCTAGTATTTAAGTTCGCTTAAATCGTGCATCACTTAGCAAGACTGGCAAACAAAGCCGGTCAAAACAGTGACATAGTCACACTGGGCCAGGTCGTCCTCATATCTCTTCAGAATTCGATCCCCATTGGGGGATCAGCAAGGGGCCTTAGCTCAGCTGGGAGAGCGCCTGATTTGCATTCAGGAGGTCAGGAGTTCGATCCTCCTAGGCTCCACCAAGACAAAGGCCCTTG
>NZ_JBLZNC010000037.1:0-2279 GCF_048553715.1 Sagittula sp. SSi028 | reverse complement strand
AGCCATGATCTGGGCTTCTGTGAAACGTGTCTTCTTCATCGGAATCTCCTCGTTCATCCTGCCGAGAAAATTCTACTTCCGCATCCCCTTAAGATCGGGGGGGATTACCCCGGGGAGCGAAAGCCTATGGAGAACAGCGCCGTCAACAGACCGATGCCGGCAGCAGGCTCTAACAACGATCTCCCGCCCCGCCGCAGCCTCGCCCGACTGCCGCGAAACCCAAACCCGTGCCCGCCCCGCCGCCACAGCAGCCCCCTGCCCCGCCCATCGCCGCCCCCGCCCGGATGAAACGCCGCCACTGGGGTCTGATTGCCAGCTTTGCCTTGGGCGTGGCGCTGCCTGTGGTCCTTGTGGGCTGGTATCTGTGGACGCGGGCCGCTGACCAATATGCCTCGACCGTGGCCTTTTCCGTGCGCACCGAGGAAAGCAGCTCTGCGCTGGAACTGTTGGGCGGGATCAGCGCGCTGTCGGGGTCGTCGTCGTCGGACACCGATATCCTGTACGAGTATCTGCAAAGCCAGAAGCTGGTCGCCGATATGGATGCCGCGCTGGATCTGCGCGTGATCTGGGCGAAACCGCAGGCGCGCGATCCGTGGTTTGCCTTTGATCCCGATGGCACGATCGAGGATCTGGTCACCCATTGGGGCCGCATGGTCGATATCTACTATGACAATGGCGCAGGACTGATCGAAGTGCGCGCGCGGCGGTGACGCGGTTTCGCAATGCCAACCAGCTGGTGGACCCTTCGGTGGATCTGCAGACGCAGGCGGGGCTGCTGGGCAATCTCGAAGGGCAGCTGGCCGATGCGCTGATCGAATATGACCTGCTGACCCTGTCCACCCGCGCCGATGACACCCGCGTCACACAGGCCGACCGGCGCATTAATGTCATCCGTGACCGTATCTCGGCCGAACGACGCAAGCTGGGACTGGCTGGGGGCGAGGACGGCAACGGCGATGTCTACGCCAACCTGTTTGGCGAATACGAACGTCTCGTGGTGGACCGCGAATTTGCGGAGGAAAGCTATACCTCCGCACGCGCGGCCTATGACGCAAGCCTTGCCGAAGCCCGCCGCCAAAACCGCTATCTCGCAGCCTATGTGCAGCCGACACTGGCACAAAGCGCGCGCTTGCTCGAACGCGGGGTGCTGCTGGGGCTGGCGGCGCTGCTGATCACCCTGGTCTGGAGCACGGTGGTGCTGGTGCTTTACGCGCTGAAGGACCGGCGATGACGCACAGCCCCCCTTCTTTGGCCCCGCGCCCCCTGCCCTGCGACGTGCATAGCGCGTGGTATGTGCCCCCCGCATGTGATGGGACACATGCGGGGTGTTTCGCGCGCGAAACATTGGGCGGGGCCCATGATCCGGTTTGAACGTCTGACCAAAACCTATATCACCGACGGCACCGCCAAGACCGTTGTGCGCGACATGACCCTGACCGTGCCCACGGGGCGGTCGGTGGCTTTGCTTGGGCGCAACGGGGCCGGAAAATGCACCCTGTTGCGGATGATCGCAGGCACCACAAAGCCTACATCAGGCCGGGTCATCACCACCGGCGATGTCTCCTGGCCCGTGGGCTTTGCGGGTTCCTTCCATCCCGATCTGACAGGGCTGCAGAACTGCCGCTTCATCGCGCGCATCTACGGCGTCGACACAGATGCGCTGGCCGAGTTTGTCGAGACGTTTGCCAATCTCGGGGTCAGCTTTCGCCTGCCCTTTCGCACCTATTCCTCGGGGATGCGGTCGCGGCTGGCCTTTGGCATCTCGAAGGGCATCCGCTTTGACGTCTATCTGGTGGACGAGATCACCACCGTGGTGGATGCCGCGTTTCGCGCTCGATCCGACCGGCTGTTCAAGGCCCGTCTGTGCGATGCAGGCGCCGTGGTCTGCAGCCACGCAATGCCGCAAATACGTATGCTGTGCGACTGCGGCATCGTTTTGGAAGACGGGCAGCCCCATTTCTATGACGACCTTGAAGAGGCAATTGCCCATCACGATATCACTACGAGCCAGAGGGGATTCTGAATTTGCGCCCGTTTGTCCTTCAGCAGTTAAACTGGACTCGCGCCCGAAACGATGCGCATGTCATGTGCCGATTGCTTGCACACCTTGCATGGCCTTAGCAACTGTATCTCTCACGGTCCATTTCTGACGGCTCTTGCACAGGGCGTTTGCGATAGTGACCAGCTTTCTGGCGACGGCGGTGATGATGACCTTGTGCGGTTTTCCGGCCTTGCGGAGGCGATCCGCGAAAGATTTCAGGCTAGGGTTGTGATGTGCC
>NZ_JBLZNC010000036.1:0-2497 GCF_048553715.1 Sagittula sp. SSi028 | reverse complement strand
GTGTTGATTGTCACTGAGAACTGACCCGGTATTTTCACCGAGATTTGACCCACCCTCAGTTATGCGTCGTGGCTTATGACGCGGTCAATGTTTTGGCCTCCTTTCGTGTTTTCTTTGCAGCCTCAGCGCTGGCCTTGAAGCGGTAGCTGTCGTTTCCGGTTTCGAGGATGTGGCAGCGGTGGGTAAGCCGATCCAAGAGAGCCGTGGTCATCTTTGCATCCCCGAAGACCTGCGCCCATTCTGAGAAGCTAAGGTTGGTGGTGATGATCACGCTGGTGCGCTCGTAGAGCTTGCTGAGCAGATGGAAGAGCAGCGCCCCGCCAGATGAACTGAACGGCAGGTAGCCGAGTTCGTCCAAGATGACCAAGTCGACCTTCGTCAGCATCTCAGCCAGTTTCCCAGCCTTGCCGAGCGCCTTTTCCTGCTCCAGCGCGTTGACCAATTCCACAGTTGAGAAGAAGCGCACCTTACGCCGGTGATGTTCGATGGCTTGGACGCCGATTGCTGTGGCTGTGTGGCTCTTGCCCGTTCCGGGACCGCCGATCAAAACGACATTCTCGGCCGCTTCGATAAACTCGCATCGGTGTAGCTGCCTCACCGTCGCTTCGTTGATCTCACTCGATGCAAAGTCGAAGCCCGTCAAATCCTTGTAGGCCGGGAAGCGGGCGACCTTCGTGTGATATGCGATGGACCGCACCTCGCGTTCGGCGATCTCGGCTTTGAGCAATTGTGACAGCATTGGCGTGGCAGCCTCGAATGCTGGCGCGCCTTGGGCGACCAGATCGTCGACCGCATTTGCCATGCCATAGAGCTTGAGGCTGCGCAGCATGATGACGATAGAGGCTCCTGCAGGATCATGACGCATGGCGCTTCTCCCCAACCTGTCTCAGGCCGTCATAGCGATCGACGTTGGCCTTTGGCGTTGTTTGCAATGCCAGTGCGTCCGGCGGATCGACCTCGGGATGATCTGTCGGTCTGCGGTCGATCAGTCGGTGCAGCAGGTTCAGAATGTGCGTTTTGGTTGGCACGCCTGCTTCCAGCGCCAGCTCCACCGCGCAAAGGACATCTTCTTCGTTGTGCTGGAGCACCAGTGACAGGACGTCGACCATCTCTCGGTCGCCACCTTCTTTACGCAGCATGTGATCCTGCAATTGACTGAAGGCATCGGGCATCTCCGTGAACGGCGCACCATTCCGAAGTGCGCCCGGTTTGCGTTGGATAACAGCGAGATAGTGGCGCCAGTCATAGATGACCTTGCCGGGTTTGCGATGAGAACGCTCAATGATCCGCGCATGCTCGCACACCGTTTGCCCTTCAGCGACCACGACCAGCCGTTCGGGATAGACATGCAAACTGACACGTCGGTTCGCAAAGCTGGCGGGAACGCTGTAGCGATTGCGTTCGAACGTGATCAGGCACGTGGGTGACACACGCTTACTGTGTTCGATAAAGCCATCGAATGCCGGCGGAAGTGCCATTAGCGTGGGCTTCTCGGCCTCCCACACGTCTGCGACGGACCCCGGCAAAGCCTTGTGCGGTGTCTCCGTCCAAAGGGCGATACAGCGATCTTCAAGCCATTGGTTCAGCTCTGCCAGATCGGCGCAGACCGGCATGACCTGCCACATGCGGTTGCGCGCATCCTGCACATTCTTCTCAACCTGGCCTTTCTCCCAACCGGCCGCCGGATTGCAGAACTCGGGCTCAAACACATAGTGGCTGGCCATAGCTTTGAAGCGTGCATTGACGTCTCGCTGCTTGCCTTTGCCAACGCGGTCTACTGCCGTCTTCATATTGTCATAGATCCCGCGACCAGGCACGCCGCCGAACACACGGAATGCATGCCAGTGGGCGTCAAACAGCATCTCATGCGTTTGCAGCGGGTAGGCCCGCACCAAGAAAGCGCGGCTGTGTGACAGTTTAATATGAGCGACCTGAAGTTTGACGCGCTCACCGCCGATGTTGGCCCAGTCCTCGCTCCAATCGAATTGGAAGGCTTCGCCGGGCGCGAACACCAAAGGCACGTAAGTGCCGCGCCCTGTCGTCTGTTCCGCTCG
This sequence comes from Sagittula sp. SSi028, assembly GCF_048553715.1. Taxonomy (NCBI): domain Bacteria; kingdom Pseudomonadati; phylum Pseudomonadota; class Alphaproteobacteria; order Rhodobacterales; family Roseobacteraceae; genus Sagittula; species Sagittula sp. SSi028. Next base: position 443 of record NZ_JBLZNC010000036.1, on the reverse strand, counting down.
CTGCCGATCTTCACGCCATGCCCGGGCGAAAGCTGCCACGCGTTCATAGGAGCCATCATATCCCAGCTTCACCAGATCAGCATGCATTTGCTTCACTGTCCGCCGCTCTTTGCGTGATTTCCGCGTCTGGATCAAAAGCCAGGCTGACAGCCGATCCGCGTAGGGATCCAGCTTGCTTGGACGCTTGGGCGTCTTGAACTGCGGTTCCACCGCACCTTCACGCAGATACTTCTTGATCGTGTTCCGAGACAAACCCGTGCGCCGGGCAATCTCCCTGATTGGCATTTTGTCACGCAATGCCCAGCGTCGAATGACACTCAAAAATCCCATGTCGATCACTCCAAATCCCCCCAACCAAAACCGTCGGGGAAGTGTGTTCACATGGGTCAATTCTCAGTGACAATTTATGGGGCTACCGGGTCAGTTCTCAGTGACAATCAACA
>NZ_JBLZNC010000035.1:0-2507 GCF_048553715.1 Sagittula sp. SSi028 | reverse complement strand
AAACACGAAAGGAGGCCAAAACATTGACCGCGTCATAAGCCACGACGCATAACTGAGGGTGGGTCAAATCTCGGTGAAAATACCGGGTCAGTTCTCAGTGACAATCAACACTCCACTCAATGCGAGGGTCTGTCGTTCGGTGCTGCGCGGGGCATGGATGTCCGGTTTAAGGTAGCCGCGCTGCAGCGACTGGCCAAACTATGAGCGGCGGCTAAGGGCGGGAGCGACGCCGGGACGGGTATAGATGGTCGAGATTGCGAGCTGCACCGCCGCATGACCGGTTTGAGCCCTTCCACGACATTCGCCGCCTCCACAGTGAACGCAGGTACGGCAAGAACTACCAACCAATATCCGCCAGTCGGCCCTTTAGCTGAAAGCCTCACAAGGGTCATCCGAGCGCGCTCCAGCGGAAGGAAAGTGCCTGAAGCTGCTACTGGCCACGGCACCTCAATTTATGCGATAGGCCGATATGCGAACGAAGATGGGACTGGCACAAAAGACCACTTCCGTTTGGTGTTGCTATTCGTCCGACAGCTGTCCAGTCTCTTCCAGATACCGGTAGGCAGGATGATGGCGCGGCATGATTGAAGATATTCGCCTAAGAGCGGCCCGTGTACGTGGCTCCGAATGATCGAGGTCTTGCCATAGGGTTTGTGTTGCCCGCAACGCAGCGTGGACTTTGTAAGCCTTGAGCACGTTCCAGCGTGATAAACTGGACAACTCACGATGAAGCTCATTTAGGAGAAGGATGTGTTTGCGAAGTATTCTCTCATCGCTAGGCAACCCAAAATCGTAATCTAGGTCTTGGGAGGGAACATCCCCCCCGCTATAGCTGTAAGCAAATGGATTGCCAACTCCGCGTAGGTCCTCATAGTCTACCTGCATCGGCTGCCATAACGCGTCAGTTTGACTAATTTCTGACCAAGGGAGGCGGGTTGTTCCGTAAACCTGACCGTCCTTAAATGGTCCTACCTCGTAGAGCAGGAAAGCCTCATTGAGCAGATGGTCATCGTCAATACAGCTCAGCGGGGTTCGACTAAGCGCGTTGCGCGGTATGCGAAGAAGTACGCGATCTTCTGCTCTTTCTGAGCGGGGCCAGCCGCGCCACGCAGCTGCTTCGCTTCGCCAAACTGATAAAGTGTAGATTGCTTGCCCTGAGGGCAAGCTCGATGAGAGCTTGACATAATGTTTATGCGGGCAACCTCTTTCCTGATCCCATAACGAAGGAGCGAGGTTCTCACCAACGACTTGACGCATGTGCCGAAGGTCAGATCGATATTGGAAGCGGTAAACATACTGCGCGTCGTCAAATTCATTTGGAACAGGTAGATCGTTCATATCAGCCCTCTAATTGGCCTACGCGGTGCTTGGTGTTGCTTTCCGATCTTGATGGCTCTGCTACGAGGATATTTGGGTATCCATATTGGCAGAGTGAAGCCGTCAGACCATAAGAGCCGTGAAGCTCGCTTTGTCTAGGGGGCTATTCTATCCTTTGCAACTGGAGCGGGCCGCTGAGGCGAACGTTGATCTCCTACCAATTGGATCCCACTCCCTGAAGCCTGCGAGCGGCGGCAATTGCAGGTAAAACGTATGCGAAGCCACAATATCACGGGCCGCTCCGCGCCCGATCTGTAGATTTTGCCTATTGCAAGGGAGGCAAGGCTGAAGGTGTGCAGCAAGCGCCAGCTCAATCCGCAGACCTGACATCCGCCAAAGGATACCGAACTTCGGCAACGCGCTGCAACCTGACCTGCGCCCCTCGAAACTCGCGAATGACCGAAAGGTCCGCATTGCCGACATCGAACGTGCCAAAATGTTGCGCAACTGCTCCAATGACCGCTTCGGGGAAACTGAGGCTCGGCGACGCGTGGTTGGATCAATGTCCGGATTGGGCCGGGAACGCCATGTTTCCGGGTGTCTGGTAGCAACCTCGATAGTCTTCGGTTCAGCCTCCATCAGCTGGAGTCACCGGCAATTTGCTCGACGCCTTCATCTCCTTCAGGGACAGGTTGGACCGGATGCTGGTCACGCCGGGCAGGCGGCGCAGCGTGCTGTCGACGAAGGCGCTGTAGTCGTCGAGGTCACGCGCCACGACGATCAGCAGGAAATCATCCGCCCCGGTGGTGTTGTGGCAGGCGAGGATGTTCGGCGTCGTCTCGACGATACGCTGGAACTCGGCGGTGGCACGCTGGTCATGTTCGGAGCAGCGTAGTTGGACAAAGGCCATCACGCCGAGGCCCAGCTTGCGGCGGTTCAGGTTGGCCTGGTAGCCTTCGATGATGCCGCTTTCTTCCAGCCGTTTCAGCCGCCGCCAGCAGGGCGTCTCGCTCATCCCGAGGTAATCGGCCAACTTGGCGTTGGTCATGCGACCGTCCTCCTGCAACAGGGTCAGAAGGTGGGCATTGACGGCGTCAATCTCTGGCATGGGGTGATTTCCTTCTCAAAGTGGCTCAACATGAGCAGAATCTTCCCTGAAGATCCGTGACAGAAGGAGGATTGGCAAAGGT
>NZ_JBLZNC010000034.1:0-2516 GCF_048553715.1 Sagittula sp. SSi028 | reverse complement strand
GCGTGTTGTCCAGGTTTTGTACACGTTGTGTGTATGCTTGTATCTGGTAACGGTTCGTTTGGAACCTTGCTGTTACTGGATCAAATCAAGCCTATCGGACCATTAGTACCGGTCAACTGAATGCATTGCTGCACTTACATCTCCGGCCTATCGACGTGGTGGTCTTCCACGGTCCTCAGGGATACCTTGTTTTGAGGGGGGCTTCCCGCTTAGATGCCTTCAGCGGTTATCCTGTCCGATCATAGCTACCCAGCACTGCCGTTGGCACGACAACTGGTCCACCAGTGGATCGTTCACCCCGGTCCTCTCGTACTAGGGGCAACTCCTCTCAAGTATCCTACACCCACGGCAGATAGGGACCGAACTGTCTCACGACGTTCTAAACCCAGCTCACGTACCTCTTTAAATGGCGAACAGCCATACCCTTGGGACCTGCTCCAGCCCCAGGATGAGATGAGCCGACATCGAGGTGCCAAACACTGCCGTCGATATGGACTCTTGGGCAGTATCAGCCTGTTATCCCCGGCGTACCTTTTATCCGTTGAGCGATGGCCCTCCCACTTGGGACCACCGGATCACTATGGCCGACTTTCGTCTCTGCTCGACTTGTCAGTCTCGCAGTCAGGCTGGCTTTTGCCATTGCACTCAACGAGCGATTTCCGACCGCTCTGAGCCAACCTTCGCGCGCCTCCGTTACGCTTTAGGAGGCGACCGCCCCAGTCAAACTACCCACCACGCAGGGTCCCGGATCCGGATAACGGACCGCGGTTAGACATCAAACAGAACAAGGGTGGTATCTCAAGGGAGGCTCCACCGAGACTGGCGTCCCGGTTTCGAAGCCTACCACCTATCCTGCACATGTTGTGTCTGATGCCAGTGCGAAGCTGTAGTGAAGGTGCACGGGGTCTTTCCGTCTAACCGCGGGAAGCCTGCATCTTGACAGGCAATTCAATTTCGCTGAGTCGATGTTGGAGACAGCGGGGAAGTCGTTACGCCATTCGTGCAGGTCGGAACTTACCCGACAAGGAATTTCGCTACCTTAGGACCGTTATAGTTACGGCCGCCGTTTACCTGGGCTTCAATTCAGAGCTCTCACCCCTCCTTTTAACCTTCAGGCACCGGGCAGGCGTCAGACCCTATACGTCGTCTTGCGACTTCGCAGAGCCCTGTGTTTTTAATAAACAGTCGCCACCCCCTGGTTTGTGCCCCCGACGATCATACGCCGGGCCTCCTTCTCGCGAACTTACGGAGGTATTTTGCCGAGTTCCTTCAACATCGTTCTCTCAAGCGCCTTGGTATACTCTACCAGTCCACCTGTGTCGGTTTAGGGTACGGTCTAAAAGTGGGGCTATTTCCAGGAACCGTCTTGAACATGCTCCAATCCGATAAGGAACATGCGTCGCCACGATCCGTCACCACCACACGGCCCAGGAATATTAACCTGGTTCCCATCGACTACGCCTTTCGGCCTCGCCTTAGGGGCCGGCTTACCCTGCTCAGATTAGCTTTAAGCAGGAACCCTTGGACTTTCGGCGAGAGTGTCTCTCACACTCTTTGTCGCTACTCATGTCATCATTCTCGCTAGTGATCTCTCCACCCGATGGCTCACGCCCGGGCTTCATCGAAAGCACTCGATCCGTCGTTACTCCCGAAGGAGCAAATACGGATGAGTGCTATGTCACACTACGCTCCGCTACCATGCACTATGTGCATCCTCAGCTTCGGCTCATGGCTTGAGCCCCGTTACATCTTCGCCGCAGGACAACTTGTTTAGACCAGTGAGCTGTTACGCTATCTTTAAAGGATGGCTGCTTCTAAGCCAACCTCCTGGTTGTTTTGGTCGTCCCACCTGCTTTCCCACTTAGCCATGAATTAGGGGCCTTAGCTGGAGGTCAGGGTTGTTTCCCTCTCCACTACGGGCGTTAGCACCCGCAGTGTGTCTGCCATCTAGTACTCCCGGGTATTCGGAGTTTGGTTAGGATCAGTAAGCCTGTGGGGCCCCATTACCCATCCAGTGCTCTACCCCCCGGGGTATTCGGATGACGCTCTACCTAAATAGATTTCGCGGAGAACCAGCTATCTCCGAGTTTGATTGGCCTTTCACCCCTAGGCACAACTCATCCCGACCTTTTTCAACAGGTGTGGGTTCGGACCTCCAGTAAGTGTTACCTTACCTTCATCCTGGTCATGCCTAGATCACTCGGTTTCGGGTCTGATCCATCTAACTCGACGCCCTATTAAGACTCGCTTTCGCTGCGCCTACACCTAACGGCTTAAGCTTGCTAGATAGACCAAGTCGATGACCCATTATACAAAAGGTACGCCGTCAGCTCGCAAGGAGCCTCCGACTGATTGTAGGCGTTCGGTTTCAGGTACTGTTTCACTCCCCTCGTCGGGGTGCTTTTCACCTTTCCCTCACGGTACTGGTTCACTATCGGTCAGCAAGGAGTACTTAGCCTTCGAAGGTGGTCCTCCGATCTTCAGACAGGATTTCACGTGTCCCGCCCTACTTAATA
>NZ_JBLZNC010000033.1:0-3059 GCF_048553715.1 Sagittula sp. SSi028 | reverse complement strand
TGCACAATCAAAGTGTCGCGGGATGGAGCAGCCCGGTAGCTCGTCAGGCTCATAACCTGAAGGTCGTAGGTTCAAATCCTACTCCCGCAACCAAATCCAAAGTCAAACATATGGACCTGTCACGCTCTCGTGACGCTCCGGGTTCTCATTTAAGCGGCCTGAGCCTCGAAGACCAAGGGGCTTATCCCGCCCAAGGCTGAGTGTCTGCGGCGCGGATTGTAGAAGCCGTTGATGTATTCGAACACAGCGTCCTCGACGTCCCGGCGCGTTTGCCACGTGTCCCGCCAGATCGATTCGGCTTTGAGGGATTTGAAGAAGCTCTCGACCACTGCCCGGCAGGGCATTCCGCAGGAATGTCCCGAGAGGGAAAGCAATTTCCCTTGCCGCTCATCGAAGGTCGCAGCTTGTGACAACGCAGGCGCTTCTGGTACTCGTGAGCGCAGTATTGGGCTCCGCGATCCACTGCCCGGCAGGGTATTTCCATAGGAAATATCCCGAAAGGAGGTGTGGTGAATGCAGCCAGGTGGGGGGGCGACGCAGAGCTGTAGCCATGTCCAAGGCACGCAAGGCCAAGTCCTGCTTCATGCGGTTGCTGATCGCCCAACCGATCACGCGACGCGAATATAGATCAATGATGACAGATAGATAGGACCAACCCTCGCGGGTCCATATGTAGGTAATGTCACCGGCCCATTTCTGGTTTGGCGCCGTCGCCGTGAAATCCTGATTCAGTCGGTTCGGAGCGATGTTGAAGCTGTGGTCGCTGTCGGTTGTGCGCTTGAACTTACGGCTGCGCAGAACCTGGATGCCGTTGTCACGCATGATCCGAGCGACGCGGCGCTGACCGACCTGGAGACCCAGCTCCTTCAATTCCTGCGTCATACGCGGGCGGCCATAGCTGCCCAAGCTGAGCCGGTGCTGTTCGCGGATGTGTGCCAGGAGGATCATGTCGCGCCGCTGACGATGTGATGGCGGCCTGCTGCGCCACGCCCGTAGCCCACGGTCCGACACCTTCATCATCCGGCTCAGATGGGCTCGTGAAAGATCTCCGCGATACTCGGCAATGAATTGAAATCTCGTTGCTTTTGGCTCGCGAAGAAAATCGCGGCCTTTTTTAACACTTCCCTTTTCACCGGGCAGACAGTCCCCGGGACTGTCCGCTGATCCAGCTCAAGCCCGCAGAATACGGTTCTCTTTGCGCATGCGCTCATTCTCGCGGCGCAGCTCCGCGTCCTCGGCAGCTGCCGGATCGGTCGAATAATCCCGCATCCACTTGCCCAGGGTCGAAAACCCAACTCCCAGATCTGAGGCCACCTGTCGCCGTGTCAGGCCACTGTGCGTCGCGATCCGAACCGCCTCTCGTTTGAAATCTTCACTGTGTTTGGGTGCCATATCCGGTCTCCTTCACGGCGAGCATTGCTCGCAGATAACCGGAACGGAAGTGATGCAAGTCCAAAACCCTTCTAATCCTGTTGGTCAGAGAAGCGGCTGGTAACTGCTCTTAAGGTGATCTGGTAAGGGCTATGCGCCCAACACCCTATCCCAGCAGGACATGCAGAACCTTCTCGCTTATCAACATATGCTCGTGTCTTTGAGAGTTTGATTCCAATACCCACATCGTCTGGCGTGACCGTGTAGCCCTGCGAGTAATCACCAAAAGTCCTATTGCGAGCTTTTGTCAGCAGATTATTAGCGGCTTGTGCCTCCAAGTCAGCAATATCTTCTTCGGACAGCGACGGCATGACTGCTGCGACGGTACAACTCAGGATCATGGTTGGGTCGCCATCTTCATAGCTTACAATATAGGACGGAGACCCAGTCTCCCAACGGAACGAACTGCGATATCTCAAAGCCACTTCCAACATTGCTTCTGAAGCATGACTTTCTTTGGTTATCCAAACAGCATCAAAACTGTCAGGGCTCTCCTCGGGTGGATGCCCATAGCTCAAATTTATCAAGTCAGTTTCCCTGGAAAGCCCAAGCGATCTAGCCTTCCTTTCAAAACTATTTCGATCAAGTGACGTTTCGAGGCAAACATCTGTGAAGATTGATATAAAGCGAGACTTGCCGATTGCGCCTTCGGGCAGAGGCGCCAACGCCAAGCTAGTCCCTTTTTGCGGCAAAATTCTTCCGCTATGTTCGTTTGTTTTTATGCAAGCGCCCAATAAGATCAACGTTGCGCCCAAGAATACATACTTCACCTTCATTTTAATTCCTTACTCTTAAAGCTTTCTTCCGAATCTCGTGTTGTTTCTAAGATATCTGCCTTGCACGTTTTCGGGTGCGCCATCTCTTCAGTCGTCTTCGAAGCTGACATCCGCCGACTTAGAGTAACGTGGTAGGTCTGAGCTCCGTCCAGCCGTTCGCTGCGCGTTGTCCGGACGGCAGCTTCAGGGGCGGTGAGCGCCACACGGTCATTGGGAGGCAAACCTTCCTGACGAAAAAAGGCAATCTCGACTTTGCATAGAGTTTCCGCTGCGTTGTTTTCAAAACATATTTCTCCGTCCGAGAGGTAGGGCTTTGTGACCCGTCCCACGCGGCTAGCGGTCACTCTTCCTCTTGAGAACTCAGAAGTGCCACAACCGGCTCAACCGCGTTGTGAAGATAGACCGGTCCGTCATCCAAGCCGTTCGGGCGGAACGGCCGGACCCCCTCCCGCTGCAGAACGGCCCGAACCGGATCGCATTGCCACGCCTGAACGGATGCTTGAACTTGCACGGCTATTTGCTTGGCACACCGACCTTAACGAAGAACGCATCCTACAGTTTGGATTTGCACATGTGGCTATGTCGCTCGCATATCATTTTGGTCGCGGATCAACACTCTCGAAATCTGACAGTGCGATTTTACGTCTTTTGATAGCTTGTCGTTGTCGCCGCCAACTTGAAAACAAGCTGCCATTCGTGCCTTCCGCAGCATCGGTCAGTTTGGGCTCAAACCGGTCAAGCGGTAATCTCCCCATTTTTACTGGGGTCCAGCCGTAGAATTCAGGCGGCTGTTTTCAGTTTCATGGCGGGTGTTATGCCGCCGATGCCCATGTTGGGGCGCTCGTTGTTGTA
>NZ_JBLZNC010000032.1:0-3512 GCF_048553715.1 Sagittula sp. SSi028 | reverse complement strand
AAGCGTGGTTATGCCAAAAGGGTCAGACGTCGCGCACCACCCCGTCACTGACCCTGGCCGGGGCCGGTGACGGGGCAAGTTTAGCAGAACGCAGATACAGAAGGGTCAGGATGCATAAGCAGTAGATAACGAGAGCTGCGAGGGCGATTGCTGAGAGGAACACCTTCGGGCATCGGTCATAGCGGGTCGCGACGCGCCTCCAGTCTTTGAGCCTGCCGAACATGATCTCGATGCGGTTGCGCCGCTTGTATCTCCGCTTGTCCACTGCCCGGCAGGGCATCACGCAGTGATGGCCCGAGAGGGGTATTTGACTGGCGTCTTGCGTTTCTTCCGGCCTGGGATACAGGCGCGTATCCTCTTGTCTTGCAACGCTTCTCTGAACCAATCAGCGTCATAGCCACGATCTCCGAGTAGCCATTTGACGTTTGGCAGGCCACTAAGCAGCGCACGTGCGCCGATATAATCGCAGACTTGTCCGGCGGTGACATACAGGTCAATTGGTCGCCCCTGACTGTCACAGATTGCGTGCAGCTTGGTGTTCATGCCGCCTTTGATACGACCGATCAGGCGACCACGCCCCCCTTTTTTCACGCCCATGCTGGTCGCTGTGCGCTGTGCCTTCAGATAGGTTGCGTCGATCATAACGGTCTTCGGTTCGCCGTGATCGGCGGCCAAGCCGACCATCATCCGCGCGAAGATGCCCTTGTCACTCCAACGTTTCCAGCGGTTGTAGAGTGTCTTGTGTGGCCCATATTCCGCCGGGGCATCGCGCCAACGTAAACCATTGCGATTAATGAAGATAATCCCACTCAACACGCGTCGATCATCGACGCGAGGCTTGCCGTGGGACTTCGGAAAGAAAGGCTCCAGACGCGCCATCTGCGCATCGCTCAACCAGAAGAGATCAGAAATGTTCACCGCTCGATTTTCGAGCCGTGAATCACGCTGATACCGGGAAATCAATGGGTCCTGAACCCAGAGTGACATTCGCTGCCAATTTGAGTGTCCTGCGGTGATGGCCCCTTATGGCCAGCCTTCACGTTGGCCAGAGACACCCCGTTTTTGGGGTGCCCCTTTCATTACGACTTCCTTGCCGATTATCGGACTGCGAGTTCATCGGCGGTTTTGCCGTTTTCGATGGCTTCGATGAACCATTTTGGTTGGCGGCCACGCCCGGTCCAGGTGAGTTCTGGATTTTCGGGGTGCTGGTATTTGGGTGCGCCTTTTGTTTTTGCGCCTTCGGTGAGTTCTGCGAGAGAGAAGCCCATATCTCGGGCGACGGCTTCAGCTGCTGCGCGTGCTTCAGCTTTGCGTCGTGTTTCAAAACTTTTGATAGCTTTGGAGACATCCTTTTCGAGCTGCTTTAGCTCGTCGAGGGACATGTTTTCGAGATCCGCCATTTTTTCCTCCGTGGAATTGTTTCGCCAATATGGAGGGTAAGTGCGATTTATCCAAGTAGGATAAATGTGATCATGGCATGTTAATTGATTGATCTATGCACTTTCAGTTGAGTTTATGTTTACTTTCGAGCGGGCAGGGGGCGATCGGCGATCCATCAAAGCGCGCAGGCCTTTGCCGAGATTGAGTGTCTTTTTGGGAGGTGGTGGGCTATACGGCCGGGCACCATATCGGCGCGGCCGTACGATTTTTGCCAATCAATCTGATCGCTTTATTGCGACCCGGCCCCGATTTTCGGGCGTTAGCTCGCCGGAGTTGCGGGCGCAGAAACCGGCATGCCGGCGTAGATTGTGGAGCCCACACTGACTTGCATGCGGCCGTCGGGCAGAAGTTTTTCGAAGAGGCCTTGGACGGAGATGTGCTGGCCGATTTTAATGGTTTTGATCATTTGCGTGCCTCGAATGACGGTGGGAGGTATCAGCACTTTGTCAGTGCTTCGTTAATTTTCGTGAGAGTGCTGCGGTGTTAGAAAGGGTTGGGGAATTTGGCAATCCCCGATTGTGCGCGGCGATCGTTTGAGTGCCGCTTTGTCGCGGGGGCTCGCGTCACGGGCGCAGCCCATGATCGTGCCGATCGTGGGGTGACTGACCTCAGTGCTGTCGTGGCACCAAGCTCTGGCCTCTCGTGGCGGCGCAAGGAGGGGGCTGCGAGCGCTTGGCCAAAGCCCGGTGCCCAACCCCTTCAATCTCAGACGCGGAGCCTCTAGCGGCCCTCTCAGGCGCTCCTCGCTGCCGGGTTTTGGGGGAATTCACGGTCGGGATGGCGCGCGGCGTAGCTCTGGAGGGAGGGTCGCTCCTCGCGGGATGACGCGTGATGTCCTGAGGTGAAAATCGCCACACAGACGCGGAGAGGCCTCCTGTGGCGTCGTTTTGTGATCTTGGCACCCCGTAGCGGGAAAATTAACCTCCGCCTATCTGGCGGCCCTGTATGGCGCTCTGGCGCGCATTCTGAGGGTGGCTCGTCGGGGCGTTTGCACTTTGCGGCTTCGGGCACTTCACGGAGGCGACCCCCGCCAGAGGCCGGCGTTACACTTTTTGCCCTTTATTTCAATGACTTGGCGCGGCCACCCAAGCGGCGTAACACTTTCTGGCGCGCTCGGCGTTACGCTTTTTTGTTTATTAATCAATGATTTGAAGGTCTGTAACGGCTGTAACGCCTCGGCGGCGGAAACTGTGTTTGTGTGTGTGCGTATGTGTGTATGTATATGTATATATCTATCTATATATCTGTTACAAATATAGATAAATACAATTATAGTAGACTTTTCAGAGACTTAGGGTGTAACAAGTCGGTGTTACAGGCCGTTACACCTGTTACGGCGCTGTTTTTGCTGGATTTTTGCGTCCGGTGGATTTTGTAATTTTGGCGCACTTTTCGACATTTTGCGCAATTTTGGCCAATACGCCCCTGGCAGAACGGCGTAACCCTTTGTTTTTATGGATGTAACAGCGCAGCGCTGTTTATCGGACTTTCGAGGTCGGATTTGGGGGCGCGCAACGCAGGATTTGGGCAGATCGGCGGGTCTCAGGCCGAAGTTTTCGACCTCGCGGGGGTGCGTTTCGGGGAGTAAAGGGGTGTCGTGCGTTACGGCGGGGCCTTTGGGGGGCGTTGACCCTTGCCATGACGCGCTGTCATCCCGTCAGGCACGTGACGGGGGTTGTGTGCCGCCGGACACACGCCGCACGATCCAAGGGTGACCGCACCGTCAATGACCGCAAGGGTCTGAGCCCTGTGGGCCTGACAGGGTCGTGACGGCCGGTGCTGCGGATCGAGGGGTGGCGAAGAGCGGCTGTGGCCGCCAAGTGCGGTTAATGTGGTGTCCAGTGCGACGGCGCGAGATGCGGGGATGTCACGGGCCTGCGGGTGGTCGAAGGGGGGTGCCGAGCGCTCGCGCGAGGCGGGTGCCGGATGTGTTGGGTGGCGTTGGGGTGAACTCACGGTGAAGCGCTGCGCCTGATAATTGGTATTATGTATTTGTGTTATATTATAACACTTTCTGCTTCCGCGCGTGCCATCTAGGAGGTTTTCAACGGCCGTTATACGGTGCATGTTGC
>NZ_JBLZNC010000031.1:0-4520 GCF_048553715.1 Sagittula sp. SSi028 | reverse complement strand
CAGGGATCGGATTGACCGCGATGGTCATCGTCGCGCTGGCGACTTCTGCGTCAACTACATCTCCATCGGTGACGGTATAGTCGATGCTGACCGTGCCGTCGAAGTTTGGCGCGGGGGTGAAGGTCAGGCTTTGGGCCTCGGCGGCGGATAGGGAGATGGCTGCGCCCGCAGGCACAGTGACGGGGGTCCCGTCATCCGCAATGTAGGCGATACTGCCCTCGGCGGCCGTGGGGGCGGTCAGGGCGATGACAGGGTCATTGGGCCCTTGCGTGCCGGTGTCGCCCGCAGGTGTTGCGGGGTCGCCATCGTCATTGGCCAGCGGGTTGATGGAGATCGGGCCTGCGTCCTCATCCACCACGAACAGATCAGCGGTCGCGTCCGGTGCGGCGTCGATTGAGAGCGACAGGGTGGCAGGCTCGGAAGTGTCGCCATCCACATCGGTCAGCGTGTAGGACAGCGGATCAACGGTGCCGTCAAAGTCCGGCGCGGGTGTGAACACCAGCGTGGCGGCTTCGGCAGGGGTCAGCACGGCCCCTTCGCCAAGCGCGACCACATCCCCATTGGCATTTGTATAGGTAAAGCTGCCCTGCGCGGGAGCGGGCAGATTGGTGAAGGTCACTGCAGCCAGACCCGATCCGGGATCGGTTTCATTGGCAAAGATGTCGATCGCAGTCGGGCTGTCCTCGGCAATGGTGAGGGTTTCAGAGGTGGCATCAGGTGCGGGGTCCACGGTGATGCGGGCCACCGCGCTGGAGGTGTCGCCATCCGCATCGGTCAGCGTATAACCGATGGGATCGACTTGACCGGAGAAGTCGGTCGGGGTGCCAGCGGCATCTTCAGGCACGAAGGTGAGCGTGGCCAGAGCCTGCGCGTCAAGCACAGCGGCGGCGGTGCCCAGATCTGCGGCGTCCAGTTGGACGGTTACGCCCGAGGCGTTGACATAGGTCAGCAAGCCCTGCGCGGGATCGGGCAGAGAGGTCAGGGTCACGGTGGCAGGTCCGTCGCCTTGATCATCGGCGCCGATGGGCCCGCTGATCAAGGTGGAGAGGTCGGCGTTGGCGCCTTCCTCGACGACAAAGGCGTCATCGACGGCCTCTGGCAACAGATCGACAAACAGCTCGACCGAGGCGCTGTCTGTGCCGCCATCGCTGGCGGTCAACGTATAGGTAAAGGGCGTTATCGGGCCTGCAACGCCCTCGGCAGGGGCAAAGGACAAGGTCGCCGCCTCGGCCGGTGTCAGCGTGGCAGGGACGGCTGGATCGAGTGTCAGCAGCGTGCCATTTGCGTCGGTATAGGTCAGGACACCCTGCGTTACGTCGGGCAGCCCCGAGAAGGTGACGGCGGTGGCGGGGTCGTTAAAGCTGTCGTTGGCAATTAGGCCAAGCGGCGCGTCTGTGCCTTCGGGAATCACCAGCGCGGGGTTGGTCTGATAGCTGTCGTCGGTGGCGTCCACCAAGGTTGCGACCGAGCCTGATAGAGTTGCGGTATCGGTGTCGCCATCGGTATCTGTCACAGTGTAGGTGACGGGATCGACGATGCCAAAAAAACCGGCAGTGGGCGTGAACAGCAGGCTGTCGGCCTGATCTGCGGTCAGGGCCTGGCCTGCTGTTAGCGCGGTGCGCGTGGCGGCATCGCCGGGGATGGTCTCATAGCTCAGCACGCCCTGCGCGGCATCGGGCAGCGCATTGACGGTGACAGTTGCAATGCCATCGCCAAAGTCGATGTCATTGGCCAGAATATCGGGCGCAATGGCCGTATCTGACGGCGTGGCGAAGCTGTCGTCCGCCAGATCGGGAATGCCATTGACCTGAATGCTCGCGCGGGCGCTATCGGAGGCGCCGTTGGTATCAAACAGCGTATAGGCCAGCGGCGTGGTATTGCCGACAAAGCCAGGCGCAGGGGTAAAGGACAGGGTCGCGGCCTGCGCTGGTGTCAGGGTTGGCGGGCTTGCGGGGGCAATCTGGACCACTGTGCCATTGGCGTCCGTATAGGTCAGCGTGCCCTGATCTGCGGGGGGGACTGTGTCCAACCGCACCGATTGCAGGCCAGCGCCTGTATCGTCATTGGACAGCAGGTCGATGGCGACGGGTACATCCTCGTCGGTGACAAACGCCTCTCCGGTTGCGTCAGGGGTCGGGGTTACGATGATCGACAAGACGGCGGTGCCAGTGTCGCCATCCGCATCGGTCAGCGTATAGGGGATCGGATCCAGCGCGCCGAATGTATCTTCGGCGGGGGTAAAGATCAGGGTCGCGGCTTCGGCAGGTGTCAGCACGGTATCGACGCCTGCGGGCAGGGTCTGTGTGGTGCCGTTGGCACCTTGATAGGTGATCACACCGTCGGCTGCAGGCGGCCCTGCAAGGGTGACGCTGGCCAGCTCATTGGCAGCAAAATCGTCGTTGTCGAGGATCGGCAGCGCGACAGCTGTGTCCTCGGGGGTCTCGACGCGATCAGCGGTTGCATCCGGTGCGGCATCGATGGTGATGCGCAGGGTTGCGGTGTCTGTATCGCCATCCGCATCTGTCAGGGTATAGGGCACGGGATCGACCACGCCGGAGAAGTCGGGCGCGGGGGTGAACACCAGTGTGGCGGCCTCGGCAGGGGTCAGCGGGGCGCCTGCAACGACGGGTTGGACTGTGCCGCTGGCATCTGTGTAGCTGAGGCTGCCTTGGGTCGCGGGGGGCAGCGTATCAATGGCAAAGCTGGCGATGCCGTCGCCGAGATCGTCGTTTGAGACGATGTCGAGCGGGAGGGGGGTGTCCTCCTCGCCCGTTGCGGCGTCATCGGCGGCTTCTGGCAGGCCGTCGACCAGAATGGTGATCGCGGCGCTGTCGGTGTTGCCGCCATCAGGATCGGAGATGGTGTAGTTGATCGGCGTGACCGGGCCTTGATACTCGGCAGCGGGGGTGAAGGTGAGGGTGTTGAACTCGGCCGGGGTCAGGACCGCAGGAAGGTTGCTCGGATCGACAGTCTGCAGCACGCCGGCCGCGTCGGTATAGGTCAGCACACCTTGGGTGGCAGGGGGTACGGTGTCGATAGACACGCTGGCGGCCGGACCGCCGGGGTCGTCATTGGCCAGCGGGCTCAGCGCGACAGGGCTGCCCTCGGGGGTGGTGATGGCATCGTCTGTGGCCACCACGGTGGCGTCGATCTCGATGCGCACAGTTGCGCTTTCGGTATCGCCATCGGCATCGGTGACCTCATAGACCAGCGGATCAACCGGGCCGTTATAGGCTGGCGCAGGGGTGAAGCTGAGCGTTGCCGCTTCCGCCGGGGTTAGGGTCTGTGGCAGGGCCGCAGGGGCGATGACCACAGGTGCGTTGGCACCGTCGGGGATGTAGCTGACGCTGCCTTGGGCTGGATCGGGCAGGGCGGTGATCGCCACAGTGGCCGGCCCGTCGCCTTCGGGATCCGCGTCATTGCCCAGCGGGTCGAGCGCCACGGTCTGGTCCTCCGCGATCGAGACGAAGTCATCGGCAAGATCGGGAATGCCGTCCACGGTGAGGGTCAGCGTCGCGGTATCTGTATCGCCATCCACATCGGTCAGGGTATAGCCGAAGGGCGGGATCGGCCCCGAGAAGTTGGCGGCAGGCGTGAACACGAGGCTTGCGGCCTGCGCCGGGGTCAGCGGTGTGCCTGCAACGACGGGCTGTTCCACGCCATTGGCGTCCACATAGCTGAGCACGCCCTGCGCGGGATCGGGCAGGCTGTCGAAGGTGACCGAGGCAAGGCCCGATCCGGCATCGTCATTGCCCAGAACATCAATGGGCGTTGGCGTGTCTTCGGTGACGGTAACCGCATCGTCGTCCGCATCAGGGGCGGCATCGATAGAGAGGTTGATCACCGCGCTGTCCGTGTCGCCATCCGCATCGGTGACGGAATAGCCGATCGGGGTCACCGGACCAGTGTAATCCTGCGCGGGCGCAAAGCTGAGGGTGGCAAACTCGGCCGGGGTCAGATCATCGGGCAGGTTTGCCGGATCAACCAGCACAGTCGCGCCGCCCGCATCGGTATAGCTCAGCACACCCTCGGTGGCCGCAGGGGCGCTGGTCAGCGCCACCAGATGCGGGCCATCCGCGCCGACAAACGTGCCGGTTGCCGCGTCAAAGTCGGGGTCATTTGCCAGCGGGTTCAGCGCCGTGGGCGTGTCCTCGGCAATCACCAGTGTATCGTCGGCCACCTCGGGCTGGCCATCCACGGTGATGGTGACAGAGGCCGGATCAGAGACCCCGCCGTTGGTGCCTTCGAGCGTATATGTGAACGGCGTCACCGGCCCCGAGAAGTTATCCGCAGGGGTGAAGATCAGGCTGTTCAGATCCGCCGGAGACAGGCTGTCGCCCGCCGCAACAACAACCGTGGCTCCGCCCGCATCGGTATAGCTAAGCACACCCTCGCTCAAAGGCGGAACAGAGCCGATCACAAGCGCCGAAAGCCCCGAACCCGTGTCGTCATTCGCCTCAAGATCCAAAGACACCGCCGTGTCCTCAGCTGTCACATAGCTGTCTGGCGTCGCATCGGGG
>NZ_JBLZNC010000030.1:0-4551 GCF_048553715.1 Sagittula sp. SSi028 | reverse complement strand
GCATTCCACCGATCCAACCGGTGATGGCGCCCAGGATGCCGTCTCCTAC
Organism: Sagittula sp. SSi028; assembly: GCF_048553715.1. Taxonomy (NCBI): domain Bacteria; kingdom Pseudomonadati; phylum Pseudomonadota; class Alphaproteobacteria; order Rhodobacterales; family Roseobacteraceae; genus Sagittula; species Sagittula sp. SSi028. Next base: position 4,502 of record NZ_JBLZNC010000030.1, on the reverse strand, counting down.
ATGTGCGCCCCAGAGGTCACCAAACAGGGCCACGGCGCCGCACAAAAGGTCCCCCGCTCCCCGGACCCAGAAATCCTCCTCGGGGAGCCCGCCATGGTCCGCGCAGCCATCCGCATCGCCCCGGGCAAACACAAGTATCGCTTCGCCGTCATGTCATTCGCCCCCGAAGACATCAGCACCGAGCGCTTCAACGCAGGCGATCCCGTGGCCCGCCAACAGGTCTCCGAGCTGATCGAGACTTGCCTTGAGCTGGCCTTTGCCGGCGTCCCCAAGCCAGATCGCCCCCCGGTACTGATCACAACCCACACCCACCTCGGCCGGATGGAGCTCAATGTCCTCCTCCCACGCTGGGTCGTCCGCCCCGACGGCAAGCGCCGGAGCTTCAATCCGGACCCTCCGGGCCGGAACAACCGCGCAAACTGGCAAGCCTTCGAGGATGTCGTCAATGACCGCTTCGGCTGGGCGGACCCCCGTGACCCGTTCCGCCAGCAGCTGGTCCGGCACCCCGATTGGTACCTCAAGCGTCAGCGCAACGCCGAGCGCTTTGGGGATACAAGCAAGCGCGACATACGCCAGCAGCTCACCGCAAAACTCCTCCGCTGCTACGAGCTTGGCCTCATACGCGGTCGCAAGGATGTCTTTGACGCTGTGAGGGTCGGCAGCACACACTTTGGCATGCGTATCCTGAGCCACACGGACAGACACATCACCATCGGCCCTCCCGATGCCCCTGCCCCGGCGCGCATTCGTCTCACCGGCGCATTGTTCTCCGAGCAAGGCCTAAGCGCCGCTCTCTCTGCCGAGAAGGCCCGCCAGTTGCGCGACAAACGCTGGCAAGAGATCAAACACGCCCCGCAGCGCCTTGCCCAAGCCTGGGCACGGCGCGCAAAGTTCAATCTAAGCCGGTACGGCCTCGGCCTCTGGCCAGACCCCGCACCCCTCACGCCACAACGACAGGCCCAAATGCTCTCGCAACTGGACCCAAAGCCGATACCTCATGACGCGCACGACAACATCGACCGCGCGCAGAAGGCCAAGCATGAAACAGCGCCAGAAAAGCAGACCACAGACCCAAACACAGCCACGATCCCACAGGATCCGCTTAGCCTCAACGATGGTCCGGCGTTTTAAACGCGGCCTCACCCAGACGATCAATCTGAAATACCCCTAGGTTTATAGACGCTTTGCTTGGTAATTTTGGAAGCAAAGGAAGATGCAATGTCACGGCAAATTCGCTACTCAGATGATTTGCAAGGTCAATGCTATGGCCCAGGTCACTGAACGTGGGTATTTGATCAAAGAGGTGGCTGAACGGCTGGGGATCAGCACCAGTCGCTGTACACGTGGATGGCTCAGTTTTCGAAGCCACAAAGGCAGACAGACCAAGAAGCCGAGGTCCAGAGCTCAAGAAAGAACTGACCCGCGTGACCGAGGAGCGCGACATCCTAAAAAACCGTTCCGGGCCGTTGCCCGCCTGTGCGCGGTAGGAACAGCTTGTGCTATGCTGCGACTGAAGGGCAGTTGCCGATGGCTTATTGGTGGGCTGGACCCCGTTAAAAAACGTGGCACATGGGCTGATGCGCACTTGAGAGTGGTGACGCCGCCATCGCGGTGATCCCGGTTAGGAAGATGACGAACTTGCATGGCCCACGCCCTTCGAATTGAACGGAGGAGATGCCATGACAAAGTCCAAGACCGGCGGCCACCCGGATTTGAAGATGGTCAACCCCAATGCGGCTGCGATCGACATCGGCTCGACCATGCACATGGCGGCTGTGAACCCTGACGCCGATATTATGCCAGTGCGCGCCTTTGGGACTTTCACTCAGGATTTGCACGACCTTGCCGACTGGTTCCGGTCCTGCAATGTCACCAGCGTGGCCATGGAATCGACTGGCGTTTACTGGATCCCGGCCTTCGAGATCATGGAAGCGCATGGCTTCGAGGTCATCCTTGTGAATGCCCGCTACGCCAAGAACGTGCCAGGCCGCAAAACCGATGTGAGCGACGCGGGATGGCTGCGCCAACTGCATTCCTACGGCCTGCTCCGCGGCAGTTTCCGCCCTGAGGCGGAGATCGCCACCCTGCGCGCCTACATACGGCAACGGGAACGGCTCACCGAGTATGCCGCCGCTCACATCCAACACATGCAGAAGGCGTTGATGGAGATGAACCTTCAACTGCATCATGCCGTCTCCGACATCACGGGCGCGACGGGCATGCGGATCATCCGTGCCATTGTCGCTGGCGAGCGTGATCCGGAGGCTCTTGCCGCGTTCCGGGATATTCGCTGCAAATCCTCGATAGAGACGATCAAGGCCGCGCTGGTCGGCAACGACCGTGAGGAGCATGTCTTTGCCCTGACACAGTCGCTTGAGCTTTATGATTTTTACAAAGCGCAGATCGAGGCGTGCGACCGAAGGCTGGAGGCGGCGGTTGGGGCACTGACGGTCCGAGCTGACGATGATCTGGCTCCGCTGCCCAAGGCGCGGATCAAAGGTAAGCAGCACAATGCGGCATCCTTCGATGTGCGTGCCGCACTTTACGGGGTGTTGGGCACGGACCTCACGCAGATCCACGGGCTTGGACCATCGCTGGCCCTTAAGTTGGTGGCTGAATGCGGCACGGACCTGCGCGCTTGGCAAAGCACTAGGCACTTCACGTCTTGGCTCTGTTGGGCCCCGGGCAACAAAATTGGAGTAGCCCCCTGAAAGTGGTCCACCAACTGGGATAGATTTGTCCCACAAATTGGAGGATCAGCGATGGCTGGGAAACGAGAAAAGCCCGAAGAGATTGTATCGAAGCTTCGGCAGGTTGAAGTTCTGCAGGGACAAGGCGCGACGATCGCCGAGGCGGTGCGTCAGATCGGCGTGACACAGCAGACGTTTTATCGATGGCGTAAGCTTTATGGCGGGATGCAGCGGTCGCAGCTCGCTCGGCTGAAAGAGCTTGAGAAGGAGAACCAACGGCTCAGGCGGGCGGTCTCTGATCTCACGCTGGACAAGCTCATTCTGACCGAGGCTGCAAAGGGAAACCTCTGAGCCCTTCGCGTCGCCGCAAGTGCATTGACCATGTTCGGCAGGAACTTGGCGTGTCTGAACGTCGGGCCTGTCGCACGCTTGGACAGCATCGGTCTACGCAGCGCAAGGTGCCGCGGGGCCGGGTCGACGAGCAGCGTCTGACCGACGACATCATCGCGCTGGCCGACTAGTACGGGCGTTACGGGTATCGGATGGTGACCGGTCTACTCAACAACGCGGGCTGGTGTGTGAACCACAAGCGGGTCGAACGTATTTGGCGGCGCGAAGGGCTGAAGCTTCCGCAAAAGCAGAAGAAAAAGGGACGGCTCTGGCTGAACGATGGCTCCTGTGTCCGTTTGCGGCCCGAACGCCCAAACCATGTCTGGTCTTACGACTTCGTCCAGGACCGCACGGCGGATGGCCGGGTCTATCGGACACTGAACATTATCGATGAATACACCAGGGAGGCGCTCATGATCCGCGTCGATCGCAAGCTCAACTCCACGGACGTGCTGGATGCACTAACCGACCTGTTCATCCTGCGCGGGCAACCGGAATATATCAGATCCGACAATGGGCCGGAATTTATCGCCCAAAAGGTGCGGGATTGGATCGCCGCTGTCGGAGCAAAGACCGCGTACATCGAACCGGGCTCACCCTGGGAAAACGGATACTGCGAAAGCTTCAACGCCAGGTTCCGCGACGAGCTGTTGAATGGTGAAATCTTCTACAGCTTGAGGGCGGCCGAAATCCTGATCGAGCAATGGCGCATCCACTACAACACGATCAGGCCGCACAGCTCATTGGGCTATCGTCCGCCAGCGCCCGAAAGCACCGTGCCAATGGACCAGAGGCCGACGATGCACTAACAATCAAACCGGACCACTCGATGGGGGCATGCCACGATCCAGTGTTCAGGGGGCAGAGCAAAGCGGCACGAAAGCGTCACAGGTCCAGTCCCAATACAGTAATTCTTGGATACGGCGGCCTGTTCTCTATTATTGGTTGCGGGAGTAGGATTTGAACCTACGACCTTCAGGTTATGAGCCTGACGAGCTACCGGGCTGCTCCATCCCGCGACACTTTGATTGTGCATTGGCCTATTGGTTTAGCACGTGTCTAGCACTTCTTGTTTTATGGAAGTGCGCGTATCGCATCGTTTAGAGAGATTTGTCTGGATCTACTAGGTTTGGCGGTTACCTACTCTCCCACGTCTTAAGACGCAGTACCATTGGCGTAGAAGCACTTAACGGCCAGGTTCGGAATGGGACTGGGTGTCTTGCTTTCGCTATGACCACCAAACCGAGAAGATCCAGAAGACGTTCCCGGGGGAACGTCTGATCAATCACGTCGCGCCCCGGTTTTCGGGGCGCGTGTTGTCCAGGTTTTGTACACGTTGTGTGTATGCTTGTATCTGGTAACGGTTCGTTTGGAACCTTGCTGTTACTGGATCAAATCAAGCCTATCGGACCATTAGTACCG
>NZ_JBLZNC010000029.1:0-6003 GCF_048553715.1 Sagittula sp. SSi028 | reverse complement strand
GAGCCGATCACAAGCGCCGAAAGCCCCGAACCCGTGTCGTCATTCGCCTCAAGATCCAAAGACACCGCCGTGTCCTCAGCTGTCACATAGCTGTCTGGCGTCGCATCGGGGGTGTCTGTCACGGTGATGGATATAGTGCTGGTGGATTGTTCATCGTCATCCGGGGAGCTGGCCGTGCCATCCGTATCGACGACAGTATAGCTAAATCTATCGACACTGCCGACGAAATCTTCGGCGGGTGTGAATGTCAATGTTGCGAATTCAGCCGCTGTCAGACGGAAAGGGCCTGAGCCAGGTGTCAAAGTCAGTATCGATGTGCCCGTGTCATAGCTCAGTGAGCCTTGCATAAGGGGCGGTAATTCGTCTAAAACGAATTCAGCGGGTCCATCGCCAAGCGCGTCAAAATCGTTGTCCGTCGCATTGACTAAAATCGCTACATTCTCGGGTGTTTCCAAGCGGTCATTGCTAGTATCGGGAACACCGTCGACGGTAATGTTGAGCGTACTTGTTGAGGAAACACCGCGCGCGTCGGTGACTTCATATGTGATGGTCGGAACAGGGCCAAAGTAATTCGCCGCTGGTGTGAAGTGATAGGCACCGTTCCCGCGTATTCTGAGTTGACCTATTTCGCCGTTCGCGTCGGAAAGGGTAACGAACGTGTTCGGGCTGAAGGCAGTCTGGGTGCCAGACCCGTCAATGTCGGCCGAAAGACCGCTAACCCGTAAGGAGTCACTGTTCGGGTCCGTGTCATTGGAGAGCAAGCCAACATTGCGATTCACGACAAGGGCGGTGTCTTCGAATGTTGTGTTTACATCGGGCGTCAGGACAGGAGGGGCGTTGAGGAACACGCGGTAATCTTCAACTTCGCCGTCAACCGCAGCAGTGCTAAGCACCGGCGAGCCAGAAGCATCCAGCGCACCAGGCGTTGTTGCGGAAATCCGGTCGTCCGTGGAAATGCGGAAACGCATGTAGGTTTGCGCCTCGGTGGTGGAAATGGTCGCAGGCACTGTAAAAACAAGGTCGGATGACAGGGTCCAACCACCTGCGCCATCTGACACAACGTCTGCCACGTCATAATCCACGCCTTCGCCGGTTTCAAATACGCCGTCGGCATCCCAGTCGATCCACGCGTGAAGCTTGGCAGTGGTGGCACCACTGGGATTGCTGATCGTAAAGTCGCCGGCCGAGATTGTGTAGGTGTCACCGCTGGCGGCGGGAATAACCAAAGAGCCAGAGTAGCCGTCTTCGTCGTCAAAGCCGGTAACCTCGTCAGCCTCGGCGGAAACGTTTTGCGTGCCTGCGACTTCACCGTCGGTAATTTCCGTGCCAAGCTTAACACCGACAGGGTCAAGGTTGTGGGTTGCTTCAACATAACCAGGTGCATCGCCGCGATCAAAGCCCTTGGCGGCGAAGGCGTCAAAGGTGCTGAGCTGCTCGGAAACACCGACGTCGGTAACAGTGCCCGTGGTGGGGGCGCCCACGACACCGCCCGTGGTGTCGTAATCAAGTTCGATCTGGATTATGGTGCGTTCTGTCCCTGCTTGACCGCCGTTGTTATAGAAAAAAAGACGCCCTGCCAGATCGGACCACGCGCCGCCAAAACCGCCACGGACTGATGCATTAGGGGTGCTTGTGTCGGGAACGGTGGTAACGACGCTGGCGTTAATCTCTGTTGCAATGCCGCCCACATACGTGACCTCATAGCGCACGAGGTTGTTGCCCTGAATACCGTAAAGCGCCCCGTCTTGCCCGAATGCCAGATCGATCGCGATGTTTATATTAGATGCAACCTCGGTAAAGGAAAAACTGTCGCCAGCAGCAAGCCCTTGGAGGGGTTCCACAATGGCCAGTGTATTGGGACCTGTTCGTGTAAAGTACGTACCATCATCACCAATAACGCCAGCGTTCGTGCTACGAATCGTAGACCATGGATCTCCTGTCGGATCCGTATTGGTTGGTTGACCGAGGTCGACATATTCTCCGTCTGCGCCGATGCGAATAATTGATCTAGCGGTCACACCTGATGACAGGCCATTGTTGACAATACCATAGCCGTATTGGTCGTTGATGTTAAACCCTGTGGCGTTGACGTTAACATCCATTTGAACTGCGTTTTGCAGCTCATATTCGCCTGTTGTATTGTTAAATCGGACGACTTCGATGGTAGAGGCTGTGCTGCCATTCGCAGCAGAGAAAGTGTAGCCTTCGCCCGTGATTTGGAATTGAACGAGGTTCAAATCCAACGTCGATCCCAGAATCGTGGAGCTGAGCTGGCTGTCAGCGACCGAGATGTCAAAGGTCCGCTCGCCCAATGTGGCTTCGACGGCGTCATTGGAATATCCGATGCCTTCCAACAAGGCGTTGAAATCATCAGTCGCCGCAGGTCCGCCACCCGTGACAGTGATCACCACGTCAGTTCCGTCATAAGCCACATCAAAGCTTTGCCCGTTGATCGAAACGGAACCCGAGACAGGCGTGCCGTCTAACGCAATATCCACCTGTGACCCATCAGTTCCGAAAACGGTCAGGCTTTCGTCTGCTCCGTCTGCGTTACCGCCTGGCGTAATCGTCAGGGTTTCGAGATCATCGCCGTCGCTAGATATGACGCCACCACCCGCCGGTACGATAGATGCGTTTTGTGTCCCAGCAGAAATGAGCGTGTCATAATTGCCGTCATCAGCACCCAAGGACAGGTTGTCCGGGTCCAAATTCACCTCTGGTGTATCGTTTGTGAGGGTGACCGTCACACTCGCGGTTGCGGTTCCTGTGCTGCCGCTTTGATCTGTTAACACAAAGACGAACTCGCGCGTGATCTGCTCGGCATTGTCGTTTTCGTTACGATAAGTGAGGTCTTTGATCAGGCTCGTAAGGTCGGCCTCGTCTACAGGGCTGCCTGTGCTGCCAGTTGCCTGAACCGTAAAGGTAAATCCGTTATAGCTAACATCGAAAGTAGTGCCGCCATAGGTGACTGTTTGGACAGCCGCCGCTGCTGCGTTCAAAGGATAGTCAAAGCCGTTCAGGGTGACGATCTCGTCTTCGCCTTCAGGGTTGCTGGGAACATCGATGGTTAATGTGACGATATCGTCTTCGGTCAGGCTGGATATATCGGCGTTTGCATCAACAAGGCTAACGGGCGTTCCTGGTTGCGTAACGCCGCTGGCGTCAACACCTTCCTCTACAAATGTCACGTCCAAGCCGCGGTCGGCATCGTTAATATCTGAGGCTGAGTTCAGGTCGATAATCGGGTTGTCGTTAACGGCTGCGATGCTGATTTCGACGGTTGCAGTATCAGTGTCACCGTCAGCGTCCGTAACAGTGTAATCGAAAGAGAGGTTGTTGCCGGTGGTCGTAAAGAAGAAATCCGCAGGCTCGAAAATGAGCGAGCTCGCCTGATCAAAAGTCAGAACCGGAGGGTTGGCCGGATCAATGTCTGTGCGAACGCCATTGTTCAAATAGGTCAGCACACCCGAGGTCACCGGTGGCAGGTTTGTCAGCTCGACCACCGTGGGTGTGTCGCCCGAGGGGTTCGTGTCGTTGTTAAATAGAGCGATGGTAACGTTTTGGTTTTCGATTCCCGCGAACAAGTCATTGCTCAGCAATGGCACCGAGTTGATGTCGATTGTAACGGAGGCTGTGTCGACGCCGCCATTGCCATCGGTGATTTCATACTCAAAGGTCGCGGTTTGCGCAGTATTGTCGTCGGCAAAGGTCAGGTTACCTGCGCCGTCCCAGCTGACCGTGCCGCCGGTAACACTGATGTCAAAGGCAGCCCCGTCCACAAGCCCGACCCCGTCAATAGAGCGAACCGACAGACTGTCGCCATCTGCATCCGCATCATTCCCAAGAAGATCAAGGGGATTGCCAGTGGTGCCTTGATCCACAGCAAAGGTATCGTCACCCGCGACCGGATCGGGATTGACTTGAGAACCAGGCAATGTGCCGGCTGCGGGTGGCGTGAAGGGCACCGCTTGCGTGTTGGTTGGCGCGTTGGTCTGGATGTCAAAAATGTTAGCGCCTGTGGGCGAGTTGTCGACAAAGTTGATCGTTTGGCCGCCAGTGCCATCAAAATCGCCTGTGTTCGCCGTCAGCCCATCAAAGCTGTAGGATCCGCCGCCGTCAACTTGGCCCGCATTTTCAAAGTTAAAGCCGGTGACCACGGAATCCGGACCGCCCGTAAACGTGCCATCGTTCAAGAAAATGCTGGATCCGCCGGTTACAAAAATAAATCCGTCATTGGCAAAGCTGTTGGATTTGTTTTCAAACAGAGTAGCTGCTTCGAGGCTGCCGGTGTTAGTTACGGCGGATGTATCATTTATTTCAATGATTTGAGTGGCATCAATATAGCCGCTGTTGACGATATCGCCCTCGGCGCTCAACGTGGTTAGGGTAACCGAACCGCTATTGCTGAATGTCGTGTCTTCCTTGGTTTCAAGGTCTTCGTTAAAGGTCAGCGTGCCCGCATTGGTGAGGATGGAGTCCTTCTCCAGCGTCAGTATCTCCGAAAAGATGATCGTGCCGCCAGCAAAGTTGGACAATTCTGCTGTATCGTCAAAACCAGCCGAACCCGAGAACACCAAGTCGCCCGAGTTTTGCAGGGTAAAGTTTTGCTCGAAGTTAACGTCATCAATAACAGCGGTGGCGCCAGCTTCTATGATTAACGTCCCTCTCAGACCGTCAAAACTGGCGGGTTCGAAACTTGCGCCTGCCTCGACGGTGATGGTTGTATTCGGGCCAAATCCGTCAATTTCACCTGTGTAAGTGCCGCTGGTGATCGTCAGTGTATCGGTGCCGCTTAGGGTGTAATCGGTGTCTGTACCCGCATCCGTAAAGTCGGCTAACGTTCCGCTAAAGGCCGCCACCGCCAAAGTATCGGCTTCGATTGCGCCAACATTTGCTTCAAGATCCCAGTCCCCACCAAGGGCCGCTGAACCGGTCTTATCGTCAGAGCCGACAACATCTGCGCCTGTCGCAACTGCCAATGCAGAAAGCGCATCTTCAGCGTCGGCAAAATCACAGCCGTAGATCAGGATATCGCCACCAAGGGCCATTTGGCCACCGATGCGCTGCAGAGCCTCAAGCTCCGCAATGGATAGATTGGTGGTTTCCAAGCGGTCGGGGCCAAGCTGGATTTCGCCTGGTTCACCGTGCGAAAGAATATGCAGCGCATCAATACCTTCTAGGCCCGACAGGCCTTCTTCGATCTGCGCCAATCCGCTTGAATTGCCGTCTAGTGTAATAAGATGCGATCGCGCTGGAACCGCTGCAATAAGATCTCCTGCATCTGCAACCTGCCCGTCGATGACATAGACTTCGAGACGCTCACCTTTAGGTTCGATATGAGCCAGTGATTCGGCAAGATGGGTGTTGAGATCGCGGTTGGTAAAAGCCTCTTCAGACCCGCTGTTGTGGTTGCCAATCGTGTCAACTGCTTCAGCACCAAATGCGGCGTCGAAAACGAGGCGAGGCTCTAAGGTTTGGAACCAACTTAGCGAGGTATTGCGGTCGGGCTTGTGTGTCTTTTGAGAAACGTTCACCGGTTTGTCAGATGTGTTCTGCTCTACCATTTTTTACGTCCCTGATGCCTGTCATATGGTACCAATATCATACCACTTCTACGGTTAAGTGTGCCACGTATAGTTGACTCAAATAAACCCAAGGTAGCATTGAGAGGTGGATAGTCACTGGGAACTGAGCAAGTTTTTCCCCAACAGGCAAGAGATAGGTGGTCAAAAGGACTCGGACTGCTTTGCCCCCTGAAAACTGGACCGTTTAAAGCTGGAGTTTTCGGCTACTTGCTGTGCTACCGGAAGTGTCCCCGCTTGGGGTTAGATTTTCCGCCGTTTTATCACACAGTCGGGCTGGATGCGTCTGGCAGTTTCATGAGCGCAGCTGGGGGTAATCCCCCCCGATCTTAAGGGGATGCGGAAGTAGAATTTTCTCGGCAGGATGAACGAGGAGATTCCGATGAAGAAGACACGTTTCACAGAAGCCCAGATCATGGCT
>NZ_JBLZNC010000028.1:0-7317 GCF_048553715.1 Sagittula sp. SSi028 | reverse complement strand
GGCAAAAGCTCGGTGTTAAAACGCTTTGTCAAGGTGATCACCCCTCTCCAGCATCCAAGCCAGATGTAGGAGCGAGGCCGCCAAAAATCACACAATATGCGACAGAGCCAATTTTCGGTGCCGATTGACACGCCTGCATTTTGCAACGGGCCGAACAGATCGGCTAACCGGGCGGCTATCTGAGGGCACTCTCCGGCAAGGCGGCTGCGGGTGAATTTAGCGTTGGGCCAATGGTCATGGCGCTGTTGCGGGCGGAAAATACCCATGCGGCCTGAGGTGATCCTATTCTTTCGGATAGATCTCCCCTGCGAAGTAGCGTTTGGGATATGCCGCCGAACGGGTGCATTGGGCGTGGCGGTCGAAGATAATGCGAGAGCGCAGACCCAATTCCCTTTCCCGAAAGGACCCCTCCGTTGACGGATGTCGTCCGTTCATCAGAGGATGTCACCCGATCGGTGACCTCTCGTGTTCATTTGAGCGAACCGGCCCGAAAGGCGCCGGACAGCGAGGGTTTGCGCCTGTTGATGCTCGCCTTGGCGGGGGTCTGCCTGTTTCACGGCGGGCTTTTGCCATTTACCCACGGCAACACCTACGACGCCTTCATCCATATGTTTTTCGGGGACAGCTATCACCGGAGCTGGTTCGATCCCTGGGAGCCCCGCTGGTACACCGGCTTTGCCACGACCTCCTATCCGCCCGGCACCCATATGGCCATCGGGGCGCTGCAATATCTGATGCCCTTGCGCGCGGCTTTTGTCGTCACGATGATGTCGGGGCTCGTGCTTTTGACCCTCGGCGTGTACCGCTTTTCCCTGATCTGGGTCGAACCGCGCGCCGCGGGATATTCCGCGATTTTCCTTGTGCTGTCCTCCTCAATCTCAGAGACCGTGCATCTGTTTGGCCAATTGCCGACGATTGTCTCCCTCGGAATCTTTCTCAACGGCTTGCCCTCGGTCTATCGCTGGATCGTTGGCGGGCGGTGGCGGGATTTTCTGACCGCTGTGCTCTTTGCCTGTGCCACGACGGCGGCGCATCATGTGACGACGCTGTTCGGCAGCGTTCTGTTCACCCTCCCTCTGGCGCCCCTCTCGCTCAAGGTGGTTGCCGAACTGAATACGGATAAGACCCGACTCCAGCGCTATAAGTGTCTAACATGGGCCTTCGCGCGTGGGATTTTTCTCGCAGTGTTCATGGTCGGCTCCATCGTGATCACAGTTCTGCCCTATTGGATCTGGTCGGTCAACGATCCGATCACTCAGGTGCCGATCCCGCATGGAAGCCGCGAAAGTTTCATCGAGAAACCGCATCTCGGGTTTATTTTCTTTCTCCTGCCCTGGGGCACGGCGCTTTTGGCTCTGCCCTATGTCGCCTACACCAGCCTGCGCACCCGGCTTTTCCCTCTGGGGCTGTCGGTTGTTGTTGGATTTGTCCTCGGTACGGGGGGCACGACCCCCTTGCCCCGCGCGATGCTCGGCGGGGCGTTCGACATCCTGACGCTCGACCGGTTCACCTTCTGGGCCACGATCCTCATTTTGCCCTTTCTCGGGCGGCTTTATGAGGGGCTGATGTTCGGGCGCTCCGGTGAGACGCTGCGCGCGGCCTTTGGGCGTGGCGGACATCGCGCCCTTGTGGGCGGTTACCTGTTTTCCATGGTCGGTCTGAGCGTGTTCGCCGCGATCCTGCCGAGCATCCAGCCGATGCAGCCCCGTTTCGTCGACCCGACCCCGATCGTGCAGTTCCTCGAAGAGGACGAACACGACCATTGGCGCTATATGACGCTCGGGTTCGGCGACCAGTTCGCCTATCTCTCCGCCCTGACAGAGGCGCAATCCATCGACGGCAACTATCATTCGGCCCGCCGCCTGCCGGATTTGACCCGATTTTCCGTCGAACGGCTGGAAAATGCCAAATTCAGCGGCGTGCCGGGGCTTGGCTCGCTCAAACAGTTTCTGGTGAATGCTGACGCCTATCACCTCAAATACATCTTCTCGAATGATGCCTTTTACGATCCCTTGCTGTTCTTCACCGGCTGGGACCGGCTGCAAAAGCTCCCGAACAACATTGCCGTCTGGGAAAAACCGGATGTGAGCCCCCTGTCCCTCGTCTCGCCGCGTCGCGACATTCCGGTGTGGCAGATGATCATGTGGGGCGCTGTCCCGCCCGCGATGTTGTTGAGCGCACTCTCCGTGCTGATCACCACCACTGTGCGCCACGGGTTTGGCGCGCATCGCGGGTTCTTGAGCCCTGCGGTGATGACCACAGGTGCGATCGGCTCTGTGCGCCAGTTGCGGCGCGTCGCCGTGATCGGGGCGCTTGTCATGCTCGGCGGTGGTGTTTGGGGCGGTGTCACGTTTTGGAAGACGACGCAAACGCCCCTCTCCGCCGAAGAACAGGTGGAGGCCTTTTTCACAGATCTCGACATGCGCCGGTTTCGCGACGCCTACGATAGGTTCGACCCGCTGACCCGCCCCGAATTCGACAGCGCGATATTCACCTGGCGGTGGCAGGGTGGTCTCATCGCTTCTTATGGCAAGCTACAGGACATTTCCCTGCGCGATCTGGGTGGCTCAGAGGTCACGCGGAGATGGCAGGTCGATTTGACGTGGTTGACAGCTGTCAAAATCCGGCAGGAAACCCGCGAAATCCGCACCGTCAAGCGCGGCGACACCTGGTATCTCGTCGCCCCCGGCCTGCGCCCGACCCAAACACCGGAGCGGCTTCAGCGCCGTCCAGATGTGGCCTGGAACCTTGTCGGGCGCCGTCAGGCGCGGATCGAGGCCGACTTGCACCGCGACCGGCTCGATCGGCCCCGGATTTTCCTTCAGGACACGCGTCTGGTGCAAAAAGACGGGCGCTACAGCCTTGTCGGTGCGTTGACCAATGGCGATGCCGACCCGGCCAAGGTGATGATCCTCGGCGATCTGCGCGCCGAGGGACAGGGGCCGGCGCTTTCCCGCATGGCGGCGGGGGTGGCGGACGGCCAGCGGCTCTTGCCCGCGGAAACTGCCGGATTTCGGGTGGAGTTCGAGGGTGTGCTCTCGCTCGATGACGCCGCCGGCGAGTTTGACCCCACGCGCTTTATCCCGCCGGAATTGAGCACCGCCCCCGACAGTGCCGCCATCGAGGCGCGCGCGCTCGTGGCCGGGTCGGGACTTTACCGGGCGGTGGGGCTCAACGGGCTGACCATCACCACCACGGGTGGACAGATCACGCTCACCGGACAGGCGGTCAACACCGGCACGGAGATTGCCACGATCACCCGCATCGTCGCGCTTTTGTACGATGACGCCGGAAAGCCGATCTGGACCGAGGCGGGCTTTGTCGATCAGAACATTTTGCCGGGGCAGGGGCAGGGGTTCACCCTCGATCTGCCTGCACGCGACGAAATCACCGTGGTCGCCGAGGTGCCCGCCGGAGAGCTTGTGGTCAATGGCAGCAGTCAACACAGCGATACCGGCCTTCCGGGGGCCTTGGTGGGAACAATCCCGCTTGCGGGCGTGCCGGGCTATTCGGCGCTGCGCCTGCATGTGTCGAGCATGGTGCATGAGCCGTTATTTTAAGGAGGATATGATGCGATTTGCGACCCTGATCCTGATGCTCTCTGCCTGTCTGTCCGCTCCGGTTTCGGCGGCGGACCGCGCGGACTATCTCTCCGACGGCTTCGGTTTGGTGCCGTTGTCCGAGACTTCAGATGAGCGCGCGCAGTGGTCGGGTGTGCGGGGCATAGAAAAAAATAAAAAATTTCAAAGCGTTAAAGTGCGCCCTGGCGATGCGGACACATGTGCCGTTTTTGTCGGGCCAAAAAGTCTCGTCGCCGGACAGGACGAGGGCCACGCTGTCACCCTCACGCTTGATGTGTTTGGCAACCTTGTGGCGGATGGTTTGCCGGTCACCTTCCGCCTCGGCGATATGATCTATGGCGGCGTGCCGACGCGCAACGGGATTGGCGATCTGGTCTTTGCGCCGCCGACCGAGGCGGGGAGTTTTGCGGCGGGAGCGGAAGTTGACAGCTGCCAATCGCCGCGCGCGCTCTACCGTGTCACTGCCGATCTGGCCTCTGTCGCGCTGACGCTTGAGCCGGAAAAAGTGGGCGCGCCGGAACAGGTGATCGGGATCACCACCGCGCCCTTGGCGGATCGCTACGGCAATCCGGTCGAGGACGGCACGGCAATCACCGTTTTAATGGAACACGGGCAGGACGACGGCACAGACGGCGGGGCAGGCCGCTATTCCCAACTCACCGCCCGCAGCATCGGCGCGGTGGGGCAGGGGGGCATTCTGACCCGCGACATGCCGGTGCGCGCCGTGGCGGGCGCAACGCTGGCCACAACGGCCTCCGATACGGTCACGGTCGAGATGACCCGTGTCGCGCTCTCAGAGGCGCCTGAGCTGCGTCTCTGGGCGCGCGAGGATGTGCCGGAGCTCAGACTGCGTGTGGGGCCTCTGACGACGGATGCGGGGCATCTTCTCTATGAGGGCGCGGATGTGGCGGCGACGGTGCGCGCGCCGACAGGTGGCGTGGCGCGTGTGGCCGGCTGGGCGCGGGATGGCTATGTCTGGCTCGATGTGCCGCTTGGGCCGGAGGCGGGCGGTTATGAGGTCCGACTGCACACGGCCTATGGCGACAGCACGCAGGTGGTCTCGCCCGGCGTGGCTCCGCGCGATGCGCGCAAGGAGTTGGTGCAATGACGCGTCTGATTGCTCTTGTCATGGCGGGTTTGGTGGCGCTCGCGCTGGCGGTGATGGTCGCCGGTACAGGGTACGAGCGGCTGCAAACTCGGCAGACGGCCTATCTCTACATCGCCGATGCGTTGACGCCACAGCCGGAAAAGGCGGATCTGGTGATCTGGGAAGCGGCTGAGGTGGCGCTCGACCGTCCGGTGACGCCGGGGGATGAGACACGGATCGGACAGGCGCTGGCCGAGGCGTGGCAGGCAGTGTCCCTGTCGCAGGAAACGGGCGACACTGATCTGTTGTCTGTGCGTCTGACGGGGGTTGCGCAGGGGCGGGCGGAGATTGCCGCCGCTGCCGCGCAAGAACATGGCACGCGCATGGTGGTGCTGAGCCAACGTGTCTGGCCGGTGTTTTTCCACCGCGACGGATCGGTGTTTCAGGCCGAGGTGGACATGGAGGTCGCGCGATTTGCGCTCTCGGAAAAAGGTCTGGCGCATTTCAGCGTGACGAGGGATCGCGGTGTTGTGACGCTCATGAATGAATCGAACGGCTGGCGGCTGTTTTCCTATGAGCGCCGCGCGGCGGAGCCGATGGCCGGACAGGGGAACGGGCAGGTCACTGGCCCCGGCTGGTCGGGCGAGATCCGGGGCGTGAATTACTACCCCGCCGAAACCCCATGGCGCGCCTTTTGGCCCGGCTTTGACGTCAATGTCATCGCCACGGATTTCGCCCGCATGGCGGAGATGGGCGCGAATTCGGTGCGGGTGTTTTTGCCGCGCGACGTGTTCGCGGCGGCCGATGGCGCGACAGAAGACCTCATGCATCTGGCCTTCCTGCTCGATCTGGCGCGTTTTCATGACCTAAGCGTGGTGCCGACGCTCTTTGATATGCGCGGCGGCTACGGGGCGCAGATGTGGGCGGAAGATGTGCTCTATCTCGACCGCGTTCTGCCGGTGCTGGCCGCATCAGACGCAGTGACATTTGTCGATCTGAAAAACGAGGCGGATCTCGATTTTGCGGCCCATGGGGCAGGGGAGGTCGAGGCGTGGCTGCGTGCGATGACGGCAGTGACGCGGCGGATTGCGCCCGATCTTGCGCTGACGGTTGGTTGGGCCGAGGCGGCGAGCGGCACGGTGATGGCCGAGGACTTCGATCTGGTGAGCTATCACGACTATGCCCCGATCGAGGGGGCAGAGGCGCGGCTCTCCGCCCTGATGGCCGAGGTCGACAAACCGGTTGTGGTCACGGAGATCGGGGTGAGTTCCTACGATGCAGGTCTCGGATTTCCCGGTTCGGAGCGCAAACAGGCCAAGGCGCTTGCCGCCCGGATCGAGGCCCTGTCTGAGAGCGCGGGGGTGATGCTCTGGACGCTGCATGATTTCCCGGCGGTCGATGCGCTTGCGGTGGGGGCGAAACCTTGGGTGCGCAAACAGCAGGGGGCCTTTGGCCTCATAGACGTGGATGGGTATGAGAAACCCGCCGCCGAGGTGATGCGAAAGGCGTTTGGGGCCTCTCCTAAAGGATAGGGTCCTGTGCCTTTAGGCGGTGAGGCTCATCGCCTGCGCGTGCCTCTCTGGCGCGCGGAGCGGCTACAAAACCAAGGATCGGGTCGGGATCGGATGCGCAGAACGGATCGCGACCGGAGGTGTTTTGGTTTTTGTGAAAGGATCGCCCATGTCGCTTGGCGTCTCCCTCTTTGGTGCCCGCCGATGGGTGCAGGCTCTGTCATGTGCAATGCTATCTCTCCTGTTCTCGGCGCCCGCTTCTGCCTTTGGCGAGGATAGCCGATGGCATGGGGCCACGGGCGGGATCGTGCGGTTCCCAAATGACAACCAGCCGCAGGAGGCAGGCAATCTCTTTGGCGAGGCGTGGCTGAAACTCGGCTATACGATCCACAAGACGGACAAGCTCAATTTTTCGGTGATCTCGCTTTCGAACCACGTCATGGATAGCGCGGGTAAGCCGTGGAACAACTCGAACAAGACGGGGCTCGGCCTCAGCCTGTCGTGGCAGGCGAGCGATGCGCTCAACCTGACTTTTAGCGCGCGCCATGATTGGTATACCGAGCGCGGCAATGATTTCCGCCTGAGCGGGCCGCGCTATGCCGTCGATTATTACTATTACCGCTATTGGGGTGCCGAAGCCGGGGAGACCATGTTTGGGCTGGACCGGTCCGCTACGATCCTCAAAAGCTATGGCACGCTGGCCACGCCCGGATCGTTGGAGAAAGGCGATCGCAATATCGTTCTCACGCTCGGGGGCGAGCTGTCGCGGGATCTGAAACTGTCGGAGAGCGACTGGATTCTTTCGCCTTTTGTCGATGTCGATTTCGCTTGGGACTTAGACGGCAATGACTACAACAATAAATTCATTCCCGGCGTCGGGGCAAAGATGCGCTATCCGTGGAAGCACGGCGAGTTTTTCGCGGGTGGGCGGCTTTCGGCGGATTACCGGAGCGTGTCCGGGACGACGACGGTTAAGCCGGGGCTGTTTTTGGGGTGGTACAAAGGGTTTTGATCCGCCCGTTTGAGGAGAGGTGGTCGCGGGATTTCGGACCAGGTGTTAAGCTGTAGCGCCTGAGGAAGAACGCACAGAAATGACCAAACGGAAACGCTATTCGGCAGAGTTCAAGGCGAAGGTGGC
>NZ_JBLZNC010000027.1:0-9086 GCF_048553715.1 Sagittula sp. SSi028 | reverse complement strand
TGTCAGGGCGATGTTCACAGATCCGAACCATTTGCGTGTGGAAGACCCCGGTCGCGTCGAGGGCAACGTCGTCTTCACGTATCTCGACGCCTTCGATCCCGATCAAGATGAACTTGCCGAACTGAAAGCCCATTACAAACGAGGCGGGCTTGGTGATGGCAAGATCAAAGCGCGGCTGGAGACGATCCTACAGGATCTCATCGCCCCAATTCGTGCGCGCCGTGCGGCGCTTTCCAAAGATCGGGCGTACGTTCTTAAGGTCATTAAAGATGGCACGGAACGGGCGCGGCAACGCACCGAGGAGACAAAGCGCGACGTGGTAAATGGCTTGGGCCTATTCCAGCTGTGAGACAGCACAGAGGCGGGAAAACGGATGAATTTCTGTTTTCCTGTGCGCCAAACCTTCTGGTACCGAACCATGCGCTTAAGCGTAGCCAATCTCAGGACTGGAAAATGCGGCGTTGCGGACGTGGAAATCCCAGCTGCGGTGCGCAGTGGCAGTCTGCACCGCGTTACCTTTACCACGGGCATAGGCTACGCTGCAATGCCGCAGTTCTGTGATCAGGCGCCCTCTGCGACTGGTCGCGGCCATCTTGTGATCCGCTCCGGCGATCCAGCACTCATCCCGGCCTGAGAGCCCGAACCGGGCCTTCAGATGCGCGCCCCCACTGGGACCACGGCCCCTTCCTTGGACCTACAGCTCGGCATCCGTAAATCTCGTTCGCTTCATTGTCCGTACGCAAATTAGGTCGGACTCTTATCGATGGCAGATGAAAAATCCCCTGCCAGGTCAAGGACCACATATTGAGCGTCATCCCCTGAACCTTTTAGTCCACGACCTCGGGCCCGTCTCAAATGACAGCAAGGTTTGGATAAGGCTTGGCGGCGCCTCAGATACAAAGCCAGTTACCATTGTCCGCTCACATGCAAACAAATGTGTTTCCTTCCGCGACGCCAGCAACAAACTACACTAGTCGGCTGCAGAGCTGGGGTCTTTTAAATCGTCTTCTAGCTTGGCGCGCTCAATATCCTCGCGTGCAAGCGTGCTCAACAGCGGCGCCGCAGCGGCCACCCCTCGCAATTGATGCTCCTTCGCGTACTGTCCGATCTCATCAATCATGCGGATGATCCACTCATGCTTTGACATGTTCTGCATCCTTTCGAGTGTTGCGCCGACGCGGAGCAACAGCCCTGTTTCTTCGACTGAAATCTGTCACGGATTTATCGTATGCTTACCGGCCAAAGCGCTTGTCATCGGCCAGTCGCGAATGCGCGGCGCTTTTGGTTCGGGCAATCACGACATAGCGGCATGCCCCCTTAACTGTCGTCTGTCGCTCAGCCTAACGAACGAAAACTTAATGAAGAGTTAACGAGCTGAAATTAATTGCCTGCGTCATGCGTGTGCGAATGGCATGCAAATAACAATGATTTACTTATAGGCCTTCGGTATGAAACGAACGCAAATGAAAATGAGAAGAATCAACCTTGAGTTGTCACGCCGCTTTCGGCTCAAACCCCCTTAATCAACCTATGGCGGATTAAAATCTGGCTAGTCTAGCTGAGCAGAGAACTGTGGTTTGCATTCCGGCTGGCGAGCTAGTGCGTCTTCCCATCGCAGTACTAACCCCCTCAACAGACTACCATTCTAGCGGCTTAGGCGAA
The DNA here is from genome assembly GCF_048553715.1 of Sagittula sp. SSi028. Lineage (NCBI taxonomy): Bacteria > Pseudomonadati > Pseudomonadota > Alphaproteobacteria > Rhodobacterales > Roseobacteraceae > Sagittula > Sagittula sp. SSi028. The sequence goes on along the minus strand of NZ_JBLZNC010000027.1, from coordinate 7,424 downwards.
TACTTACGAACTTTGGGGGGGGAATTCGAATCGCTCCCCGGACATCCGGACGATAGCTTTGGATCTGGAATAGGTTCAGTTGCTCGAATGTATAGCTGAAAACGGCAAACGGGTAGATCGCGACAAAAAAATTTACCACTCTCCTTTAAGTATAAATTGTTGATGTATCACCTGCTTGCTGCCCAAAAAACTTCCGCGTGACGTATCAAAACTTGGCACGCGTAAAATCTACCGTTGATTGAGCGATCAACGCTCGATACCCATTTAGACCTACAAGGCGAAATTGTCTCGTCGGTTACATTCACTATTTCACGGGCAGCAAGACACACCATGTCGACAAAAGTTATCTCTGAAAAAATGGCACACAGCTGCCTGACACTTTTTGTGTTCCAAACCATCGCGCAAATCTTTGCGTGGGTATATCTTAGGGACTCGTTCACTTTCCCCGAGGTTTTCGACATCGTCACTCTCGTGCTATGCGCAGCAAACTTTTGCTTCATCTCCGCGATCTACTACTCAATCCACGTGGATATTGTGATAAAGAGCCTTACCGATCGCGAACCACAATGAGCGTTGGTGATCGAAGACCGCAATGGCGCGCTAGGGTCTGGACGCATTGATTTTCAGGGAGGGGCGTGTGGAGTAGCCCCCTGAAAGTGGTCCACCAACTGGGATAGATTTGCCCCACAAATTGGAGGATCAGCTCAGGCTGGGAAACGAGATAAGTCCGAAGAGATTGTATCGAAGCTTCGGCAGGTTGAAGTTCTGCAGGGACAAGGCGCGACGATCGCCGAGGCGGTGCGTCAGATCGGCGTGACACAGCAGACGTTTTATCGATGGCGTAAGCTTTATGGCGGGATGCAGCGGTCGCAGCTCGCTCGGCTGAAAGAGCTTGAGAAGGAGAACCAACGGCTCAGGCGGGCGGTCTCTGATCTCACGCTGGACAAGCTCATTCTGACCGAGGCTGCAAAGGGAAACTTCTGAGCCCTTCGCGTCGCCGCAAGTGCATTGACCATGTTCGGCAGGAACTTGGCGTGTCTGAACGTCGGGCCTGTCGCACGCTTGGACAGCATCGGTCTACGCAGCGCAAGGTGCCGCGGGGCCGGGTCGACGAGCAGCGTCTGACCGACGACATCATCGCGCTGGCCGACCAGTACGGGCGTTACGGGTATCGGATGGTGACCGGTCTACTCAACAACGCGGGCTGGTGTGTGAACCACAAGCGGGTCGAACGTATTTGGCGGCGCGAAGGGCTGAAGCTTCCGCAAAAGCAGAAGAAAAAAGGACGGCTCTGGCTGAACGATGGCTCCTGTGTCCGTTTGCGGCCCGAACGCCCAAACCATGTCTGGTCTTACGACTTCGTCCAGGACCGCACGGCGGATGGCCGGGTCTATCGGACACTGAACATTATCGATGAATACACCAGGGAGGCGCTCATGATCCGCGTCGATCGCAAGCTCAACTCCACGGACGTGCTGGATGCACTAACCGACCTGTTCATCCTGCGCGGGCAACCGGAATATATCAGATCCGACAATGGGCCGGAATTTATCGCCCAAAAGGTGCGGGATTGGATCGCCGCTGTCGGAGCAAAGACCGCGTACATCGAACCGGGCTCACCCTGGGAAAACGGATACTGCGAAAGCTTCAACGCCAGGTTCCGCGACGAGCTGTTGAATGGTGAAATCTTCTACAGCTTGAGGGAGGCGCAAATCCTGATCGAGCAATGGCGCATCCATTACAACACGATCAGGCCGCACAGCTCATTGGGCTATCGTCCGCCAGCGCCCGAAAGCATCGTGCCAATGGACCAGAGGCCGACGATGCACTAACAATCAAACCGGACCACTCGATGGGGGCATGCCACTCAAATGGTGTTATTTCATCAATTGACGACTTGGCGGACTGCTTCAAGTACGAGGATACTTCAGTTTCGCCGCCACAGCGCAAGTGGTACAGATCTCTCTCAAGGCGATAGCGCTTCGCTTGCGCAGAGAATGTCTCCTTCCCGCCCAATTCTGTTGGAAAACACCCGTTTGCCGGCGCAGAATGTTGATTGTCACCGAGAACTGACGCCGGTAGCCTTATAAAGTGTCACTGAGAGTTGACCCATGTGAACACATTTCCCAACGTTTTTGTTTGGGGGGATTTGGAGTGATCGATTTGGGATTTTTTTAAGTGTCATCCACCGCTGTCAATTCGCGAGCTGTGTGACGCGTTCGGATGTCGGGGTGCCTGTTGGCTCTGAAAGCCGGAGCGTTTCCGACGCAAATCGACCAAGACGTATCTGCTGCAGAGAAGCCTCCGCATCTCCCTGCATAAGCATGTGCAGTGGTGCGATCTTGGATCCAGCTACATTTAGGCCATGGTCACAGCGCTGACGCTATATCCGGGAAAGTCACCGTTCTCGCGGGATCTTTGCCCCTATTTCGAGACAACTTTGGCCGGATTTACATGATCAGAAACACAACGCCATAAGCCATGTTCATACTTTGTTTCTACTTGGCGTGGTTCTACGAAGAAACCTTCCGATGGGGCCACATTGGCTTGAACACGGGGAAGGCACCTTTTTGCTCCCTGCTCTAACTCCTCGGGGTCACGGGGACCGGCAGGGGGGCGGCTCCCGTGCGCATCTCGCCCGAGGCGCGCGACACAAGAACCAATCTGGCCGATTCATGCGGGGATCGCTTTTGCGCCGAAGGCTATCCGGGTGGGCATTGGGCGGGGGTCCTATTCTTTCGGACAGTGGCCCCTTCGCTCGAAGAGGCGGTCCTGTGCCCTTGGCCTCAGGCGTAAACCTCTGCGCAAAATCTCTTTCGCGCGCTTTGCAACAAAGTGGGTCCAAGTCGCAACCCGCGACACCTTTCCTGTCGCAAAGGATCACTCACATGCCGAAAGCTCAACGTATCGCCCTTGTCTCCGCCTTTCCTCCGGGACGTCAGAGCCTCAATGAATATGGTTATCACCTCGCCCGCGAACTCGCCGCCTGTCCCGATGTCAAAGAGATCGTCGTACTGGCTGACAAGCTCCCGCTTTGGGAGCCTGAGCTGGATCTCGGCCCGAAAATCCGCGTGTGCCGTGTCTGGTCCTTCAACAGTCTCTCCATCGGACCCGCCATCTTGCGGGCGCTTTTTCGCGAAGAGGTCGATGGCGTTCTGTGGAACCTTCAGATGGCGAGTTTCGGCAATCGCGAACTTCCGGCGGCCCTCGGTCTGCTCACCCCGGCCTTCACCCGGCTTGGCGGGTGGCGCGGCGGGGTGATCGCGCACAATCTTATTTCCAGGATCGATCTCGACAACACCCAGCTCAAAGGCAAACCCGCCCGTAAAGCCATCGTGCGCGCCGCCGGGGCCGTTGTCACCCGCGCGCTTCTGGCCGCCGGTTACATGACGGTGACGCTGGCCTCCTATGCCGAGATGCTCCAAAGCCGCTTTCCTCGCGCCGAGGTGCATCACATTCCCCACGGCACGTTTGACACCGTCGCGCGCAGCCTGCCGAAACTCTCAGAACGCCCGAAACGGATCGTCACCATGGGCAAATTCGGCACCTATAAACGTATCGAAACCCTGCTGTCTGCATTTGATCTGATGCGCGCTGTGCCGGAATTTGCGGACTATCAACTCGTCATCGGCGGGATGGATCACCCGGCAACCCCCGGCTATCTCGACAAGTTGAAATGGGAAAGACAGGGCGACAAGGGCGTAGTGTTTCACGGCTATGTCGCCGAAGAGGACGTGCCGGAGTTTTTCGCGCAAGCGCGTTTGAGCGTGTTTGACTATAACGCCACGACCGGCAGCTCGGGTGTGCTGCATCAGGCGGCCAGTTATGAAACCGTGCCGGTCTTTCCCAACATCGGGGATTTTATCGATGTCTGTGAGCATGAGGGCCTGAGAGGTGTGAACTATACGCCCGGCAATCCGACTGATATGGCCTGGGCCATGCGGCGGGCTTTGGACGATCTGGACTCCGCGCAAACCCTGGCGGAAAACAATCGCATCGCCTCGCAGGATATTCCCCTGTCCCAAGTCGCACGTTTCCACGTCGCGATGCTGCGCATGACCCGGCGCCAGCGGGCCGAGATGACTCGAGTTTCCGCCTGACGTTTCCCTCCGGTCTCGTGGAAAAGCGGCCTGTCCGAAGGGATAGGCCGCATAAGCTTTTGACCTCCCCCCCACCACCGCAAGAATAGTCAATACCCTTTATAAACAAGGCACTATACCCCCGCAATTGCGCTCTTTCTTTTGGCATCTGAGACAAAGGGTTAACCCGAAATCAAAGGTGCTGCCATGAATGCTGTCGTTTCTCATCTGCTGACCCAAGAGATGCCGCAAGAGATTATCTCTCCTGCCTGCCCTTGGCCGAGCAATCCACGCCTGCGCACGCTGGTCGTTGCGCCCTGCTATAACGAAGCGCGCCGGTTCAATGCGGATGCCTTTGCCTATTTCATGCAGCGCACGCCAGACGTCGACTTTATTTTCGTCAACGACGGCAGCACGGACGCCACCCAAGAGCGCCTCAACGCCTTCCGCGCCGAATGGCCGAACCGCGTCACCATTCTCACTCTGGCGCGCAATGCTGGCAAGGCCGAGGCCGTGCGTCAGGGTCTCTTGTATGCCTGCGATCAGGGGGTGACACGGGTCGCCTATTGGGATGCCGATCTCGCCACGCCGCTTGAGGCGCTCCCGGATTTCATTCGCGCCTTTGATCGCTTCACGAAAACCCATGTGGTCTTTGGCGCGCGTCGCCAGATGCTCGGCCACCGGATCGAACGCCGCCTCTCGCGCCGGATCGTGTCGCGCATGTGTGCCTTTATGGCCCGTCTGGCGCTCGATTTGCCGATCGGAGATTCGCAATGCGGGGCCAAGATGCTGCGCAATTCGCCCGCGCTGCGCCGCGCCCTCGCTGAGCCGTTCACCGCAGGGTGGTTGTTCGATGTCGAACTCTTCATGCGGCTCAAAGATAACCTTGGCCTTAACCGTCATAAATACGCCTTTTATGAACAGCCGCTCGCAGAATGGGACGAGGTGCCCGGATCCAAAGTAACCGCCAAAGCCATCGCGAAAAGCGGGGTGGAAATGCTCAAACTCATCGCCCGGTCGCGTCTCGGGGTCCGTTTCACCACAAAGAGCCTGTCGGTCCCGGCAGAAATCGCCCTCCCGGCGGTCCCAAAAGAGTAATTCCATGGAGCAGCTCTTGAGGTCCGGCGTCCGACTGCGCCTTTTGATCGTCACGCCCGCCGTGGCGATCTTTCTGTCGTCGATGGGCGTGAATGTCGGGAACCTCGGGTTCAACATGATCTTCAGCCGCCTCATGGGGCCGGAGCTTTTCGGACAACTCGCGTTTCTTTTGACCCTGAAACTTTCTCTCTTGTCCCTGTTCGGGGCGGTGCAAATGGCGGTGAGTCATCTTGTTTCCGATTGTCCTGCGACGCATCACCCGGCGCTTTTGTCGGCTCTGTCGGCACTCAACCGGGCGAGCTTTGGCCTGCTTTGTGGCGTTGCGGTCGTGATCTCCGTCGGGCTGTGGCTCTGGCTTGGCGGGGCGGCCCTGCCGCCCGTTCTTTTGGTCGCTGCGGTGCCCTACGGCGCCGCCTTCAGCCTGTTGCGCGGTGTGGCCTATGGCGCGCTCCATACACGGCCCATTATCCTGTCGGCCAATGTCGAAATGGGCGTGCGCCTCATCGGTGCCCTTGTGGCGTGGCAGCTTGGCTTTGGTCTGTCCGGCGTCGTGGGGGCGATTGCGCTTTCTATCGTGGCGGGCTGGTGGGTGGTGCGGCGCGAATTGCCGACCCCCTCTCGATCTCAGGCTCACTCTCAGCCCAGTCTGGTCCGAGCCTTAGTTCTTGGGGCAGGGGCCTTTGCCCTGTTGCAACTGTCTCAGGTGCTCGCCCTCGATGGCGATATTTTCCTCGCGCGGAGTTTTTTGAGCGCCGAAGAGGGTGGGTTGATCGCGGCGCTCTCGCTGTTTCAGCGCATCCAGTTTTTCGCCTGTTTCTCGCTGGCGACCGTACTCTTGCCCGATCTCACCCGTGCGCGGCGTGAGGGGCAGTCGCTTTTGACCGCGCTGCGTCCCGTGGCCGCCTTGTTCGCCGGGGTGAGCCTCTCGGTGCTGATCGCCACCACGGCGATGCCGGAGACGCTCACCGATCTTTTGGTCGGGTCGCAATATCGCGCCGCTGCGCCGATGCTTCGCCTTGCCGCGCTGTCGTCCATTGCTTTCACGCTCAGCTATCTGATCGCCACGGCGCTCATGGCCTTTGGCGACCGAAGCGGGATTTGGATCTGTCTGTCAATCGCGGTGCTGCAACTCGCCGCGATGGCCCTAAGTCCTGATCCTCAGTTGTCCTATTTCGTGACGATCAAACTGGCCGCGCAACTCTTGGCCTGTGGGGTGAGCCTCGGTCTTTTCGTCCAGCGGATGAGGACCGCGCGGGCCTAATCCCTCTTGCCGGATTTCTTGCACAGAAGCCGGCGGGAAAGCAGAGGTGGTCCTGGAAATTCGACCAGTTTGCCGCCGTGGTATGCTATAGCATTGATTTCATTTCAGGCGGCAACCTTCAGGTCCGGAGATCGCCTATCATAGGCCTCGTCCGGCGTCATGATCCCATGTGATGAGTGTGGGCGTTTTTCGTTGTAGTAGCTGATCCAATCACGAATCCCGTCCCGGGCTTCGGAACCGGTTTCGAAGGCGTTCAGATAGACGCATTCGTATTTGAGGGATCGCCAGAGCCGCTCGATCATCCGATTGTCGATCCAGCGGCCACGACCGTCCATCCATTGCCCGGCAGGCGATTGCGAAGCAATCTGCCGAGAGGGGAGATTTTGATCTTCGCATCGCGCAGCACGTCGGTGAAATCGGTGCTGGTGAATTGCGAACCTTGATCGGTGTTGAATATCTCCGGGGGGCCGTATCCGGCCAACGCTTCTTTCAAAGCCTCGACGCAGAATCCCGCGTCCATGCTGTTCGACAGCCGCCAACCCAGCACCTTCCGGCTGTGCCAGTCCATGATGGCAACGAGGTAGAGAAACCCGCGGCGCATTGGAATGTAGCTGATGTCAGCACACCAGACCTGGTTGGTCCGGGTGATGGGTAAGTCCCTCAGAAGATATGGATATATCTTGTGCTCCGGGTGCTTCTTGCTGGTCTTCGGTTCTTGGTAGATCGGCACCAACCGCATGAGCTTCATCAGCCGCCGCACACGATGTCGCCCACATCTGTGGCCCTCCCGCTGCATGTGGTGGGCCATTTGTCGAGACCCATACCACGGCGTCTCCAGGAACTGCTGGTCCCCTCCCGACAGATTTGCATCTGCAAATCGCCTGCCGGGCAATGGATGATTTCCATGAACTTCAGGTTCTCGGCGCTTTCCCCGCGCGGCTGGTAGTAGAGGGTCGAACGTGCCAGTGACAGCAGGCTGCATTGCC
>NZ_JBLZNC010000026.1:0-10458 GCF_048553715.1 Sagittula sp. SSi028 | reverse complement strand
CAGACGCGCCATCTGCGCATCACTCAACCAGAAGAGATCAGACATGTTCACCGCTCGATTTTCGAGCCGTGAATCACGCTGATACCGGGAAGTCAGTGGGTCCTGAACCTAGGTTATTGGCTAAGCTTCCTGCGGCACCACTATTTCTCTTTGAAAAATCAAAACCGGCCATATTACACTACCCCAAACTGTACATGATTGAATTGTCCGCGCGCCATTTCTGAAGGATCAATTGTTATCACCATTTGCCCGTTGTTGAACCCTATATCCTTATCGAAATCCAGAACCAGCAATGGGAACGACCCAGATCGAAACGCACCCTCTGGTGCATCAATAAAGAAGGTATCGGATAGGACTACAAAGCTGTGTGGCGCAAAAAAACGTGTGCGCCCCACCTCCCCGTCGTAGGCTCGCGTACGATCTGCTTCACTGTCCAGCTTGAGGCCACTCGGTGGAAAAAAAGCATCCTCCCCAATTTCCCAAAATTCTTCCAGGACAATCGGCCATTTTTGTATTGAGTTGTTCTATTTTTTTCGTAGTACCAGCTTATTTGATAAGGAAAACACTCTTCTTCAACAGGAAGCCCTTCTGGAACAGTCCTGGGCGGAACGTCCAACACATCTTCTTCCACATAGACGACCGCCGCGTTGTTTCCTTGCTCCCAACCATCCGAATAAACAGGATCGAAAAAGAAAAACAACGTACCGCTTCGCGGCATCTCGGGCAAGAAATTCGCCTGCGGCAAAGCGGCCAAATTGATTTGGCCAAGGAAATGCATTGGCACAGAAACGGCCCCGTCGTCTATCGTGTGTATCGGCCATTCATAGGTGTCAGGCAGTGTTGGCAGACCGCCAAGATAGCATCCTGGCGCCCCCTCATCCGTGTCAAGCGGCGTCTTGCGGAGCCAAATTCCAGCGATTTCCTGTTCTTCCATCACCCCTGCCCTTCCAATTCCAACCGCATCACTTCGCCGTCCAAAGCAATGCGGAACCGTTCCTCTTCTGAGGCACCAAACGTCTGCCCGTCTTCGAGCACCGGCCCGTTTTCCATCAGGTATTGCACTATCCCCACCAGCCGCGCGGCGACGTCTTCTATCGGCCAATCGACCGGGGTCATGGACAGTTTGTAGCCGGTCAGCGGATTCAACCCCTTGGTCTCTCCGCCGAATTTCTTGCTGTCCTGCGTGATCTGAATTGACACCCAGTACCGCGATGGAAACGCGGGCTCGTTGTCGTAGACCCTGATCAGAGGCGCAGTGAGGTCGGCAAACGTATCCCAACGTTCCGTGCGCATGCTGGACGCCCAGGTCACGGCCACGGGATCGCCCAATGCGCCCAGACGGTGCGCCAACAAATGCACTCCGGTCGCGGCCATCAGCGCCACCCCCATCTCCGCCGCGGGCAGGCGGCACACAACAAGGAGATGCGCCGTATGGCTGTCGAACGCTTCCGCGAGGGCTTCGTTTCCAGGACGGTCCAGTTCATGCGCGACGTCGGAACGGGGCACAGGTTGATCTGTGGCAAGAATGGCAAAAGCCTGATCGTCCAAGTGAATGGAGATCTTGTCACCGGCATCATCGAAATTGTGCAGGAACGGCAATGACCGAGGGGGCAGATCAGATACCAAGGCCTTGACATCCGCCTTTTCAAACCGAACGGGTTTGCGGAGCAAAACCACAGCTATGAACGCCGCTGTCATTTCGACACCGTTGCGACTGGATATCGGCAATAGCCTTCGCACCCTGCGACGACGCGACAATTCCATTCACGAAACACCGCGGGTCGTAAGACCCCCGCCACAATCGGCATAACTGTCCCCAAACAACTTATACTTGCTTCGACAACTTATTCTTGTTCGTTAACCATTTTTCAAGAGAGTTCTGACGCTATTGCGCGACAGGGGGTTTGGAGCGAAGGAACAGCCGGCCTCAAATATATTTCATAATGTCAATATGTTGAATGGCGCACGTCCGATTGACCTGAGCCATAGGTTTCAGGAACCCATCCAGCCAGTCTATGTGGTCTGTGAGATTTTTCGGGGGCGCAGGCGTTTAAACCCGCCCCGCGTTTCGTCAGCCGAAACACCGAGGGCTGAACACAAAACTCGCCTGGATGCAGAACAGCGCCGTGGAACTCGGGTTGGTTCGGCGCGAACGGCCAGATCTGCGGCTCAAGGAGGTTTCCTGCAAAAGGCCCGATTGGCGGGGCGCTGGCCGCCTGCCCCGTATAGACCTGAAGCCCGGGGTCCGCGGTCATCAGCTCGCACCAGATGTATGACCGCGTCGACGAAAACGCCGCCGCGATATAACCGCTTTCATTCAGGCAGAAGCTATGGTCCAGCTCTTCAAAATTACCACTAAAAAAACTATCGCTTTTTTTGAAATCGAACCGGCTCCCGGGCACAGCCGCGATTTCCCCCGTCGGAATGCAATCGTTGCCGCCGGGCCGGAGCTGATCGACTTTGACCCTCAAATAATAATCCCGCGTATCCGCCCCGCCATCGAAGTTGCAATATTTATGCGTCTTGAAATTGCACAGGGTCGGCGCATCGGTACTGGCCCTGCTCTCGGTGCGCAACCCATTGGCCTCGGTGAGTTCAAACCGAACCGAAACCTCCAGATTGCCAGCGTACCCTATATACCCATCCGGCAGCACGTCGGACAACACCACATGGGTCTTCGAATGCTCCGCCAGCGTTTAGTACCGAAACGGCGAGCGATCCGCGCCCCCCGTGCAGGTGATACTTGCCGTTTTCATTTCGGTCGGGGGAGAGGAGCCTGTCCCCGATCCGGGTGCGGCCCTCGTTGATACGGTTGGCAAACCGCCCGATGGCCACGCCAAGGTAGTTGGGGTTGCTTAGGTAGGGCCGAAGCTCCAAACGCCCGAGCGCAAGGCTGAAATCCGCTCCCGCCATCCTCAGATCCTGAAGCACCGCGCAAAACGTCAGGAATTGTGCCGCCATATCGCAATCCGAATCCGCCGAACCGACGTTCCGTCTGGCGCCTCGCCCTAAGTCTCGATCACGCCGCGACCTCCCGCAAAGCTTACCCACGGGTAAAGTCTTCTTTTGTCGCGCTTTTTGCAATCGCCTGATTGCGCCGGGTCACGTTCCGGCCCTTCGCTTTCCCACCGGGATCGCGTAACAACGGCTGTCGATAGCGCCCCGCGCTGGGTTCACGCGCAAGGATCCACCATGCCACCTTCCCTGCCCTCCTCCGCCAGAGGCGCCGCCCCCACGACTTGGAAAAAGCTGCTCAACCCTGAGCGCCTCAGGGACCGCAGCTACAAGCCCCCAACGCAGCAGCTCGATCTTCCTGCAAGATCACGACCGCATCGTCTTCTCCGCCCCTTCCAGCGCCTCGCCAACAAGACACAGGTGCAGCCGCTCTACGAGCATGGCCACGTGCAGCACCGGCTGATCCATTCCATCGAAGTGGACAGCGTGAGGCGGTCGCTGGCGATACGTATCGGCGACTGGCTTGTGGAGGAAGGCCACCTGCCCGACGACCTGCGCCGACAGTCCACCAAGTTCGAAGGCAATGCGCAGAGCTCCCACATTCTCACCCACCTTGAGATGTACCTCAACGAAGGCGGCGTGCGCCTCTTCTAAGCCACGCTCGGCGCCTTTACGAAATACCCGTGACCATCAAGCACCAGCAGGCGCTCACCAAGGGCGGCACAGAAATTGACTATGTCGGCCTCAAGAAATTCGGCATTTTTCCAGCGAGCTGTCCCTGTTCGAAGAAGCTGCGCAAAGCCTCGCCCTGCCCTGCCGCGCCGATGGCGCCATTCGTCTCTGGGCGCGTCATCCGCTGGTCTTCCTCGTAGAAGGTAACCGCGCCATTGGGACCGCCTGCCTGATCATGGGGCGATGTTCCAAGACACGTGTTTAACGACGTGTCTTATTCGGGGGTCATCGATGCGTGGCGAAATTCTTGGGGTGGAGCGGCGGCGTTTCTGGCGCGACGAGGACAAGCTCGAAATTGTCATGTCGGTTGGTGTTGGCGGGGCAACGGTGACGCAAGTGCCGCAGCGCCACGAGATTACGCGGCAACAGATTTACGCCTGGCGGCATGAGTTGAAGAAGAAAGGTTTGTGGTCGCCCGATGCCGGGGCGCTTTTCTACCAGTTGGATATTCCGGTTGCGTCCTGAGTGAACTGATGCGGTGGATGCCCCCACCAACGGCATCTCATATGCCATGATTGTTCCCTTGGAACCGAAAGGAGGGCACACCGATGACGACACATATCAGCATGCTGGCGATAGATCTTGCGAAGGGTAGCTTCCAGGTCTGCGCTGTCGGGCCGGAGGGGACGGTTCTATACAACCGAAGTTTGTCGCGGACGCGTCTGGCGACGCTTCTCGCCGACCAGCCGGCGTGCATCGTTGCGATGGAGGCCTGTGCCACTTCGCATCACTGGGGCCGGGTGGCACAACGGCACGGCCACGAAGTTCGGCTTGTCCCAGCGGCCTACGTGAAGCCGTTTGTAAAGCGTCAGAGTGAGGCGGGAATGCAAACAGCGTGGGGCGCTGTTTGCCCGCCGAACGACAAAGCGGACGCGGAGGCCATCGCGGAAGCGGCCTTGCGCCCGACCATGCGCTTCGTGGCGGTCAAGAGCGCCGAGACCCAGGGGCGCGCGGTCGCATTCCGGACGCATCAATGTCTGGTCCGGCAACGCACGCAGCTCACCAACGCGCTTCGAGGACATCCGCTGACCGACAGTGCATTGCCAAAGGCAATGTCACGAGAGGTTGGCCGAATTCGGCCTTGTGGCGCCGAAGGGACCCGCGAGCCTGAAGGTGCTGGAGAACGCGTTGAAAGACGAGGCCACGGACCTGCCATACCCGGTTCGGGAGATGGCAACAATTTCCCTTAGCCAAATCGCGCGGCTCACCGAGGTGATCGAACGGCTAGCGGACGAACTCGAGACGGCATCGAAGACAGATGCACAGCTGCGAAGATTGTGTACCATACCCGGGATCGGCCCGGTCACCGCTGGCGCGGTCTCGGCGTTCGCCCCGGACCTCGACACATTTGATAGCGGGCGAAACTTGTTCGTCGGGAAAACTGTCCCCCAGACAGTTTTCTGACCCTCCTTACCGTGGCTCGGCTTGGTCCCCCGGCAGAGGTCTACCGGGGGCAAGATCAAGCTGGGTTCGGTCAGCAAAATGGGCCAGACCGACATCCGCCGCCTTCTGATTGTTGGCGCGTCGTGCCGCAGGCACGCCTTTGGCGTGACGAGCGTGATCCGCTGGGTGGTTCGCAAGGGCGGCAGTGCGAACCGCTGGCTGGCCGCGCTGGTGGCGCGCAAGCCCAGGATGGTCGCGGCGTCGACCGTCGGGCTCGAACCGATGGCGCCGTCGCCGGTCGACCGTTGGCGAACAACCCTCTCGGGCCATGCCTTCGGCATGCCCTGCCGGGCAGTGAATGGCTCGCATGATCTGGGCCCTGACAACGAAGAAAGAGGATTATCGAATGGCGTGATCTGACCCCGAGCAGGGTCTGGACACGGCATGGCCGCAAGGCCGGGGTGAGCGATCGACGAGGAGTAGGCGACAAGGACTTCGAAGTTCAAGGCGGGAGATTCAGTCCCGGGGCTCGAGCGCTTGCAGCTCTCTGAACCGATGTGAACCCAGCCTTCCGAACAGCATGACCCACCCGTGGCGTCATGGAAGGCCACGCTCAGAGGCCTGACACACGTCCCTCCGGCCCGACAGCGCAGACCTGGAAGCTACCCTTCGCAAGATCTATCGCCAGCATGCTGATATCTGTCGTCATCGGTGTGCCCTCCTTTCGGTTCCAATGGAACCATCATGGCATATGAGATGCCATTGGTGGGGGCATCCACCGCATCAGTTCAGGATGTCGTAAGTCCGGCTTGCCCCTATTTAGACCGGTGCTGCGCGATGGATGGATGACTGCATTTCCAGAAACGGCCTGAAATATTGACCTAACTCTCCGACACTACTGCCACCAGGCTCAGGGCACCGGCAGCTATGAAGCAAGACGCCAATCAGGTCAGAGAGGTGAGATGGCCCGGGAAGAAATGGCCGCTCCGATCATCGCTCAGTACCTACTCACTGCGCCTTGCTGCGAAAGGGGAAAGGTCGGCGGTCCAAGGGACTGCCGACCTCGTCCTGCGGATCAGGCCGCTTCGGTGTCGGGGCGGCTGAAGTTGACCTCGCGCGTGACCTGCCAGCGTCCGTCCTCAAAGACGAAATCGATGCTGAGGTCGATGAGCATTTTCGGGCCGCCCACGGGGATCTTCCGTGAAATCAGGACATGGCCGCGATCCCCGTTCACAGTCAGACTGTGAATTTTCGACCACATGTGATCTTCGGGGATCTTGTCCTTGAACGCCTCCTTGATCATGGCCATGAAGCCTTGTTTCTCAAGTGTGACGAGGCGGCCGTCGATGCTGAGATCCATCACCACGATGTCGTTGTGATAGATCTTGTCCAGCTCTTCCATATTGGCGCTCGTGCCGTATTTCATTAGGTCCTGCACTTTGCTGTGCAGGGCTTCGTTGGTCTTCTCTGTCATCGTTGTCTCCGTTTTGATCAGGCATAGGTGCCGTTGACAGGCGCGGCTTTCATGGGGCCGCGACGAAACCCAATGCCCTTGGCGATCCAGGTCAGATCCGGGCGGGCAAAAGGCACGTTCGAGATGTCTGTGATTTGCAGGATGCGGTCTTCGTTCAGCACGAAGAGCCCGGGCTCGGCGAAGGGGGCCTCGACATCGGTGCCGTTTCGCGGGTCAGAAATGTAAAGCCCCAGCTGCTGCATCTGGGGCACAGTCAGCCCGTAGGCAACGCTGAACTGCGGCGCAACCTCGGCCATATGGGCAGTTGCGCGAGGCGCGCTATCGGCGGACACCGCCACGACATCTACACCAAGAGCGTTCAAATCTGGTAGCACGTCGTTGAGCTGTTGCAGATACCGGGTGCAGAGCGGGCAGTGCTTGCCGCGATAAACGACAATAAGCATCCAATCCAAGCTGCCGCCCGGCCTGGAAATGTCGCGCGGCTGAGCGCCGAGCATAGGGAGAGTGATCGCCGGAAAAGCCGATCCGGCGGCGAGTTTTCTACTGGTCAATTCAAGGGATCTCCTATATGTATTGATCGATACATAAGTCGCGAAAATCACTCGCGTCAAGGAGTTCTGTATTGACCGTTACAAAAAAGATGGGACGCCCCCGCTCTTTTGACTATGATCAGGCCTTGCTGAAGGCGATGGCCGTGTTCTGGGAGAAAGGCTATGATGGCGCCAGCATGCGGGATCTGACCAGTGCAATGGGGATCACCGGCCCGAGCCTTTATGCGGCCTTCGGCGACAAGCACGGTCTCTACCTCAAGACGATCGATCACTATTGCTCCTCGGACGCCTGTACACCTCTGGTCGTGCTAGAGCGCGAAGACGACATCGAGACAGCGCTTGGTGCCTTTTTAGCCGAGGTCATCCGATCGGCGTCAGAGCATGAAAGCGGCGCCAAAGGGTGTTTTCTGGCCTCTAGTGTCGTGACCTCGGTCGGTCAGGTGGACGGGGTGGCCGAACGGGTGGACGATGCGATTGCGGATACAGAGAAACGACTGACGGCGCGCTTTCAGCGCGAAATCGATAAAGGTAGCCTGCCCCCTACATTTCCCGCAAAAGAGCGGGCCGCGCTGCTATTCGATATTCGGCAGGGCTATATGTTTCGGGGGCGCGCGGGCTGGCCGCGTGATCGGATGCTGCAAGATGTCCCGGATCGGGTGGCCATGCTGCTTTCAACGTGACAGCCCGAAAACGGCAAATGCGTCACACGGGTCCACGTCACCACGATGCCGCTTGTTCGCTTCGGGCCCAATTTTCAGCACTTACTGAATAAACTGAAGAGCTGCTTTGACGTGCAACAGATCGCGGGGTTTATTCGCTGAAGTCTGAAGCAATCGAGTCCGGCTTAACGACAATGACTGTCGAGCTGATCGACACCCCGTCTTTTGACCATTCACTATGGTCATTGGCATTCAACGTGACGCTGACAGCATTTGCCCCCGTGACCAAAAAGCTAGAAGGGATGTGCATCCAATTCCCATACACGCGCGAGATCTTCTCGCCGTTTATGTAAAGATGCGCGTGTCCTTCGTTTGCCACGACATCCTTGTTGATCGCCGAAGGGGTGAAGGTAAAGTTCCGCGTTAGGATCTGGACGTTATATCCGTCCATCTCGTCCGGGAACACAAGATGCGTGATCGTTGGAACCGGCAGATCAGCGGCGACCTCCCGCAATGGATTGGTGTGGCCCATACCCGCGTCCATGATAGATTGCATATTCGCGCCAGTCGGGTTCTCCGCGCTGCAAATATCCTGCATCTGCACGGTTTCAAAGGCCACGCTTGCCGTATCCTGCGCGGCTTCCGGTTCAGCGTTTGTACCCAACCATGACAAGATCGCCATGGAGCAGGTAAACGCCATAAGCGCAACAAGAGCACCATACAGCAAGGTTCGCATGACGTCCTCTTATTGTGGAGGCGCGGGAAGCACGGACATCAGGTCATCAACGCTTATCCCAAGCGTTTCAGCGGCAGCTTCAAAGTCTGGGGGACCATCGCCCAGGGCCGCTGCCAATGCGTTTTGCGAGACGCCCAGTTGCTCGGCGGCTGCCGACAGGTCCGGTCCCCCACCGCCGCCACCGCGCATCTGAGCCATATCAACTTCGCCGTGGTAGCAATCTATCGTATAGGGGGCTTCGTCAGCGGTGAGATGGTAGTGGTAGATACCGTCTGGAAATT
Source organism: Sagittula sp. SSi028 (assembly GCF_048553715.1). Classification (NCBI taxonomy): domain Bacteria; kingdom Pseudomonadati; phylum Pseudomonadota; class Alphaproteobacteria; order Rhodobacterales; family Roseobacteraceae; genus Sagittula; species Sagittula sp. SSi028. The sequence continues at coordinate 1,687 of NZ_JBLZNC010000026.1, read as the reverse complement.
CCGGCGTTGGGCCAAAGTGACCGCCGCACTCATCCAGATCGGCATTCACCATGATCTCGCCGTCTTCACCTTGATTGGCATAAACCGGAAAGCCGTCTTGCAGGACGCCAATCATATAGGAATGCTCACCATCGACGTCGACTTCGGCGGTCAGGCAAACCGGAATGCCGTGGTAGTGATATGTTGTGCCATCGCCAAGGGGGTGGCCGTTGCATTCATCGACAAAGGCGGCATGGTCGTGAATAACATTGTCATCGAGCGCGACGATTGTGCGTTCCATGTCCTCGTAATCATTGAACAAACGCGCGCCGTTGATGGCGACACCGATCTGGCCCAGCGATGTGTCCGTCGGCGTCTCGCTATAAACTGGTAAAGTGGTGATCGTTGTGTCGATTGGCGACGCTTCGATGTCTGCAGCTTTCAAATCCCAGAATGTTGCATCCGGGTTTGTGCTGAACGGCATCATGCCCGGATCATCCGGAACCAAATAGACATCCGCAAGATAGGTGGACGGCAGGCCATCGGATTCATACCGGAACGTGTCGTCATCGTTGATGGTGATTGTCACGTTGTCCGACCATTTGGCCGCAGACACGGCCTGCGATGTGTCCGTTGTGACGGCATCCGCCGATTGCGCTGTCAGAATTGAACTGCTCAGAAAGAGAGCTCCGCACACGCCAACGGCGATCGCAATCGCGGTGGTGGTCAAAAGTTTGGTGTTCACGCGCATTCTGATTTCCCCGCATTTTTCTTTCCGTAGGCCACCTGTGTGCCGGTCATAGGACTTAAACGGATGGCAAACCGCTTTCCGTCGGGAGCCAGTCCTAAGACCAACATAGGACGATCCGCGCTCACATCGACTTTTACGTTAGGCTGTCATTCGCATCGCCCATGCGGGCCCAACTGCTGCAATGAATGTCCGTCCGAAGCGGACCTTCGCGAAAACCAAACATTGATCGCTTGGTCCGCTCAGCGGACCTGGAACACGACTAAAATTGAGCACCCGCAGCGAATGGCCGGTCTGGTGAAGCTGCAACGCGGCGCTTGATGTCGGGATGAAGGTCCGGTTTGGGCCGGGACCGCCATGTTTCCGGGTGTCTGGTAGCAACCTCGATAGTCTTCGGTTCAGCCTCCATCAGCTGGAGTCACCGGCAATTTACTCGACGCCTTCATCTCCTTCAGGGACAGGTTGGACCGGATGCTGGTCACGCCGGGCAGGCGGCGCAGCGTGCTGTCGACGAAGGCGCTGTAGTCGTCGAGGTCGCGCGCCACCACGATCAGCAGGAAATCATCCGCACCGGTGGTGTTGTGACAGGCGAGGATGTTCGGCGTCGTCTCGACGATACGCTGGAACTCGGCGGTGGCACGCTGGTCATGTTCGGAGCAGCGTAGTTGGACAAAGGCCATCACGCCGAGGCCCAGTTTGCGGCGGTTCAGGTTGGCCTGGTAGCCTTCGATGATGCCGCTTTCTTCCAGCCGTTTCAGCCGCCGCCAGCAGGGCGTCTCGCTCATCCCGAGGTGAAAGGCCAACTTGGCGTTGGTCATGCGACCGTCCTCCTGCAACAGGGTCAGAAGCTGGGCATTGACGGCGTCAATCTCTGGCATGGGGTGATTTCCTTCTCAAAGTGGCTCAACATGAGCAGAATCTTCCCTGAAGATCCGTGACAGAAGGAGGATTGGCAAAGGT
>NZ_JBLZNC010000025.1:0-10555 GCF_048553715.1 Sagittula sp. SSi028 | reverse complement strand
GCACGCCTATGAGATGGGCACATCGGAATTACATTGAACCAGCATCATGTTGGCAGCCGCCGCGCTGACCACGAACCGAAGCATGTACCCCAAGGATCTCAGCCGAAAGCCACGACAGAAGCCAGGGCGCGCACCAAAAAATCAAAGGAACCGCTATGGTGGATCAATTGTTTGCGAAAAACGGCTTGACTGGGACGCACCCGTTACCGAAGTCATGAGCCTAGCCATTAAGCGACCGAGCGCTGCTCTATTCTCCCGACGCAAGCTCGGGTTCATGGGCGGGCGTAGGCATCCATCCGAGCCCGAGAGCCGCGTTCAGCTGCGCCCATGCCAATGCCCGCTCCAACCGCGCATCGACCCGCTGCAACCGCACTGACGATGCGCTATCTTCCGTCGACAAGACATCATCAACGGTCAGCGTGCCCAGCTTGAAGGCTTCCTCGGTCAAAACAAAGGTGTCGCGGTACAGCGCCACGGCCCGGCCAAGCTCCTGCTCTCGCCGCGTGGATTTCTGGTACCGAACTAGTGCGATCTGCACATCTTCGACCGCCTCGATAATCGATTGGCGCCAGGCAGATTCCGTGCGTTTCGCCGCAATCTGCGCCGCTTCGAGTCGGGCCTTGCGCAGTCCCCGGTCAAGCACGGGGAAGCTGAGAACCGGACCCATTTGAAACGCGTTTGTTGTCGAGGCGGTCAAAGTCCCCGTGAGTTGCAATGACGGGTAGAGTTGCGCCTCGCGGACGCCAATCTCCGCAACTGCACTCGCGAAGGCCGCCTCCGCCGCACGCACGTCTGGCCTGATACGCACAAGGTCCGCAGGCACGCCAGGATCGGTCTGTCCCGGCGGTTTGGGTTGGCCTTGACCTGCACCAGCGAGCTCCCGACCGATCTTAGCCGCAGGTTCGGCCAGAAGAGTTGCCAATCGCAGCACTGCGAGTTCGCGGCCAGTCTCCAAGTTGGGGATCTGAGCACGCAGTGTAGCGATTTCCGCCTGGGATCTGCGCAGATCGACGCGTGTCGCTTCACCAAGGTCGACACGCGCCTTGACCGCGCCCGCGGTCCGCAACTTGATGTCGATGGATCGACGGCGCTCACGGATTGCCGCCTCGCTGTAACGCAGTTCTATATAGGTCGACACCACCTCCAACTGCAACGCGATCCGCGCCGCGGCAGCTTCGAAGGCCGCAGCATCGACATCTGCAAGGAGCGCTTCCTTTGCGCGTTTTTCCCCGCCGAACAGATCGACCAGAAAAGACGGTTGGAACGTGACCGACTTGTCGTAAGCCCAATCCGTGCGCCCAGTCTGCCTACCCTCGACACGGGCCGAGACCGAGCCGCTCAACTGCGCGTTCCGTCCGGCAGTCCCGAGAAGTGCGCGGCTTTCCTCGATGCGCAGCCGTGCGATTGCAAGGTTGATGTTCTGCGCCATGGCGCGGGCCACTATCCCCTCGAGAAGTGGATCCTCGAACCCTGACCACCACATGTGACGGGCCGCCACTTCAAGCCCGCCGCTGCCGGAAGCAAAGGCGAAGGATTGGGGCAGATCGATGTTAGGTCTGTGAAAATCGGGACCCACAACGCTGCACGCGCCAAGAAGCCCGGCAAAGCCGAGAGTGCTCATTTTTCGAAACATGAATAGTACCACTGCTCATGGCCCTTTGCGGGCCTTCTTTACAGGGACATTAACACGGTTCCGGCCGCTCAAGCGCTTCCTGTGTTCGAAATTACGAATCAGTGGGGCACTGTTGCAACAGCGCACGCTCTTTCATCCTCAAATGCGCCTCCCCCGAGCGGCCTCAGCCGTCGAATTCAGTGTCGGCCGAAACCTTCACAACCAGGAGATCGCCCGGCAGGATCGGCATGTCCGCGCGCACGGCCATGCCGCTGCGCCCTTCTCTGGAACTGGAGATTGCGAAATTTACAACAACCGCTTCCGATCCGAGGGCCTGACCCCCGAGAATCACCGTCTGCGCAGCAAATTTCTCGTGGCGAAGCCGCGCCGCCTGAAGTGCGAGAAGCAGCTCGTTTTCACCCGCTTGCGCCTCTTGGGTCTGCTGTGCGAGATATTGCGCCCGCGCCCTTTGCGCATCGGAAATAGCACGAGCCGCCGCGATCTTGGCCGATTCCAATTCAAGCATGCGCGCCCTTGCATCCGCGTCCCTCTGCTCGGCCACCTGAAAGCGGGCATTGGTCTGCAAGCCCCGCTCAGAGAGTTCCCGCGATTGGGCAAGCGCTTCTGCGGTACTCTCCACGATCCCCTGTTGCACGGCGATCCTGTCATCGAACAGTGCAAGTTGCCCGAGAATCGTCTCGATCTCCTGCTCCCAGAACACCTCCAATTCGCGTGTCCGCTGTCGCTGCGTCTCGAGAATATTGTTTTCCGTCTCGATAAGTAGATCGATACCGGCCAAGGCTGGATTCGGGATGCCCGCTAGCAAACCGTTCGTCTTGATGTCCAGATCGCCGCCACTCTGCGCCGCCCGGAAGCGGGCCAGTCGCACCGAGGCCCAGGCAATATCGAGATTTGCCGTCTGAAGACCGTTTTCCGCCTCGGTACGCGCCCGCGCGATCTCATTACGCGTCAACCCCGCCACCTGCGTCCCCCCGGCGAGGGCCATCGCGGCGGCAGCGGTCATTCCCGGAACGAAAGGAACGCGCCCTGGTTGCATCACGTCCCCCGACACGACAACCGCGGCATACTCAGTGACACTCACGCTCACGCGCGGCTCAACGTAAAGCTGCTGCGCGGTCATCGCTTCGGTAAGCTGCGCCTCGGCCTGATCAAGGGTCAGCCCCGCAACAGGAATTCCCCCAAGGTCCGGCAAGCGGATCTCTCCGTCGGTATCCACATCGACAGAGATTGGCACGGCAAGGCCCGAATACACCACGTCCAAGGTGTCACCCGCAACAAGGCGATAGGGATCAGCGGATGCCATACCACTCAATCCGAACGTCAAGGCCAACATCATCGCAAGAATTCGCATCGAGGTACAATTCCTGATTCCAAAAAACTTTTTCACACCTTGCCGCAATGCAGCGGAACTCGGCAACATGTTTTCACCCTTATGCGCTCATCCGCGTGCCCCGGCGTTGACTTGTCCCGTTCCCTGCTCTCCCATGAGTACAAACATCCGGCGTCAAGCTGCCGGAGAGCCCGATTCAACAGGAGCAGACATGACCGATCTTGTCCTCAATGCCAGGTTCCTGATGCGGCAACCCACCGGCGTGGACCGCGTTGCGACAGAATTGATCTCCGCAGTCGCAAAGGAAGGTTTGCCGGGCCAATTCGCCGCCTTGCGCGCGGTCAAACCGGCGGGTCCGATCGTTGCGTCAGACACGCGCCCGAAAGCGCTTCACGGCCTGATCGAAACCAGCACCTCCCGCCTGTCCGGCCATGCGTGGGAACAGCTCGCCTTGCAGAATATCCGCCCGCACGACATTCTGCTCTCGCTTTGCAACATGGGTCCGGTGCTGCGCCGTAGGCAGGTAGTCATGTTTCACGACGCGCAGGCCTTTCGCGCGCCCGAAAGCTATTCCCGCGCCTTCCGCACTTGGTATCACGCGCTGCAACCCCGTCTCGGGCGGCGTGCCGCTTTGGTGTTGACAGTCTCTGAGCATTCCCGGCGCGAACTCGAGCATTTTGGCATCGTGCCGCCGGGCAAGACACGGATCGTGCCCAACGGCGCGGATCACGTTCTGCGCAGCGTGCCCGACATGACAATCCTGACCGAACATGGCCTTGCGCCGAAAAAGTACATACTAGTGATTGGTAGCCTCGCCCCCCACAAGAACCTCGCCATGCTGGCCGAGGCTGCCCGGAGGCGCCGGGACCGGACACTTCCGCTGGTCATCGCCGGTGGCGGCAATGCGCAGGTCTTCGGCGAGGCGGGTATCACCCCGTCTGAAGATGTGCGCATGTTGGGCCGTGTGTCCGACGATGCCCTGCGCGCGCTCTACGATAACGCCTGCGCCCTCGCTTTCCCCTCCCGGACCGAGGGCTTCGGTCTCCCACCGGCAGAGGCAATGTTTTGCGGATGCCCGGTCATTTCCTCCACGGGTGGCGCGATTCCCGAAGTCTGCGGTAATGCCACGCTGGCACGCGACCCCAAAGACCTATCCGGCTGGACTGCCGCCATGGAAACCGTTGCGGCCGATTCCGCACTCTGTCAGCGGCTTTCCGAGGCGGGCCTTGCGCAGGTTGCGCGGTTCACATGGCAGGAGGCTGCAAAGACCCTTCTGCGCAACCTCGAGGAAAGTGACCTCTAGCACATTTCAGCCTGCCACGGATGCTCTGCGCGGACCACGGAGCAGGGCCGTCAGGGGCTTCTCGACATAGAGATGCGCCATGACGGCAACCCCGAGCGACAAGAGACACACCAGCCCCACCGAGACCAATTGCGGCATCCCATCGAAAACACCTTTCTTTAAGAGAAAACTGTAACCGATGACGACAAAAACATGTGTCAGGTAGAGCGCATAGGATGCATCCCCCAACAACACGACCAGCCGCCCGAAGCGTGATACAGGGCGCGCGACGTATAGCACCGAAGCAAGCAACAGCGCCGAGGGCAAGCCCCAGGCTAGCACCCTGCCCCAGCCTTCGAGACCATGCGTGCCTTCATGTGGCATGAAGATCGGCGCGACGAATAGCAGCAGCAGCGTGGGCAAACCCATCACAACAGGCACAACGGGCAAGCGCCCATTCGCGAAGGCCAGCGCAAGCCCCATTCCGAGCGCGAACTCGAACACGATAGGATTGGCAAGGAACCTCTGCACTACCGGATCCACAGCCAGGGGCGCGGCAAGATGGCCAAGCACCAACAAGACGGCGCACAAGAAGACCGTAATGCGACGGGAACGAAAAAGCAGCGTCGCAGCAAACAGCAGGTAGAAATACATCTCGTATACCAAGGTCCACGCCACACCGAGAACATGCGCGTCATTGGGCACAAGCAGGAAGGAGCGCAGGACAGCTTCCGATGAGGTATCGAGGTTCGACAGAAACCCGACAGCCGTTACGCCGAGAATCGCGAGGCAACACAGCCAATAGATTGGGTAGATCCGCAGCGCCCTGTGCAAAAGAAACGTTCTTGGGCGCACCTTGGGCTCTGAACCCCGAAACCCGACATAAACCATGATGAACCCGGAGATCACGAAGAAGATGTCGACACCGGATGCCCCTGACGTCGTAAGCCAATCCGGGACCATGCGCATCTCGCCGGGCAAACCGTTCGATGTTTCTAATGCGTGATGTACCAAGACACCAATGGCCGCCAAGGCCCGCAACATCTGGATTCCAAAGAGGTTCGCTTTGACCTCAGGCGCGCTGTGCGCCTCGATCCGTCCCCTGCTTTCGGTCGTTTCAAAAGTGCGATCAGTCATTGTTCTCCGGGGGGCGGTGGAACGTTGCATGGCGCTCCTGCGAAATTAATGAAGCCATGTACAGGCAAATGATGAAGTGGTTAATACGCAAGTGTCGCGCCTCGTCGCGCTACGGACAACCCCTATCTTGCCGAGGCTGTCCCGCGTCCAACGCACAAAGAGCATTTTCATTATTCGTTTTGGCGCTATTCTGCACCGCAGAAATCGCCCGGTTGTCAGAACCGGCAACCCGGCTAAGATAGTTTGAATTTTTATTAAGAGAATCAGCATGACGTTTACAGACGACCGCCGCGTCGCGATTATCCACTACTGGCTTATCCATATGCGGGGCGGGGAAAAGGTCATCGAGGCACTCTGCCGGATGTTCCCCAACGCCGATATTTTCACCCATGTCGCCGACTCTTCGAACCTTTCCGAAACATTGCGCAAACACAAGATTATCGAAACGCGCATTGCGCGCCTGCCCATGGCGAAAAAGCTCTACACGAAGTACCTGCCGTTCATGCCGCGCGCGCTCGAGGAAATCGATCTCTCCGGCTACGATCTCGTGATCTCCTCCGAGTCCGGACCGGCGAAAGGCGTCATTGTTCCGCCAGACGTGCCGCACCTGTGCTACTGCCACTCACCCATGCGCTACCTCTGGGATCACTATCATATCTATCGCAACGATGCCGGGATGCTTACAAAGATGGTGATGCCGATATTGGCCCACTCACTGCGGCAATGGGATGTGACAAGCGCTGCCCGTGTCGATGGCTTCGTGGCGAACTCGTCCTTTGTCGCTCGGCGAATCAACAAATACTGGCGTCGGGAGGCCAGTATCGTCGCGCCTCCCGTAGCCGTTGAAGATTTCTCGCCCGCGGCTCCGGAAGATCTTGGCGATTTTTTCCTGTGGGCCGGTGAGCTTGCCCCTTACAAGCGACCGGACCTTGCGGTGGAAGCCTTTCGCCGGCTCGACCTTCCCCTTGTGATCATCGGCGGGCCGGACGAGGCCGTCCAGAAACTCTCTGCTCAGGCAGGACCGAAAACCAAGTTCCTTGGGAAGGTCCCTTTCCCGGTTCTCAAGGATCACATGGCGCGCTGCCGTGCTCTTATCTTTCCCGGAGAGGAGGATTTTGGCATCGTGCCCGTGGAGGTCATGGCCTCGGGTCGCCCGGTGATCGCCTACGGACGCGGCGGTGCTCTCGACTCGGTGGTCAATGGAGAAACCGGGATGTTCTTCCATGAGCAGACAACCGAGGCCCTCGAACAGGCAGTGCGCGCGTTCCTTGGCTCTGACTTATCAAAAAAGGGACCCGAGGCCCACGTCAAGCGCGCCAGCATGTTTACCGAGGCCAAGTTTGCCGAAGGTATCCGCAAGGCTCTGTCAGAGATCGGAGCCTGATCTGCCTCGGGTAGCGAAGAGAAAACTGGAGACGAGGAGCAAGACGAAAATACTCGCCCCAATGATTGCATAAAACGGCAAGAACCAAAGGATCCCGAGTCCGAGGCCATACAAAGCAATCAGCGTGAGCAATACCGAAAACACGGCCGATATGATCAAATACCCCGTTAAATTTCTGGTTCCTTGATCGGCGGCGGCGCATCCTTTCGGATCGTGTCGCTCCGTTTCACCCAGATGTGCAGAACAGCATGGACGACCTGCAAACCAATGCCGAACGTTCCAGTCTATGGCGAACATAATGACCTCCTAAAGTCGTCCGAAACCTACTAAGCGAACCTCTCGCCGAATGCCACCAGCCTATACCGATGCGCGTCAAGAATGCACCCCACCTTGGTGCCAACCAGCATATAACGAAGCTACCAAATACGGTTCGCGCTTCATAGCGGAGCACGCATGAATGTTCTGCGAAAGCGTCGTCGCCCCGCGATGATTGCACCGCAGTATCCACCAGCCTGAAATGATGCTGCGATGCCGCAGCAATCCCCTTAAAATCTTCCTGGCTGGGTTTTTTCTTGATCGTACTCCACGCCTTTACCGAAGATTGAAGCGTGTCTTCATTTCGTGGCGTTGTGTGGAACAGTTCTGCGCTGCAACTGACGGACGCGTCGGCACAATTTAGATTTAAGTCCCTCCTTCTTGGAAAACTGGAACTAAAAAATGAAGATCACGCCCGTTCTCCTCTGCGGTGGCTCCGGCATCCGCCTTCGGCGCTTGTCGCGCAAGAGTTTTCCCAAGCAATTCGAGGACATCATTGGAGATCAGAGTCTGCGTCAAACCACCGTACAGCGCTTTGCAGGGCCTGATTATGCGGATCCCGTCTTCTTAACCGGCAACGATTTCCACTTCATCGTCACCGAGCAGGTCGATGCCATCGGTATCAAGCCTGCCGCCATCCTGATCGAGCCCTCAGGCCGCAACACGGGACCGGCCGCCATCGTCGCCGCGCTCTTTGTCGCGCGTACCGATCCCGAAGCGCTCGTCCTGCTCGTCCCCTCAGGTCACCCTGTCAACAATCAGCAAGCGTTGCGCAATGCTGTCGCGAGAGGAGCCGTTGCAGCGCAGGAGGGCCAGATCATGACATTCGGCGTCGCTGCCACCCGCCCCGAGACGGGCTACGGCTGGCTCGCGATCGGCGCACAGACACATGAGGGCGTCCACGCCTTGAACCGCTTTATCGAGAAACGCGATCTCGAACGCGCCAATGCTCTGCTGGCCGAGCCGAAGAACATGTGGAACTCCAGCATATTCCTCGCCAAGGCACAGACCCTCATCGACGCCTTCGCGACACATGCGCCCGAGATTCTCTCCTCTGTCCAGAAAGCAATAACGACCGCGTCCGAGGATCTCAATTTCCCCCGCATCGAACCGAAATCTTGGGACATCGTACCCGAGGATTCCATTGATTACGCAATGGTGGAAAAGGCGGACAACGTCTCTGTCGTGCGCTTCGAAGGCAACCGGTCAGACCTCGACAACTGGGAATCGGTCTGGCTTGAAACGACGCGATACGAAAAGGGCAACGTGCTGACCGAAGGATCCACTGCCCTTAATTGTGAGAATGCTATGCTGCGGTCGGAAAGCCCGGAGATCGAACTGGTCGAAATTGGCCTCCAGAACGTTGTGGCCGTCGCCATGCGTGACGCCGTCCTAGTCGCTGACATGTCCGATAGCCAGAACGTGAAGGCCGCGGTCAAGACCCTGCGGGAAAAGGGCGCCAAGAAAGCCGAAACCTTCCCGGTCGATCACCATCCCTGGGGTAAGTTCGAAACACTGGTGCTTGCCGATCGCTTTCTGGTGAAACGGGTTTACGTGCATCCCGGCGCTTCACTGTCGCTCCAAAGCCGCCATCACCGCTCCGAGCACTGGATCGTTGCGGCGGGGACGGCGAAAGTGACCTTGGATGACAACGTGCCCCTCGTGACCGAAAACCAGTCGATCTACGTGCCGCTTGGCGCCATTCACCGGATGGAGAACCCCAGCAAGCTACCCATGGTTGCTCATCGAGGTTCAGACCGGTGCTTATCTTGGCGAGGACGATATTATCCGCTACGAGGACAAATACGCCCGCGGGCGGGGTGCGAAGGGCTGACCTCACGAAGGCCTCTCGATTTCTCGGGGAGCGCATGCAGCCGCTCGCCGAACCAGATGTTTTCCTGTTGCTATCCGCCGCGCATCTGCGCCGCCGGGAGATGAGGAGGCCACCATGCCACGCCCTGCCCCACGCCGTTTGATTGTCAACGGTCGGTTCCTTTCCGGACCAAGAACCGCCGTAAATTCGGTTGCGCGGGATCTGACCTGCGCCTTGTCAGCCGTGCGGGACGGATGGGACGTGACGCTCGCGGTGCCGCCGTCTCTGGCCGATCCGGCAACCGCCCTCGGCCTGCCTATGCGCGTACTTGGGCACCGTGACGGCATTGCATGGGAGCAATTGGAATTTCCCGAACTCGCGCGCGAGGGTGTTCTTGCCGGGTTCTTCAATACGGTTCCCCTTCGTGGCCGCGGCCATGTCACCATGTTGCATGACGCACAGGTCTTCGATGCGCCTGAGAGCTATGGCCGTACGACGCGTCTTTGGCGCAGGCTGCTGTCGCGCCGGGCCGCGCGGCCAGGGAACCATGTCTTGACGATTTCTAACTATTCGCGAGCCGCGCTTCTGCGCAACGGCCTTGGCACGCCCGATCGGATCGCCGTGGTGCCCAACGGACTCGGCGCGGTGAGCACCGTCGCGCTAGACCTCGGCATCCTGTCCCGCCTCTCCCTGCACGCGAAGGGCTTTTGTGTGGGCCTCGCAACGCTACTGCCGCACAAGAATATCCGGCGCCTCATCGAGATGTTCGGAGATCCGAGACTGGCGTCAATCCAGCTCGTCCTCTTTGGCAACGCCTCGCGAGACGACTTCATTGCCACTGGTGTCACGCCGGGTGACAACGTGATTTTCGCGGGCTTCGTAAGCGACGCCGAGCTTGCGGCGCTTTATGCCAACGCGCTGGCGGCTCTGGTGCCGTCGCTCGAAGAGGGCTTTGGATTGCTTGCGCTGGAAGCGATGAGCCGCGGGGCAGCGGCATTCGTCGCCGATCGCGCGGCGCTTCCGGAGGTGGTTGGCAAGGATGGGCTCGTCTTGCCCGCCACGGATATGAAGGCTTGGACCGATGCGTTGCTCGCTCTGCGACAAGACCCAGCGCGCCAGGAAGCCATGGCAGAGGCCGGAAAGCGCCGAGCCGCCAAGTTCACCTGGGCTGCTGCCGCGGAAACGGCAACCGGTCATCTCGATCGCTGGTACAGCCGGGTCTAGCAACTGAGCTCTGGACTTGCATCACTTCCGTTCCGGTTTTCTGCGAGCAATGCTCGCTATAAAGGAGACCGAATATGGCACCCAAACACAGTGAAGACTTCAAGCGCGAGGCGGTTCGGATCGCGACGCATAGCGGCCTGACACGGCGACAAGTGGCGTCGGACCTTGGTGTAGGGTTTTCGACCTTGGGCAAGTGGATGCGGGATTATTCGACCGATCCGGCAGCTGCCGAGGACGCGGAGCTGCGCCGCGAGAATGAGCGCTTGCGCAAAGAGAACCGTATTCTGCGGGAGGAGTATCCGTCTTGGTCAAGGCCGAGTTTCGGTCGGTAATCCCCCCATTTTTGCGGGGGCTTGGTCGTAGAATTTACGCGGCCATTTTCAGTTTCTGGGCGGGGGTCATGCCGCCAATGCCCATATTGGGGCGTTCATTGTTGT
>NZ_JBLZNC010000024.1:0-10781 GCF_048553715.1 Sagittula sp. SSi028 | reverse complement strand
GGGGCTGCGTCAGGTGCGCGGACCATGGGCCATGAACCTCGCGCCATCGGGATCGACGATTGGGCCTGGCGCAAAGGACGGCGCTATGGAACGCTGATCTGCGATCTTGAACGGCGGGCCGTCATCGATTTGCTGCCGGATCGCGAGCCTGCGACCGTCGCCGCTTGGCTGCGCCAGCATCCGCAAATAGAAATCGTCGCGCGAGATCGGAACGGCGGATACAGACAGGCGATTTCCGAAGCGCTTCCTTATGCGACCCAGGTTGCCGACCGTTGGCACCTTCTGCAGAACGCAAGCGATGCTTTTCTGGCCGCCGTCCGTCGCGCAATGCCGGCCATACGAAGAACGGCCTGCGGCGCCGAGCTGGATCCCGGTATTTTGACGTCGGCGGAGCGCTTGCAATTCGAAGGCTTCCAACGACGCCAGAGAACCAATGTGCTGATCCAGCGGATGGGTGCCGAAGGCGTACCCATCAAGCGGATCGTCCGAGTCACTGGTCTAAGCCGAGGCCTGGTTCGGCGCGTCCTGCGCGGCGAGCGAGAAGACGTCTTCAGGCTGCGTCAAAGCAGCCTGACCCCTTGGTTCCAGCAGCTCGAACAGTATTGGCAGGACGGATGTCGCAATGGCGCTGAACTCTGGCGTCGGCTGCGAGCGGACGGTTTCCAGGGAAGTCTCCGCGTTGTCGGGGAGTGGGCCACACGCCAGCGCCGAGCCGAGGCCGCCATCCCTCAGGGCACAGGCAAGTGCCCTCCGAGCCGCAAGATCGCGCGCATGATGACCTCTGGTCGGCATCACCTCTCGAAAGCTGACAGTATATTCGTCGCTCAGGTTGAACACGCTTTGCCGCAATTGGCGCAAGATCGCAGGCTCCTCGATGCCTTTACCTCCATGGTCCGCAACGGCGAGGAAGACGAGCTGGCTGACTGGTTAGATCAGGCGAAGGCCTCTGGGCTGGCGGCATTTTCGCGCGGTCTCTCTACCGATCTCAACGCGGTTTTGGCGGCGCTTCGTGAGCCTTGGTCCAACGGTCAGACAGAGGGCCAGATCAACCGGCTAAAATTGCTGAAACGGCAGATGTATGGCGCCGCAGGTATCGACCTGCTCTTGGCGCGCCTTCAGCATTCGGCATGAAAGGCGCCACAGAAATTGAGTCGGACCCGAATTTTGACCCCTTATCGGCATGCAATTTTGGCTCTGTCGCATATTGTGTGATTTTTGGCGGCCTCGCTCCTACATCTGGCTTGGATGCTGGAGAGGGGTGATCACCTTGACAAAGCGTTTTAACACCGAGCTTTTGCCTGAAGGGCTTCCGCCATCGGATATCACGTGGGCGGCGCGATCCTCGCGATTGACGCGGAGGTTACGGACGCAAGAGTAATTTGCCCGGGTTGCGGACAGAGGTCTACCCGTCAACATGGTCGTTACGTCCGGCACCTCAAAGATTTTCCGGCGCATGGTCGCTCCGTTCAGGTGCGCTTGTCGGCGCGACGGTTCCGCTGTGTTACGTCGTAGTGTTCCATCATGACCTTTAGCGAGAAAGTCCCAGATGACCTTGCGTGCCGTTATGGTCGTCGGACCGGTCGATTTCAGGACCTCGTCGCCTACCTCGGTCGCGCGATGGGTGGTCGGCCAGCTCAGGCACTTGGACGCCGTCTCCGGTTCGGAGTGAGCAAGGATACGTTTCTCCGCGGGGCTGCGTTAGGTGCGCGGACCATGGGCCATGAACCTCGCGTCATCGGGATCGACGATTGGGCCTGGCGCAAGGGACGGCGCTATGGAACGCTGATCTGCGATCTTGAACGGCGGGCCGTCATCGATTTGCTGCCGGATCGCGAGCCTGCGACCGTCGCCGCTTGGCTGCGCCAGCATCCGCAAATAGAAATCGTCGCGCGAGATCGGAGCGGCGGATACAGACAGGCGATTTCCGAAGCGCTTCCTTATGCGACCCAGGTCGCCGACCGTTGGCACCTTCTGCAGAACGCAAGCGATGCTTTTCTGGCCGCCGTCCGTCGCGCAATGCCGGCCATACGAAGTACGGCCTGCGGCGCCGAGCTGGATCCCGGTATTTTGACGTCGGCGGAGTGCTTGCAATTCGAAGGCTTCCAACGACGCAAGAGAACCAATGTGCTGATCCAGCGGATGGGTGCCGAAGGCGTACCCATCAAGCGCATCGTCCGAGTCACTGGTCTAAGCCGAGGCCTGGTTCGGCGCGTCCTGCGCGGCGAGCGAGAAGACGTCTTCAGGCTGCGTCAAAGCAGCCTGACCCCTTGGTTCCAGCAGCTCGAACAGTATTGGCAGGACGGATGTCGCAATGGCGCTGAACTCTGGCGTCGGCTGCGAGCGGACGGTTTCCAAGGAAGTCTGCGCGTTGTCGGGGAATGGGCCACACGCCAGCGCCGAGCCGAGGCCGCCATCCCTCAGGGCACAGGCAAGTGCCCTCCGAGCCGCAAGATCGCGCGCATGATGACCTCTGGTCAGCATCACCTCTCGAAAGCTGACAGCATATTCGTCGCTCAGGTTGAACACGCTTTGCCGCAATTGGCGCAAGATCGCAGACTCCTCGATGCCTTTACCTCCATGGTCCGCAACGGCGAGGAAGACGAGCTGGCTGACTGGTTAGATCAGGCGAAGGCCTCTGGGCTGGCGGCATTTTCGCGCGTTCTCTCTACCGATCTCAACGCGGTTTTGGCGGCGCTTCGTGAGCCTTGGTCCAACGATCAGACAGAGGGCCAGATCAACCGGCTAAAATTGCTGAAACGGCAGATGTATGGCGCCGCAGGTATCGACCTGCTCTTGGCGCGCCTACAGCATTCGGCATGAAAGGCGCCACAGAAATTGAGTCGGACCCAATTTTGGACGCCGATAAGGGGTCAAAATTCGGTGCCGATTGACAATCGGAGGCATGGACAACAAGCAGGCCGCCATCATGCGAAAGCTTCTGGTCATGGCAAACGCCTTGCTACGCAGCAATCGAATGTGGACCGAAACTCGGCCTTGACCAAGACGGATACTCCTCCCGCAGGATACGGTTCTCTTTACGCAAGCGCTCATTCTCACGGCACAGATCCGCGTCCTAGGCGGCAGCTGGATCTGTTGAATAATCTCTCATCCACTTGCCCAAGGTCGAGAACCTTACCCCAAGATCTGAGGCTACCTGACGATGCGTCAGGCCGCTGTGCGTCGCGATCCGAACCGCCTCCCGTTTGAAATCGTCACTGTGTTTGGCTGCCACATTCGGTCTCCTATATGGCGAGCATTGCTCGCAGAAAACCGGAACGGAAGTGATGCAAGTCCAGCCAGTTAAGGAACCAGACAATAGCCAATCCGCCTCAGTCGATCTAGGAAGTCCCAAAGACCACTCGCCGCTCCAAACTTACCTCATAGTTCCACCGTCCTCATAGCGACGAGCCAGATCCCTGGCTTTTTCGTAGTGCGGTGAGTTTGAGGGTAATCGGCGCGACAGGTAGTCCAACGCGAGCTGCATCTCATCTACGCTGAAGGATGTCTCATTATCGAAGCCCTCAAAAACCTCCGCCTGCTCCGCCGGTGACATCTTGCCATAGTGCTGCTCGGTGATGGTTTCTGTTTCATGCCCGAGGTTCTGCGACCACGCTTTGCGTTTTTCCGGCGTCAAACACAAAGAATCTCCCAGGCGGGCGAGTGTATGGCGTGCGGAATGTGGTGTGTAGGTTTCTGCCGAGTGTTTCCAAGCCTCTTTGAACACCGTATCTACTGCAGAGGCTGTTTTCATTGGCGGTATTGCTGCACCACCTCGACCTATGCGAACGAGCTCGCCGTGAGGCGGGAACAGTGCGTCGTCTCCGCGTAGGCCCAGCGCATCCACTTCCCGGACCCATTCACAGAGCACCTCTTGGAAAGCATCGGTGCGTGGAAACCAATGCGCAACGTAGCTCTTTCCATTTTTGGCTCGCATGACGGCACCAACTTGGCGGGCTGTCCTTGCCATCGGGTCGATGTACTTGCGCCGTAACGTGATCAGCGCATCCTCCCGTAGCCCTGTTACAAAAGCTGCAGCGAAAATCGCACGGTCCCGCCGGTCCTTAAGGGTAGAGCGCCGCATCGTCGCGAGCGCCCGCTCGGCTTCTTCCAGCATAGGATACTGTTTGGCAGGTTTCTCATCGGCTTTTGCACGGAAACCTTTAGGCAAATCGAACCAACCGTCCAGCTTTGCCAGATGCCGGTGTCCTGGCTGTTTAGAAAGCCATTCGAAAAAGGCAGCAACATACGAGGCGCGATGGGTGAGCGTGCTGCGGCTTAATCCTCCGTCCTCTTTAGGCTTACGACTGCGGTCCATAAGCTCTTCACGGTAAAACGCAGCATCCTCTGGGGTGATTTGCGCGAAAACCTTACCGTTGAGGTGCTTCTCAAAATCACGGATCGCAGCCATGTGCGCCGCCCGGGTTTGTTTTGCGAAGCGACCTGCCCAACCCTGCCATTGATGCAGCATCCGGTCATTCTCGCTACACACCTCCAAGACGCTAGACGCTGCGTTCCCAATATCACCGGGTATAGGTGCACATAATTCGTCTAAGGAGCTCTCGGTCGTGTTGGGAAACGCGCGTTTTTGGAGCATGTCGCACTCTGTCTCAGACAGTATCTTCTGAACTGCGGCAGCACAATCAGGGCATGTGGCATAAGCTAGGGTTCGCCCTGATTTGGTGGGGATGAACCGCATTGCGCTTGAGTCCGGGAAGCTTGCGGCCTTGCAGGCGAAGCACTTGAATTCACCAGGTCTGAGACATGTTCTACTGCGCGCCCTTCGTTCGCGATGAAACCTGTTCAGCTCAGCCCCACGGAACAGCAAAGGCGTTTTTCCATCGCTGGCATTCAGCTCGTGCCTGCGCCAATTGCTAACGGTATTTCGGGAGACGCCATACAACCCCATGACATCCTCAACCGAATAGACGAAATGCGCGCTCGCGGCGTTCGGTTTGTATCGGCGGCTCATTTGCGCCCGCCTTTCAAGCACAAGCTCGCCTCGAACTCCAAAAGATCCTGCAAGCGCCACCGTGTAACCCCCTGAGACAACTTAATTGGGGCGGGAAACTTGTGTCCGGGGTCTCCCGCCCAGCGCCAAACTGTTGGCCGGGATATCGAGAAGCGTCCTGCGACATCTAAATCGGTTAAATACTGAGGTGCAGTGGGCCTAGCCAGAGGCATCGACGTTTCACTGGCTTTGCCCGCAAGACCAGAGTCGTCCGTCCGCTTAGTCTCATTCGTCTCAGACGCTTTGATTGCAGCCGAAACCGGAGCATCTGGAAACAAGTCTATTTGTGTTGGGTGATCGCAAGACACGCGCCAGCCCTCCCTACTTTATGGGATTGAAGGTGCAGCAACATCTTGCGCTGTTATGGAATGGGCCCGCCTGACAACAGGTGAGCACCTGAGAGCAAGCATGAGGCCGGATGCAGCATCATGCAAGGAGAAATTTCTGACTGGATCTGATGTGGGGCCAAATGTGGGGCCGAAGATAAGTAGCGTTAAAAAATGCCACCAAAACAAAATGTTACCGAAATAAATGGCGGAGGCTCAGGGATTCGAACCCTGGGGACGCTCTCACGCCCAACGGTTTTCAAGACCGCCGCAATCGACCACTCTGCCAAACCTCCGGTCGCGGCTGCTTAGCGTGCAATTTTTGATTCTGAAAGCACCCTGTGGGGGAAAATCCGCCGAGGCCGGGAATGCAGGCTTTTCACCCGTCAACCAAATCGTTAATCTCCCGTCAAAACGGGTGCACAGACGCTCGGTTCGAGGCATGGGCGCAGAACAGTTTGCGCTTTACGATTTTCAGGCAACCGGCTCGGCCGGTGCGATGTCGCCCCGCGGTGGCATCCCAATGCAAGAGGCACGAGATGAGCAGCCCCAACACGCCACACACCTTTCTGCGCGCGCCGTTTGTCCTGTGCGCGGGCCTGCTGTTGAGCGCATGCACCGAAGGGCAGATGCCCGGCTTTCTTCAGCCCAAAGCGGACAAGGTCGCCGAACAGGGCTCTGCCCCCAGTGCGGCCATCCGTGAAACCGAACGCGATGTGGAGGCCCCTGATATCTTTGCCGCCAAGGAGCCCGGCCTGTGGGATGGCCGCCCTTCTCTTGGCGGTGTCTGGGTGGCGCATCCCGATGTCCAAGAGCCGGAACGCGCCATCATTCGCAACACAACCAACGGGCAATTCGTGATTGGCGCATTGTTCCGCAAGGAACGCTCGACCCCCGGACCGCGCCTGCAGGTGTCCTCGGATGCGGCTGCCGCGTTGGGCATGTTGGCGGGTGCGCCGACCGAGTTGGATGTGGTCGCCTTGCGCCGTGAACAGGCCCCCGCCGCCGCCCCAGTAGCCGCCGATACAGGTGGCGCGACACTCAGCGCAGCCCCCGCCGTAAGCGAAGGCGCATTGGATCCGGTAATCGACAGTGCCGCGCAGGCACTGGATGCGGCCCCTGCGCCCACGCCCGCCCCTGCCCCCGCAGCTGCGCCCAAGACATCGTCTTTGGACAAACCTTTCTTGCAGATCGGGATCTTCTCGGTTGAGCAAAACGCCAACAACACAGCCGTCGCCATGCGTCAGGCCGGTCTGACCCCGACGATCAAGCCCGGCACCTCCAGCGGCAAACCCTTCTGGCGCGTGATCGTGGGCCCGGCCCAAACCAGCGCCGAGCGCGCCGCGCTGTTGAAGACAGTGAAGGCCAGCGGATTTGAAGACGCCTATGCGGTGACCGATTAACAGCGCACGGTTGGCAAGGATGTGAACAGGCAGGTGGCGATCCGCCGCCTGCGACGGGTGACAGCCGACGCGAGTTGCGCGATAACCTGAGCCGAGCAGATTCGACCAAGGACCAGAGGCCCGCCTATGACCCGCAGCATGCCATTGATACGTAGCCTTCTTGCTTCTGCAGCCCTGTTTGCGCTGACCGGCACCGGGGCACAGGCCTTTGATACCAAGGCGAGCGCTGCTTTTGTCATCGACGTGACCACCGGCACTGTCCTGCTGAACAAAAACGCCGATGAGGCACTGCCGCCGGCGTCCATGTCAAAGCTGATGACATTATATATCGCCTTCGAGGCGATCCGTGATGGCAGGCTCAGCCTCGACGAACGTCTGCCGGTGTCGCAGCACGCCATGTCCTATACCGGCTCGACCATGTTTTTGAACACGCAGGACCGTGTCCGGGTGGAGGATCTGCTGCGCGGTGTGATCGTGTTGTCGGGCAATGATGCCTGCGCCGTTCTGGCCGAAGCCCTGTCCCCTGACGGTACAGAGACTGGATTTGCCCGCATGATGACGCAACGGGCACAACAGTTGGGGATGACCAATTCGCGCTTCAAGAACGCGTCCGGCTGGCCTGCCGAAGGCCATGAGATGTCGATGCGCGATCTGACCTTGCTGGCCACACGGATCATCAAGGACTTTCCGGAATTCTACGCCATGTTCTCCGAGCGGCGGTTTGAATTTGACGGGCGCGCGCCGTCCAACACCACGAACCGCAACCCCCTGCTGTCGCTGGACATCGGGGCGGACGGTCTGAAAACCGGCCACACCCAAGAGGCGGGATATGGTCTGGTGGGATCGGCCAAGAACGCCGACCGCCGCATTATCTTTGCCATCACGGGCATGGACAGCGCCGCCGTGCGTGCTGAGCAGTCCGAGGCCATCGTAAACTGGGCCTTCCGTCAATTCGCGGAACAGACCATTGTGACCGAAGGCACGCCCGTGACGCAGGCACAGCTATGGCTCGGGGCGGAAGAGACGGTTGATCTGGTGTCGGAACAGGACATTACCCTGCTGCTGCCGACGCTTCCCGTCGGTGCCGTCACCGCCGAGGTTGTCTATACCGGCCCGATCGAGGCCCCCGTCAAACAGGGACAGCGTCTGGCCGAGCTTATCATCCAGCCCGATGGGCTGCCCGAGACACGTGTGCCGCTGGTGGCAGCGCGCGATGTTGCTGCGGGTGGCTTTATGGACCGTATGCTGACTGTCGGTCAGGTCTTGTTCAAACGCCTGTCCGATCAGCCTGATGCGCAGGCAAGCGAGGCACAGGCGCAGGTCGCAGTACAGGGGCAGGATGCCTCGTGACGACCGGGCTTTTTCTGTCCTTCGAAGGCATCGACGGGTCGGGCAAGTCCACGCAGGCCCGCCGTTTGGCCGCGCGGCTTGAGAACGATGGCCTGTCGCCCGTTCTGACACGCGAACCGGGCGGCTCTGACGGGGCCGAGGAAATTCGCGCTCTGGTTCTACAAGGGGCAACGGATCGCTGGTCCCCCGAGACGGAATTGCTGCTGTTCACCGCAGCCCGCCGCGACCATCTGGAACGCACCATCCGCCCTGCCCTTGCCGAGGGCCGCGTCGTGATCTGTGACCGTTTCGCGGATTCCAGTCGCATGTATCAGGGGCGTCAGGGGCTGCGGGACACCGTGGACACGCTGCACGATCTCATGATCGGCACCGAGCCGGATCTGACCGTGTTGGTGGATATGGATCCCGCGTCCGCGCTGAAACGGGCCAAGGCGCGCGCCACCGCCGAAGAACGGTTCGAGGATTTCGGCCTTGCGCTGCAGGAACAGATGCGACGCGGCTTTCTGGATCTGGCCACGGAATTTCCGGACCGCATTCACGTGATCGACGGTGACCGGTCCGAGGACGCTGTGGCCGATGACATATATACTGTCGTGGCCCGCGCGCTGGAGCAGCGCCGCAATGGCTGATCCCGACAGAGCACCGGAACCGGACCGGATCGACGGCGCGCCGCACCCGCGTGAGGCCGCTCAGGTGTTTGGCCATGCACCGGCCGAGGCCGAGTTCCTGAACGCCTTCAACGCGGGCAGGCTGCACCACGCATGGCTGATGACCGGACCGCGCGGCGTGGGCAAGGCAACGCTGGCATGGCGGATCGCACGGTTTTTGCTGGCCACGCCGCCTGCCGAGGACGATGGCCTGTTTGGCGCGCCCCCTGCCCCGACCACGCTGGACATCCCGGACGATCACCCCGTGGCGCGTCGGCTGGTCGCCCGTTCCGAGCCGGGCATGTTCTTGCTGCGGCGCGGCGGGGCCGGCACGGGCGAGAGCGAGCAAAAAAAGAACTACGACGACGGCAAGTTCTCGGCCCTGATCCGTGTGGACGAGGTCCGCAAGCTGTCTCATTTCTTTTCCATGTCCTCTGCGGATGGCGGACGCCGTGTCGTCATTGTTGATGCCGCAGACGAGATGAACCCGCAGGCTGCCAACGCCCTTCTGAAGATGCTCGAAGAGCCGCCCGCGCGCTCTGTCATCTTGATGGTCTGCCATCAGCCTGCGCGCCTGTTGCCCACAATCAAAAGCCGCTGTCGCACGCTGCGACTGTCTGCCTTGGGCCATGATGATATGCTGGCGGCCCTGATGCAGGCCGGTGTCGAACTCCCCCCCGAGGAGACCGAGGCCCTGACCATGCTGTCAGAGGGATCGGTCGGTACGGCCTTGCAATTGCACAGTCTGGACGGGCTGGGACTGTACAAACAGATACTGGCGGTGTTGGGAACGATGCCACGGCTGGACCGCGGTATGGCCCTGTCGCTTGCCGAAAGCTGCGCTGGCAAGGGTCGAGAAGACCGTCTTGCGCTGCTATTGACACTTGTTGACCGGATCACCGCCCGACTGGCGCGGACCGGTGTCATGGGCGTGCCACCAGCCGAGATCGTCGCTGGCGAGGCCGAGATCCTTTCCCGCCTGTCGCCCACGCCCGAGCAGGGCCGCGCATGGGCGCAAGCCATCCAAGAAGCAGGCGACCGCGCCCGTCATGCGATTTCGGTGAACGTTGACCCGACACTGCTGGTGAACGATCTGTTCATCCAGCTACAAGGCGCGCGCTGAGATTTGCGCCGCAGTGCAGCATTTCCACGCTGCGCTGCAAAGAGGAATCACCCATGCGATTTTCGTTTTTGTTCGCGTCGATTCCGCTGCCTGCCTTTGTAGGGCTTCGGCGGCAAATACGGTTAATACCTAACAAACGTTGACCTATACGCAAATCTGCCTTTGCAGACGTGCATATAGATCAACCAAAGGGTGCGTTAACCAAAGGTAATGCACAACCCATAAACGCATTCCGCACAGTTTGGCGGCCCCATGCGAACATGGCCTTGTGCGTTCGTATGCGTTTGCCGCATGGCAGCAATGACGAGCCGGTCATTGTGCAGATGCAGCAAATGCCCCATGTTAGGGCCAACAGCGACGAAACACTGTCGCAAACGAGTTTCCGCCAAAGAGGCAATGAACCATGGCCAACGTTACAGAGTTTACCTCCCAGTCCCGCAACTCCGGCTTCGCCGGTCTGGTTGCTTCGTTCAAAGCACGCCGCGCACGTCGCAAGGTCTACAACGAGACTTTCCGTGAACTGTCGGCTCTTTCGAACCGCGAACTGTCCGATCTGGGTCTGGGTCGCTCGGAAATTCGCCGCGTTGCACTGCAGGCGGCTAACGAAATCTGAATACGGTTAGGGGCTCTCCTCCTCCCTGCCCCTACCCGTCTTAGGCGGCGCATCCTCTCCTCCTCCCTGGATGCGTCGCCACAGAACACCGCCCTTCGGGGCAGACATGCCGGACCCCTCTCCTCCTCCCTGGGGTTTCCGACATTAGCGACGGAGCCTCTCCTCCTCCCTGGCTCCGTCGCACACTCATAACGGCCCGATCCGGGCCACGCATGCCGAGCCCCTCTCCTCCTCCCTGGGGCCTCGACATAAGCGGCGGCACCTCTCCTCCTCCCTGGTGTCGCTGCGCTCATACCGCCCTTCGGGGCAGA
>NZ_JBLZNC010000023.1:0-10950 GCF_048553715.1 Sagittula sp. SSi028 | reverse complement strand
GTGTAGGTGTAGGTGATCGTGTCACCGGCGTTCACATCGCCAGAGGTGTCGTCATCATTCAGAACGGCAGCCTTCAAAACCGCAACCGCGCCTTCGTCAACCGGCGGGGTCGTGTCCGCGCCGGATGTGCCATCGGTGGTCGGACCGCCATCCTCGTCGGTGCCCACAAGCGTCAGGGTCGTGCCCGTGGGCGGCGTGCCCCCGGCCGTCACCGTGTTCGCCGTCGCAACAGGCGCGCCGCTGGCATCGGTCATCTCGGTCGCATCCAGCAGCACCGTGAAGGTCACGGAAAGCGCATCGCCGGGCGCAAGGGTGGCCCCGGACGGCACGGTGATCAGGGAAGCGGATGTGTCCCCGTCAAAGCCCGAATTCGCCGTGATCGTCGTGGTGTCGCCCGATGTGGCCGGCGTAAACGTCAGTGCAGGGACCACCGTCACACCGCCGGTGCTGTCCGTCGCCGCGGAGGAATCAAAAGCATCGCCAAAGGCGGTCTCAAGATCATCGGTCAGGGTCGGATCGGTGATATCCACGTCGCCGGTGTTCGTCAGTGTGACTGTGAACTCTTGGGTATAGGTCCCATCTGCATTCAACGCACCTGTCGTGCCAGCGGTCTTCGTGCTGGTCAGTTCAGGGTCAACAGCGGTTATCGACGCAGAGTCGCTGTCATTGGTTGGATCGGTATCGATCTGGGTCAATTCTAGAACACTGGCCGTATTCTCAATTGGACCAAGTACTGAACCATCAATTTCAAATTCGATCGTGACCTCGATAACGTCGGCAAGTTGCAGAGCCCGATTGGTAAAGGAAGCGTCAAGATTACGGAAATCAAACGAGACCGCATCGTTCGCCAAATCGACGACAAAAACGCTGTCTAGAGCGGCATCGCTCAGGGAAGCGAACGTTGCATTATTGCGTATGATCTCAAAGTCAGCGCCGACCAAGGACATCCCGGCAGGCAGATTGTCCCGCCATGCAAGGCCAGTCGCGGCTGAATCGCCATTCGCGGCGTTGCCACCGTTTTCGATCTGGATGACGAAAGACCCGGTTTGTCCTGCTGAAAGTGCCGCTGGGGTGCCTGCAACAAGGTCCTTTTGGACGACCATATCGGTCTGTGAAATAACACCAAAGCCCAACGCTTCACGCCGTTGCGACCGCAAACCAGTGAGAGTAAGCGTCTCATAGCCAGAGGGCGTACCAATTTCCCACGCCACACATCCGTTGGCCCAAAAACCGTTAGCATTGCATGTAACGTTGTTGGTTGTGGTTGTGACCCCAGATCTTGGGGACGATTGAGTGAACCTGTTGTAGGTGAATGCCGGTGGCGACGAGAAGCCGTTTTGAGTGTAATTCACACCGTTTGTAATATTTGTAATAGTGCCAAGCTGATTTCTTGGATCAATGATTGTTGGAGTGTTCCCAGTTGCACCTGCTGGATTTGACCATACAATCGAATAAT
This sequence comes from Sagittula sp. SSi028, assembly GCF_048553715.1. Classification (NCBI taxonomy): domain Bacteria; kingdom Pseudomonadati; phylum Pseudomonadota; class Alphaproteobacteria; order Rhodobacterales; family Roseobacteraceae; genus Sagittula; species Sagittula sp. SSi028. The sequence goes on along the minus strand of NZ_JBLZNC010000023.1, from coordinate 9,494 downwards.
CGAGGATGTTGTTCTGAAAGCCGTACCCATCAGTTGCAGGAAAGGTATACGAGCCGCGGAGTGTCGGTTGGAACGTGACGCCAGGGCTGGACGATTGAATGGTAAATTCTGCAGAGAGATCGTATTCGTTGCCAATGCTCGATTGGTAATCCCAGTAACCAGAAATAAAATCGCCATCTGTGAGAAGAAACTCGTCTCCGCCAAAAGCTTCCGCAAACGTAATCACCGATCCGTTGACTCTGGGAAGGCCTTCGATCTCTAGCGTCCAGTTGCCATCGCTCACGCCATCGCCATCAAGATCGACGCTACCGGACCCGGTTCCGATAGTACCCATAGTTGATTGGGAGTTTACCGTGAAACTCGTTTGCGCCTGAGCCGCGATACCAAAATACAGCGTTGCAAGAAGAACGGCCAAGACCCGGACGCAGACGCGTGTTGAAAGAGAGAGAAGCAGTGCCCAAGTCAACACAAGATTAAGGGCATTGCGGAAGGCAGCCACCATAGGTTGGCCTGATTTCGACATCGGCGCGGCCCCTGTCTCCTCCTTCAAAGCCAACTGACAGGAATCTGCCGTCTTCTTCGCGGTCATCATCAACCCACTCCCAATGGTGCCAATCATTGACACTCTTTTGTCTTGCCCGAACCCTGGCTACTCTGCACGCAGGACGTTTTCGCCGCTCTTTCTCTAAATGAACAACATTATTGTCCATCTACATTGCCATACCACACACGCGTGTCGTTTGCTTATCACTCGCGTTCGAAATGACACTCAACCTAACGAAAAGTGAAGGGGAATTTGATTGAGACCTTCAACCTCGTTCCTCGGTTGTTGCCAAACGCCAACAAATATCTTGCGATTGCAACAACGCTAGCCCTCTCAAGTGCGGCTGGTACCAGGCAAAATTTCTAGAATTTTACGACCAAATATAGGAAGACGCCGTCGTCATCATACGTTAGGTCCGTCAGTTCTCAGTGACAATCTACAATCCGAGATCGGACGCAAGCGGGGCTTGAGCGCACGCGAAGCGAGGGGCGCGTGGGTGGCAATCCTGGTCTGCGCGCGAAAGATCCCGCAGCGATGCGCAAGAATCTGCGCGCCCGTGACGAGGCTCACTTTGATAAACTCGAGGCCATGCGAGAACGTACGCCGCGGGGACGCACAAAATGGCAGCTTTCTTCGGTAAAGATGCTCATGTGGTCTGCCCCCATCGGGTGGTCCGGTTTGATTGTTAGTGCATCGTTGGCCTCTGGTCCATTAGCACGATGCTTTCGGGTGCGGGCGGACGATAGCCCAACGAGCTGTGCGGCCTGACCGTGTTGTAGTGGATCCGCCATTGCTCGATCAGGATTTGGGCCTCCCCCAAGGTGTAGAACATCTCGCCGTCCAGGAGTTCATTGCGGAACCTAGCGTTGAAGCTTTCGCAATATCCGTTTTCCCAAGGTGATCCTGGTTCGATGTAGGCCGTTTTTGCGCCAACAGCGGCGATCCAGTTTCGTACCTTCTGGGCGATAAATTCCGGGCCATTGTCGGATCTTATATATTCCGGTGGGCCGCGTAGAATGAACAGGTCTGTCAGCGCATCCAGCACATCAATTGAGTTGAGCTTACGATCGACGCGTATCATCAGCGCCTCCCTGGTGTATTCGTCGATGATGTTGAGCGTCCGGTAGACGCGACCATCAGCGGTTCGGTCTTGAACAAAGTCGTAGGACCACACGTGATTTGGCCGTTCCGGCCTGAGCCGCACACACGAACCATCGTTCAGCCAAAGCCGTCCTTTCTTCTTCTGTTTTTGCGGCACTTTCAGCCCTTCACGTCGCCAGATACGCTCGACCCTTTTGTGGTTCACACACCAACCTGCGTTGTTCAGCAAGCCTGTGACCATCCGATATCCGTAGCGCCCATACTGGTCGGCCAACTCGATGATGTCGTCAGTCAGCCGCTGCTCATCAGCACGGCCTCGCGGTGTCTTGCGCTGCGTAGATCGATGCTGACCAAGCGTGCGGCAGGCGCGGCGCTCGGACACGCTCAGTTCCTGCCGCACATGGTCAATACATTTTCGGCGACGTGAAGGGCTTAGAAGTTTCCCTTCGCGGCTTCAGACAGAATGAGTTTGTCCAGCGTCAGATCTGACACCGCTCGGCGCAGCCGCTGGTTTTCCTTCTCAAGCTCTTTCAAGCGTGCCAACTGCGAACGCTGCAATTTACGCCATCGATAAAACGTCTGCTGCGTCACACCGATCTGGCGAACCGCTTCGGCAATCGTCGCTCCTTGTCCTTGCAGAACTTCAACCTGCCGAAGCTTCGAAACAATCTCTTCGGGCTTCTCTCTTTTCCCAGCCATCGCTGATCCTCCATTTGCGGGACATATCTATCCCAGTTGGTGGACCACTTTCAGGGGGCTACTCCACATGGACCGCGCGCAAAAGAACGGCCTGCGCGAGTGAAACCGCGAATCCTTTCTAGGTCATAGTACCTATTTGGGTACATGTTACCCACAAGACCCATAGGTGAACGTCGTTTTTTTTACGCGGCCCGAAGTCGACACAAGTCATTGATAAAACGCCATAAAAGCACGCAACTCAATGCGCTGGTGCTGTCGGTGAAACGCAGCCCCAACAGAAAACAGTAGAAATCACACGCTTTTCTGTTAATGAGAGGGAAACAAACAAAAAACGAGGGCATCATGAGCGGTATTCACGGGTCTGCCCGGCTCCGGACAATGGCAGATAAAATCGGCAGGGCGTTACAGGCCCATAGCATGGAGGTGTTCCCTCCTGACGCTCAGAAAGAGCTGCGCACATTCTCGGCCCGAGAAGCAGGCGAGTTTCTGGACATAAATGCAAACACATTTCGGCACTATTTGAAAACCTATGCCGACAAGATGCCAACGGGCACGTTGGTCAATGGGAACCGCAGATATTTCACCGCGGAAGAGATTCAAGCCATTCGGGATTTTCTGTACGAGAATGGCCGTATTGGTCCCCGAGAGTATCGCCGTAGGCAGCCTGGCGAGGATGTGAAGGTTTTCACCATCTTCAACCTGAAAGGCGGGGTGTCCAAGACCACTTCGACTGTTTCCATCGCACAGATGCTTGCATTGCGCGGGTATCGGATTTTGTGTGTAGACCTCGATGCCCAGGCCTCGATGACGAACCTGTTTGGCCTCTCTCCGGAGCTCGATCCGAACATGCCCACCGCATACGACATCATCTCATACGATGATCCAAAGCCGATCCGTCAAGTCATTCGTCCAACGTATTTCGCCGGGATCGACATCATCCCCGCATCAATGGATATCATCGAATTCGAGTATGAAACCGCGAGCTCTTTCAGTGAAGGCCGGACTGCCGCGCCCTTCCATAGTCGAATGTCGGCTGCATTGAGCCAGGTCGAAGATGAGTATGATCTCGTCATCATCGACACCCCGCCGCAGCTGTCATTTGCGGTCATCTCTGCCTTGTTCGCCTCAACCGGAATGGTGATCCCCCTGTCGGCTTCGATGTTGGATGTCATGTCGCTTGCGACGTTCATGACCATGGCATCCGACCTCATGGCAGTCGTTGAGCGGCAAAACCAAGAGAAGACCTTCGATTTCATCCGCCTGCTCGTCACAAAATACGAAGCCAGTGATCAACCGCAGCTGCAGATGGCGTCGTTTCTGCGCACTGTTCTTGGTGATGATGTTTTGCCAGCAGAATTTGTGAAATCGACCGCGATTGGCGATGCGTTGAATACCAAGCAGCCCGTTCTGGAAGTTGGGCCACGCGACATGAACAAAGCAACGTACGATCGGGTGATCAAATCGATCAGCGATATTTGCAACGCAATAGAAGAAGATCTAGGCCAAGCATGGGGGCGCACCTGATGGCACGGCGTGGCGTATTCAGCAAAACACTCGCAGCCGGCATGCAGCAGCCCTCCCCCCAGGACAGTGAGGCTGGAGAGGGCAATGCGCACGAAGCAGAAGGTGCGCAGGCTTCTCATCGAGCGTCGCCAAACCTGAAATACTTTGAACGATCATTCCAAGAGCAGCTACAGCGCTCAATCGTCGACGTTTCGACGGACCTGATTGATGGCTCTAAGTTCCGCGACCGGTTGGATGCAGAGTCGGACATTGAGGGCCTCAAGGACTCAATCCTCGAGAGCGGCCAGCAAGTGCCCGTGTTGTTGCGGCGCACAAGAGCCGAGCGATATGAGGTCGTATATGGCCGGCGCCGTATTGCAGCCTGTCGCGCAATTGGACGCGACGTGCGTGCGATGGTGATGGAACTCTCCGACGAAATGGCTCTCATCGCTCAGGGCGTCGAGAACGCAGAGCGTTTGGAAAATTCCTACATCGAGCGGGCGTTGTTTGTTGCCCAGATTTACGATGCCGGTGTCACGGTAGATATCATCCAGCGTACCACTGGTGTAGGCGCGCCGATGCAATCCCGGATGCGTTCTGCGATCAAGGCATTGCCCATAGAAGTCATTGAACGGATTGGTCCCGCGCATGGCTGCGGTCGGCGTGTGTGGCACAGCCTCGTGGATGTACTCCAAATGGAAGGAGCGCCCGGCACATCTCAGATTTTGAAAATGATTGATTTGGACCTCGAGAGCTCCGAGCGGCTGCAAAAGCTCCTCGTCGACCTGAAGAAACTTGCCAAGAAAACCCAGCTTTCAAACGAGAATGCCACAAAGGTTCTGGGCAACGGCATCGCCGTGAAGAGAACCGGTCGAAGCCTGACATTCAAAGCGCCCGCGAACGTAGATCCTCAATTCTTGGATCACCTCAATGAGTCAATCGATCAGCTCTATGAAGCGTGGTCTGCGAGGCGTGATCAAGACTGAGCAAACACAAGTTGCCCGCGGGCAACTTGTGCGAAAGCCCTCCCCGAGGGGGCGCCAAAAGCCTGAGGCAACAACGAGAAAAGGAGGCAGGTAAGACAAAAGAAACCCCCCGAAGACGGTGTCTCCAGAGGGCATCTAAGAAGTGTAGCAACTCCTAGATACCCAGAAATCGAATCGCTTTCAACACCATTTTCGGTGAACGGTATTTTTTGCCGCCTGAAATCGCATGAAAACCATCATGACCGCGGCACAGGGTGCCGGGGCGCAGGATAGCTGCGTCCGAACCATGAACGCAGGCTTTCAACCCATCCTGCGCAGGGAGCTTCTCCGCGCGATCCGCACCTGCCGCAGCCGCCTGGGCCTGTCGACCGGCGACGTACTAGTTCTTGATACGCTGCTGAGCTTTCTCCCCTGCCGGGATCGCGCCACCGGTGCTGATCTCCCGATCAATCCGGAAATGGTGTTGGTCGTTTATGCGTCGAACCGCAGCATCTGTGAGCGCGCGAATGGTATGGATGAGAGGGTCCTGCGCCGCCATGTCTCGCGGCTCGTCTCCACTGGTCTGCTTAGGCGCCACGATAGCGCTACCGGCAAGAGATTTGCTCTGCGAACCGCGGGCAAAGTGCGGGCTGCGTTCGGACTCGATCTGACCCCCCTACTCTGCTCTGCAAAAGATCTGCAAAAGATGGCCAAAGATATATTAGCTTCGCAAGAGACCATCCGCAGCATTCGAGCTGAGGCGCTTGCATACCGAGCCGCTCTCCTACGCGAATCTGAACGCCTTACAGCGGATCAAATTGACGAATTGACGCAGGCCAAGACGCACCTTCGCCGCGCCACGCTGACCGAGGCCGACGTGGCTCGAATTCGAGATCAGATCCTTGCTCTCTGCGACGAGCAAGCCCCCTGCCCTACCCCGTCCGAGTACAGTCAGGAAGACGTGACCGCACCGCCATTGCCCGCGGAGCAGCCGGAGCTGCAAGCTTCGGAAACGAGCAAAGCGTCCGCCGGAAACGGGCAAACCGTCCGCCAAGTAGAGTCAAAAAAAATAGATACATTTAAGAACAGCGCGGCTTGCCGTGATCTACCAACGACATGGGCACAGTGCCCGAACATCAGGGAGTTCCTCACACATATTCCACGTACAGATGCAGAGTTTCACGAAGCCATCCTGACATCTGGCAAACTAATTGCGTTAAAGGACCGAACACTGGCTATGGCCGCTGCCAACCTCGGGTGGAGCCGATTACTACAAGCCATCGAGTATCTCATCGCATCTACAGGGAAAATACGTTCGCCAGAAGCCTACATGAGGGCTATCATTGAAAAAGAAGCTTGTGCTTACTGAGCCTGGTTACTGCTCCATATCCGCGTTTTCACCCACATGCAGTATCCGCCGTTATCCGCCCCCAGGACTTTAAACGCAAAAGTTACCCCTGGGCATTTTATCCGCGTCCGCGACGACAAAAGACCATGTTTCCGCTCCATGCTGCGAGTAGCCGGCGGGCAACTGAGTAAGGCTGAGATCACACTTCGGGCAGGATCTGCTCCAGAGGACAAAAGTTGCCCGCGGGCAACTCACTACCCGTCTGCGACGACAGGACGCCATGTTTCCCCTGCATGCTGCGAATTGCCCGCGGGCAACTTAGTAAGGCTGAGACCGCACTTCAGGCAGGATTTACGCCAGAGGGCAAAAGTTGCCCGCGTGCAATATCTCAGGGCCGGTCGACAAGGCGCCTTAGCCGCTCTTAAAAGTGACCCATTGCCCCAAAATATCCAGCATCATCCAAACCAGTGCATGATCAGAAATCGTATCACGCGCAGCTTCGTGGCTTACGCCGAGCGCCTCGGGAAATCGAAAGATCCCTACATGATTCAGAGGAATGCTCGATCACTTAGATGCCCAGATGTTATCATAGAGGTTGGCATATCGCCCATCCCGGGTTGAGAGGGTTGTGGCACCCTCGACGATCAGCGCAGCGCTTGTCGATGCCAGCTTACGCCAGGCTGGATTATTGCGGGGCAGATTGAAATCCCCGGCAAGGTAGACATCGATGCCTGAGAAGCTGTCGGCCAGCCAGGTCTGGTAGTCGGCCAAAGCGCGGGCCTCAGCCTCACGCACATCGACGCTGTCGCCGTAGATCAAGTGGGTGGAGGCCAAGATGAATTCATACCCCTCGATCGTTTGGAAGCGGACGGAGAAGGGCTCACGAGAAAAGATGTCCCGGCGGTCTATGTAGATCAACCCGCTGTCCGCAGCATTGAACTCTGCATCCTTCCATAAGAAGGCGTATATTTCACGGTAGGAGCCTCGGCCGATGGCGTCGGATGCCATGGTCGACCAAGACTCTCCGGCTTGCTCCTCGATGACCCGTTCAAAATCCTGCAGGGCCTCCAAGGTCACAACCTCCTACAAAGCAATCAAATCGAAGCGTGAAGCGACCTCTGCCACTGCGGCAAGATCCTTGCCGTTGTTCCAGCCCAGATGCTTGAGGTTCCAGCTTGCGACGAGAGTGTCCGCCGAAACTTGCTCCGCGGGCAACAAGGCAAAGGCGGATAAGGGGGCGCAGCCCAAAACGATTGAATTCTACGAAACATGTCAGCCTCGGTGCTGAAGCAGAGATTCTGCGGTTGGGAAGACGCTGAGAGCGGCATTCCTTTCCTGCATACGCAGGTGTAGATCCACAAAGAGCGCTGGGACATCTCGGGAAGCCGGTAACATCTGACGGGCGCACTGCGCGGTATGGATTGCAGCGCCGGGGTCGAAATCACCGGCAGCTCTCAGAGCGGCCACCAACCTTTTGCGTGTCTCGCCGATTTCGGTGAATTTGGCATGCAGTGCATCAGTGTTTACCTCGGGCACAGTAGAAGAATCCGCGCGCATCGTCTCGCGAAGCTCTCAGAACGCCGCGATGTGCTTCTTTCAATACTCGTTCATCTCGTATGCACAACTTGACGGCACGCGGGTCGACGCCCTGCATCCGTTTAGTTTCAAAGGTCAGGATGCATTGATTTTTAGTGTGCTGCGTGATTCACGGCTCGGAAAACGGAGTGGTGAAATGAGCGAGCTTTACTGGCTGACCGACGAGCAGTTGGCCAAGCTTTCCCCTTTCTTCCCGAAGTCGTACGGCAAGCCATGCGTCGATGACAAGCGTGTTCAGAGCGGGATTATCTTCATCAATCGCAATGGGTTGCGTTGGCGCGACGCCCTCCAAGGAGTATAGGCCGCACAAGACGCTCGACAGCCGGTGGAGGCGTTGGAGCGAGAAAGGCATCTTCGCCAGGATGATGATCGGATTGGCCGCCGAACATGGCGAGGCAAAGACCGTTTTGATTGACGCAACCTATCTGAACGCCCACCGAACGGCGACCAGGATGGCCGCCAGATTGGTCGAACCAAGGGAGGTATGAACACCAAGCTGCACGCGATCTGTGACGGTCAGGGGCGACCAATCGACCTGTTCGTTACCGCCGGGCAGGTCAGCGATTACATCGGCGCGCGGGCCCTGTTCAGCGGCCTGCCAAACGTCAAATGGCTGCTCGGCGATCGCGGCTATGATGCAGACTGATTCAGAGAATCCCCGCAGGACAATGGGATACGCGTCTGCATCCCCGGCCGAAAGCAACGCAAGACACCGGTTAAGTCCCCCTCCCGGGCCATCACTCCGTGATGCCCTGCCGGGCAGTGGACAAGCGCTGATACAAGCGGCGCAACCGTATCGAGATCATGTTCGGCAGGCTCAAGGACTGGCGGCGTGTCGCCACGCGCTACGACCGCTGCCCAAAGGTCTTCCTCTCAGCCATCGCCCTCGCGGCAACCGTCATCTATTGGCTATGAGATGCTGTAACGGGGCCTGCGTCACGCACGACCGTTGCCACTTGTCAGATCAGCACCGTGCTGTCGCCATTCCCGTATTGAACCCAGATGGAGGATGACGGGATGAAGCTATTTATAGGATTGGATGTGTCGTTGGCGAAGACCGCAGTGTGTGTGGTCAGCGAGCATGGCCAGATCTTCAAAGAGGCTGAGGCTGAAAGTGAACCCAAAGCTTTGGCGCGCTGGTTGGAAGAACTTGACGGCAATGTCGCAGCAATTGGCCTGGAAGCCGGGCCACTGTCGCAATGGTTGCACCGAGGGCTGACTGAAGCTGGCCTTGATGCCGTGCTCATGGAAACGCGCCAGGTGAAAGGAGCGCTGAAGGCGATGCCGATCAAGACAGATCGACGCGATGCAGAAGGGATTGCACGCCTTCTTCATCTCGGCTGGTTCCGACCGGTTCACTGTAAATCCGTCTCAGCTCAGGAAACCCGAGCTGTTCTCGGCGCTCGGAAAGCCATTCAGCAGAACATGATCGCTCTGGAAATGTCGCTCAGAGGCCTGCTGCGGAACTTCGGTCTCAAGGTCGGCGCAATCTCGCGTGGTAGGTTCGAGGCCCGCATTCAGGAGCTGGCAGAAGGTAACCCCATGTTGGAAACCGCAACGGCGCCAATGCTGCGTGCCAGAGCAACGTTGCGACGGGAGCTGGCAACCCTTGAGAAACAAGTTCGCCAGCTCGCCCAAGACGATCCAGTGTGCCACCGTTTGATGACAATGCCAGGGATCCGTGCAGTCGTCGCTCTGACCTTCCGCGCAACTGTCGATGATCCGGCACGCTTTCGGT
>NZ_JBLZNC010000022.1:0-12165 GCF_048553715.1 Sagittula sp. SSi028 | reverse complement strand
CCGAAAATCCGGATTTTATACCAAAAGCGTTTAATTGCAGTGTTAAAGCCGTGCAAAAACCATACGGCTTTTGTGTAGTCTCAGGCGAAAATCCGGATAATTTATATGCGGTATATGGATGTGCATGTGCAGCTCGGCCCCTCCATACTGACAGCAAGAGACCTCGCACCACCGGTGTAAAACCCCTCGGCCCGCACAGCATTGGAACTCAACATGGCACGACCTCGCAAGCCGCCACACACACGTCGCACACGTTGGGACGCTCTCTACGCATCTACCAGCGAGCGCGCAGAGATCACCGCAGCGGCCCAAAAGGCAGATCGCTCCGTCAGCCGCTATCTCATCACGCTCCATGAAACGCGCACTGCCCGCCCCGCATCGCGCGACACCTCCGAGCTGACATTCGCCTATTTGCGCGCCCGCCAGCAGCTGTCCGTCCTCAGCGAAGAAATCCGTAAAACCCACCCGGAGGCGACGGATATTCTCAACCGCCTCACCTCAATAGAGCGCCACTTCCTGCGTGAGGCAGCCCCCTGGGCCCTCGCCAACGATCAAGACCCGCCATGCTGATCACATTCGGAAAGCATTCCACCGATCCAACCGGTGATGGCGCCCAGGATGCCGTCTCCTACATGTGCGCCCCAGAGGTCACCAAACAGGGCCACGGCGCCGCACAAAAGGTCCCCCGCTCCCCTGCCCCGGAAATCCTCCTCGGCGAGCCCGCAATGGCCCGCGCCGCCATCCGCATCGCCCCGGGCAAACACAAGTATCGCTTTGCTGTCCTGTCATTCGCCCCCGAAGACATCAGCACCGAGCGCTTCAACGCAGGCGATCCCGTGACCCGCAAACAGGTCTCCGAGCTGATCGAGACCTGCCTTGATCTGGCCTTTGCCGGCGTCCCCAAGCCAGATCGTCCCCCGGTACTGATCACAACCCACACCCACCTCGGCCGGATGGAGCTCAATGTCCTCCTCCCACGCTGGGTCGTCCGCCCCGATGGCAAGCGCCGGAGCTTCAACCCGGACCCCCCGGGCCGGAACAACCGCGCAGGCTGGCAAGCCTTCGAGGATGTCGTCAATGACCGCTTCGGCTGGGCGGACCCCCGTGACCCGTTCCGCCAGCAGCTGGTCCGGCACCCCGATTGGTATCTCAAGCGCCAGCGCAACGCCGAGCGCTTTGGAGATACAAGCAAGCGCGACATACGCCAGCAGCTCACCGCAAAGCTGCTCCGCTGCTACGAGCTTGGCCTCATACGCGGTCGCAAGGATGTCTTTGACGCTGTGAGGGTCGGCAGCACACATTTTGGCATGCGCATCCTGAGCCACACGGACAGACACATCACCATCGGCCCTCCCGATGCCCCTGCCCCGGCGCGCATCCGCCTCACCGGCGCATTGTTCTCTGCCCAAGGCCTAAGCGCCGCCCTCTCTGCCGAGAAGGCCCGCCAGTTGCGCGACAAACGCTGGCAAGAGATCAAACACGCCCCACAGCGCCTCGCTCAAGCCTGGGCTCGGCGCGCAAAGTTCAACCTAAGCCGATACGGCCTCGGCCTCTGGCCAGACCCCGCACCCCTCACACCACAGCGTCAGGTCCAAATGCTCTCGCAACTGGATCCGAAGCCGATACCTCACGACGCGCACGACGAAACCACGCACCCGCAGCGGGCCCACCAAAAAACAGCGCCTGAAAAACAGACCACAGACCCAAACACAGCCACGATCCCACAGGATCCATTGAGCCTGCAGGACGGTCCGGCGCCTTAAACGCGGCCTTGCCCAGACGATCAGTCCGCACCAAACAAGTCACGCGTGAACACTTTGTCCGCCACATCCCGGATCTCGTCAGTCAGACGGTTGGCGAACAGGCAACAGACATCCGAAATGCTGCGAAAAGGTTGCCACTGATCTGACATCATTCTATTAAATACCTCCTACCTTCGAACCCAGATGGGATGTCAAAGAGCAGGCAAATCTCGATGAAGACCATCTCCAAGCTGTTTGATATCGAAGCGAAAATTCCAACCTACATACCATCAGGGGTACATATCAATCATGGTCCCTTCCTAACATGGCTCGTCAGAACATCGCACCCTAAGTGCGTTGTCACATTGAATGATCACACAGGCTACGCACACTTTGCGATATGCGAAACTGTCCGAGACTGCAGTCTGCCCACCGAATGCTATCTGTTCCGCAGCACATCAGAGATCCCAGAGGGCGACGAGCCCTCCGAGGATTTTTTGGCTGAACACGGTAAGTACGTCGGAACCAGTCATGTAGATACCTATTCTCATGAAGCACCTTGGGAGGGCTTCGAGGACGGCAGTATTGATGTTCTTTATATTTCGGGCACTCCCTATAAGAGTAATCACTCATTCCAATTCTCGAACTGGGAGCGAAAACTTTCAGGATCTGCCGTAGTTGTATTTCACGATTGTACAAAATCCCAAAGCCAATATAGTGCAATATTGAGGGGCGCTGCAGCTAGATATATACACATCAATACAAAATCCTATAACGGTCTAAGCGTTTCCTTTCAGGGAAGCAATTCTCCCGAGAAACTACGCCTCCTCCAAAAGCACCTTTCAAATAGCATATTTGCTGAAGTTATATTATCCCTTTTTCAAAGCTGGGGATCCCAAACTGAAAGTGCAGGGCTTCTACATAAAAAGGATGCGAAGAACAACCTTCTGCTGAAGGACAATCTTCGAATTAGAAGAAAGATTTCAGAAACTGACGAATCTTTAAAGTTCCGCCGAGAGGATTTTGATGATCTGAAACGTGAAAATTATGCATTGCGCGTGGACTTGGCCAACGAAAGACTGCACCCAACAAAGTCCTTGGTCAACAAGTACATGTCTATTATTCTCTTCTTTCTGTCGGGACAGAAAGCACTTTTTGGGAAAAAGCGTCTCGAAAAATTTAAGATCTCCGCAAAGAAAAGAAACCCCAATAGGTCTCTTTACGGTCTAAGCTCGGTTCCGAAAAAACTTGAGAAACCAGCGAAAATAAACAACGAGAAAGGGCGGCCTTCAAGTGACCCTCTTACGGGAGGGGCAAGTTCTGCTTACAGGGAGCTGACCATTGATCCACCTATTATTACCAATAAGACAAAACTTTCCTTCTGTATAAAAGTTGATGTCTCTTTTGAAATCAGAATTGATTCAGAGGAAGGCCGCATAGCAGATGCCTTGTCTACATCGTTAAAAAAGCTAGGCCATACTGTTCGTATAGATTTCGACGACCAGAGATATCTTACGGAAGACTCCGAGTATGATGCGATTATCGTTCTTCGCGGATTGAGCGGATACACACCAAACGCCGACACCCTGTCCATTATGTGGAACATCACCCACCCCGAGCAGGTATCATATGAGGAGTATGCGCTCTTTGACATACCATTGGTCGCATCCCGATCCTACGCGGCACTGCTCTCGTTTATCTTGGAGCGCCCGATTTTTCCCCTCCTTCACTGTGTAGAGTCGTCGAAGATTTCAGGCCGCGACGAATTGGACTATGAAGAAGGTGGGAATCATGCGCACCAAGGATTTTCTGAAAGGACAACGGCAGACGCTTTTGATCAACCGGACGAGAACGGGCGCATTGTTCAGGTAGATCATACTTTGGCGATGAAAGACTTTGGTTTCATTGCCAAAGCCGCGTTTGACACGATTGGGTGCGGCAAAGTCCTTGCAACAGACCAGCTTCCCGCTTTGGACGCGTTGCTCGGATCTGACAACTATTATGCAAAAGGTCAAACTCCCCTTTCGGTAAGAAACTGGACCGAGGGCCGCGCAGCAAGCCTGCATAGAGCAATGGCATCTTACATTGATGACAACCATTCCTTCACGGCCAGAGCAGAAGAAATTTCAGGCATGGTCAAAGGCGTTTTGCGCGGGCTCTCTCCGGCGATCACTGTGCAGCCCAATTTTGGCGCGGCGACACCACGTCGCCGTGTCGGCGTATTGCTACAACGCGGCTCGGCGTGGTGGACCACCTCTGCCTATATCCGACTCATTGCTCCATTGACCACAGATTACGCTTACGAGACTGCCGGCATTGATCTTGTAGCATTGGATGGCGTTGATGACCCTCGGTTGAACAGCTGCGATATTTGTATCGTACAACGCATCGCGGTTGCACAGGTCGAGGATGCGGAGCGCCTAATCAAAAACCTTCAAGACCAGAATACTCCGCTCTACGTAGATAACGATGATGCTTTTGGTTTACATGACGCGCGCCGCAAAGCAGACCAGAGCCTAAAGCTTTTGATGTCGGCTGCCAAAGAGGTCTGGTTTTCAACACCCACACTTGCCAAGGTGTACGTCGACGTTGCTGCCGGAAAATCCCGTGTTCGCAAAAACAATCTGGACCCCAGATTTTGGCGTAACTACGGCAAAGAACCACGTACAAAGTTTACCAAAACAGGTCCGATCCGTTTTGTGTACATGGGCAGTGCGACGCATCATGAAGACCTTGCAAGCGTTATGCCGGCCTTTCAGCGCCTCGCTCAGGATTATCCCGGACAATTCGAGCTTACGCTTGTCGGCATTACATCAGATCCACCCGAAGTGGACTGGCTAAAGATCCTGAATCCCCGTAAAAATCAGGGCGGATACCCTGCATTTGTACGCTTTATCACCCGTGACAGAGGCTTTGATGTAGGTATTGCGCCTTTGGTCCCGACGCAATTCAATGCGGCCAAATCAGACATCAAGTTTTTGGATTACAGCGCCATGGGGTTGCTGTCCGTCGTGGCAGATAATCCAGCCTACCGCGATTGCATTGACGCAGGTCTGGCCATTGGCTGTGCCAGCGATGAACAGGCATGGTACGACACCCTAAGCCAGATCATCGAAAATCGTTTCGCCTTTGCAGAAATGCGCACTCGGGCACATCGAGATCTTTGGCAAAATCGTAGCACACTGACGGACCCAGATCCTCTGGCGGATCTATTGAAGTAGTATTGCTTTCCGGGCCCAAGGAGCGACCTGTGAATTCACACGGATGCCCGGAACAAGGCCTGAAACGGTCCGCAGTCCTGCATCAGCTGGTCGGCCCGGTCAAAGCCCGCCACCTGACCGTCTGACAGCACCAGCACGCGGTCGACATAGGGCAAGGTCGACGCGCGGTGGGTGACAAAGAGCAGCGTGGCGTCTTCCAACTCGGACACCAGTGCCTCCATCACCGCGCGTTCATTGGCACCGTCCAGCGCGCTGGTGACCTCGTCAAAGATGTAGACCTTGGCGCGTTTCGCGACGCCACGCGCGATGCTGAGACGTTGGCGCTGACCGCCGGAGAGATTGCTGCCATTGGGGCCAACGGGGCTGTCCAACCCGTCCGGCAGACGTGCGATGAGCCCATCAAGCTGGGCAATACGGGCCGCACGTTCCAGATCCTCACGGGACGCACCGGGGTGGCCGTGGGCGATGTTTTCGGCCAGTGTGCCGTCAAACAGGAACACGTCCTGCGAAATCAAGGCCACCACGTCATGCAGCCCTTCGCGCGACAGCTCGCGCAGGTCGATCCCGCCGAGGGTCACCTGCCCCTCTCGCGGGTCATAAAACCGCTGCAGAATATCGATCAGCGTGGATTTCCCCGCCCCCGATTTTCCGACCACGGCGATGCGCTCCCCTGCGCCAATCGACAGGCTGACGTTGCGCAAGGCGGGTGCATCTTGGCCATAGCTGAACGACACCTGATCGAGAGTAACCTTCGGCGCAGCATCTCCCAAGGTCTTGGTCCCATATGGCTTTTCCCGTGGGATGCGATCCAGTTGCCCATACATCTGCCGCGCAAACATAAGGCTTTTCTGCAGTTCCACCCAAACGCCGGAAAGCCGCTCGGCGGGCTTATACGCCATCAAAAACGCTGTAAGAAACGCCGTGAATTCGCCTGCAGTACTGTCTGTTTCCGCGATTTGCCACGAGGCAAAAACCACAAAACCGCCAATCACCAGCCCGCCAAGAAATTCGATGATCGGAAGCGTCGCCGCGGTCACTTTGGCGAACTGCAGCGCACGCTCCTCCATGGCTTCCATCGCCGTGTTGAACCGGGCCACGGATTTGGTTTCAAGCTGATAGCTTTTGACCGTCTTGATCCCGCGCAGGACCTCGGAACCGACGCTGAAAAACATTGCGGCCAGACCGGCGTCCGTTGTGGCCAGATTCCGCATACGCTGAGACAGGTTCGAGATCAACCACAGAATTGGCGGCACACAGATGCAGGAAAACAAGGTCAGCAAAGGATCTTGCAGCAGCATCACCATGAACAACGAAACGAGTATGAGAATTTCCACAGTCATACGATTGCAGACGTCGACCACCACCTTGCCCGCGGACTGGCCCAACATCTGCACCATAACCATTTGCGTGGCAGGGTGCTGATTGCCAAAAAACCCAAGTTCCTGGCGCAGCGTCGTGGCAAAAAGCTGCTTTTGATAAGTGACCGAAACCGAACGCTGTAGCACTACACGCAACACTTCGGTGATATACTGAAAGAAGCTTTTGCCAATCGCGACACCAACGATGATCAATGCCACCCGCAAGGCAGCTCCCTGCTGATCGGCGCCAAAAACGTCGTCGACCACAAGTTTGGTGGAGTTGGCCAGCGCCCCTGTAAACGTCGATACACCCACGATAGACAGCAGGGTCAGTGCGATGGTCTTCCAGTGGACGGGCAGAACGGCACGGAGAAGCCGAACACCGATGCGCACGGCCTCTTTGGTGGATACAGGCGCCTCGGCAGCAGGGTCTAGCGGCTGCTCACTCATCTGTCTTATCCTGCTTGAAGTCGTCAAATAGGCTCAGGAATGCGGGGTTGTCCTGCGCCAGCGCAGCCGGCGTATCATTGGCCACAAGCTGCCCCTCGGACATGATCATAACCCGCTCCACATAGGCCAGGGTCGAAGGCCTGTGGGTGACGAAGATCAAGGTCGCGCCTTCCAGGGCTGCGATGACGGACTCCATGATGGCCCGCTCGTTTTCAGGGTCGAGCGCGCTGGTCACCTCGTCAAAGATGTAGATGCTGGCCTGTTTCGCAAGGCCGCGTGCAATGGCCAGCCGCTGCCGCTGGCCGCCGGACAGCGC
The DNA here is from genome assembly GCF_048553715.1 of Sagittula sp. SSi028. Classification (NCBI taxonomy): domain Bacteria; kingdom Pseudomonadati; phylum Pseudomonadota; class Alphaproteobacteria; order Rhodobacterales; family Roseobacteraceae; genus Sagittula; species Sagittula sp. SSi028. Next base: position 5,078 of record NZ_JBLZNC010000022.1, on the reverse strand, counting down.
CTGCCCGTTCGGTCCAACAGGGCTGTCCAACCCTTTGGGCAGCGCAGCGATGACATCGCCAAGACAGGCCCGCTCGGCCGCCCGTTCGATGTCCTCACGGGTGGCATCGGGATTGCCATCTGCGATGTTCTCCGCAATCGTCCCGTCAAACAGGAACACATCCTGCGAGATAAAGGCGATTGAACGGTGCAACGCCTCATGACTGATCTCGCGGATGTCGGTGCCATCAAGGGCAACGGTTCCCTCCTGCGCATCATAGAACCGTTGCAGGATGTCGATCAGCGTGGTTTTGCCCGCGCCCGAGGACCCGACCACGGCCACACGTTCGCCCGGCGCAATCACCGTACTGACCCCCGTCAAAGCCGCCGCATCCGCCCCATAGCGAAACGACACCCCATCCAGCGTGATCTCTGGCGTGTGGCTGGTCGGCAGGTCGGTGGTGCCATAGCGCATGGTGATTGGCTCACGGTCCAGCACATCATACATCTTGGTCACCAGCACCATCTGCTTTTGCAAATCGACCCAGATTTTGGACAGGCGTTCCGCCGGTTGGTACGCCATGAGAAACGCAGTGATGAACGCTGCGAATTCACCGGGGGTCCGACCGCCTTCGCCCGTTTGCCAAGCCCCGTAGATCACGAACAACCCAATGACCAATCCGCCGAGCAGCTCCATCATTGGCACGGTTGTGGCACTGATCCGTGCGACCTGCAGCGTGCGTTTTTCCATGTCATCAACGGCACTGTTGAACCGAGCGATAGACGCCTCTTCCAACTGGAAACTCTTGACCGTTTTAATCCCGTCGAACACCTCTGCCCCAACTTCGACATACCGACCTGACAGGCGCAGCTCACGTTTGGTCGCGCGCCGGATTTTCTTGGACAGGTTCGACACCAGCCAAAAAATTAGCGGAAAGATCAGGCCGCACAGAAGCGTCATTCCGGGGTCTTGCATCGCCATGACGCCCAGCAGCGCAATCAACGTCAGCGCCTCGACCACCGCTTGATTGCAGACGCCCATGACCGTGCGCCCCGACGACCGCCCGATCTGCATGAGCACAGACATTTGCCGCGGCGGATGCTCTCGCGCCAGATAGGCCACGTCTTGGTCCAGAATGTGCTCGAACAGGCGCTTTTGGTAGGTGATTGCGATGGATCGGTTGAAAACAGCCGCGATCAAGGAAGCGCCATATGTCATTAGACTCTTCGCTGCAGAGATCCCGATGACCAATGCCGCCACCCGCCATGCCGCGCCGGGAGTGCTGTTCACAAAGACGCCGTTCACGATGGCCTCGGTCGAGTTGGCCAGCGCGCCGGTGAAGAAAGCCACACCAACCATGCACACGATTGATACCGCATACACTTTCCACCGAGGTGGCAAGGCTTCACGGATCACCCGCCAACCGTTGGAAAGGGCTTCCTTCGAAGAAACTTCCCTGTCATCCAGCATTGCCTGGCTTGAACTCCATGTTCCCCATTGAATGGGTCTTAATCAGGTTCCGACCTAAATCGCAACCTTGCGGACACAGCTCGGCGCTCGTTTGCTTAAAACAGTGGATGAACCAAAACCGAAATTTACAAGATGTCCCCGCCAGCATAAACACAACGTTATAAACCGCTTAGGCGCGAAGGTTCATCGTCGCCAGTGCGTGTACAGTGAGGCAGTATTGAATGACGTTCCTACAGATCCCTGAAAGCCAGCCAGAGGTAATTGATATTGAAACCGCGTGGCTCCGCCATGGGCCCTTTGGGATGTGGATTGTACGTGCCTGTGAACCACGCAAAATTGTCGAACTCGGGACCCATAACGGCTATTCGTATTTCAGCTTTTGCCAAGCGGTCGTAGAGGGCAATTTGTCAACCGAATGCATCGCGGTCGACACGTGGGAAGGCGATGAACACGCCGGGTATTATGACGACTCTGTTTTTCGCAATGTTACCCAGCTAAACCAAAAATATCGCAGTTTCAGCACTTTGAAACGCATGAGCTTTGATGAAGCGTTAAGTGATATTGAAGACGGCAGCGTCGATCTCTTGCACGTGGACGGGCGCCACTTTTACGACGATGTCAAAGAAGACTTCGAAAGCTGGATCCCTAAATTATCCGACCGCGCGATTGTCTTGTTCCACGACACCGAAGTGTACGAGCGCAACTTTGGCGTGCATAAATACTGGCAAGAGATCTCCGAAACCCGCCCCTCTTTGAGTTTCCTTCACCAACATGGTTTGGGTGTGTTGTTTTGGGGTGAAAACATACCATCGGGGTTAATACCCTTGGTCTCGAACCTAAAAAATCCAGACTTCACAGACATCATACGCAATTACTTCTCCACACGCGGAGACGGCGTTGCGACTAAAATAGAAGCGCGGAAATCAGCGGCGAACCTGAAATCACTGCAAGACCACCTGCAGGCCGTTTCTGACGAACTATCTGCCAAAAGCCGGCAGTATGAGCAAAGTGAAGCTAACGTCGCGTTTCTTCAGAAAACACTGCGCAAAGAGCGGCGGACACCTTTTCGACAACTCAAGCGAAAGTATGCCCATAAAATTTTGCGCTCACTCGCAGAATCGAGCTTACCCGTGTCCCAGCGTACCCGCACAAAGTGGAAAAAATCTGCAGAAAAGCGAAACCCAAAGCGCAACGACCTGTTGGCAAACAAACAGAGCCCCGCGCTCATTCTACAACATTCTTATCAGGATCTTCTAGAATCTTGGCGCCAACAACGTCTTAATGATGCAACCGTCATATCGGGATTGCAGAAGGCTCTGGCAGACGGCCCGCTCATTTCTGTTGTGGTTCCAGTTTATAATCCAGATCCTAACTTGATGCTTGAAATGATCGAGTCCGTTCGGTCTCAAAGCTATAAGAACTGGGAGCTATGCATTGCCGACGATTGCTCAAGTGACCCGGAAGTCCGCCGGGTTCTTTCCGAAGTCTCGCAGACAGATTCTCGCGTCAAAGTGTGTTTCCGCGAAACCAATGGTCACATCTCTATTGCAACCAACAACGCCATAGACATGGCGCAAGGTGCATGGATCGCCTTTGCAGACCACGATGACCTTTTGGACCCAGACGCGCTGCTTCTGGTGGCCAAGGCCATATCAGAAGATGAAAATTTGAAAATCGTTTATACCGACGAGGATAAAATTGACGAAAATGGGGTCCGCTTCAGCCCCCATTTCAAGCCCGATTTTAACCGCGATCTGCTTTATAGTTTGAACTATATATCCCATCTCGGGGTGTATGATGCCCAACTGGTTAAAACCGCCGGGGCCCTACGCGAAGGTTTTGAAGGCGCTCAGGATTATGACTTGTTGCTCCGCTGCATCGAGAGAATAGACAGCAACCAGATCCATCACATCCCCAAGGTCCTCTACACTTGGCGGGCCACACTAGGTAGCACCGCTGCATCACGTACCGCCAAACCCTACGCAATCGAAGCCGGTCGTCTTGCACTCGAAGAACATCTAAATCGTATGCATGCCTCAGACCTGTCTGCGGAGGCCACAGAAACCCCATTCATTTACAAAAGTTCTTGGCCATTGATTGGATCGCCACTGGTCTCGATCATTATACCGACACGTGACCACCTTCCCGTACTGCGGGTCGCAGTGGAAACAATCATTGAAAAGACACAATACGATAACTTTGAAATTATCATCGTCGACAACGGGTCCACTGAAAAGACGACCCTAGAGTGGTTTAAAGGTATTCAAACGCGTGACAGGCGGGTGCGTGTCATCCGAGACGACAGACCGTTTAATTACTCTGCCCTGAACAACGCAGCAGTTGCGCAATGTCGCGGTGACATCATTGCGCTTGTGAATAATGATATCGAGGTTCTGGATGGAAGCTGGCTGACCGAAATGGTTTCATTGGCCCAACGGCCCGACACCGGATGCGTAGGAGCAAAACTGCTATATCCAGACGGTCGCATTCAACATGCCGGAGTCGTCATTGGCATGGGCGGGGTTGCCGGTCACACCCACCACCTGTTTCCACGTGATCACTATGGCTATTTCGGCAGGCTCATCGTCCGTCAAGATTACACGGCCGTTACAGCAGCGTGTCTAGTTGTCCGCCGCGACGTTTTCAAGGAAGTCGGCGGCCTTAACGAGACCGATCTTGCAGTGGCATTCAACGACGTCGATCTTTGTCTCAAAGTACATACCGCAGGCTACAGAAATGTTTGGACCCCTTTCGCTACGCTGATCCACCATGAATCCATCAGCAGAGGATACGAAGACACTCCAGAAAAGAAGGTAAGGTTCGCGAAAGAAGCTGAATATATGAAAAATACGTGGGGAACGCAAAGCTTCGCTGATCCATCTTACAATCCGAACCTCACGCTTGACCGAGCAGATTTTTCGACAAAGCTGATAATCTAAACAATAATACTAAAATGAGCCGATATTAGCAACTGTATCTCTCAGGCCGTTGCGGCGGTCCATTTCTGACGGCTCTTGCACAGGGCGTTTGCGATAGTGACCAGCTCTCTGGCGACGGCGGTGATGATGACCTAGTGCGGTTTTCCGGCCTTGCGGAGGCGATCCGCGAAAGATTTCAGGCTAGAGTTGTGATGCGCCGGTAATCCCCCCATTTTTGCGGGGGCTTGGTCGTAGAATTTACGCGGCCATTTTCAGTTTCTGGGCGGGGGTCATGCCGCCAATGCCCATATTGGGGCGTTCATTGTTGTAGGACCAGAGCCACTCGGTGGCAATCTGCTGCACCTCGTCGATGGTTTCGAAGATATGGAGGTCCAGCCATTCGTGCCGGACCGTCCTGTTGTAGCGTTCGACATAGGCGTTTTGCTGCGGCTTTCCGGGCTGGATGTGCGCCAGGGCGATGCCCTTGTGTTCGGCCCATTCCATGAGCGTACCGCTGATGTATTCCGGACCATTGTCGACCCTGATCGTCTTCGGTGCGCCACGCCATTCGATGATCTGGTTCAGGGCCCGGACGACCCACTCGGCGGGCAGCGAGAAGTCGATCTCGATGCCCAAGCCCTCCCGGTTGAAGTCGTCCAGGACGTTCAGCAGCCGGAACTGGCGCCCATCTCCGAGGCGATCCGCCATGAA
>NZ_JBLZNC010000021.1:0-13468 GCF_048553715.1 Sagittula sp. SSi028 | reverse complement strand
GCTGGGCGACCACGCCGCGCCCGCGATCCCGATGCCGAAGATCGTCGGGCAGGAGATCGAACTGCTGGGATCGCACGGGATGCAGGCGCATCGCTACGGCGCCATGCTGGACATGGTGGCCAGCGGGCGGCTTGATCCGTCGCGGCTGGTGGGCCAGCAGATCAGCTTCTCTGACGCCCCCAAGGCCCTGATGGAAATGGACAAATTCCAGTCCGTCGGCGCCACTGTGATCACGCGGTTCTGACGTGGCAGGCATCGCATTCATCGGTGGCGGCAACATGGCCACCGCGATCCTCGGCGGGCTGATCGCCAAGGGCATGGCCGCCGACCAGATCACCGTCGCCGATCCGGGCGCGGAGCAACGCGCGCGTTTACAGACGGGCTACGGCGTTCGGGTCACGGATGACCCGCGCGAGGGCTGTGCCGAGGCAGACACCGTCGTCCTTGCGGTCAAGCCACAGGTCATCGCGCAGGTGGCCGGGCAGCTTGCTGGCATGCTGGACGGCAAGCTGCTGATCAGCATCGCGGCGGGGGTGCAAGTGGCCCGGCTTGAGACGCTCTTTGGCCCCCGCGCCATCGTCCGCACCATGCCCAACACCCCGGCGCTGCTGGGGTTGGGCGCCACGGGGATCTTTGCGAATGCCCATGTGGACGACGCGCAACGCGCCCGCGCGCGCGACATCGTCGAGGCCTTCGGTCTGTGCATCGATCTTGCGCGCGAAGACCTGCTGGATGCGGTCACCGCCGTCTCCGGCAGCGGCCCGGCCTATGTCTACCTGCTGATCGAAGAGATGACCCGCAGCGGCGTCACCCTGGGCCTGACGCCCGAGGACGCTACGACGCTGGCGGTGCAAACCGCGCTTGGCGCGGCCACAATGGCGGCGGCGGGAGACGCCACGCCAGAAGAACTGCGCTGCCGCGTGACTTCGCCCGGGGGCACGACCCATGCGGCGATCACCTCGATGCGAAGGCACGGCTTTGGGGGTGTGATCGCAAAAGCCATGACCGCCTGCCGCGACCGGGCTGTCGAGCTGGGCAAGGAATAGGACATGATCATTCGGTGGTGGCGTGCCGTTGCGGGCTCTCAGGAGGTGCTTCAGCACTATGCGGACCATTTGGACCGCACGACCTTCAAGGAGATGGCGGCATTGCCCCGTCATCTCGGCGCGTCTCTTGCGGTCAAGGTAAACGGGACCGATTGCGAACTGGTCGTGACCAGCCTGTGGTCAGACCTTGCTGCGGCGGGGCACTTTGAACAGGGGGCCTTTGACGATGCCGTGGTCAAGCCGAGCACCCAGAAGCTCCTGAAATCCTTTGACTTGAAGGTCGAGTATTTCGAGACGCTGGTCATAACCGGGATCTTGAAGGGGGAATGATGCAGGATGTTTGAACAGGTCGAAGACTACCCCATCGATCCGATCATGATCGGTGCCGATCTCTTTGCGCAGGACCCGCGCCGTGACAAGCTGAACCTGACCGTCGGCATCTACCAGGACGCCCACGGCCGCACCCCGGTGATGGAGGCGGTGAAGCGCGCCGAACAGCGGCTGGTCGACACGCAAGCCAGCAAGTCCTACCTCGCCCTGACCGGGGACGCGGCCTATTGCGACACGCTGGGTCAGGCGGTGCTGAGTGAGGCGTTCAACGCGGGCTGGGTCGCGGCACAAACCTCCGGTGGCGCGGTGGCGTTGCGGGTGATGGCGGACCTGCTGGCGCAGATGCCCAAGCCGCCCACCGTCTGGCTGCAACAGCCCACCTACGGCAATTACGTCCCCATCCTGACCGCCGCCGGAGCGCGCCATCAGGCGCTGCCCTACTATGACCGGCTGCGCGCGGAACTGACCTTTGACCAGATGCTCGACGGATTGAAGGCCGCCCGCCCCGGCGATGTCTTCCTGTTGCAGGGGGTCTGCCACAACCCCACCGGCGCGGACATGTCCGAGGACCAGATCACCGCCCTGCTGGATCTGCTGGAGGCGCGCGGCATCGTGCCGTGGATCGACCTCGCCTACCTTGGCTTTGCTAGAGGCTTCGAGGCCGATTGCGCCACGGCCCGCCGCATCGCCGCGCGTTTCCCGGAATGCATCGTCTGCATCACGCTGTCCAAATCCTTCGGCATCTACCGCGACCGCGCTGGGGCGCTGTACGTGAAAACGCGCGCGCAGGATCACGCGCGCCTCACCCGCGCCGTCACGGCCATCGTGCGCTCCGGGGCCTCCCACGCCCCGGACCACGGCCCCTCGGTGGTGCGCACCATCCTGCAGGACCCGGACCTCAAGGCGCTCTGGCTGCGTGAACTCGACCAGATGCGCCAGCGCGTGCTTCGAATGCGCCAGCAAATCGTCGCCACAGAACGCGACCTCTTTGGCACCGACCGGCTGGCCTACCTCGCAGGGCAGTCCGGCATGTTCTCGCTGCTGCCCCTGAACACCGCGCAGGAAAACGCCCTGACCCGCGACCATGGGATCCACGTGGTGCAGGGCGGCCGGATCAACGTCGCCCGCCTCGGCGACGCGGACGTCGACTGGCTGGTGAAAGCGGTCTGCAGGCTTCTGTCACCGTCCATCTGAAAAGGCGCGCACCCGCTGTCCTCTATTTGCTACCTCGCGACTGGGTGATCGGGCGAACAACATGCTGCGTTCTGCAAAGCTGCGGAGCAGAAAGCTCCAGTCATTTGATGTCCGGAGGGGGCCGGTCGGCCTAGCGAAGTGCTCTTCCGGTTTGACAGAGCGCGTCCGTTTCCTGCGCATCGCTGCCGTTCGTGGAGGACGCAGCGAACGGCAGCGATGCGCCCTTCCAGCAGAACGCCTCGCAAGCGCGGCGCGGATCGAACCGTTGCAGCTAATGGCAGGAAGGTCCCGCATTTCCACCCTTCACCCTTTGAAAACGCTGCACCATGATCAAATGTGGACTTGGCACAGCTGCGGTGCAGCGATGACGCGCTTAGTGAACGGCCGACGTAGCCAAACCCAAGTGGCGGGAGTGCCCCTCCCCCTATCAAAATGCAGGGCAAGTTCGCCAAGCCGACCAACGCCCAGCAGTCTTGCCCCACCGAAACTGCACCTCAAACACCCAGTATGCGGCTTCTTTGCGTGCCACGTGACTCCCCCGTTCACTCCAGTCAAACCGAACAGCTGACAGGAGTTGGGGCGCCTGACGACCAGGTACGGAAAAGCCTCCCGCTGGACGCGAGAGCACGAAACCGATTGGCCTTACGCAATGAACGCAACCTCGCAGATACCGATCCTCTAAAAGGGACACATCGTGGGTGCGAAATAGGCCGCATCTGGCATATCAGCCGACAGGCAAACCCCTGAATGTTGGCGCGGCGGCGGCACGCCCTCAGAAAAGCGAACCCTAAGTATTTGAAAACTACCAGTTACCCAGAATCATCTTTTGAGGTATGAAGTCATACCTCAAAAGATAATTCGCTGACCGATGACCGCGATGGGCCAGATTCACGGGCGCTGCCGTAGTACAAAACGCAAGCAAATTTCCTTGAACACCTGACGCGCAATGCCTGAGCGGCACAGACCTAGACTCAGAACTCATTCCCACTCACAGCCAGAAGATGACGGTTGCGGCGAGTGCGATCGCCGAGACGAAAGTTTTTGGGCATCGGTCGTACCGCGTTGCCAGTTCTTGAGCCTTCAGAACATGATCTTTATGCGATCGCGGCATTTGTACCGCCGCTTGTCGTACTGGACGGGCGTCTTCCGTTTCTTCCGACCTTGGATGCAAGGACGTATCTTCTTGTCCTGAACGGTTTCTCTGGACCATCCGGCATCATAACCGCAATTACCGAGAAGCCATTCCACGTTGGTCAGCCCGCTAACGTGCGCATGCGCCCCGATGTAGTCGCTGACGGAACCGTCCGATAGGAACGAGGCGATGAGCCGGCCCTGGCTGTCGCAGACGGCGTGCAGCTTCGTGTTCATACCGCCTTTGGTACGGCCCCCTCTCGTGCCATTGCTGCGCAGTCCCGGACAGGGAATCAGCCGTCCACGCCCCCCTTCATTCCGCCCAGGCTGGACGCCGCACGATGGGCCTTCAGATGGGTGGCGTCCACCGCCCGACAGGGTATCACGAAGTGATGTCCCGATAGGGGATCATCACAGTCCCCTCCTCGCTATGCTCGGCGGCGAGGCTGTAGGATAAATCGCCATTGAGCATTTCCTCGCCGTTGAGTGGCCTGCGGTCAAGTTGGACAGCGACAGGAAGGGGGTTTTCGAAATGTTCATTCGCCATTGGAAGTCCGTACACCAGTCGGAGATCCACAAGACACTGGCGATCGGGGAGTGAAACACGCTTTATGGTGGCGCCACGCGTGCGATGGTTCGCCCGCAGTGTCACGCGCTTTTCTGCTTCCCAGAACCGGACTGTGACGAGAAGCCGGAGTTCAGCGAGGCCTGAGAGCCATGATGCGCCCATACTGCTAAGTTATTGGAAATATTAAATTTGGTAGTGCGGCCCTGAATTTTCTGACAGGCTTTACCAAATTTATGAATTTCAATGACTTGGGCGCAAGACTAGGGTCAGGATTTATAGCCAGTAGATAGTGAGTGCTGCGAGGGCGATGGCGGGCAGGAAGACCTTCGGGCATCTATCGTATCGCGTCGCAACACGCCGCCAATCCTCCAACCTGCCGAACATGATCTCGTATCACTGCCCGGCAGTGCATTGCAGAGCAATGTCACGAGAGGGGCGGTTCCGGCGCTTGTACGGTCGCTTGTCCACTGCCCGGCAGGGCATCACGCGGTGATGGCCCGAGAGGGGTATCTTCCGCGGCTTCCGGCCAGGGATGCAGGCGCGTATCCTTTTGTCTTTCAACGCTTCCCGGAACCAATCGGCGGCCAAGCCGACCATCATCCGCGCGAAGATGCCCTTGTCACTCCAACGTTTCCAGCGGTTGTAGAATGTCTTGTGTGGCCCATATTCCACCGGGGCATCGCGCCAACGTAAACCATTGCGATTGATGAAGATAATCCCACTCAAACGTCGATCATCGACGCGAGGCTTGCCGTGGGACTTCGGAAAGAAAGACTCCAGACGCGCCATCTGCGCAACGCTCAACCAGAAGAGATCAGACATGTTCACCGCTCGATATTCGAGCCGTGAATCACGCTGATACCGGGAAGTCAGTGGGTCCTGACCCTAAATTGCCTCGGAATAAATAGACCACTAAGTATGATGTGACTATTTCGCAGCTGTAAATCGCGCGGCCTGCGCGCGTGCGCAGTGTTCCAAAACGTCGAAAACCGCGAGACCTTCGGTGCCGAGCACAAAGGGATGCGGATCCACTTCTGTGCGGTTTGCGAGGCGGCGCAGCTTCTCGCGTGTGCCATCGCGCGCCGGGTGGCCGGAGAGGATCACATCAACGCCCGCGCTCTTTGCCAGTACTGCCATCCGTCTGGCGGAGTCCGCGTAAGTGGCGAAGATTTCGGGATCGGGACCGAAGTTAAACCCCGTTCCACCCCACAGCATCGCCACATGCTCTGCCTCGCCATCGGTGACCGTGAAGACCGGCGAGATCGTGCCCGGCGTATGACCTGGAGTAACGCGGATCGTCAGCGATGAAGTGCCAAAGCGCAGCACTTGCCCGTCCTGCACGACGCCGCCCGGTGCGGGGGGCGGCCCAAAGCGCGGATGCGTACCGATCTGCTGCACCAGATCCCAATCGGCCTGCGTCATGAGCACGTCGATCCCGAGCGTATCCGCCACATAGTCCGCGCCACCGTAGTGATCGCCGTGGCCGTGGGTGACCAGCACAGCGCGGATCGCCTGCGGGTCGAGGCCGAGGGTTGCCATCCCGTCTAGAATGATCTGCTGCGCCTCTTCATCCGAGTTGAGCCCGTCAATCAGCAGATAGCCCGCTTCAGAGCCATACAGCCAAGCTGTAACAGACGGCGTGCCCAGAAACCAAAGGTTGTCAAAGACCTGGGTCGCGGGCAGAGGAAGCGGTTGCAGCTTGGATGTCGGGCGCTGCGGACGGTTGCGGCGGCCGGTTTCGGCAGACCTTTGGCCCGACGCACCATCCCGCCGGACATTCACATTGCGTATCTGCGCCTCCAAATCGCACAGGGACGCGTATCCGGGAAACTGGGCTGCGGCGGCGCAGCCGCGTGCCGCATGGTCCTGTGCAAGGGCCATATCCTGTGCTGTGGCCAGCCCCGGCAGCAGCGCCATAAGAGCAGTCCCGATCCACTGCGCCACCGTTTGTCGTTTCATGGAAGGCACCCCTTGGCCAAATGCAATTTGGCGCGGGATGGCATTTCTGAGTTTAATAGTCAACAAAAGGTGCCTGGTGGCGAGCGAACCCGCCACCAGAAAGCCTGGATCACTCTGAAACGGGCGCGGTCTCGGTCGGGCTGATGCGGCGTTGCCAGACCCAGCACGCCACCGCGATGACCAGTCCGATGGCATCCGTCGTCCAACCCCCTGCGATCATCGTCAACCCGCCGATGGCCAACGCCCCGCGCACCAACGCGCTCGCATGGCCAAAGAACCAGCCCTGTACCGCGCAGGACAACAGGTAGACGCCAACCACCGCTGTCACCGCCACATGGGCGATGTCGGGCCAAGCGCCATCCAGCAGCATCGCCGGAGAGAAGAAGAACATGTAGGGCACGACAAAGGCTGCGAGACCGATGCGGAAGCTTTCGACCGAGGTTTTCACCGGGTCAGACCCTGCCAGCGCCGATCCGGCGTAGGCGGCCAGAGCCACCGGCGGCGTGATCGCTGACATCACCGCAAAGTAGAAGATGAACAGATGCGCGATCAGCGGCTCGACCCCGAGGTTTACGACACCCGGCGCGATGACAGAAGCGGCCACCGCATAGGCTGCAGTCGTCGGCATGCCCATGCCCAATATGATGGACACCACCATGGCAAAGAACAGCGCGAGGATCTGGCTTTGGTCCGCCAAGGTCAGCAGCACGGTGGAGAACCGCGAGCCGATGCCGGTCAGTGCAATGACGCCCACGATGATTCCGGCGGTGGCGCAGACGGCCACCAGTTGCAGCACCATCCGCGCGCCGTTGTCGAGCGCGTGGAACAGCTGACGCGGTCCCATCTTGTGCGGCGTGAGCCAGGACACCACGGCGGCGGTCATCATCGCCAGCGTCCCGCAACGGATCACCGAATAGCCCGCGAACAGCGCAGCGATCAGCACCACGATTGGGGTAAGCAGGTAGATCTGCCGGATCAGCAGGCCCAGTTTGGGCAGCTGGTCGCGCGGCAGACCCTTGAGATCCGCTTTCTGCGCTGCGAGGTCGATCATGAAATAAACCGACAAAAAGTACAGCGCAGCGGGAATGATCGCTGCCGACACGATCTCCATATAAGGAATGCCGGTGATCTCGGCCATGATGAAGGCACCCGCGCCCATGATCGGCGGCATGATCTGCCCGCCGGTCGATGCAGCGGCCTCGACGCTGGCGGCGGTCTGCGGGCGGTAGCCAACCTTTTTCATCATCGGGATCGTCAGCGAACCGGTGGCGACCACGTTGCCCGCCGATGTGCCGTTGATCATGCCCATCAGGCCAGAGGCAAAGATCGCCACCTTGGCCGGACCGCCGCGCTTGTGTCCTGCAGCCGCGAAAGCAAGGTTCACGAAATACTCGCCCACACGGGTCGTCTGCAGGAAGGCCGCGAAGATCACGAACAGGATGATGTAGGTCGAAGAAATCGCAATCGGCGCGGACAGGATGCCGTTGTCGGTGTAGATGTAGGAGAAGAAACGCTTGGCGTCATAGCCGCGATGCTCGAAGATCCCCGGCAGCCATGGGCCCAGAAAGGCGTAGGCCACAAAGACAGAGGCGATGATCACCAGCGCCATTCCGGCCAGACGGCGCGTCAGTTCGATGATCAGCATGACGCCAACAATGGCTGACCACATGTCAGCAGGCAGCGCCATGGGCATGCCTGCGCGCAGTTGCAATTGCCGTGCGAAGAAGATGAGATAGGCGGTCGCGACCAGAGCCGCGATGCCCAACAGCACGTCGCCCCAGTCGAAACGCGCGCGCTCCGTCTGCGAGAACAGCCAGCCACGCAGGATGCCAGCGACAGTGCCCACAGCCAACGGAATGCCAAAGGTGGACATGGCCCATTTCGGGGGCAGTATTTCGCCCATGACTGTGCCGTTGATCCAGATTGCTGTGACGGAGATCAGCCCGTAACCGATCCCCAGTGCGGCGACGGCGAGTAAGGCGAAAGACAGCGGATGGCTCGATCGGTTCTCCGCCCCGTCCAAAGCACGCGCCCCGAACAGTACAAAGCCAAGAAACAGACCACCGCCAACGTGGCTTAGACGGTACGCCCAGGTTTCCAGCGGATAGACGTTCATCACCATAAGGTGGAAAACAGAGTATGCCACGCAAAGGCAGGCAATGGTGATGTGGCGCGCGCCGGTGAAGTCACGCTGGTTTCCGGCCAACGGCTCCTCGTCGACACTGGCCTGCGCGGTTTCCTGTTCGATCAGTGAAACACGGATGTCGGCCGCGGCTGCACCCTGATGGTCGGGCGTATTGGTCATTCTGGATCACCCATCAAGAAGGGTTGAAAGAAAAACGCGGGCGAGAGCCATAACTCAACCGCCCGCGCTATAACGTCATGAAAGTTGAGGTCCGATTACTTCAGATCTGCGGGGATCTCGTAGCCGTTTTCCTCGAACCACTTGACCGCACCGGGGTGGAAAGGGATCACCTGATTTTTAAGCACGTTTTCTGCCAGCGTTTCCTGGGCGGCGGCGTGGGATTGCACCATGCGGTCGGGGTTCTCCATCGCCAGTGCGGTGATCTCGTAGGCGAGGCTGTCGGGCATGTCCTTATGCGCAATGGCAAAGTTCCACAGCGACACGGTCTGCAGGTCTTCGGGCTGGTCCTCGTAGGTGCCCGCCGGGATGGTGAACTCCTGCATCGCGGGTGCGATTTCCTTCATCTTGGCCAGGGTTTCGTCGTCCATCGACAGGAAACGCACGTCGTTTTCCACCGCCAGCTGGGCATAGGCGCCGGTGGGCAGTCCTGCTGCGTACACGAAAGCGTCGATCAGACCGTCCTTGAGCTGACCGGCGGTGTCAGAGCCACCTGCGTTGGAAATCTTGGCGCTTTCGTCGGTGGCCTCAAAATAGCGCGTCCAGTAAGTGGCCGAGGTGCCGCCAGCCGGTCCGACGCCCACGCGCTTGCCCTTGAGATCGGCAAAGCCCATCACATCGGACGAAGCCAGCACAGCCGCCTGCAGCGGGGTCTGGTACATCGGGAACAGCGCGCGCACGTTTTCATGCGGGACGCCGGGCATCAGCGGGCTTTCGCCGCGGCGTGCCTCATCTGCGGGGCCAAGCGTGACAAAGCCAAGCTGGTGCTCGCCCGCCTCGACCAGCGTGACGTTCTGCACCGGGCCGCCCGTGATCTCGACACCCGCGTTCAGATCCAGCTCTTCCGAGATCAACGCGCCAAAGCCGCTGCCATAGGTAAAATAGGTGCCTCCCTGACTGCCGGTGCCGATCGTGACACTGCTGGGCCAATCGGTCTTGTCCATCTCTGCATGCGATTCGGCGTGGGCCACCGTGGCCATTCCACCCAATACAGTTGTCAGGAACATTGCCTTAAGATTCATGGTGTCCTCCCTTTGGTCCTCCGCACGGTCGTTTTCGCAACCATGCCCAAGACCGATCATGGAAAGCCGCGCGTTTTTTCGCTATTGGTAAAGATTTATATTCAAATCTGAAATAATCAGGCGGTGCTTTCCAGATCAGCCAAATGGCGTTCCAGCACATCCAGAAAGCGGTCCCGCATCGGGTCGCGGGTGCCCCGTGTCCAAGCGACCGCAAGGATCAGCTTGGAATGCACCATCCCCTCGGGCAGCGACAAAGGAACAAAGCTGACGCCGGGCACCTGAAGCCTGGAGGTCCAGCGCGGTACGATGGCCAGCCCGGTGCCTGCGGACACCAGATTGACGATGGTGTGCTTTTCCTCGGCCACCTGAGCGATCCGCGCGGTCAGCCCTGCGTCGACAAACAGTTTGATTGTCAGATCATGTGAATGTGGGCGCGACCGCCGATCCGGCACGATCAGGGGCTCGTCCGTCAGATCCGTGATATCGATACAGGTCTGGTCCGCCAATCGGTGACCATTGGGCAAGGCCACGACCGCACTTTCATGAAACAGGGTGCGGAACACGACGCGCGGGTCGCGCACATCCGGTGGACGGCAAAACGCCAAGTCGATTGATCCGCTCAGCAGCTTTGGCAGCAAATGAATAGTCTTTTGTTCGATCAATTGGATATCCAGACCGGGTTGCTCGGCCCGGATCAGTTTCAGCAACTGCGGCATCAACCCGGCAGCGGCGCTGTCAATGGCACCAACGCGCAGGGTGCGTTGCCCGCCCACAGCAGCACTGCGCGCCTTCTGCTCCAATGATTCGGCCGCGGTGACCAGCGCCCGCGCATCCTCCAGAATGGCCTGTCCCGCCTCGGTCAGGGTGACGGCCCGCGTGGTCCGCTGGAACAGTCGCACGCTCAGATGGGTTTCGAATTGTCGGATCTGCCGACCCAACGAGGCAGGCAGCATCTCAAGCCGTTGGGCCGCGCGGCCAAAGTGTAGCTCCTCTGCGGCGGCAATGAAGCAGCGTAAATGCGTCAAATCCATCGTGGTCTTTGCTCCGAGACTTCAGTCGGTCGCGTCTAAATTCATTATATGCCACGCGGGTTCAATCGCGCCGATAATTATATCATTTGCGTATACAGTTTTGCGCAACTTGCCCGAATGGGGGTGTCTTTCTAGCGTTGCCACAACACAAATTCCCCGGAGGAGACCCCCATGAAAACCTATAAGATCGCGGCCATTCCGGCTGATGGTATCGGGCCCGAAGTGATCGCCGCAGGGCTTCAGGCACTGGACGCGTTGGCCCGTCGCGATGGCGGGTTCGAGCTGGATGTCACAAGTTTCGACTGGGGGTCGGAGCGATACAAGAAAACCGGTGCCCTGATGCCCGAAGGCGGTGCCGAAGAGCTCCGCGATTATGACGCGATCTTTTTTGGCGCGGTGGGCGCGCCCGATGTGCCCGATCACGTGACGCTGTGGGGGCTGCGCTTGCCCATCTGTCAGGGGTTCGATCAATATGCCAATGTCCGCCCTACAAAGATCTTGCCGGGCATCACGTCGCCCTTGGCCGGTGTGGGGCCCGATGATCTCGACTGGGTGATCGTACGCGAAAACTCCGAAGGCGAATATTCGGGGATCGGTGGCCGTGCGCACAAAGGGCTGCCCGAAGAAGTGGCCACCGAGGTTGCCATTTTCACGCGTACGGGCGTCGAGCGGATCATGCGTTACGCTTTTGCCCTGGCCCAATCACGGCCCCGCAAGCTGTTGACCGTGGTGACAAAGTCCAATGCGCAACGGCACGGCATGGTCATGTGGGACGAGATCGCGGAAGAGGTCTCCAAGGATTTCCCGGATGTGACATGGGACAAAATGCTGGTCGATGCCATGACCGTGCGGATGGTCAAGAATCCACAAAGCCTCGACACCATCGTGGCCACCAACCTGCATGCGGACATTCTGTCCGATCTGGCAGGCGCGCTGGCAGGCAGTCTTGGTGTGGCCCCGACCGGAAACATTGATCCCGAACGGCGCAGCCCGTCGATGTTCGAGCCGATCCACGGTTCGGCCTTCGACATCACTGGCAAAGGCATCGCCAACCCGGTCGCGACCTTCTGGACCGCATCCCAAATGCTGGAACACCTGGGCGAGACCGACGCGGCGGCGCGATTGATGCGTGCGGTAGAAAAGGTCTGTGCCGATGGCGTGTTGACCCCGGATGTGGGCGGCAAGGCAAATACGCAGCAGGTGACCGACGCGGTGTGTGACGCGATCCGCGGCGAAAACATCTGATCCGATGACCAGCCGGGATTGCGACGCGCTGTTGCGCGAAATGCTCGATGCGGCCATTGCCGCCGCGAAACCAGAGTGTGTGGTTCGAGACCACTTGCCGGACAAACCGCGCGGGCGCTGCATCGTGGTGGGGGCCGGAAAATCGGCCGCCGCCATGGCGCAGGCGGTCGAGCAGGCCTGGCCGGACGTCGACCTTTCCGGTGTTGTGGTCACAAGGTACGGTCATGCGGTGCCCTGTTCGCGGATAACTGTGCGCGAGGCATCGCACCCGGTCCCGGATCAGGCGGGTTTGGCGGCAGCGAAAGAGATCCTTGCCGCGACCAAATCTGCGGGCGCAGATGATCTTGTTCTGGCACTGATCTCGGGCGGCGGGTCATCGCTGATGCCTTTGCCGCATCCCGATCTGACACTGGAAGACAAGATCGCGGTCAACGCGGCGTTGCTACGCTCGGGCCTGACCATCGAAGAGATGAACCGCGTGCGGCGCCGGTTGTCCTTGATCAAGGGCGGGGGGCTTGCACTGGCGGCGCGGCCCGCGCGGTTGGTGACCTTGGCGATCTCCGACGTACCGGGGGATGATCCGGCGGCGATTGCATCGGGACCCACGGTTCCCGATCCGACGGCACAGCAGGATTTGACGCGTTTGGTGGCGCACCTCGGGTCCAGCATTCCGCTAGCGGCGCGGAAGTTGCTGCTGTCCACGCCGGATCCTCAGCCAGGTTTCGATACAGATTTTCGCCTGATCGCTGCGCCGCAAAAGTCGCTCGAGGCGGCCGCCGAAGTAGCGCGGCGTAATGGGGTAACGCCGGTTCTGTTGGGCGACGCCATCGAAGGAGAGGCCCGTGAGGCGGGGATCGTTATGTCCGGGATGGCCCGTTCTGTCGCCCGCCACGGTGCGCCTGTTAAACGACCGGCTGTGCTGTTGTCGGGTGGCGAAACAACCGTGACCATTGGCGAGGCCGGTGCCGGGCGGGGCGGGCGTAACACCGAATTTCTGCTGTCACTCGGGATCGCGTTGAATGGCGCGGAAGGAATACACGCTTTGGCGGCGGACACGGATGGGATCGACGGCACCGAAGATGCGGCAGGCGCATTGATCGGTCCGGACTTTATGTCCAAATGCCGTGTCGCCGGGCTTGACCCACTGGACGCATTGGCGGGCCACCACAGCTATACTTTGTTCGATAAGCTTGGCCAATTGATCCGCACGGGGCCTACATTGACGAACGTGAATGATTTTCGCGCCATTCTTGTGATGTGACAATCATCGCCGGATTATTCGACAACGCTTCCAAATACAGTTCGCATGGGACATGAGCCTCCCCCTTTGAAGTGGTCCGCCCCTATTTTTAGGAAACGGAGGACCAGCAATGGCAAACAAGCGACCGAAGCCCGAAGAGATTGTTACGAAGTTACGGCGAGTTGAGGTTCTGACAGGACAAGGCATGACGCGCCTGGGTAAACCCCCCAAAAATTAGTGGTGTTCAAAAGTAGAATTTTCTCGGCAAGATATCTGAGGAGATTTACGATGAAGAATGGACGGTACAGCGACGCGCAGATCATGGCGATCCTGAAGCAGG
>NZ_JBLZNC010000020.1:0-13673 GCF_048553715.1 Sagittula sp. SSi028 | reverse complement strand
CAATATTCGTGTTATCAGTTACCGGCGGCCAAAGAAATCTTTTATTTTTCAAAGATCTACGCCTGTTTTGAAGCCGCGTAACACAGATTCTAACACAAATATAACACCCACCTTCTCAAGCAGACCGGTCACCATCAGCACTTCACCGCTCACCGTTGGTAGAACACACAGGCATCGACACCCGTGGTTGTTGTCGTCCAGGACGCTCCAAGGACGGCGCACATGGAAGCGTTGCTTGCTAAGAAACGAGGAAGCGTCACCGTCAGGACAAGCGCAAGAACGACAGCACCCAGACCGAACCATGGAAGACGGCTTTTGAAGCGATCCAGCTTCTGTTCCCGTTCCCAAAGCTGGCGCATGGTATCTGACTTGGCCTCGTCAGCTTTCCTAAGAACTTCTTGCGTGTGGTTGGATGCCCGAAGCAGATCAGCGGCCATCTCGCCAACGCGGGTCAGAGTGTCGCCGATCCTGCCGTCGATGGTCGCGCCGACAATGTGTGAACAGGCATGCAAAATTCGGTGCCGATTGACAGCTACCCCGCGTTTGTTTAAAAAAGGCTTTTCGGATCTTCCGGTTCGTCAGGGGCTTCGTATTCGCCAGTCCAAAACATCCCATCCGTGCCATGACAAACATGGTGCAAGCTGGCGTGCAGCTCGTTGCCCAGGAGGCGATAGAGGTATGGACGGACCCGCCGCCGCATGGAGTCCCAGATGGCCTTATCGTCGAGTTTTTATTGCTCGACCGCCGAGTGTTCCAACTTGCCGGTATCCGCATCACGCAAGGTCATAGTTTTCCACGCCGCGAACAGAAGCTAGGCTTTTGGAATATCGAAACACACTCGCATGGTGTCGTGGTGCTGATCGCCCAGAATGATTTCACCATCAAACCGTGGAATCAAACATCTATATCCCAATTGCTCGACAAATCATCGGCCTCTGCTACCACCTCCGGCGGCAAGTCTTCACGGCCAAGGAACCTGCGAACACGTTGCATCATGGCATCGACGAACCCCGCCTTCACTTCGACCTCATGCCGTTTGCGGACGATCTTGAAAATTGCAGGCATGAGGCGGTCCAGAAGCGGCTTTGGGGCGTCGCGCAACGGCTGAGGGTCCTTCAAAGTGATCTTTCCGTTATCCTGCACTTTGAGGGTTTCCTCCGCCAGCTTCACCTCTGCCGCTGTCAGTTCCTTCTTCTGCTGATTTATCGTACCCGACAGGGTCACCAAACGCTTGGTTTCGGTCTTTACCGCCGATTGAGCCTCGACCAAGGTCGCTTCTTTTCGGGCTAGCGCCGCTTCAGCCCGCTTTACCGCCTCGCCCCGTTCTATGGCGGCTGCTTGCGCCGCCTGTAGCTTGCGGGTCCGCGCGACTAAAGTCGCCTCGGCTGCCGCGATATCCTGTTCTTTTTTCTCCAATCGCGCGGCGTAGGTGCGCCGCCGTTTTTCCTCTTTTTCCGATAGCTCCGCCTTGGCGGCCAGTTTCGCTAAATGTCCGCGCGTTTTCGCAGCGGATTGCTCCAGCGCATCCAGCTCTGATTGGTGCGCTTCCAATTCCGCTCGTATGGATTGAACGTCATCGGCCAAGCCCTCGCGTTGGCCACGCAGCGCATCCAGTTCATCCGGCAGATCCTGATGCAGCTCGCGGACGCTGCGATGTAGGGTCTCGGCGTAGTGCGCCCCTGCCGCCAAGCGTGCGCGCTTGCGATGACCCCGCTCAATGCCGGGGTGGAACTGCTGCATCACCTCTGTCGCAATGTCTTGCAGGTGTGCGGTGGTCCCGGCCTGCGTGGCGGCGCTCACCGCTTCGCCGTTGTCAGTATAAGCCCGTAAGGCGAAATGAGCGTGGATCGTGGTCTCGTCGAGATGCACCACAAGGGACTCGACCCGCGTGTTCAGGCGATCCGCGATCTCGCCGGTCAAAGCCGCAAACGCTGCGTCCTGCTGATGCGTATCCAAGCTTTCGAACATACCCGCAGCCTCGCGCCCAAAGGTGATAATGCCAGACGTGATGACTGCTGCGTTCGATTTCATAGCGCGCACACGCCCTGCCCTCTTGCGCAGTTCAGCATTCTCATCACGGATCTCGAACAAAGGCCGCATTGGGATCACCGTACGGTTCAGGGCGATGCGATTGGCATCCACATATGCAGGCGGCGTGCCGATGCGAAAGTCATGCCGCCGCGTGCCCTTGGCCTGCGACATGGAGCGTGCTTCGATCCGAACAGAGACCGCACGCGGGTTGGCGTCACGGGCGGTCGTGTCAGCGTGCAGTGACTTGGAGGGGCGCTCGAGCGATATGTCGACGTAATCTTTCATGCGCCGAGACTCGCGGAAGCCAGCGAAAATCCAAAAGGAAAAATGACGCGCGTTTTTGGCTGCCTAAGCGGCTGAGGTGCGCGATGGCAGAACCTACTAGGCATAACCTCACCCCTGCGGGGTTCGTTTTATGCCGAGCAGGCGAAGGGGAGTGCTGCGCTCCCCTTTCGAAACCCCAAGCCGAAGGGACTGCCGCCCCTTTCGAAACCCCGCTCCGCTTGCATCTCTATCCTTGATCGCTCAGCAATACCGCTCCATGTCCTAATCCCCCATGGCCTTGTCCAAGAGTGTACGTGCATGTGAGCTTCGAGCAGGTCATGGATGACACCGAGCCACATCATCGGATCTGACTTCACCTTCCCAAAAACATGTTTGGAGGCAGCATTAAATGCTAGCAGCTTCTTCTTTGGTTTCTCGAATCTGCTCAACATGAGATGTTCGGCAGCGTGATTTTGGCACTAATTTTGTCAAATGAGCTCAAGTTAGCCGCGGTTTTCTCGAAAAATCGCGGTTTTTATAGGGGGAAGGACAAAAAGTGCCAAATTGCTATAGAAGATAATGGCATTAATATTGGGGCCATAGATGCAAAGGAAGCACCGATGGCGTTCAAGGCAGAACTTCTCAAGAAGAAACTCAAGGAAGAAAACAAGACGCGCGATGAACTCGTTGAAGACCTTAAGAAACAGGGGTGCCTAAGGCACAAGCGAACTGTGAGTCGCTGGTTGGCGGGGACCAATCCTCCGAAGCCAAAAGACTTGGAAGCGATCGCGCGTGCTCTGCATTGCAAGCCGCAGGATTTTGACCCGTTTTTTGCTGATATCGGCTTGGGAGAAGTATCCATCCAGGCGCATGTGTCTACTGCGTCTCATAATGCCTACGAGCTCATGCGTTGGCGTTATGGGGTCAGCCAGAAGCAGATCATGGAACTGGCCCCCGTTCTCTTTTCCATTGTCGCTGGACATGCACTGAAAGTGCCGGAACAAGATGCCGAAGTTGCTTACCTTGCCATTGAAAACGGCCTCTCCGACCCGCGTCTGGATGAGGATAGGAAGCTCGGGGATCAGGCTATCAAGCTAAAAAAGTGTTTCGGAATTGAGACGTCCTGCCCAAGGACCGAAACATCGCGCAATCTATTCTACGAAGCAATCATTCGACTGTCGGCGCAGATTTCTAACCATGTCGACACCAAGTGGTTTGTGAAGGCTGCAGCTGAAGTGCCCCCAAGTGCGGCGGGGTATATATCAGACGTTGATTACGTAGAGCTTCTCTCTGGGGGCGAGCCACAGCTAGCTGAGGCCATCTCGAAAGGACGTATCCGGCTATCCTCGGTTGTTCAGCAGGTCAACGAAACCAAGGGTAATGGGCGCTCGGTCGAAGAGCTTGCGGAAGCCATTCGAAAAGCCCACGAACAGGGCATAGAAACTCAGAGAAAAGAAGGCCTCAAAAAGCTAAAAGTCTGGCGCGCGTTCTATGCTGAACGCCACCCAGAAATGGCTGCGGAGTATGATGACCTCGTGGCGAAGCATTGCCATGAAGAAGGTTGGTACCCTGAGAGGTATACGGGTGATGACCGTGTTCAAAGCTGGGTGAACCCGTTCCAGGAAGATCTGCATCTCAACGAGGATACGCTTTCTGAGTATTCGAGCCGCAAAGCTGCGGCCCTTGAAGCCGGTGAAATTGCAGGGCTTTTGCCGGACGACGATCCTATCTATCGCCGCTTTGAAGAGCTCCAGAGACACCGCTCTAAGCTCAAAAAGCAGTTCGAGGAGGAGTGGGCATGATGGCGGTGAGTGCAGACGCGTCTTTCGTCCTCAGCAACCATGCGGCAACGCGTATGGCCCAACGGAGTATTCGGCAAGACAGTCTCGAACTTGTCCTTCTGCATGGGACACGGGTCAAGGCGCGGCATGATTGTGAGGAGTACATCTTGTCACGACGGATCGTCCGGTACCTGACAGCCGCTGGCCTTGATGGGGAGATGATTGCAGCTGCGACCAAGGTGAGAGCGATTGTCGACGCCGCAGGTAATGTCGTGACTTGTTATCACCAGCGCAAAGGCCAATCACGACCGTCCAGTCGGAAAAATCATCGGAGGGAACCCAAATACGCTTGATCTTCTCCCCGAATAGTCGCGTAGACGATGTGTTAGTTGTGCCGCTGCGCACTGCTTATCGAAAACGATGGATCAGTGTGTTGACTTTAGCGGAACCGGAAAGTTACGCCTTAGAGTCGTTGACTATGAAATATAATAATAATTTGCGGGTAAAGGCAGAATGAAATGACGGTTGAAATACTTGGCCCCGAGAAAACCTCGGAGTGTGTGAACGCAGAGCGTTTAAAACGTATTTTGGAAGTCAGCGCACCAAACTTGAATGATCCAAAAATACGGCTTGCCATTGTTCCACAGGTTTTCACGAAAGGTCGTGAGATCGACTGCGTTTTGGTGTTCGAGGATACTAGACCAGTAAAAGAGATGTTTCGTACTACTTCAGGTATTCCGGTTCACTCTTTCGTAGCATGCGTCGAGGTCAAAAATCACTCTCCGGACGATGTTCAGATTCATGGTACGCATTTGGAGGTAAAATATAATGATGGATGGCATAATGCGACTTCTCAGGCGGATGCGCAGGTTTGGGCACTAAAAGGCTTTCAAGAGTTTTCATATTCAGGCAAGGCACGGCGCAAAAAAACGTATGTGCAATCTGTTCTATGGCTACCTCGTGTTCCTTCGGGTTCCCTGCCGGAACTACCCAATGGAAGATCAAGAATCGTTCTTGCGGATTTGACTTGGGCGCGATTAATCGAAGGTTTTGAGGAGAATTCTACGCTGCAAAGGGTTCAGACCCTAGTTCCAGAAGACCGAGATTCTCATTACCACAGCTATGATACTTTAGTAAAAGCTTTAACGGACAAAGTAGCACCGACCCGGCTAGATATGGAACGAATGAATGCGCTGACCCAAAAACGGTTTGACGCAGATAGACAAGCCTATGTTCGAAACTTAGGTAGTGGACTTTTGATGTTTCGTGGTCGCGCCGGTACCGGAAAGACCTTTGCACTGATCCAGATGGCCATCCATCTGGCCAGAAAGGGAGAACGAACGCGGATCGTGACGTATAATCACGGCCTGATATCTGATATGTCCCGCGCTATGGAGATCATTCGCGATCATCATCGTGATATTTCTCCCGTACCCAATGTGGAGACACGTTGGACGCTAATGGAGACGTTGTTTTCCTTGGCCTTCGGTATTGAGGCTGTAAGCGTAGTCAACAAGCTATATGTCGATCTGGGTAAGCGTGAAGACATATTCCTTCGCGCCTTACGTTGGAGTAGTTCATTTTTGAAAGAAGCGATACCGTGCTGCGCTAACAATGCCGCTGGAAAGCAATGCCATTGTAATCAACGCCCGGAAAATGCGAAGACTTGGTCAGACATTAGCAAATACCGAAAAAATTTCCCGCCCCCCTATGACTATCTCCTCGTTGATGAAGGTCAAGATTGGAGCACTGATCATCGCGATCTGATGTATGACGTTTTTGGGCCCGATCGTGTTATCGTGGCTGATGGAGTGGATCAGTTCGTCGATCTGTCGCGTTGCGACTGGGATCGCGGGGATGTCGCTAAGAACCGGATCGTACCTCTGCGCACATCTAGGCGCACCAAGGCAGCGACTTGCGACACGATAACTGACCTTGCACGCGCGCTGGAGGTGCCGAATTGGGATGTTGAACCAGACCAGGCTATGACTGGGGGGCGTCTTACCGTTCTTGTGGAACCGCATCCATATCGTGCGATCCAGCGCGCTTTTGAACTGCTAGGGGAAGATTTGGCAGCGCAGTCAAATATGAAGCCCGTGGATGCGTTGATGTGTCTTCCGCATAAGGGGGCGACAGCTGGAGTAAACTATCCTAAGTTGTTTGAGCGGGCTGCGGAACAGATAAAGGGTGATTATTGGTGTGGCTACGATAGGAAGACGCGCCAGAATCGTGAGTATCCTCGCCGCCAGAGCCAGCTGCGCACCGTGCTGTACGAAAGCTGTCGTGGCATGGAGGGTTGGACGACCCTGTGCATGGGGTTGGACCAGTTTTATGATTATGTCACCGCCAAGCCGGATATCGACATTGAGGGGTTGCGCGATGATCTGAAAGCCGATTTGGGGTTTCTTTTCTCGAAGGCAGCTTTTGAAGAAAAACTAGCAGCCGAGCGACGTGTCTATGCTTTGAACTGGTTAATGATTCCCCTTACGAGAAGCATGGATCACTTGATTATACATATCACAAATGAAAAAAGTTTGTTGGGGCGTGTTCTACAAAGCATTGATCATGATAAGATTCGGTGGAGATAATCGTTTATTTGGATTGCTTTTCCCATATGGGAGAAAACGGTCGTTTTTGGCCGCGCACCCTACCCCACTCAAGATCAACCGCTTAGCTGTGACAAAACCCCCCGGCAAAACCTTTGCAGTTTTGGCAGGTTTTTGTCACAGTGAAGCATGATCATCGGATATGCCCGCGTCAGCACTGACGACCAAAGCCTGGATTCACAGACGGATGCCCTCTCGGCAGCCGGTGCCGAGAAGGTTTTCGCCGACAAGATCAGCGGATCGAGGCGCGCGCGCCCGGAACTGGACAGAATGCTGGAGCAGCTCCGCGACGGTGACGTTGTGACGGTCACCAAGTATGATCGTCTGGCTCGGTCTCTGAAGGACCTCCTGGAGATCGTAGAAGCAATCCGGGAACGTGGTGCCGGCTTCCGGTCTCTGGCCGAAGATATCGACACGACGACGCCGGCTGGCCGTCTTGTGTTTCACGTCTTCGCTTCCATCGCTCAGTTTGAGCGCGAGCGTATTTCAGAACGAACACGCGAAGGTTTGGCGGCAGCTCGCAAGCGTGGCCGAATTGGTGGCAGGCCTCCAGCTCTCACAACTGCCCAGAAGGCCGAGGTGTGCCGCATGAGGGACGAAGAACACCGGCCGGCCACAGAGATTGCACGATTGTTTAAGGTCAGCGAGCGTACAGTGCGTCGCGTCTAATTTCTGTGACCTACTCAGAGTGCGGTCAACAATCAACAAAACAATGCTACTTATAGTCTGTCGATTTATTGTCATCATTCTGACAGTTTCGCCGAATGGTAGGAATCCGCGAACGTGTAGCGCTAAACATACGAAAAATCCGTCAAAGCAATGCCTTGTCTCAGGAGGAGCTTGCAGACTTGTGCGGCTTGCATCGGACTTATATCGGCTCTGTAGAGCGGAGTGAGCGTAATATCACAATCGAAAATTTGGATAGGATTGCCCATGCCTTAGGTGTAAATGCACGGGATTTAATAGGTTGATTGAAGCTAAAAGTGTTGTGCCATTTGAAAGCATACATGTGCATGGAGATAATATTGTCGAATGTGAGCGGGCACTAAGCCTGATTACTCAGGCGCTCGGACACGATCTTCTCAATATATCTTGGCCAAATTCTTCAGTTGCCTGCCCGCGCTATGAACTGGAGATACGTGGCTCTGAGAAGCCTCTTGTAATCACATTTTTCCCTGGCTTTGGTCGCTGGGATCACGATATCCTCAATTCTATAAGGGATCGCGGTGGTGTTTTGCGGGAAGCGGCAGATGTTATCGTGACCGCCGTGGAAAGTGGCGCTGAAAACCCACTATTCGCGATTGAGTTTTGCGGCGCTTTGCCTGCCGGAAACCAAGCGTGGCAACGAAGTGGCCGCGCCTTTTCTTTTGGAGCGGCCAAGGTGCCGTATCTCTACATATCCGAACTGGGTGGGTTCGAACTTGACGCCGACCGTAACCGTAAGGCTGCGAGACTGCCTAACCCTGCCGTGCCTTTTAGTTATTTATCATTTTCGATAGAGCGCGATACGCCAGTTTTTCCAATCTTCATTACTGCGCCAGGTGCTGATGAGGCATCACGTCAGCACTACGCAGATGAGTTTGCTGATGATGAGTTAGTTCAACTGGTCCGCGCCCATCTCACTGGGCAGGATGATGCTGATATATTCGAGCGATTACAGGCTAAGGTTCTATCATTTGTCAAAAAAAGAGCTAGTGCATCGCGACAAGGTGAAACCCTTAGCAGCGATCAATGGCAAATTGCCTTTGATCGAGTTGAGCAGCCTATCGGTGTATCTGGCTTTCTTACTGATACCGTTAAGCAAAATTGGGCAAAAACCGCATATATCTCTGCACTGACTGAGCGGTCTAAAGCCCTGATGCAACTGGGAAAAAAGTATGGCGTCGGGTTAACTAGCACAAAATTACCTATGTGCATTATTAGCGCTAAAGCGCGCAAAGCGTTTTCAGTAGAAGTTGGTGCTCTATTTCCAGAACTAGACGCTAAATTCGCGACTTTCCTAGAGTCTGAGAAACCCTTGGCAATTTGTTGGGTGATGGGTTTCAAGCCGGGTGGCGATGATGCACGTCCAGACCGTGGCCTACCACCTTTGACCCGCATGCTGATTGGCGAGCAGCATGAGATGATGACAGTTGTGTACGGCCCTGCCCCTCCTTCAACCTGGAGTACGCTTGTCAAACGACCAGGTGTCTTGGCCGATCGAAACGGGCTTTGGGAAGCAATCATGGAAACATCTGACGCACTCCTTGTAGATGCTTCTACCGATAATGTTTCAAAGAAAGGCTATCTACGGTCAGAGTGGGTCGGGGATTTGCCAACGCTCAAGATTGATCCGTTTCTTGTCCAGCCAGCCCCGAACAAGCTCGGTGAAAACGATGTAGACACAGCACTTCACTTGTTACTTTCGCAGTTATCAGGGCCAAACATTTTTGAAGGCATGTGTAACCCCCCTGGTGGTGACTGGAGTGGTGTTTCTATTGTCAGCCCAGATGGCGGTACAGAGTATCGCTGGTTGTCCCTTCCCCGTGTCAGCGGAGCAGATAAGAAAAGACCGGATCATGTATTTCAAATAACCGACAAGAGCCTATCACCTGACATCATTCTTTCGATTGAGTCGAAGGAACTTCCAGCGGGAGGAAAAGGGTTAGAGGACAACATCGGACCTCGGCTCACCGCATACCTACACTATCTTTTTGCGACACCTGCCAATGTCGAACGAGCAACCTCAACGACGGCATGGCAGCATTCTCAGCATCTCGTCACGCTGGACGGTTATCGGTATGCTTCTGCGGGTGCTTTCATATACACCACTGAAGAACAAACTTTGGACGCTGTTAACCGCTCGGAGACTGATCTAATATTTGCTGTTAATTTTGAAGCCACCGGCCTCAACTGTGATATAAAAATATACTGCTCCACAAAGCTTGGTAAAATAGTAGCAGACTACATAATCAAAAGCGCCGTGGAATCCGATATTATTTCAATCTCAAGAGCGATCTAGTAATTTAGGTATAGGGTTTCTTCCACGCGTTCGACTTTGCCACTAAGTACCTTTTTTACTGTCGAGTTTCCGCTGTGAATAAAGTGTCTGACTTTGAATAAGTCCTTTGGGACATCGTGAGTTAGGTCTAAATCACCACGTGTCCCGTCGTACGATAACGCCCATTTCACCCCTTTAACATTGAGTTTTTCCAACTCTTGGAAGAGTTCTTCAGGGGTTAGAGATTCTGCATAACGTTGTTTGTTTCCAGCATACGGCGGATCAAAGTATACAAAATCGCCTCTTTTCGTATCTTGCAAAACGTCACGATAGTCTCGACAAACTAGGTGAACTCCCTGAAGTACACGACTCCAAGTCTTAACTGCTTTGCCGAAGCGGTTTGGTTGCATACCCCTACGAGACAGGTGGAAGGAGTTATTGAACTCGCCACGATCATTAAACCGAACAATTCCATTGACGCACGTCCGCATAAGAAAATTCAGATCAATGGGATTTGGGGATTTATTGAACCTATCTCTGGCTTGGTAAAAAACTGATGGCACACCGTTGCCTCGAGTCATTGTCGATGAATCTATCCCATCCAGCTCTGCATTAAGCTCTAACCACTGTTGTTCATACTGTCCTATTAGTGTGTCAGGCTCATCTCGAATTGTTTGCCAAAGTTCCACCAGTGGCTTGTAAATATCGCTACCGACGGCACCTGGATGAGCAGCCAAAAACATGATGGCCCCTCCCCCCAAAAAAGGCTCTATATAGCGTTCAAAACTTGGAGCTAGCTGTGCGATCCTGCATGCTTGCGAGCGTTTGCTGCCAGTCCACTTAATGGCTGACGGAATATTTTCCGCGTCACGAAACTGGAAGAGTGCTTTTGTTGCGATGTCAGACATTTAAGGAAGGCTCCACAGCATCTAAGCGACGTTGTGAGAGAGCTACAAACTCTGCATCAGTTTCAAAGCCAAGAAAGTCAAAGCCCATCTCTTTTGCTGCTACACATTCTGTCCCGGCTCCTGCAAACGGAACTAGAATTTTTGCGTCTGGCGGAGCCGAAACAGTTAGTAGGCGCTTGCTCAAACGAAGTGGTTTTTGAGTCGGGTGTTTCCCATGAGCCAGTTCAGATTTTGCTTTATTATTAGGCACATCCCAAACAGTTCTCATTTGTTTCCCGGCAGCCTTCATCAGGTCGCCAGCAAACTCAAGCTCCTTGGTATCTTCATAATTGAAGTGATATTTTCGAGACTTCGCTGTACCGGTATGCGCCCATAAAACAGACTCGTGGCTTGCGGTTAAACGGCGGCCAGAGAGGTTCGGAAAGCTATTTCTTTTGTACCAAATCACCTCGTTGATTATTTCAACCTCAAGTAGCTGCATGGCAACATTTGTAATGCCTATATTATGATAAGTACCATGAACCCAGATAGATCCCGTTGGTTTTATCAAACGCTTAACTTCGGCCAGCCATGCCATTGAAAAATCTAAGTATTGCGCAAGCGGCATATTATCCCACTCAGCCATCACCTTGTTCCAGCTACCGCCAAATCCCGGTAAATCCTTGCTGCTATCCCAAGACCAGTTGCCTCCTTTGCTGACGTTATACGGAGGGTCAGCGATGGCCACGTCGAAGGAATTATCGGGTAGCGCCCGCATACCCTCAAGGCAGTCTTGCAACATAACTTTGTTCAACGGGACTTTAACGCTCTCGTCTATAGAGTGAGTCATCTGCTTATTCATTGGGCTCTCTCCAGGTAGATTTGCCACATATTTTCTATGAGCTGCCCTTGTGTAATTCCAAGTCGCTCAGCCTCAGTCGCGATGCCCTCCCCAACTTTAGGGAACACCTTCGGGTGCAACTGATAAGTGCGGGGACTAGGCTTGCGTCCAGGCTTCTTACGTGGCGTCCGGTCGAGAAACCCCCTCGCCTCTCCAACTTCGTCCACACGTCTAACATCTTCAACGGTTGTCCCTTTCGGGCGGGCCTTGAGTCCAGCAAGTCTATTTGAGCCGCTCATATACAGCCTCCGTGAATGCCTGAGCGTTTGCCAACGCCTTATCTACCTTGCCGCCCGTGACCATCTTCGGGTCATTCATCATTGCTGTCAGATCGGCTCCATAGGCGAATAGTTCCGAGAACGCCGCGCGCGCCACCAAGGACGGTTCGATCACGTCGATCCCTGCCCCGCTGAGCTGTGCTTCGAGTTCCTTCTGCACGCGGCTTTTGACGGCTGCGCTGGTCTTGGTCAGCACCACAGCATGACGGATTGACCGCCCAAGCGCTTCTTCCTCTTCGCGAACCAACGCCAACGCTTCGGACCCGATCTCCGCGTCCAGCGCTGTCGGCTGCATTGGGACAATCACCAAATCCGCCTGGGAGATGGCGCGGCTGACAAGCTGGGACGCAACGCCTTCCAGGTCCACAATGACGATCTTGCCGTCACCGTCCGCGTTCCGGATGGTTGGAACGATCTCTGAACGGCCAACATCGCTCTTCAAGGTCACACCGGAAGGTGCGCCATGAGATGCCCACCGGGTAAGAGACTTGTTCGGGTCACAGTCAAGCACCGTGACGTCCGCGCCCATGCGGGCGAACTCGGACGCCAGAAGAACGGCGCATGTCGATTTTCCAACCCCACCTTTGGGGCTTGCCATAACGATGACGGGCATTGCTCGATCCTGCCACTTAGTTGTTATCGGTTTTATATCTCACACCGGAATTAAATCCAAAACCGGAATTATATCGCTTACCGATTTTATTTCTGTAACCGGTTTTTAACCTCAAGGTCTACCTCGCTTCTCGAACCATTTTCGGCAGAATCCAATGAAAGCGCGGTCGGCGTTGCGGGGCGGCTCAACACACCAGTCGCGCCACTCTCGCTCCAGAAAACGAACGTCCCAACCGGGCGCTGCATGGCGCGCTTCTTCGTAGGTGTCGGACTGGAGCGGTGGAATGCTGCCTTCAACAAGCTGGGCAGGAGACATCGTGCCGCGATTGGTGAACACCACCATGTCGGCTTCATCCTCAAAGGTTACGTGGTAATCCGGCAAATGGTCATGCTCTGTGAGCTGACGGATCATCTGCCGAAAGCGCTTCTGGGGGCTTTGCGACCCGGTCTTAAGCAGCAACTTAGCCAACGTGATGCGCCAGGTTTTCTGCTGCCCGCAATGCTTCCGAGCGATCTCGTACACCCGTCTTTCAATGGGCTTGCGCAGACGGAAGTAATCCCGGTGGAGGGTCAGTACCTCTTCGTTTCGGATTGCGTTGAAAACCCAGTCTGACAGTTTCACTTCACACCATAAGAGACGCCCGTCCAAACCGTGCTTTCGGCGGATCGAGGAAGCGTCGATCAGGCCAAAGCCATCGACTTGCTCTTCATCGCCTGTGACAATGTTTGTCCTGATCCTCGTCCCTTCGAGGCGATCAAGGGCATCGAGCAGGGACTGGTATTCCCGGCCACTTGTACCCCGGTTAGTGAAGATCAGCAGCTCTCTCGAGTTAATCCGGACCCGGGGCGAAACGGCTTCGCCCTCCTTCAGCTTCGCCATGATCTGACTGATACAGTAGATCAGAATGTCCTTGTCGTAGATCGTCGCCAGACCCTTCACACTCGGCGTAATCTGCAGCCACTTGTCGCCATTCTCATAGCGCTTGACCGTCGTCTCAGGCTTCTTTGAGAGTGAATAGAACGGATGCTCCATGTGTTGCATCACGTCCTTCAGGACAGCGTCCGCCACATCACAAATGAACAGATCATGCTGCGGATGACGATCCGGCAGGAGCGGGGCAAGGGTATTCGTGTTATCAGTTACCATAAGTCGACATTCGTGGTTTTAGTTACCGAAGTCAAGATTCGTGTTATCGGTTACCAAAAGCAGGATTTCAGTTACCAATATTCGTGTTATCAGTTACCGGCGGCCAAAGAAATCTTTTATTTTTCAAAGATCTACGCCTGTTTTGAAGCCGCGTAACACAGATTCTAACACAAATATAACACCCAC
>NZ_JBLZNC010000019.1:0-13714 GCF_048553715.1 Sagittula sp. SSi028 | reverse complement strand
ATCCTTGGTCTGAATCGGCTCCGATTACCTGGACTATGCGGTGCAAACGACGAATTCCTCCTCGCCGCAACCGCCCAAAACCTCCGGAAATTGGCCAAGATCCTTCCTGCAACGCAGCCACCGCGAACAGCCTGACTGGAAAGGTGCTCGCGTTCCATTTCGGGGTCACTATTCTGCGCCAGCGAACGAGTGTTTTTCCAAAGAATCGGCTCAAACCCGACCTTCGCCGCCGGCACGTTCGTCCGGTTGCAACGCAAACTTTCCCCGACCACGCCACGGCTTCGGTGCGGGTGCATTCGTCCACTCCGCGCCCATTTTACAAAAAATCCGGGACAGTCTTCTTTGCTAAGGGGAAATTGTCGCGACACTAATAATCCTATAATTGTATTCGCGCGGCCCATGGACATCCAATGCCATCAAGGAATCACACGGCAAACTCCGCAAAACATTGTTCCGCCCTAATCAAACCAACGGAATGGGAGCCTACCAATAATCCTTGGGTTAGAAGAGAAAACTCGCTGCACGCGAAAGGTAGGAGATCAGGCCTGTTCTGGGGGATTCACTGATTTCGGAGGGCTTGAGATCAAATTTTGCGGAAACTGGACTGAACATGCTTGTTTTTGAGTTGGCGTGATATCGATTTCGATGAATTCGAGACATGCGCGGAAGGTCGGCGACTGCTGACAGAACCCGTTCGACCTCGGCATCACTGAACAAAGCCGACAGATTGAAGCGGACAAAGCCTGGGCGTTCGAGTGCGTGCCCCAAGGCGATCGAGCCAAAGATACGGGCCTCGGCCTCCGGCCCGAAGTCCAGCAAGCGATGGGCATAGGGGCCAGCGCAGGCGCAACCGCCGCGCGTCTGCAGGCCATGGAGATCGCTCAGAAGGCGGGTGGCATACTGATAATGCACCGGCGCGCCTTCGTCGTCCTGTGCGACAAAGGAAAAGATCGGCAGACGCGGGATCATAGGGTTGCCCAGCACCGACAACCCAGCCTGAGACCCCAATCGCTCCAGACCGAGTTGGGCTAACTCTGCATGACGTTTGTCCAGATAATCTTGGCCGATCACGTCCTTCACCAACACCGCAAGGCCCGCCCGGATGTCACCGAGAATGTTCGGTGTGCCGCCTTCTTCACGGTCCTCTATGCGTGGCGAATATTGCGCTGTGCTGGGGGAAACGTAGACAACCGTGCCGCCACCAGGCCAGCTGGGTGTGCTGCGGGTGCAGGCTGCGCGACGCACAACCAGCACACCCGAAGCACCGGGGCCGCCGATGAATTTGTGCGGCGACAGGCAGATCGCGTCAATTGTCACGCCACGTGCGGGTTGGACCGAAATCGGAAGGTAAGGGCCGCCGCCCGCGTAGTCCCATACCGAACGCGCACCGTATTCCTGCAGCAGACGCGTTACTGCGGCCACATCGGTCAACGCTCCGGTAATGTTGGAGGCCGCAGAAAAGGTACCGATCAGCAGCGCGCCATCGGGCGCGTCCTCCAACCCTTGGCGAAGGACATCCATGTCCGGACCGCCTGTAACTGCCTCGGGGATCTCGACGACGGTCGCGCCGCTTTCGCGCCAAGGCAGGATATTGGAATGGTGTTCGTAGGGGCCGTGGAACACGATGACGGGGCGCCCCTGAGCGACGGCCCCCGGCACGTCGAACAGGCAAACCAAGCGGTTCAGCCCTGCGGTTGCGCCGGAGCCTGCGAAGACCACTGCGTGTTCCTCTGAGGCACCGCAATGGCGTCCGATCAACGCACGCGCCGCCTCGCGCAGCTCAGTTGTTCGCGCGCCTGAGTAAGACGCTTCGGTGTGCGTATTCGCGTAGGTCGGGAGCACCTCTTCCATCATAAAGCATTCGACCTGACGCAAGGCACGGCCGGATGCCACGTAATCTGCGTAAAGCATGGGCTTGGGGCCGAAGGGGCCGTCGACCTTGGCTGACTTGCCAATCAGCCCGGCGCGCAGCCCGTCGTGTCCCCCGGCGAAAAGCCCCTCGCGGAATTCGTGGAAAGGATCAGCTGTCAGGGTGTTCATATACATGCGGTACGCCCATTACATATAAATTTTAGAATATTTGTTCGTTAAATCAAAGCTCAATGGCGAAAAGATACCATGAGGGTGGTGTAGAAACAGTAGCGAAATCCTTACCAAGGCCACGCCTCCCGCAATCAAAAGCTCCAGCGGGCGGAAATGCTCAAAGCGGAGGCATCGCGGAACTGGCCAAATGGCGTGTCTCTGTCGCCATAGAATTTTGACAGCCCAAGCCCGACCGAAAGCGCGTCGTTCACATCGTAATTCGCGGACAGGCGAATGCGCCCATCCTTGTGATCCGGAGCGTGGAGCAAGAAGGCCGAGGCCTGCAGCGTCTGATTGAGGAACAACCGTGTCAGGCGTAAGGTCGCCACGTCGCGCAGCTCGGGCACGGCGACCGCACCCATGGGCAATGCTGCGCGGCTGGCGTCATGATGAGACATCTTTGTCCGGCTGTATTGCAGACCCAAGGTGGTGTTCTGGGCGATTTCACGTTCATGTCCCAACAGAAGGCGCCACTCACTGTTGGCAATCTTCGGATCCGTCCCGTCCCGATCCTCGACGCTGTCATAATGGCCGATTTCCGCATAGCCGATCCCGCCCAGCAGGGGGCCGCGCAGCGATGCACCCAGCACGTTGAGCCGCGGAAATATCCCTCGCCCCTGTGAGTCTTGGCCCGCCGGGCTTTTCCAATGGCCGCTGTAGCCATACAGCGCGCCCTCCCAAGAGCCGAAGGTCCGGTAAAGCCGCAGCGCGGTCTCGATCCCGTCGGGGCGATCGAGGCGTGGCGCGGTGGCCGAGGGCTGCCCAGTGGCGGGATCAGTAAAGCTCAGCCGTTCGCCGGTGACGATCCGGTCGGTTTGTCCCGGTGCCATCACGGCAAGGTCAACGTTTACCACGTCGAAATACCCGGACACACGGATCGCATCCACGGGCGCCTTTAGATAGTCATCGGCGCGGCCTGCGAAGAAACTGGGATAGTCCTTCGGGAACAGGTCGTTGATAAAGATCATGTCACCTGTGCCCCAGGTCAGGATCTGCCGCCCGGCGCGCACGTCGATGCGGTCGGACAGGCGAAAGAAGACATGCGCCTCTCGCAGGTCGATCGGGCCTTCGCCTGTGCGCAGGTCGATGTCCGCGTTCCCGACATCGTCAAGGATTCCGTCGACAGCCAAGGTCCAGATCACGTCGTGGCCCGCTTCGGCATCCAGATGAAAGCGCAGCTCCGACAGGGGCGCGTCGCCTTGCAAAGGATCATTTTGCAGACGGCCGGCGTGGCGCATTTCCAGAAAGCCGCTCACACGTGGTCCGGCACCGGTCCCGGGGGCAACGGTGTCCTCCCCGATCGCGGCGGCGCTGGTGGCATCCAGGATCGGGCCGGTGCCGCTGCCCAACCCTTCCAGCCCCTCAGGGAGCGCCGTCGACTGGGCCTGCGCCCCGGCGGCATACAGTGCCACGGCAAAAGTCAGGATGACGCGTCTCATTTCAGAAACTGTTCCGGTGCGGCGCGCAGGCTGCGTTCCGTAAACACATCACCCGGCAGGCCCACGTTGTATTTAACCCGGCTGTAGGTGATGGTTGTCGCACCGCCCATGGCCTTGTCCGTCATGCGCGCCTGAGTGATTGTCGGCACGCCCTGGATCTGCTGCACTTTCAACGCCTCGAAGGTGCGATAATGAGTGCCGGAGCGGTCGAAATATTCTGCCTTCGTCGGCAGGAAGGTGCCCCGATGGACATGCATCCGGTACTTGGCGAATTCCACACCACGTGTCGATTTCGGTGTGCTTTCAAGGATGTAGAAATCCGAAGTCGTCTCAACGAGCGTGTGGTTGTCTTCCAAGGGGGATCGCCCGGAGACATCCTCGTAGAAGAAATGCGAGCCGACGAAACTAGTGCGTTCATCCGAGGCCGCGATACGCCGCACCACGTCGAGCGCGGGAAGATAAAGCCATCGGTCATCGCTGGCGCGCGGGTTTTTCCAGACGAGAAAGCTGGTGTCGTTCACATCCGCCGGGCGCGAGAAATGCACGTAGAACTCTTGCTTGCCGTTCACACCGCCGGTGGTGCGGCGCAGGATCACCATGTCACGCGCGCGATTGCCGCCTTTGCCGGTGATCTTCATCGACACGTTGGCACGTCCATCAGCACCAGCATAATAAAAGGCCGCCGACGCGCGGTTGGCGATCTCCTGTGCCGTTTGGGCGAGGGCCGGCACCGGCAGCAGCGAAAGGATGAGGAAGGCAAAAAGTCTCATGCGGTTTCTCCTTCAACGGAGTTGGAAATCTTGTTTTTGAACAACCAGTTTTGGCAGAGAGTGACCAACGCGGGCAAAATCACCAGCGATGCCACCCCCGAGATCAGAAGGATCATCGAAATAAAAACGCCAACGGTTTGATACGGCGTCAGAGGGGCGAAGATCAGCGGGGTAAAGCCCACGCCCACAACGATCACGTTGCGAAAAATCGCCCGCGCCGGTTCACCGAAGACCACCGGGATCGCCTCCTTCCACGATCCGGTGCGGCCGACAATTTCACGCGAGCGCGCCATGAAGTGGATTGCGTAGTCCACCGCCAGCCCCAGCGACAAAGACGAGAGCACCGCGATGGGCATGTCGTAATCCTTGCCGACAAAGCCCAGCAGCCCATACATCACGCCGATGGACATGGTCAGCGGGATCATCGACAGCGCCGCCCAAAGAAGCGAGCGATAGAGCACAGTCAGCATGACCAGCACCACGACAAAGCTCGAGGCAAAGGCCGTTAACATCCCCGTCACCATCTTTTGCTGCCAGACGACGTTGATATAGGTCAGGCCGAACCAGTCATGCGACAGCGCCACCGGCGGCGGATTTGCGGCGACCCATCCATTGACCCGGTCAACCACGGACTGCATGTCGCGGTTGTCGCCAGAGGTCAGCTGCAGCCAGATCGAAGAGGACCGGTAATCCGGCGTCACAAAGTGCCACAAATCATTCGGCCGGTGACTGGATTGAAAGGTTATAAGCGTCTGCGCCACGCCCTCGGCGCTGTCGGGGATGCGGTACTGCGCCTCTTCGCCCAGCATCAGTTCGCGGTGGACGGTCTTGACGATCTCGTTTAATCCATTCGACTTGCCGACAAGATCGCTGTCGCCCAGATGCGCCTGCAAATCGGCCATCCAATTGAGCAAAGCAGGATCCTTGAATATCTGGCCGCGTTGCCCCACCTCGTCGAGCGTAATCAAAGCCTCATCCCAAGCCATATAGGCCGCGTCGTCAGCAGCGTCGTCCCGTTGGGTCTCGGCCAGAGTGCGCATCTCTTCGAGGCTGCCCTCCGACTGCAGTGTGGCCGCCACGTCTTCGTCCAACCGGGCCAGATCCTGCGCCGTGATCTGCGTCTCCGCGCCCTCGGCCTGAAGCGCAATATAAGCCATGTAGGTGCCGCCAAAGGCCGCATTCAGCGTGCGGTCAGCAACACGGATCGGGTGGTCGGGCTGAAACCATTTTACCGGGTTGTCGTTGATGCGGATCTGGTTGATACCGACCCAAGCCGCACCATAAAGCGCCACGGTCACAAGCGCGATCAGCTTGGCGTTGCGATAGGCCGCCATGCCGAGCTTTGGCAGCGCGGTGGTCTTGCTTTCGGTCCGCCCAAGCCCCCGCAGGCTCTCGGGCGACATCGACATCACGTAGGCGGGGACCAGCATCATCGTCAAAAGCCACGCCAGCATAACGCCCACGGCGACGAAGATGCCAAAGACCTGTACCGGCGGGATGTCCGCCAGCGCGAGCGAAGCAAAGCCCACCGAGGTCGTCAGCGAGGTGAACAGCATCGGTCGCCACAGCGCCACCATGACCTGCCGGATAGTCTCATAGCGGTCGCGCAGGCGATGGTATCGATCATGGAATTCAGACAGCACGTGAACGGCGTCCAACACCGCAATAGGCATAATAAAGACCGGGATCATCGAGGCCATGATGTGGATGGTATTGCCTGTCACGATCAGCAGGCCCATGGTGATGAGCACGCTGGCCATGGCCACGATCATCGGCGCCACAATCAATTTCACATTGCGGAAGAAAAACCACATCAGTCCGAAAATCAGCAGCATGGCAAGCGGCGCGGAAATCGCCATCTGGATGAACATCTCGACGCCGAACTGGTCTTGGGCGATGGTCAGTCCGGTGATGTGGTAATCATCACCGTTGTTGAACCTGTCGATCTTGCCCCTTAAAGCCTGCGCAACGCGGTAGCTGTCCCGTTTTTCGTGGATCGGC
Organism: Sagittula sp. SSi028; assembly: GCF_048553715.1. Taxonomy (NCBI): domain Bacteria; kingdom Pseudomonadati; phylum Pseudomonadota; class Alphaproteobacteria; order Rhodobacterales; family Roseobacteraceae; genus Sagittula; species Sagittula sp. SSi028. Next base: position 7,422 of record NZ_JBLZNC010000019.1, on the reverse strand, counting down.
AGGTATAAGGCCATAGACCGCCCGTCGCCGGACACCAGCGTATCGTCGTATAGTGGAATGCGTTTCGCCTTTTCCGCAACAGCCGCGGCTTCGGCCTGTGTGGTTGGCGGTTCTTCCATCAGCCATTCAAAACTGACGGCCCCCGATCCGGCTTGTTCGATATTATCCACGGCAGAAGGCGCAATCACGTCTACCCGAACAACGCCGCGCGGATTGCCCTCGGCGTCGGTCCAAGTCTGATCGAACGCGAATTCTGACAGCGCATGAATGTCCGCCAGACTGCCGGGCGTGAACACGCCCGTGGCGCGCGTTTCGTTGACGACGCCCACGACGATAAAGTCGTACAGCCCGAACTGTTCCTTCATTTCGTTATGGAAGACCCTGACCGCTTCATCCTCGGGCAACATGTTCTCGGGATCGGTGTCGATGGTGAGGGGATGGAGAATGCGTGCGACGGGTGGCGACAACGTCGGCACCAGTACGGCAAGGAACAATAGGAAACAGGCCAGCCCAGTGGCCCGAAAGATGAGATTCGGCCGGGAAACGCCGAGTTCGGAGAATGGATTCATGGCAAAACGCTTTAAAAACTGTTGTACGTTAAAGAGATTACGCGACGCCGATCGGGCCCCTGCGCGAAGAAAAATCTTAATTGAATGGATGGCAGTGTAGGGGCGAAAAACGAATGGCGCAATTCTCCGCTTTGCCTGAATTAACATGCGCCATGCATTTTTCACAGCGAGTAGGCGAAAGGCTGACCTGATCCTGGCAAATGTCAGACGGGCCGATCGACACCTTCAATGCGGCGCCCAGGTGGCTAGGGTCAGGATGCATTGATTTCGGTCTCGCTGCATGATTCACGGCTCCGAAAAGGAGCGGTGAGATGAGCGATCTCTTCTGGCTGAGCGATGCGCAGATGGCGCGTCTGGCTCCCTTCTTTCCCAAGTCGCACGGGAAGCCCCGGGTTGATGACAGGCGGGTGTTGAGTGGGATTATCTTCATCAATCGCAATGGTTTGCGCTGGCGCGATGCGCCCGCCGTGTATGGCCCACGTAAGACGCTCTACAGCCGGTGGAAGCGTTGGAGCGAAAAGGGCATCTTCGCGCGGATGATGGCCGGACTGGCGGCGGAACACGGTGAGAAGACGACTGTGATGATCCCCTCTCGGGACATCACTTCGTGATGCCCTGCCGGGCAGTGGACACGACATACCTCAAGGCCCACCGAACGGCGACCAGCATGGTCGTCAAGTAAGGAGGGTCAGGAATTGATCTGGGGGATCAATTCCCCGACGAACGGGGGCGTGGTCGCCTGATCGGTCGAACCAAAGGCGGCATGAACCACTGCCCGGCAGGGTATTTCCGAAGGAAATGTCCCGAGAGGGGCCAAGCTGCACGCCATCTGCGACAGTAAGGGGCGACCAATCGACCTGTTCGCTACCGCTGGACAGGTGAGCGATTATATCGGCGCCAAGGCCCTGCTGCGCGGCCTGCCAAAGGTCAAATGGCTGCTTGGGGATCGCGGCTATGATGCTGACGGGTTCAGAGAAGCGTTGCAGGACAAGGGGGTACGCGCCGTTCAGGGCCGATTTGATCCCCCGGATCAAATCTTGTCGCCCCTCACCCCAGGCCGGAAGAAACGCAAGACGCCGGTCAAATACCCCTCTCGGGCCATCACTGCGTGATGCCCTGCCCGGCAGTGGACAAGCGCAGATACAAGCGGCGTAACCGCATCGAGATCATGTTCGGTAGGCTTAAGGACTGGAGGCGTGTCGCGACCCGCTATGACCGATGCCCCAAAGTGTTCCTCTCAGCCATCGCGCTCGCGGCTCTCGTTATCTATTGGTTATGAATCCTGACCCTAAATGCTGGGCCTTCGGGGAGTAGCGAGACTATAATGGTGGGGCCATGTCTGACTGCTGCCAGATCTTTTCAACAAGATCTGATTGCATACTTGGTTTGCGCAGCAGAACCACGTCGAGTTCCAAGACCATAGATCGCCCTTTTAACTCAACAAGATTGCCGAGAGAAATATCTTGCGCGGCTACACTGTGCGGCAACCAGCCCATGCCCGCTCCGTTCAATATCATCCTGCGAATGGCTTCAGACATCGAGTTTTCAAAAACCGGGTAAAACACAACGCCATGACCCAAATAGGACTTGGTCAGAATCTCCTGCATCTTGCCCAGAAAACAACCGCTAGAATACGACACCAGTGGCAGTGCCGCATTCCCTGAATTGCTGGTCAGGGCGGTCTCAAATTCATCCTCGTCTTTAAGTGTTGAAACAAGGACCAGAGGGTCCTTCATGATGGTCCGTGACTGGAATTGCGATGTTTTCAAAATTGGAGGGCCCAAAACATGATCGTAGCACATAGCCAGTTCGCACCGGCCCAGCGACAGGCTTTCCAAGCAGTCATAATAGTCGGACGCATGCATCTGGGTTGTGAAGGAACCGACGTGGGATTGCAGAGCTTTCGCAAAGTCAGGATATACACACAGTGCTATAGAATGCAGCGCGCTGACGCTTAAAACATCACTGCCCGGCACTGCCAAATCACGGCATTCATCGCGCAGCCTGTACATATCTTGCGCCAGATTTCGACCTGCTTCGAGTACGGTTTCACCTGCTGGTGTCAGTTTTACAGGGTATGTACTGCGATCGATCAACTGCGTTCCGACCCAGTTTTCTAAGGCTTTTATGCGCCTGCTAAAGGCCGGTTGCGTGATGTTTCGTGCCGTTGCGGCAACCGAAAAATTGCGTGTCGCATCAAGTTCGATGAGATCTTCCAGCCAAACCAGCTCCACAAACTATACCTTTTTTGCATAGGTCATCAAAAATAGGCATTAGATGCGCTTCACGATTCCTGCAAGCGTTAAGCCACAACAATGAAGCAAACGCTTTTTGCGGGGAGACTGCGCTATGAGAACTTTTACGACTCTAATGACAACAGTGGCACTGGTCGCAACAAGCACCTCAAGTGCTTTTGCCGCTTGCACGAACGAAACCTGGAACAAGATTAATGAACGCGGCAAGATCGTCGTGGGTGTCAAAGCCGATACCAAGCCTTGGGGCTATCTGGATAGCAGCGGTGATCTGGTCGGGATGGAAGCAGACATGGCGGCCGAAGTTGCCGAGGTTCTGGGCGTTGAACTGGAACTGGTCGGGGTTCAGTCCTCTAACCGGATGCAGTTTCTGGAGCAGGGCAAGATTGATCTGATGATCGCAACCATGTCCGACCGCGCGGATCGACGCGAAATCGTCGGCGTGGTTCAACCCAATTACTACACATCCGGCACCAATATCATGGCGCCCAAGGCGCTTGAGTTCTCTGATTGGTCAGAGCTCAGTGGCAAACCGGTCTGCGGCAAGCAGGGCGCATTCTATAACAAGATCGTCGAAGAGCGCTACGGCGCAAACGTAATCGCGTTCACCGGTAACGCAGAAGCCAAACAGGCGCTGCGCGACAAGAAATGCGTGGCATGGGTCTATGACGACAGCTCGATTGCCGCGGATCTGGCCTCGGGTGAATATGACGACTACGAAATGCCTCTGAACACCGAAGATGACAACCCGTGGGCTTTGGCGGTGCCCAAGGGCGAAGAAAGCTGCGTCTTTGGCAAATTCATGTCCGGCATGCAATACGACTGGCTGCAATCTGGTCATCTGCTGGAACTGGAGGCCAAATGGGGCATTCAGGAAAGCGCCTTCCTAAAATCCCAGCAGGACCGCTTTAAAGACTGGCTGGCCGATTAATCCGCTCACTCCCTGGGGGCTGCCAATGTGATTTGGCGGCTCCCGCATTGCATTCGCCGGATACATCATGATCGAGTTCGTCCAAGATTTTTTCCGCAACATGGCGGAGACTTATCCCAAGTGGAATTTCATATTTTTCTATGACCCAGTGCAATGGGAACGGGTCGTCAGTGGCTTTTACGTAACCGTCCAACTGTCGATCATCTGCGTGATCCTCAGTGTGATCATCGGTATCGTCGGCGCCTGGGCCCAAGGATCACCATCGCGGATCATTCGTTGGGTTGTGCAGGGCTATATTCAGTTCTTTCGCAATACGCCGCCGTTGATCCAGCTGCTGTTTTTCTATTTCGCGCTAGGTCAGTTTACACCGACGGTCACAGGACCGGACGGCTGGACCGAACAGCCCATAATCTCGAATATCGGCTGGGCCATCATCTCGCTGTCCTTTTTTGCCGGTGCCTTTAATGTCGAGATCTTCCGCTCAGGCATCGAAGCAGTGCCCAGTTCCACGCTGGAGGCGGCAGAGTCGCTCGGGTTCAGCCGTGCGCAGACCTATGTGAACGTGACCTTTCCGCTGGCCCTGCGTGTCAGCCTGCCTGCACTGAACAATAATCTGATCAACCTCGTCAAAACCACAACACAGGCAATTGCGATTGCCGTGCCCGAGTTGCTTTATGAAATGGTGTCGATTTGGAACGACTATTCCTCGGCCCAGAATGCGGCAATGACGGTACTGTTCTTCACCTATATCGCGCTGGTCGGCGTCCTCGCCTTTGGCATGCATAAATGGGAAAACCATCTTCTGGTGCCCGGATTTGGAAAGGCGAGCTGATGACCTATTCCATGAACACCAAAACCGATCTCCCGGTCATTCTAGAGCCCAAATACCGCGAGCCCGATGCGATTGGATTTTCACGCTGGCTCGCCTCGATGCCGCCCTGGGTTCTGCCCACTGCGGCGGTTGCGATGATCCTCTGGCCTGCGATCGCACAGGCGCAATCAGTTTATTCCACCGAAAAGATTATGGGCATCATGGCCAAATGGCTGCCTTTGCTGGTGACACAGGGCTTTCTGATGAATGTGGTGATCAGCTTTTTCACCATGCTCATTGGCACGATCGCGGGGGTGTTTGTCGGGCTGGGCCGGGTGTCAGACAACCGCATGATCCGTGCCATCTCTTGGCTGATTGTTCAGCTATTCCGCAATTCTCCATGGCTTGTGCTGTTGTTCATCGTGATGCTTACTCTGCCGTTTGAGATACGGATCGCGGGTACCTATATCCCTGTGCCCGACTGGATGAAGGCGGTCTTTGGTCTCAGCCTGCCGGTCATGGCCAATATCGCCGAAATCGTGCGCGGCGCGATCCAGTCGGTGCCTTCGGCGCAATGGGAAGCGGCCCAGAGCCTCGCCTTCACACGCCGACAAATCATGTGGCAGATTATCCTGCCGCAGTGTTTCAAACGCATGATCCCGCCGTGGATGAATTGGTATGCCATCATGACCATGGCAACGCCGCTTGTCTCGCTTTTGGGCGTAACGGAGCTCGTCACCCTGTCCCGGCAGGCGATGGAGGCCGAAGGCAACAACCCCTCCCTGCTGATGCCTTTCTTCGGCTTCGCACTCATCATCTTCTTTGCATATTGCTACCCAATCGCACGGCTGACCATGCGCCTGGAAAGCAAATTCGCAGTAAAAGGCTAACACATGTCAGAACAGAGCTGGACCGAAGACCAACCGATTGTCTCTCTGAAAGATGTCCGCAAATCCTTTGGGACTTTTGAGGTGCTTAAAGGCGTTTCAATGGACATCATGAAAGGCGAGGTGATCTGCATCATCGGCCCTTCTGGGTCGGGAAAGTCTACCCTGATCCGCTGCATTAACGCGCTGAACGACATTCAGGCTGGGTCTATCACCATCGAAGGGCAAGAGGTGCACGATGCCAATCTTGATAAGCTGGCGCTGCGCAAAAAGGTCGGCATGGTCTTTCAGCAGTATAACCTTTTCCCGCATAAGACCGCGCTTGAAAACGTGATGATGGCGCCGGTCAAGGTGCTGAAACAAAACCGCGAGGCGGTTGAAAAACGCGCGCGCGCCCTGATTAAAAAGGTGCGGCTTGAGGGGAAGGAAAACGCCTACCCTGGTGAACTTTCCGGTGGTCAGCAACAGCGTGTGGCCATCGCACGTTCGCTGGCAATGGACCCGGACGTGATGTTGTTTGACGAGGTGACCGCCGCGCTTGACCCGGAAACCGTCAAGGAGGTGCTGCTGACAATCAAAGAGCTGGCCGCGGACGGCATGACCTGCATTCTCGTCACCCATGAAATGGGTTTCGCGCGCGAAGTGGCCGATCACATCTATTTCACCGACAAGGGCGTAATTGTGGAACATGGGCCGCCGGACACATTCTTCGACAAAGCCTCTGACCCTCGCACCAAGGAATTCCTTGGGCAGATCCTTTAACGATCAACGGATAAGTCCAATGCGAACAGTTTATGTCAATGGTACATTTCTCCCTGAAGATCAGGCGCAGATTTCCATCTTTGATCGCGCGGTTCTTTTTGCGGACGCGGTCTATGAGGTGACGGCCGTTGTCGGGGGCAAGCTACTTGACTTTGATGGTCATATGGCGCGCTTACGCCGATCCCTGAAAGAGCTGGACATGGTAGAACGCTTTTCTGATCAGGAACTATTAAAAATTCATCGGTCACTGATTGAAAAGAACACACTCCAAGAAGGTTTGGTTTATCTTCAAGTCACCCGTGGTGTTGCAGATCGGGACTTCGATTTTTCACGACTGGACGCGGATCCGGGATTGATCCTGTTCACCCAAGCAAAGGATCTTATCAACAATCCGTTGGCAGAGCGCGGCCAGTGCATTACCTTGGTCGAAGACCTGCGGTGGGCACGTTCAGATATCAAGACCGTGCAGTTGCTTTATTCGTCTCTGGTGAAGTCTCGTGCGAGCGAGGCCGGTGCGGATGATGTCTGGCTGCACCGCGACGGCAAGGTCACAGAAGGGTCATCAAACAACGCTTACATTGTGACAGACAACAATGAAATCATCACGCGTGAACTGTCTCGTGACATCCTGCACGGGATTACCCGGCAGGCGGTTTTGAATGTTGCGCGTCTGCATCAAATGAAAGTCGTGGAGCGCGCATTCACAATAGAAGAGCTGCGGTCAGCGAAAGAGGCCTTTTCGACTTCGGCATCGGGGTTCGTCAATCCGGTTGTACGTGTAGACGATCAGGAAATTGGCACTGGTCAGCCGGGGATCGTCACCAAATTGCTGCGGGCAAATTACATAGCAGCCAGCCTGCGAACCGCGATTTAGCGGATCACCTGTTGAGCCAGTTTGTCAAAACCTACCCGCCTTTGTGCCTTTCCTAACGAAGGTCGGCTTATCGTGGCGCAGAGGAGAGTGTAACATTCTCTTCGGGCTGGCTGGCGACCTCTAGCAGCGAAAACCAAGCGCGGTTTCGTTGCAACTACGCTGCCGCAGTGCCGCAAGGCAGCTGTGAGCCCAATCGGTGCATTGCTGCGCGGCGAAGAAATGGGATGGTAATCTCCCCATTTTTACTGGGGTCCAGCCGTAGAATTCAGGCGGCTGTTTTCAGTTTCATGGCGGGTGTTATGCCGCCGATGCCCATGTTGGGGCGCTCGTTGTTGT
>NZ_JBLZNC010000018.1:0-16668 GCF_048553715.1 Sagittula sp. SSi028 | reverse complement strand
GCGCAGCATCATCAGACAGCCCAGCGGCGTGCAAGGCACCATGGACTTCTGCCCCGTGCCCAGCAGCCCCACATTCGAGATATGGAACCCGTCCACATCCTTGGCCGGATCGATCGCATTGATCACCAGATCCTCGTTCAGATGCTGTGGCAAGGGCAGCTGCACAAGGATCCCGTGCACCGCGGGATCTGCATTCAGCCGTTCGATCAGCGCCAGCAGATCCGCCTCCGAGGTGTCCGCGTCGAGCTTATGCTCGAAAGAGTTCATGCCGACCTCGACGGTCATCTTCCCCTTCGAGCGCACGTAAACCTGGCTGGCGGGATCCTCGCCCACCAGCACCACCGCAAGCCCGGGGGTGATACCGTGCTCCTCGCGCAGCCGCGCCACATGGCTCGCCACCTTCTGGCGCACCGTGGCCGCAAATGCTTTGCCGTCGATTACTGTTGCTGTCATCCGTTGCCCTGTCCCTTTGCTGATCCCATGAAAATTCCGCCACATCCGGCCCTTGGCCCCGTGGTTATCCGTCGCGTCCGCCTGTCCCGATTTCGCGTTCCTCGCGGGCGATAACCGTCTCGATCATGTCGCGCCAGATCCGCTCCGCCAGTGCGGGGTCCAGCCCCTGCCGCAAAGCTTCCTGCCGCACATTGTCGAGAACCTCGTTGATGCGACGCGGCGCGCGTGCGGCGATCCCCTCCGCCGGTTTCAATGCCGGTGCGCGGTCTGTCAGACGCTCCCGCCGCGCCAAAAGCGCGACCAATTCGCGGTCCACAGCATCGATATGGGTGCGCAGCTCTGCCATGGTTGCGATCTCTGCCGGAGATTTGCGCTGCGTCATAGGGGCACCTCTTATCCTGTTACTGCTCCCTAACCGGCGCAGGCGACAATTGCCATGCTGGCCGTGCCTGACGGGACGGTGGGCGGGGCGAATTCGCAGAAGAGCGCCGTCACACCGTTTCCGAAAGGCGTCACGGGGACCACGCGCGCGCTTACAAAAAGCCCGGCTGCCACGCCGGTTGGTCGGGGATGTGCAATCGCATCCGATCGCCAAGGCGCAACACTCCCTCAGCGGCGACCCAAGCGGTCACGCCGCGACGGCCCTCGGCAGCCGCCTTGAACCGTTTTGATGCATCACCGATCACCTTGGCCATGGACAGCGCCGGAAACTGGCAGGGACGGTTTTCCATGTCCACCACCAATGTCGCGCCCGATGGCGCTTGCAGCCGCGAAGACGGCGGCACATGCGAAAAATCCGGCAAGCCCCGCAACACGACAGAGGCGCCCATGCGCGCCGGATCAATCTGATCGACGCCCATCTTGGCCGCAATCGCGTCAAGCTCCTCTGCGCTGACGATGCTCAACTGGCGTTCGTTGCGGATCGGCGTGCCGCGCGCGTACTGCTGGCGCACCCGGGAACAGGAAGCGCGCGTCAGCCCGCCATGGACGGACCTTGGCATCCCCTCGAACCCGAGCTGCACCTCGTCCAGAACTTCTGACAACAGCTCTTTGCGGTCATCGTTTGTCACAACGCCAAGCCAGACGACTTCGGCATAATGGTCGGTGGGTTTGAGCGCTTGTGCCATCGGGTCTCCTGCGGTTGTCGGCGCCACCGTCCGCGCAAACCCGCCCGAATGCAAGCCACCGAAAGACACCCGTCACAGCAAAACCCCCGATCACCTGTCGGGACCGGGGGTTTGCATGTCCGTTCGTCGCTTACCGGCTCAGGCCGTGGGCTCGGGCTCCAGATCGCCAGAGGGTTTCGACTTCGGCTTGGTCTTGGGGATGGCCGTGATGCTCGGTTTGTCAGCCACACCATCGGCGTCATCGTCGTCATTCGACTGTGGCGGATCACCCCGCATAACGCGTTTGATTTCCTCGCCGGTCAGGGTCTCGTATTCCAGCAGGCCCTGCGCCAGACGCTCCCAATCGTCTTTGCGATCCGTCAGGATCTGGAAGGCGCGGTCATAGGCTTCCTGAATTAGGCGTTTGACCTCTTCCTCGATCAGACGCTTGGTTTCAGCAGAGACCGACAGACCCGCCGTGTTGCCGGAATAGCCTTCGGCAGCTTCGCGGTAGTCGATGTTGCCCACCTTGTCGGACATGCCCCACTGCAGCACCATCGCGCGCGCCAGTGCCGACGCCTGCTGAATGTCGCCCGCAGGACCGTTGGACACGTTTTCCTCGCCGTATTTGATGATCTCGGCGGCCTTGCCGGCCATGGTCATCGCCATCTTTTCCTCGCACTCGGATTTGTGCCAGTTCAGGCGGTCGATTTCCGGCAGGCTGACGACCATACCCAGCGCCCCGCCGCGCGGGATGATCGTCGCCTTGTAGACCGGATCACATTGCGGCAGCGCCAGCCCGACGACGGCGTGGCCCGCCTCGTGGTAGGCTGTCTTTTCTTTCTGGTCGTCGGTCAAAACCATGGAGCGGCGTTCGGCCCCCATCATGACCTTGTCCTTGGCGTTCTCGAAATCCTCCATGGTGACGAAGCGTCGACCGTAGCGCGCCGCCATCAGAGCGGCTTCGTTCACGAGGTTCGCCAGATCCGCACCGGAAAAGCCCGGGGTGCCGCGCGCGATGATGCGCAGGTCAACGTCCGGCCCCAGCGGGGTCTTTTTGGCATGCACGCCAAGGATCTTCTCGCGGCCTTTGATGTCCGGGTTGCCCACGGTCACCTGTCGGTCGAAACGGCCCGGGCGCAGCAGCGCGGGGTCAAGCACGTCGCGGCGGTTGGTGGCGGCGATGATGATCACACCTTCGTTGGCCTCGAAGCCGTCCATTTCCACCAGAAGCTGGTTGAGCGTCTGCTCGCGTTCGTCGTTGCCACCGCCGTAGCCCTGACCACGGGCGCGGCCCACGGCGTCGATTTCGTCGATGAACACGATACAGGGTGCGTTCTTTTTCGCCTGCTCGAACATATCGCGCACGCGGCTTGCGCCGACACCCACAAACATCTCGACAAAGTCAGAACCGGAGATGGTGAAGAACGGCACACCCGCCTCACCCGCGACAGAGCGCGCCAGCAGGGTTTTACCGGTCCCCGGAGGGCCGACAAGCAGCGCGCCCTTGGGGATCTTGCCGCCGAGACGGCTGAACTTCTGCGGGTTGCGCAGGAATTCCACGATTTCCTCAAGCTCTTCTTTGGCTTCGTCGATGCCTGCCACGTCATCAAAGGTGACGCGCCCATGCTTTTCGGTCAGCAGCTTGGCCTTAGATTTGCCAAAGCCCATGGCGCCGCCTTTGCCACCACCTTGCATGCGGTTCATGAAGTAGATCCACACACCGATCAGCAGCAGGAACGGCAGCAGGTTCAGCAAGAACACCTGAAAGCCCGAGCTTTCCTGAGACTTCGCCGTCACCGGCACATCGCGCGCGATCAGCAGGTCGGTGACTTCGGCATCCTCGGGCTTGATCGTGACCATGTCCTGCTGGTCGCTGGTGCGGTAGCGCACCTGTTCACCGTCGATGGTGACATTCACGACATTGCCCGCCTCGACGTCGTCGACGAACTCTGTGTAGCTCGTTTCGCGGCTCTGCAATGTGGACGACCCACCAGAGAACAAGTTGAAAAGCGCCAGGATCAGCAGGAACAGGACGACCCAGAAGGCGATATTGCGAGCGTTGCCCAAGACGGCGACTCCTTTGACAGGGAAGCATTCGGCCCGAAGGCGCGGTTTGGGCTTAACATAGACATATGTTCGGCTGGTTCAATGCGTCACAAGGAACTGTCGGAAGGTAAGTGCACGCATGCCCATGGGCAAAAGCTCGATCTCGGCGGGGGTGTCGCCGAAATTGACCGCAGGGCAGGCCAGTAAAACATCCCCCTGCCACAGCGACGGCAGCGAACGGGCGGCGCGATGTGGATGCCTTGCGCGATTCTCGACCGGCAAAAGCCGCCAGCCGTCCTCGCCCAAGGCGCGCAGCCCGTGGGCATCACAAGACCAGCGCCCGTCCCACAACGGCCCGTGTCGCGGCGCGTCCATCACGGCCTTAAGCTCGCGGAAGATCCTGATTTCACTCCGTTCGCAGGCGGCCTCGCATCCGTGTAACGTGCCCGTGCCGCCCGACAACAGCCTGTCCAGCAGCGCCTCGAGCGGAGCGATGCGCGGACGCAAGCCCTGACCGGACACCCACATCAACGCCGCTGCCAGCAGACGCAACTGCGTATCACGTTCCAGCGCCTCGAACCGCCCACGGTAGAACAGGATCTCGCCGGTGGGCCGGCCGTCAATCGCCCCCTCTTCCCCCGCCTGATCCCAAACGTCTGCCGCACGGGCCGACAAAGCGTCGCGGGCGCGACCCATCCGCGCAGCCGCTTGCGCCAGCACATCCACGCCCAGCCCCTCCGCCTCCAGAACAGACAAAAGCTGCCGTGCCCGCGCGCGATCATAGGCGGGATCATCGTTTGACGGATCCTCGACCCAGCGGCCTTGCAGCGTTTTCAGGTAATGGCGCAGTTCTTCGCGACCCATATCCAGACAAGGGCGGATCACGTCAAAACCGTGTACACGCCGCCGCGCCGCCATGGCAGACAGCCCATCGACACCGGCACCGCGCGCCAACCGCATCAAGAACCCTTCGGCGATATCGTCGCGTGTGTGGGCAAACAACACATGGCGCAGCGTGCCGCGCCACCCGTCGATCAAGGCCAGCCGCCCCTCGCGGGCCGCTTGCATCTTGTTGCCCTGCCCGTCCCATTGCCAGCGCAACGTGTCATGGGGCCATCCCAACAGGGCGCATTCTTCGGCAACCATGGCCGCCTCTGCGGCGGCTTCGGGGCGCAAGCCATGGTCGATGGTCACCACCCGCAGGCCCACGCCCCAGACCCGCGTCCAGTTGTGCGCCAGCGTCAACATGGCCATCGAATCCCCGCCACCGGAGACCGCCAACCCGATCTCTGACGGAAAAGAGGGCCCCAAAAGGGCCCCCATACTGTCAGCAAATCGTTGATCCAAGGTCATCGCGCGCCCCACACAGTCTAATCTTTTACCCCGCTTGGGGGCAGCCCAGCCCTTAGCCCAGCAAGGTTACTGACAAGAAAACGTGCTGCGGCTCTCGGTCGCGCGCGTCACGTAATCGCTGCCCGGGTAACGGGTGCCCACCTCGGCCAGAGTCACACAGGCCTCGCGGGTGGAGCCAAGCTCCCCCAGCTTTACACCCAAACGCCAGAGCGCCTCGGGGGCGACACGGCTGTCGGGAAATCCGCTATAGGCATCCAGAAACCGGCGTGCGGCCTCGCGGGTGTCGCCCTGCCCTTCCAGCGCGCGGCCCTCGCCCACAAGGGCTGCGGGCTCCAGCGGGCTGCCGGGGTAGGTCTGGCGGAAGGTGAAAAACAGATCCGAGGCGCGTTGGAAATCCCCACCGTCAAGCGCATCCTGCGCCGAGCGGTAATCTTCCTCTTCGCTGACGGCCAGCTCGCCCTCGAAGGGCAAGGCATCCGTGCCGGAATTGGGAGCAGCGGGGGCCGGTGTCGGGGCAGAGCCGGTCTCGCCTCCCAACACGGGGCTCTGGCCGATGCTGGCAATGTCGCAACCGGGCTCAAGCTCGCAGACGCGGAATTGCAGATCCCCCAAACGGTTTGAGCCGTCTTCGGCCACGGACACGACGCGATGTTCCAGCTCTTCGGTCTTGGCAGTGATGCGCGACAGCTCGGATTCGATGACATTCACCCGCTGCAACAGATCACCGGAGACAGCGATCTGGCTGCCACCTGTGGTGGACAGCTCACGCTTGAGCTTTTGCAGCTCCGTCGACAGGATTGCGAGATCCTGCTTGACGTCGGCCAGCGTGTCCTGCGCCCCGGCCATGACAGGTGCGACGACAAACGCCGCACCCAGCACCAGTTGTTTTAGCCCCCAGCCCATGGCTTTAGCTCGTCAGACCACCGGCGGCGATCACGGTCACGGCGCGGCGGTTCTTGGAGTAACAAGCCTCGGTGGAGCAGACCTCGATCGGACGCTCCTTGCCGTAGGAGACGAATTTCAGACGGCTCTGCGAGATGCCTTTGCTGACGAGGTATTCCATCACAGAGTTCGCCCGGCGCGCGCCCAATGCAAGGTTGTACTCGCGGGTGCCTTGTTCGTCGGCGTGGCCTTCGATCACGGCGAGATAGTCGGAGTTCGTCATCAGCCACTGTGCCTGACCGTCCAGAATCGCGCGGCCTTCGGCGCTCAGCGTGGACTGGTCGACGGCGAACAGCACACGGTCCCCCACACGCTGGTTGAAATAGGCCGCCGAGGTCGGATCATCGACGCTGCCGGGGATCACGCCGCTGGTGACACCGTTGTTCAGGCCAGCGCCATTTGCGCCATTCAGATCACCGGCGTCGCCAAAACGATTGCCATTGGTACAGCCCGCCGCTGCAAGTGTTGCCACCAGCAAAAGGGCCTTGGGAAGATGTTTCATCACTGTCGTCCTGCTCTGTCGCGCCTCTTGGCGCATATGTTGTTGTGACGATGCTATCACACACAACGGAATATGGGAATCGGGCGCGCGGCCCGATCCCGAAGTCGTTATTGCAGCGGCCCCCACGCGGGATCAGAGGCCCCCGCAGGCGTGCGCACGCGGCGCAGGTTCCGCCCGGAAATATCCACCGAATACAGCGCCGAGGAGCCATCGGCCCCTTGGGTTTCACGGGTGAACATGATGACCCGCCCGTTGGGCGCCCATGTGGGTCCCTCATCAAGGAAGGAAGCGGTCAGCAGGCGCTCTTCGGCGCCATCCACATTCATCACGCCAATATGGAAACGGCCGTTGTTCTGCTTGGTAAAGGCGATGCGGTCCCCACGGGGCGACCAGACCGGCGTGCCATAACGCCCGTCGCCAAAGGAAATGCGCTGCGCCTCGCCGCCCATGGCGGGCATCACATACAACTGCTGTGATCCGCTGCGGTCGGATTCAAACACAATCCGCGAACCATCCGGCGAGAAGGACGGCGCCGTTTCAATCGCGGGGGTCGAGGTCAGCCGGCGCGTCGCACCGCTGGCCACATCCATGGCCCAGATGTCCGTGTTCGACCCTTGGGTCATGGAGTAGACCACCATCCGCCCGTCCGGCGAAAAGCGTGGTGCAAAGCTCATGGTGCCTTCGTTGGTCTGCAAAATACGGCTTTGCACCGCGCCCACGTCCAGTATGTGAATGCGCGGGAAACCTGTCGCATAAGAGGTGTACAGAACCTGATTGCCGTTGGGCGAGAACCGCGGGGCCAGCACGATAGACGACGAATCTGTCAGGTACTGAACATTCGCGCCATCGTAATCCATGATGCCCAGACGTTTCTGGCGGCTGTCCTTGGGACCGACTTCGGAGACAAAGACCACACGGCTGTCGAAATAGGGCGCCTCGCCGGTCAGGCGGGAATAAACCTGATCGGCCACCTTATGCGCCAGCCTGCGCCAGCCATCCGCGCTGGAGGCAAATTGCATGCCCTCGCCCAGTTCGCGTTCTGCAAAGACATCCCATGCGCGGAATTTCACGATCACACGGCCCGCCCCGTCGGTGCTGACCGCCCCTGTGATCAACGCCTGCGCATTGATCGCCTTCCAGTCGGAAAACTGCACCGGCGCGGCAAAGGTCGACACCCGGCTGATGTGTGCGTCACGGGGGATCTCACGGAACAGGCCGGTGCCCACTAGGTCTTCGGCGACGACGCGGCTGATGTCTTGGGCGTATTGCTCGGCCCCTGCGTTTTCCGCGACAAAGGCGGGCACGGCGACCGGCATGGGCTCGACGATCCCACGGTCAATTTCCAGCCGCAGCGGCTCTTGCGCCACGGCGGCACCCGCTCCAAACCAACCGGCTGCCACCAGCACCAAAGCTGCAATCAGCCACGTCATGGCTCGTCTTATCATGGAACCCCTCCTCGGGACCTGCCCACCAACTGCCGCGCGGATCTGTTGTCCGCATCAACATTCTTAATACAGTGCATTTGCAGCGCACAAAACACCCTTCAAGGGGGGCCTCAGCGGGGAATTGCCGAATTATCGGCCCGTTGTGCACCTTTGCGCGGCCAATTTGAGCGGAGAACCGCAATTCAGCCTTGTCTATACCTAAGTGTTTTAATAAGGATATGCCAGCCAAGCAAAACGCCAGGCGGGCCTGATGGCCAATTTCCGTCAAACCCGTAGGAGTTTTCAATGGCTGATCGCCCTCGCAGATGCGCCGCAGATCCCCGTGGCACCCCCTTGGGTCGGCTGAACCTGCAGCCGTCCGAGCTGGTCGTTCTGACCGTCGCGCGGCACTACTTTGGCAGCTTCGCCGAACCGCACCGTCATGGCTGGCTGGGCGCGGTCACGGCCGCGCTGAAATTCTACGGGGACGACACCGGACCGCATGCGGCCTTTGCCGTGTTGTCAGCGGTGCAGGCGATGCGGCGCGCGCGGGTGTCGGCCTTCCGGTTCAACTCTGCCGATTGCAGCGATTGCGCCGCACATATCAGCGACAACGAACGCCAGTTTCTGAACACATGCCGCGCCATGGCACAGGGGCGCATCGACGCCGCCGAAGGCCATGCGCTGATCCTATGCGAAGGCAACGATGTTCAGCCCTTCCTGAGCGCGGCGGCCATCCTGATCGAGGTCTGCCAACTGCGGCCCGGGGCCGACCACCCCACCCCACCTGTTACAGCGCGGCGCAGCAAAGCGCGCCCGCGTGTCAGAGTTGTCGACGTCCCGCCACACGCAGGACTGTGACAGCCCCCCCCGTCGACGCGCCGGCGTGGTTCCCTCCCCGCTTGGGATCGGATCGACGGGGGCACCTGACAGAAACCCCCGCCTGCGGCACGGCAGGCGGGGGTTTTCATGTTCGGGTGATCGTTTATCGCAGGCGCATGTCGCGCGGATTGAATGTCATCTCGATCCGCTGCCAGCTGTCATATTTCTCTGCCGGCAGATCATAGGACCCGCCCTGTTCGATCTGACAGCGCAGCACAGCCCGGCGCGCCCATTGAAAGGCGGTGTCTGCCGCCGCACCACTGCCGCCCTCGGCCGCGATCATGCGGATCGAGTTGCTGACCACCGTGCCATCGCGGTTCATGTCAAAGCCCAGGGTCACGGTCACATCCGCCGCCTGGTTGCCCACATCGACAACCCAGCAGGCGTTGACGGCCAGTTTCATCGCGTCCTTTTCGCCCTGCGTCAGCGGCGGCCCTTGCGGGGCATCGGACCCGCCCCCGCTGTCGGCGGACAGCTCTTGCGCCAAGGCAGCGGTCAAGGCGTCCTCCACCGGATCGCTGGCTGGCTCTGACGGCTGGGAAGGCGCAGATGTTTCAGCCGCCGGTGCCGGGTCGGCTGTGGCGGTGCGTTGCGGGCGGGTGCGTGGACGCACTGACGATTCCGGCGCGCGCGAGGCTTGTTGTTCCTGAGCACCCGATGGCTCCTCCGCCTCGGTGACGATCTCGGTGGTCGTTTCCTCGGGCGCGGTGGCCTCTTGCTGGTCTTCGGCCACGTCGGGACTGACCGCATCGGGATTGGCGGCTTGCTGCGTCTCGTCCGCGCGCACGGCCTCCGGGTCTGGCGGTGCGACAGGTTCGTCTGCCACGCGCGGCGCAGGGCGCGGCTGTGGACGGCGCGAGCTTTCAGGGGCCAGCACTTGTGGCGCGGGCGGGATCGGCGCGGGCTCTGGCAAAGGCAGCGGATCAGGCTGCGGCGTCGGCGCGGGGGCTGGTGTCGGCACGGGCTCCGGTTCCGGCGCGGGGGAAGGTGTCGGTTCTGGCGCAGGTGTTGGCTCCGGTGTCGGAACGGGCTCAGGCTCAGGCGCGGGAACAGGTTCCGGGCTTGGCTCCGGCGCGGGCGTGGGCTCTGGTTCCGGCGCGGGTGTAGGCTCCGGCGTCTCGACAGGCGCAGGCTGCGGCGTGGTCAGCGCGGCGAAGTCCTCTTCGGACAGCACAGTGACATCCGCGACCGACACCTCTGGCGGGGCCGCATCAAAGAAGTTGCCCAGCATGAGCCAGACAAAGGCCGCGGCGTGCACCCCGGCAGATATTTTGACGTATCGCGACACAGCCGCCCGGCCTTATTCCTGCGCGTCCAAAGCAGGCCCGCCCACATCCGTGACAAGCCCGATCGACGAAAACCCACCGGCGTTCAATGCGCCCATCACCTGTGCCACTTGCTCGTAAGGCACCGCACCGTCCGCGCGCAGATACACGCGATCGTCCGCCCGCTCTGCCGCGATGGCGCGCAAGCGGTTGACCAGCTCGTCCCGAGCCACTTCGGTGGTTTGGATCATGACGGCACCATCGCCCATCAGCGTGACGGTCAGCGGCTCTTCGGTGTCCTGCGGCAACGCCTGCGCGGCGGTTTTGGGCAGCTCCACCGGAACCCCCACCGTCAGCATGGGCGCGGCCACCATAAAGATGATCAGCAGCACCAGCATCACATCCACAAAGGGCGTGACGTTGATTTCAGACATGGCCGCAGCAGAGGATCGGCGCGACCTGCGCCGCCGCTTGCCGCCACCTGCGCTTTTGGTGACACCTGCTCCCATGGATCAGGCGTCCAACTGGCGCGATAGAATGGTCGAGAACTCGTCTGCGAAGGCTTCGTAGTTGCCCACGATCCGGTCCGCGTCCGCGCTGAACTTGTTGTAGAAGATCACCGCGGGGATCGCGGCCAGCAGGCCCAGACCGGTGGCCAGCAGCGCCTCGGCGATGCCCGGTGCCACAACGACCAGCGAGGTGTTCTGCGATTCAGCGATCTGCACAAACGAATGCATGATACCGAAAACTGTCCCGAACAGACCGATAAACGGAGAGGTCGACCCGATGGTGGCCAGAACAGGCAGGCCGCGCTGCAGGGTGTCGGCCTCTTTGGTGATGGCCACATCCATGCTGCGGTCGATCCGGCTTTGTGCATTGGCGATCAGCCCGCCATCTTCGCGGTGGGACCGGCGCCATTCGATCATACCGGCCGCGAACACACGATCCGACCGGCCCGCAGGTTCGGGGCCAAGCTGGTCGAACAGCTCGTCCAGCGGCTCACCAGACCAGAACATACGATCAAAGGCCGCAGCCTCGCGCCGCGCCTTGCGGTATGTCACGAATTTCTCAAAGATGATCGCCCAGGACCAAACCGAGGCCGCGATCAGCATCAGCATGACGATTTTCACCGTCAGCGTCGCGCGCGCAAACAATCCCCAGAACGAGAAATCAATCCCCTGCGCGAGGGTGGCAACATCTGCTTCCATGAACCTGCTCTTCTTGCTTTCGGCCCTCTGTCGTGACCGTATTAAGGGGCTCGTTAGCGTAATTTTAGGGGAAACACCACGAAATTGCAGCGCGAAGGCCGCTAACACCCCTGAATGCGCAAAACACCGCCCACGGCACGATTGGCAGGTTAACTTTTTTGCAGGTCGTAAGGTTTTGTTAACTAATCCAAACGAGCATGTGATCCGTCTTTTATTCGAAACCGGCTTTTCCAGATATGGCGATCAAGGCGAGAAACAGGCTGACCGCCTTGAAGTACAGCACGCCCAATTTGTGGTTTGCTGTCACCTTCAGGCTCTGGTCGCTCGCCCTTGTGGCCTTGGCCGTAGCCACGATCCTGACAACCTACGCCAATGAACTGACGCTCTCTTTCGCTGCAGGCGAAGGGACCGCACGCACCAACCCGCTCACCCTTGTCGCTATCTTGTTTTCAGTGACGGCGATGGCACTCCAGCGCCCCTTGATGCCGCCATCCAGCAAAGAGCGCGCTGCCTGGTTCGCTGTTCTGGCCTTGTGCGCCTGCTTTCCCGTCTCATCCTCGGTCGCGGTGTTTCTGCCAGACACACTGGGTGTGGGTATGATGGGATGGAATACGGCCCTCACCCTGAGCCTGATTGCCGGGGGCCAACTGTTCAAGTCGCACCTGCCGGTCCTCGCGACTTCACTGCATGGGTTGGCATTCCTGCCGCCGATGGTAGCCATGAACGGGCATCTGTCCAATACGACCGAATTTCATGGCGCCATGTCGGTCAGCACCATCATTGCGCTGTTCGGGCTATGGGGGGCCGGGCTGGTCCGCTTTGTCCGGCACCGTTTTGTCCGCGCCGTTTTCAGCATCGGGGCCGCAAGCCGACTGGTCCGTGCGCAGCTTGCCTCGTTGCTGGCGCTTGACCTGCTGATGATTCTGTCCGCACGTTACGGCTGGCACGATGCGGAAACCTATGCGCCTGCCCTTGTCACGCTGGAAACCATTGCGACATGGATCATTGTGGTGGTTTTCAGCTTCAAACTGGTGGAACTGCTGCAGGAAAGCGCACGGGCGGAACGGTTGCTTCTGGGTGAGACACAGACCGACAACATGACTGGACTTGCCTCGCGGCGCGCCGCCATGGACGACTACATCACCACCGTCAAACACATGCCGATCGGGGTTCTGCTGGTCGATATCGACAACTTCAAAGAGGTGAATGACGCCCACGGCCATCTGGTGGGGGATCAGGCGATCATTGACGTATCGAATGCCTTGCGGCGGTCCTGTAAAATCACCGATACCGTCGCCCGCTGGGGCGGCGAGGAATTTCTGATCCTGCTCCGCAACACCCCCATGGAAGAGCTGCCGCGCCGGGGTGCCGCCATGTTGAAAGCTGTTTCTGACCTACCCCCGCCCGCCCCCGGGGCCGCACCGTTGACCGTATCCATCGGGGCAAGCTACGCACCGACCGCACCGCTGATCAAATCGCTGGAAACCGTTCTATCTGCTGCGGACGCCGCGTTGTACAAGGCAAAGCGGGGCGGGCGAAACCGCATGCATATGGACGCGAAGATCAAGCTTGTCTCGACCACCCCAGTACCGGCTCCGGCCACCAACGGCACGGACACTCTGACAGTGCGAGAAGGCTGAAACGGCCCCTGTACGATGCTTGGCGGCGCGGATAACCTGCCCCCAAAAGCAGCCGGAGCGTGCCCCATGCCACACCATTTTGCCGTTCGCGTCTATTACGAAGACACCGACATGGCCGGTATCGTCTATCATGCCAACTACCTGAAATTTATCGAAAGAGCGCGCTCTGACTGGGTGCGGGAGCAAGGGCTGGACCAGAACGCCATGCGCGAGGCGGGTATCGTCTTTGTCGTACGCCGGATCGAGGCGGATTACCTCGCCGCCGCCCGCTATGATGATACGCTGGACATTGTGACCGATGTGAAATCCATGACCGGGGTCCGCCTTGTGATGACACAAGAGGTGCAGCGCCAAGGCACCGTGTTGTTCCGCGCCGAGGTCACCGCCGTCTGCGCCACGCTGGATGGCCACCCCACCCGCCTGCCCGCCCAACTGCGGCCGCGCGTCAACTGACCGGATCTGCGCCCATCTTCGCCCCAGCCACCACCCCATCACGGCAGAACCCTGTGGCGGCACACATTTCACATGAACCGCCGCCATGATCATCGGGATCTTTGCCGACCGCGAATTGGCCACCTAAGGCGGTGGGGTGGCCCACTGCCGCTCCTATCGCTTGCGCCGTTTCACACCGCCCCGCTGGCCGGGCTTGCCAGCGGTGGACCGGCCACGCGCCTTGACGGCATCTTCAGACGCCTTTTCCACGGCCTGCTGACGCGCCAGAGGATCATCAGAGACCGCCAGTTCCACCGCTTCGAGCCGCTTGACCTCATCGCGCAGGCGGGCGGCTTCCTCGAACTCGAGGTTCTCCGCCGCCTTGCGCATATCGGTGCGCAACCCGTCCAGAACCGCCTGAATGTTCGAGCCCTGATGTTTCTTGTCGATGGTGGCGGTGACGCGCGACTGATCGGTGTCGCCCTGATACAGACCGGCGAGAATATCATCGACGTTCTTCTTGACCGTCGCGGGGGTGATGCCGTGTTCCTTGTTATAGGCGATCTGTTTTTCGCGGCGGCGGTTGGTCTCGCCAATGGCGCGCTCCATGGAGCCGGTCATGCGATCGGCATACATGATCACCCGCCCATCAGCGTTCCGCGCAGCGCGACCAATCGTCTGCACCAGCGAGGTTTCCGAGCGCAGAAAGCCCTCCTTATCCGCGTCCAGAATGGCCACCAGCCCACATTCGGGAATGTCCAACCCCTCGCGCAGCAGGTTGATCCCCACCAGCACGTCGAAGGCCCCAAGACGCAAATCCCGCAGGATCTCGATGCGTTCGATGGTATCGATGTCCGAGTGCATGTAGCGGACCTTGATCCCCTGTTCATGCAGGTATTCGGTCAAATCCTCGGCCATGCGTTTGGTCAGCACCGTGGCCAGAGTGCGCATGCCTGCGGCGGTGACCTTGCGGATCTCGTCCAGCAGGTCGTCCACCTGCATGTCCACCGGGCGCACCTCGACCACCGGATCAAGCAGTCCCGTGGGACGGATCACCTGTTCGCTGAACACGCCGCCGGATTGCTCCAGCTCCCACGCGGCGGGGGTGGCAGAGACAAAGATCGACTGCGGGCGCATGGCGTCCCATTCCTCGAACTTCAGCGGACGGTTGTCCATGCACGACGGCAGGCGGAACCCATGTTCGGCCAGTGTGAATTTGCGCCGGTAGTCGCCCCGGTACATGCCGCCGATCTGCGGCACGGAGACGTGGCTTTCATCCGCAAAAACGATGGCATTGTCGGGGATGAATTCAAACAAGGTGGGGGGCGGTTCCCCCGGTGCACGCCCGGTCAGATAACGTGAATAGTTTTCGATCCCGTTGCAGACGCCTGTGGCCTCCAGCATTTCGATGTCGAAGTTGGTGCGCTGCTCCAGCCGCTGTGCCTCCAACAGCTTGCCTTCGCCCACCAGTTGATCCAGCCGCTGGCGCAGCTCTTTCTTGATGGAAATGACCGCCTGCTGCATCGTCGGGCGCGGCGTGACGTAGTGGCTGTTGGCGTACAGGCGGATGCGTTCGAAGGTGTCGGTCTTGGTGCCGGTCAGCGGATCGAATTCCGTGAGCGACTCCAGCTCTTCACCAAAGAAGGACAGCCGCCATGCGCGATCCTCAAGGTGGGCGGGCCAGATCTCGATCACATCACCGCGCACGCGAAACGACCCGCGCTGGAACGCCTGATCGTTGCGCCGGTACTGCTGCGCCACCAGATCGGCCATAACCTGACGCTGATCATATTCCCGCCCGACATACAGATCCTGCGCCATGGCCCCGTAAGTTTCCACCGACCCGATACCATAGATACAAGACACCGAGGCCACGATGATCACATCGTCGCGTTCCAGCAAAGCCCGGGTGGCAGAGTGGCGCATCCGGTCGATCTGTTCGTTGATCTGGCTTTCTTTCTCGATGAAAGTATCCGACCGCGCGACATAGGCCTCTGGCTGATAATAGTCGTAGTAGGACACGAAATACTCGACCGCGTTGTCCGGAAAGAACCCTTTGAATTCGCCGTACAATTGCGCCGCCAAGGTCTTGTTCGGTGCAAGAATGATGGCGGGGCGCTGGGTTTCCTCGATGATCTTGGCCATGGTAAAGGTCTTGCCGGTGCCGGTCGCGCCCAGCAGGACCTGATCACGCTCGCCGTCGAGAATACCGCCGGACAGCTCGGCAATGGCTGTGGGCTGGTCTCCCGCCGGAGAGAACTCCGTCGCCATGCGGAACCGCTGACCGCCTTCCAGCTTTTCGCGCGTGCGTACGTCCGGGGCGGGCGAATTCAGGATCGGCATGGATTGCGGGTTGTTGTTGTGCATGGGCTATCGGTCCTAAATCGGCGGGTCGCCCTTTAGATAGGCCCGCACAGGCCGTCGCGCCACCCCTGCACCCCGCTGCCCCGCGGCTTCCGCGCAATCCGTGACAAATGGCGCAGCATCGACAGTTGCCCTCGCGTCCCGAATTTCGGATAAGCAGGGTGATTCAAGGAGCTGTCGACATGCGCGCACGCATCTATCAACCGGCAAAAACTGCAATGTCCTCTGGTCAGGGCAAGACACGGCACTGGTACCTCGACTATGTTCAGGACAGTCCGCGCACGATTGATCCGCTGATGGGCTGGACCTCGTCCCAAGACACACAAAGCCAGGTGCGCCTGCGGTTCGACACCAAAGACGCGGCTCTTGCCTACGCCAAGGAACACGGCATCGATGCCACGGTGACCGAACCCAAAAAGCGCAAGCACAACATCCGCCAGCGCGGCTACGCCGAAAATTTCGCCACCGACCGCCGCGCCCCCTGGACGCACTAGTTGCGTAAATCCGGCCAAAGTTGTCTCGAAATAGGGGCAAGGATCCCGCGACAACGGTGACTTTCCCGAGTATAGCGTCCGGACTATGACCATCGCCTAAATGTGGTTAGATCCAAGATCGCAACCCTACACGGGCCTATGCACGGTGATGCGGAGGCTTCTCTGCAGCAGATACGTCTTGGTCGATTTACGTCGGAAACGCTCCGGCTTTCAGAGCCAACAGGCACCCCGACATCCGAACGTGTCACACAGCTCGCGCATTGACAGCGGTGGATGACACTTAAAAAAATCCCATATTGATCACTCCAAATCCCCCCAAACAAAAACGTTGGGGAAATGTGTTCACGTGGGTCAGCTCTCAGTGACAATTTATAAGGCTACCAGCGTCAGTTCTCAGTGACAATCAACATTCTGCGCCGGCAAACGGGTGTTTCCAACAGAATTGGGCGTATTTTGTTGAAAAGCTCGTGCTTGATCGAAGGGCCGTCGGCTGCTTCAATTCCTGAAGAGATTGGGAGGATCGGCGATGATGGGACCGCGGCAGGAGGCGCAAC
>NZ_JBLZNC010000017.1:0-20326 GCF_048553715.1 Sagittula sp. SSi028 | reverse complement strand
CGCCAAACTTCGACGGCACGGTCAGCATCGACTATACCGTCACCGATGGAGATGTAGTTGACGCAGAAGTCGCCAGCGCGACGATGACCATCGCGGTCAATCCGATCCCTGGCGTCACAGGCGACCTGCGTGCCACCGATGAGGACACCCCGGTCGCCCTCGGCATTCTGCCCAACGACGACCCAGGCGACGGCATCGCCACGGTCGACATCCTGACCCTGCCCACCGCAGAAGAAGGCACACTGACCTATATCGATGCCGCCGGGGTAACACAGGCCGTCACAACACCGGCAAGCCTCACCGCTGCCGAGGCTGCAACCCTCACCTTCGTACCCGCAGAAGACTTCAACACAGCCGGCAGACCACCGATCGCCTTCACATACGCCATCACCGACACAACAGGTGACCAATCTGCGCCAGCAACCGTCAGCGTCACTGTCGCTGCAATCCCCGATGCGACGGGCGATGCCGTTACGGAACGAGCGCCCGGTCCGGTACGGATCGATGTACTGGCAAACGACACCGCATCAGCGGACGACACGTTAGATCCTGCGAGCGTTCGGCTAGTTGCAGTCGTAGAGGATAGCGTTCTTTCATCGGACGGCCGCACCTTGACGGTTGCCGGCGAGGGCCGCTGGAGCGTCGATCCCGCAGACGGATCGATTACGTTCACACCTGTATCAGACTTCACATATGACCCGACAGAAATCAGTTATACTGTAGCAGATATCACGGGTGACCGGAGCGATCCGGCACGTGTTTCGGTTGACTATCGGCCTGTCGCACAGCCTGACATACAAAGGGCGGATCCGGGCACCCGAGTCGTGATAGGCGTTCTAGGGAATGACACGACTGGCGACCGCCCCCTGCCGGAAACCGTTCAAATTGTGGGGACCAATGCACCGGGTCAGTCACTGCTCGTTCCCGGTGAAGGTGAATGGGACGTCGACCCTGCTACCGGTGCGATCAGTTTCACACCTTTGGATGGCGTTAACAGTGATCCAACGCCTATCTTCTATGTTTCCCGCGATAGTTCGGGCCAACTATCCAATCAGGCGAAAGTAACAATCGAGTATCGCCCAACAGGTACCATCGCGCCGCATGGGCATCCTGAGCCAGAAGCCCACCACATAATCGTGGAAGAATCGCCGACATTGTCCGTTTCGCCAATTGTCGACATCACAGCCAACTTGATCGGATCACTTGGTTCAGCACCACGACTGGAAGCCGAAAGACCGATCCTATCTGCGGTCAATAGCATCTCCAGCCTAGACGGCGTACGCATTTTGCCGACCGAGGACCTGATCTATTTCACGTCCTTGTCGGCGCCGTTTCCGATTACGATCGCTATTGAAGGTATTGATCCAGGTACGGTCCTGTCGGAACTGATGCCAGATGGCGGTGACATATTGAAGAAGCTGCAAACCTTCTTCCCAAAAGGCGGAACAGGCATGCATTCCTATATCCTGACAGGTGTTAATTATACTCTACTTTTGACAGCGAGCTTTACAGCCGAAGGCGCTACCTGCGCCATTTTTGGCGGTGAAGCCCTTGAGAAGCTTCATCCCGTGTCCGCCGTGCTCTTTGGAGAAGGCGGCGCGAAGTGCCCTGACTCTGTGAAGCAAATTTCCGACGGTATTTTCCTCATCGCTCCTGAGGGAGAAAAACCCGTTCACTTACGACTTGCCGCTGAGTTACAAGGCACTGTAGATCTAGACCTAGACTTGGGCATTCACCATGCGGATAGGATTTTCTCTATCGAAAGCAGGCCGCTGGTAGATACAAGCACCTTCACGGACAAGATCGCAACCATCGCAAATGAAATAGACAGTGAAATCGGGGCATTAGCCAATGGCTTATCTCTTTAATTGTCAAGCAGGAGCCAATTAGCCAGATGAAAATAACGCAGTCATCTTCCCTTTTTCGCAGTACTACTCTGGTGCTGTCTCTCTCTGGAGTTCTGTTGGGCTGTACCACCCCGCGTACGTCCGAACTGTCGCCAGCGGAATTGCAACAAATCGCCAAGGATCGCCTAACAAGAGTTGTTGCTTCTGAACAAGAACCTGTGACGAAATCAATCGATCTGTACGAAGCGATGGCTCGGGCATTAAAGTATAACCTCGACCAAAAAGTTGAGTACCGTGAGCAGATTTTGCGCGGGTCTGAATTTGACGTAGAGAGCTATGATATGCTCCCTGACGTTGCTCTGGCTGCAAATTTTTCCGGTCGTGATAATAACCCTGGCTCTTTTTCTATAGATGTCCCTAACGGCGATAGCCGGAGCGAAGTAGCAACCCGGTCGTCGGAACGCGAGCAAGCCAATGCAGATCTCACGCTGAGCTGGGACATGCTGGATTACGCCTTAGCGCGCGTCCGTTCGCAGCAAGCTTCGGACGAAATCTGGATTGCACGTGAGCAGCGCCGCGCCACCATTAATCGCGTAATCGAAGATGTCCGCACTGCGTATTGGCGGGCGGTAAGCGCACAGCGCCTCGATTCCCGGATTGATCGTCTTGAAAAATCCGCGCAACAAGCTTTGGCGCAAGCCTATGCCCAGGAGCGTCAGCAAGTTGGAGATCCGTTGGATGCGCTTACTTATCAACGAGAGGTCCTTGGAATCTTGCGGTCAATCCAGGAGCTGCGACGCGACCTTGGTATTGCCAAAAATCAGCTTGCCGCATTGATGAACCTCCCGCAAAATCAACGCTATTCTGTGGTGGTCCCAAGCCATGCGTCGCTTGACGCGCCGATTATACATGCAGATCCGATGCAACTGGTGCGCTTAGCTGTTCAAAATCGTCCAGAGCTTCGGGAGGTCAGCTATCGCCAACGCATCAACGACCTAGAAAACGACGCTGCCTTGGCGGAGATTATTCCCGACCTTGGTGTTTTCGTCGGCCTGAATTGGACCAGCAATGACCTAATTTACAATAACGATTGGGTTGACTACGGTGCTGACACGTCTTGGAATCTCATGAATATTTTCCGTCTGAAAGATCGCCGCCGTGTGATCAAAGACGGCGATGCTTTGCTTGATGCGCGCGCTCTTGCACTGACACAGGCAGTTTCGGCACAGGTTTTTGTTGCTCGGGCACGTTTAGAATCCCTGCGAACCGAAGCAGATATTGCCCGCCGCTACCACAATACATCTGATCGAATTTCCATTAGAACGCGGGCAGCAGTATCGGCTGGATCTTCGGGACAACGTGATGCCGTTCGTGAAGAGATGAACGCGGTTCTGGGGTCCCTGCGCTATGATGCGACCTATGCGGAGCTTCAGACAGCATTCGCCAATCTTTATTCTGCTATTGGCCTCGACCCATACTCACCCGAACTTGACGGCAACGAAAGCGTTGATGAAATGGCGGCTGTCCTGCGCAATCTCTGGGCCCAGCGAGGCGATAAAATGGCGCTGAAAGAGTGATCATAATGAATCCAAAACACAGTTTGGGAATAGCAATCCTCGGATTGTGTGTTTTGTTTTCGCCAGCAGCATCCGCCGAAAGCGCGCCTGCTGTATTGAAAGCGGAGAAACAGGCTACTATTTCTGCGAACCGTGCTGCACGAGTACTCGAGACCCCTTTTGGGACGTCGGAAGCTTTTGCAACCGGAGACCTTCTGATCAGTTTTGATTGCGCGCGGATCATTGCGGAGGCGGAAGCTGCCCGAGCCGCATATCGCGCAGCCGCTGTTAGCGCATCAACACAGCGAAACCTAAGCAATCTTGGCGCAGGTGGGCGCGGGGCGGCGAATATAGCAGTCGCGGAAGCAGAAGCTGCAGATAAGCGCGCGCAAGTTCTTGAATTGACCGCGCGAGACTGCAACATTCGCGCGCCTTTCGATGGGCATGTAGCAGAGCTTTTCGTAAACCCGTATGAGATCCCCGAGGCTGGCGCACCTCTAATTGCGATCGTAAGCGCGCAGACACCGGTCATTGATCTCTTGGTACCATCGACTTGGCTGAACTGGATCTTGCATGGCACCGAGTTCAAGCTAAAAGTGGACGAAACAGGCACCACCTATGATGCCAAGGTTGCGCGTATCGGTGCCGTGGTCGACCCCGTCAGCCGTCGCGTCCGGATCGAAGGCGAATTGAGGAACGCAGACGCCAATAGCCTTCTTCCTGGAATGTCAGGCATAGCAACTTTTGCGGGTCCAAATGAACAACCCTGACCCCCCAAAATCGGTAAAATCCCAGATAGTTCAGATGCGTCGACAGTCGGAAAGGGTACACAGCGAATCACCCGGGGACATCCAGAAGACCAAGGAACAACTTCGAAACGCCCTGCGGTTGCTGCAGTTGGAAGCCGACGCGCGCCTTGCAGAGAGCACCCAAGAGTTGCTCTACCATCTAGCCAATGAGACCGCGGATGTTTTGGGTTGGCGGCAGATGTTTGTTCTGCACCGCAAAGGTCGGAAAATGCGTGTTCGTGCGTCTTCGTCTGTGGCAAGGATTGATCCACATGCCCCGATTATCTGTTGGTTAGAAGACACTGTTGCCACCTTGGAGAATACCGAAGGCATAGCAACCTCCGCCGCGTTCTCCCTTCCCGCCTATGCGCCTAAAAACGCCCAAGAAACCTCGGAATACCCCTTTCGTCATCTCATGTGGGTGCCATTGGTCACGAGTCGTAATATCGTTTATGGCGGTATGCTCTTGGCACGCGATACGCCTTGGAAACCAGCGCATACGTCTCTCGCCGAACGCGTATCGGCCACCTACGTCCACGCTCAATCACGTCTAGAAGGTAAGCGCTTGGCACGGCCTTCGTTCAGGCGGAACCGAGCCCTTCTATGGGGAGCTGTGACGGCTATGACTGTCGCAATGTTCATCCCTGTTCCACTGACGGTACTGGCACCTGCTACTGTAGTTGGCCGCAATGCCCCTGCTGTCACAGCTCCACTGGACGCCATTGTTTCAGAAATTGCGATCGAGCCAGGCGATGTTGTTGAACAGGGAGATTTGCTTGTCACTTTTGAAGATACCGAATTGCGTAATGCCCTGCTAATCGCCGAGGAGGATTTTGCAGTCGCTCAAGCAGAACTTGCGCGCAACCTGCAAGCAAGCTTTGTCGACCCTTCCGCCAGCGCGGATGTGGCTGTGTCACAAGCACGGTTGGATCTGGCACGCGCTCAGCGCGACCTAGCTTATGATCGATTTGAAAAGGTTAGATTGCTTGCCCCGATCGGTGGGCGCGTCGTGATAGACAACCCAACCGAATGGATTGGACAGCCTGTCGTCGTTGGCGAACGGATCATGTCCATTGCCGACCAAGAAGATCTCGTTATTGAAATGCAGCTTTCTGTTAATGACGCGATTCCACTAGAGACAGGCGCAAAAGTGCGCGCCTTTATGGACACAAATCCACTTTCCCCAATCGGGGCCACGCTCACCCAACAAGGCTTCGCTCCCGCGTTATCCGAAGATGGCACCTTATCTTTTCCGCTGCGTGCTGATCTCACTGACCACGACACTTCGTTACCACGGATTGGCGCGCGCGGTATCGCCCAAATTTTCGGCGCGGATCATCCATTATGGTACGTCTTGTTCCGCCGCCCTATTGTGGCTATCCGACAGTCTTTAGGGATCTAAATATCGGGATGGCGCAGAAAGAAACGCCACTGCCGCTCCTTCGCGATGACCTGCAAATCGGGCGCAGCGCAAAACTGGTAACGGGCGCGCCAAGCTGGGTCCTCTATGATCCGATCTCGCATCGATACTTCGAAGTTAATCGCCGCGTGATTGACCTATTGAACCTTTGGCCCAACGGCACAGAGGAACGTTTGAAAGTTTCCGCATTAGCTCAGTCGCTCGCGACGGTCAATGACGATGAGCTATCAAGCCTGAAGGCATTTTTGATTAAGAATCGTCTCGTTCAGATGCCCGGCCGAGGTGCAGCGCAACAGCTAGCACAGTTTGAGGCCAGCACCCGCCAAGGCATCGGGCAGTGGCTCTCTCATTCATATCTCTTTTTTCGGATACCTTTAGTTCGTCCACAAAAGTTTCTAAACCGTACCTGGCCAGTGGTCCGCCCTTTATTCTCCCTCCAAACCATAGCAGTTATCGCGGTTCTGGGCATTATCGGCATCTATCTCGGCAGCAGGCAGTGGGACGCATTTATAGCCCAAGCGCGAGACCTCATCTCCTTACAGGGTGCTGCTCTTTATTTTGTTGCATTGGCGATGCTCAAAGTGTTGCACGAATTAGGGCACGCCTACCTTGCCGTAAGCCGTTCTGTCCGCGTTCCGGTCATGGGCGTTGCATTCCTGATGCTGTTCCCAATTCTCTATACTGATGTTACGGATGCTTGGCGCCTCAAACGAAGGCGTGACAAGCTGTTGATCGACGCGGGCGGCGTTTTAACAGAGCTTAGCGTCGCGCTTTTGGCAACCTTTTTCTGGGCATTTCTGCCTGACGGTCTTGCCCGTACAATAGCTTTTGCCTTCGCAACGACCAGCTGGATTATGTCTCTCGTGGTCAATCTAAATCCCTTCATGCGCTTCGATGGGTATTACTTTCTGTCCGATCTTGTAGGCGTGCAAAACCTGCAGCCACGAAGCTTTGCTCTGGCCCGATGGCGCTTGCGAGAACTGCTTTTCAACTTAGGCGATTCGTCACCCGAACTAATTTCCCCTCGCTTGTCAGGGTTCATGATTTGCTATGCTTGGCTCACTTGGATCTATCGATTCTTTCTGTTTCTCGGAATCGCTCTCCTAATTTACAATGCCGTTTTCAAACTCCTTGGTGCCACCCTCTTCGTCATCGAAATCCTCATTCTGATACTTCGGCCGATCTACAGGGAGCTCATGATCTGGAAATCAATGTCTTACCGAATTATGCGTACACGTAGGTCTTGGACGACGTTTGCAGTGGTTACGGGTCTGCTGGTGCTCTGCACCATACCTCTTCCCACACGGATCCATGTGCCGGCCACAATAGAGCCAGCGGTTGTAACGGAAATTTATGCGCCACGGTCCGCGCGCATTGTCACCATCGCCACGAGGAATGGGGCCCAAGTTGCGGTTGGCGATGACTTGTTTTCCCTAGCGACAGAAGAAATTGACGCAGAAATCAGGCAGAGCCAACTGCGTCTCGCACTACTGGACCGCCAACTCTCGCGGATCACCTCAAACAGCGATGACCGCGCGTCCTCTACGGTGACTCAGCAAACAAGAACCGCTGAACGCAAAAAGCTGGAATTATTAGAATCCACACGCAGCGAAGCGAACGTTCGCGCCCCAATACACGGAATCGTACGTGATTTTGACCAAGGCCTGACAACAGGTGTCTGGGTATCTCGCACCCGCCCAATTCTACGTATAGTACAAACAGGTGATATGCGTATTTCCGGGTATATTCATGAAAATGATATTGACCGTCTACCCTCAGGCGGACAGGCACGATTTATCTCAGATCAGAACCATGTCTATGATGTCGATATTTCCGGATTTGACGTAGAAGACATTCACCGAGCACGCCTTCTGAAAGAAATGCTATCGGACGCACATGGCGGCGATCTAGAGACCGTTGAAGATAATGCTGGTCATCAGCTACTTACCGAAGGAAGATACCCGATAAATGGTACATTCTCCGACCTTCCATCTGTAAAACTGCCTGAACGCGGAATAATCATTCTGGAAGGGATGCCAGAAAGCATCATAAAGAAAACGATGCGGCAGATCAGTGCCGTTCTTGTCCGCGAGCTTTCCTTTTAAGTGTTGATTGTCGTAAGCGTCGTCTCGACCCCACGTTGCTGCGTAACCGCTCGATTTAGGCCGCCTTGCAATCCTCGGCCTCTGCCGGAGCCCAGTTCCAAGGCAGCAATTCGTCGAGTTTGTTGATTTTGTGGTCGTGGATGCGGCTCAGGATGTCCGTCAGGTAGGCTTGCGGATTGAGGCTGTTCATTTTGGCTGTCTCGATGGTGACCTGCCCCCCGCGAAATCCCTCACCGTGATGTAGAGTCTGCGCCAACTCTGAAGGAGCAGACTCATGCGAAAGAGCCGTTTCACCGAGGCGCAGATAATCGGGATGATCAAGGAACAGGAGGCTGGGATGCCGACGGCTGAGGTGTGCCGCAGGCACGGGCTGAGCACCGCTACGTTCTACAAACTGAAGGCCAAGTATGGCGGTATGGAAATGTCCGAGGCGGCCAGGCTGAAGGCCCTTGAGGACGAGAATGCCAAGCTCAAGCGGCTGCTGGCAGACACGATGCTGGACAACGTGGTGCTGAAAGACCTGCTGGGAAAGAGCTGACGACATTGACGAAGCGGCGAGACGCGGCGCTCCGAGTGATGCGGGATCATGACATCTCGCAGCGCAGAGCCTGCAAGCTGGTTGGTGTCGATCCAAAGACAGTCCGGCGTGAACGCCCGCCGGATTGTGCCGAGATCCGCAAGGAGATGCAGGAGATCGCTGGCAAGCGACGTCGGTTCGGCTACCGCCGGATCGGGGTGCTGCTGGAACGCAAAGGCATGATCATGAACCACAAGAAGCTATACCGGATCTACCGGGAAGAAGGGCTGTCCGTGAAGCGACGACGTGGCCGGAAACGGGCGCGTGGAGCCAGGGTGCCGATGCCAGCCGCTGAATACTCCAATGCCCGCTGGTCGCTGGACTTCGTGTCCGACAGCTTCGGCGCGTCGCGAAAGTTTCGGGTTCTGGCGGTGATCGACGATTGCACTCGAGAATGCCTGTGCCTGGTTGCCGATACCAGCCTGTCCGGCGCACGGGTTGCCCGGGAGCTCAGTGCCCTGATCCGGATCTACGGCAAGCCCGGCTGCATAGTCAGTGACAATGGGACGGAGTTCACCAGTCGGGCCATCCTGAAATGGGCCGATGAGAATACCGTGCCGTGGCATTACATCGATCCAGGCAAACCGCAGCAAAATGCGTTCATCGAAAGCTTCAACGGCAGCCTCAGGGACGAACTGCTGAACGAGGAGATATTCGACAGCCTGGATGATGCGCGGCGCAAGCTGGCCCTCTGGCGTTACGACTACAACACGGTCAGGCCGCACTCGTCCCTCGCCAACCAGACGCCACAGCAAGCGCGCCGGACGCTTGAGCAATTTGAGGGCTCCGCGCCCGGCGCGCTTGCGTCAGACGGGGAAGCCGAATACCCAGATCCAACCTGCAGACTCTCGTTATGAATGAGGGATCAGCAGGGGGCAGGTCACCAGATCCTTGCCCGCTCCGGCATCCAGATCGACCGCAGCACCCTGGCGGACTGGGCCGGGACAGCCGCGTTCCACCTCCGCCCGGTGGTCGACCGGCTGTCCGAGCACCTGAAGGGATCGGCCAGGCTCTTCATGGACGAGACGACGGCGCCTGTCCTCGACCCCGGACGCGGCCGAACCCAGACCGGCTACCTCTGGGCGCTTGCCCGGGATGATCGTGGATGGGGCGGCGATGACCCGCCCGGCGTGGTCTTCACCTATCGCCCAAGCCGTGCTGGCGCCCATGCCGAGCAGATCCTGCAGGGCTTCGACGGCATCCTGCAACTGGATGGATATACCGGTTACGATCGACTGACGCGCCCCTCCCGCAAGGGCGGCGCGCCGATCACGGTGGCCCACTGCTGGGCGCATGCGCGGCGCAAGCTGAAGGAGGTCTTCGACCGCGACGGTTCGGAAATCGCGGCTGACGGCCTGCGCCGGATCGCTGAGCTCTACCGCATTGAGGCCGAGATCCGGGGGTAATCCCCCCATTTTTAATGGGGGGATTACCATGTCAAATAGTGTTTGCGAAACTCCAGCTTTTTAAGAAGCTGGAGTGAAATTTTAAAACTTCGCAATCAAGTTCACGAAGATACCTTCGTCGTCGAACGTCAGATCAGTTAGATCGTCCGAGAACGTCGAGAAGTTATAACCAACGCCGACGGACGCGTTATTGTTTACGTGGTAGTATGCAGCACCGAGGAAACCAGTTTCAGAGGTTTCGGCATCGACTAAGTTGAGGTGCCTCGCTTCGAGCAAGACGTCCCAACGTTGCACCAAATTATACCGCGTGTTCGCAACCGCGAGCCATGCATCATTGCTGGACATAACGGCACCGGCCTCCGGTGCGCTTTCCGTGAAACGACCGCCCAGCTTGCCAGCAATGGTCCATTTTTCGTCCAGGTCGTAATTACCTTCAATGCTGAATACATGACTTTCCTGTACGGGACCGCTATCAAAGACACCGTCAATTTCCTGTCCAACTGTGTCGTAGAAATACCGGTAACTGGCCAATATGTTCAGTCGCTCGTTGTCGATTGGACGGTAAGCATAGCCCAATACAACATCAGCATATGTGCCCTCTTCAAAGCTAGCACCGCCATTTTCCGTTTTTGCGTAATCTAGCGTAAAGATCAGGCGTTTTTCTTCCGTGATACGGTAATCAGCGTCCAGCAATGCAAAGTATGACGTCGCATCTTGGACGCTTGTATCCTCGTAGTCGTCAAAGCGAACTTCCACGCGACCAGCGGCACGAAGTTCGGTATCCTCATAACGCGCGCCAAAGCTCAGAGCTTGACGATCAAGGTTGCCAGGGTCGTCGTCCGTCCGCAATTGGCCCATGTCATAAGTTAGCGTGTAGCTAACAAAATCGTTTGGGGAATAGGTGAGGCCATACGCACCTATCAGCTCCTGATCGTCACCGAACAAATCATAAGTGTTTTCAGCAAAAACCGCGACGTCTTCGTTGATCTGGCGGCGAGATCCCACCACATACCTGCCGCCATTATCGCTGGCTTCAAACCCGTCAATGCTATCTATGCCGGTGAGTGTGCGCCCTGGGTCCAGCTCGTATCCGAAATAGGTAGAATTGTTGGCATCTTGGGTGTGAACTGCGAACAATTCTGCCCCCAAACCACCGTGACCGTTGGACAACTCAGCGCCGACTTCCCAATTTTTTGCCAACTCGGCGCCAAATCCGAAGCCATAGCGTTCGTTGTTTTCTAGGCCATTTTTGTCTATGGTCGTTTGACCGAATAAGAATAGATCGAGGGTATCGTTCGGCTCGTACGTCAATTCGAAAGCAAGATCAGTGCGATTGCCGGATGTGCCTTCAACGACATCGACCTCATCAAGATATTCAATTGCCCCCACAATTCCGAGATTTTCGTTTAGCTGAGCGGAGACCTCGGCACCAATCTCGGTTCGCTCATCGCCAACGGCATTTTCATAAATATCTGCGTACAGACTATATCCCAACCGGTCCTCAATCTGGGCGACCGAGAGGAACAAACCGTAGAGCGTTTCATTACCGGTGGCATCGGTGACATTGTAATCAAGCGTCGTAAAACCTTCGGTACGTTCCTCGAAATAGCCGCCAACAATGCCTTCGCGGTCGATACCCAAATCAGTGAGATCGAATTGCGCTTCGAGTTTGATCGCCTCGCCTGTTCCGGCATTGCGCGCATCTGTATCGGTGTCAAAATCCAAACCGCCGTCGTCCGAAAATGCGCTGTCAAAACCGGGTCCATCGCTTTTAGCGTAATCGAGCTGTGCAAAACTATTATTACCGATCTCATAGCGCAAATCGACACCGAAAGATTGCTGCTCGTTTAAACCGTCATCGTCACTGGAAGCCGTGGCACCAATCCGCAGGTCATCGGTCAGCCAATGTTCGACACGGGCACCATAGCTGAAGCCATCGATATCGCTTGTTGTCGGTGTGTATTCATATTGAACGACAAGATTAATGACCTCGTCACCACCACCTGTCGTGGTGATCACGCGGCGATCTATGGTATCTGTCAACGGCTCGTTCAAAATGATCAAGCCTTGCAAGGCATTGATTTGATAGTCGCGGCCTTCAATCAGTACGCGACGGTCAACGACTCGGTTCGTGGTTTCATCACGTAATTCGACCGTGACGGTTTGCGTGCCCGGTTCAATGTCTTGGGCACTCAAGAAATAAACCGATCCGCCGGTACCGCGGAACACATCACGGCCAACGGCTTGCTCTGGCTGCGCGGCATATAAATCAATTGAACTACGGACGTCTCCACGTTCTGTTGTGGTATTACCTTCAAGATGAACCTGCGCACCGTACAGGCTGCGTTCATTGCGGACAAAGCCATTTCCAACCAACTGCGCTTGATAGTCGCCCCAAACGCCAAAGTTGTTGTCTTTTTCGACCCTCAAGTAGAAACGACCACTGGTCGGGGTATTGTCAACAATTGTGCTGTCGTCACCGTATGTCGGATAGCCAGAGTTCGGGTCAATCCGCTCCAAAATATCGTCAGGGTTGCTTTCATCCAGGCGGCTAAACAACTCGTCCAACTCTTCCTCGCCAGTATCCAGCGATGAAGTGACCTGAACACCATTCTTGGTTTCACCTTCGACGTAATATTGTAAACGCCCAGTGGTTCGCGAATATTCTCCCTCCACGTCGGAAGAGTACCGGCCGTATGTCAGATCAGCGACGAAAACATGAAACCATTCGGACCCTGGGATTTGAATAGGACGTGTAACCCCGAGATCTTGCCCACCACCAGTTACAGCCACATCAATGGCGTAGTCACCGGGTGGCAGAATGCGATCGATGACCAATTGTCCCGCGCTACTAGGACGAATGCGTTCTCCCATCGTATCCAACACCGCATCTGCGGGAATATTGTCGGCAGAAACTGTCACAGTTGCGCCGGACGTGATTGGAATATTACGGTTTGCTGTAAACTGGCTTCCCTCTTCTACGCCGTCAAGTTGTGCACGATCATCTGGAAAAAACAGTGGTAAGGCTTGCGTCTCATCATAGCGACCACGGCTATCGTAAACGCGGTGTACCACTACGATATCGCGACCTTCGGGAATCGTCAGACGCGCCTGGCCATTTGGCTCGACCGGTACAGTCGTAATGACACGTGCCCCCCCAACTGCAGCACGATCGATGATACGCATTTCCGCACGATCCACGAAGGCAGGATAATTCAGCTCTGAAATCAGCGAGATTTGATCACCCGGCCCATAGGCTTGCGGCGTACCCGCAATTTCAACATCCAATCGTGGCACCGGATCGTTCGCATCCAGTTGAATCTGTACGTCTGCATTCGCCAACACAATGTCAGCCTGACGGACGCGGTCTTCAACTTGCGGGTCGGCATCAACAACCTCACCATCCAAAGACAAAACGAAGCCAGCAGAGTTGTCGACGGGCCCTGTGTCCGGCTCTGTGTTTGGCAAAACCGGTGCCGACACAACTTGGTTGTCTTGCGCAATTGCGGGCGCAGTTACCAAAGCAGCGGTAAGAGACAGGATCGATACGCGGTTTAAAGATAATTTACGCATGGTCTACTCTCTAATTGATTACTGCAACCGCAGGACTTGTGTTTCGACAATCAGTCGATATCTGCCGATATCTCTCCAACGACGATCGATTAGATTTTCCAACTCAGCAATGCGGCGCAAGGCTGTCTGGCTGTCTTCACCGTTCGTGAAATAGCTGATCCTGATGACCGAGGGCGTATCAACAACCTGCCTGAGCAGCTGAGTGACACCCTGATCCAAGCGATCTACCGGTTGATCACCGTTAAACGCTGCCGCTGTCAGATCGATATCCAAAACGCGGCCCAAAGCAGCGCCAAAGTTCATTTCAGTCGCAATACCAGCCGTGACGCGCATTGTACGCGGGTTTTCTGTGGTCACACGATAGCCGGTCGGCAAGGACCGCGGATCCAGCTTCAATGTGAAGTTGCTCCCGATATCGTCCGGCAAAGCCGCGCATGGCACGGAATAGCGGCCATATTCATCCGTAGTGATAATTGTACCGTTTGGCGTAACCAACCTGACATTTGGTAGCCCCGGCTCGCCCTCTTCTGCGGCAGGTATTTGCTCCGCTAGGCCCGCAAATTTGCCGCCGTAATAGCTCTGGTTAGTAATCGCGCCGCTACGTGTACTCAAACGCGCGTCCACATCCCGTGCAGGGTCTTGGTATCCGTTAAAGTTTCTATCATCGAACACCTTACCGATAATGTCAGAGCAGTCGAATACAGCCTCGGGGACGCGGCGCACTGTTGCGGTCGCTGGCTCGGCTAGAAGATCACCCGTTTGCGCATCAACGACAGTAACTGTGTTCGTCAAATCTCCAATCGGCGCATTCGCTCCTACACGCGTTACTAGCTCCAACTTCACTGTTGTACCGGCAGGCACCACAACCTCAGACCAAGTCAATGTCTGACCCGCAATTGTAGGTTCGACCGCGACACCATCTATCAATCCACTGCCCGGTGTATATGTCATGCCGACCGGCAGGAGATCGATAATATCGGTAGTGACTTGCAAGCCGGACAGGTTCTCAGCCTCGATTTCATACGGAACGCTGGTACCAACAATGACTGTAGTTAGATCTGTCGATTTGGTTAGAACCAAACGTCCGGGATCGGGTGCGGCAGTGATGTCACCGTCTTGATCGGAAAGAACAGTGTTCGGGCCAAAGGTCAAACCAGTGATACGATCACCAACTTCATCGCCAGTGATTGGATCAAAGAAGGCGATTTGGAAGCCCTCACCTGTTGGGAAACCTTCCATCAGGTAATTACCAGCAGCGTCTGTCAGCGTTGTCGCGATGATATTTCCATCAGCGTCCAACAGATTAACGACAAACCCTTCGAGCGGGAAATCATCACCATTGAATACACCGTCATCGTTCTCGTCAAAGAACACCATCCCACTCACAGCCGTATCAGGCACTGCCAATGGAACAGACAAGATCGTAGGATCATTGGTCGCATCACCATCGGTGACACCATCAAAGTCGCCTGTTTCTACGTTCTCCGGATCATCAATGCCTTCAGCAGATTGATCTGTACCTGTGTCCGAGACATCGCTTGGCACAAGCGGCTCACCTGTGGCCGGATCCAACAAAGGCGTACCTTGCGCATTTACGGCAGTACCTTGCGTTGTCGCTTGGTTCTCGATGAAACCGTCAATCTGATTTTCAGGTGTAATGATGTAGCTCTCTGTCACGGTTGCCGTTTCCAGAACCGCAAGCGTTGGAATTGTCGCGACAAGACCACCGAGCATCGGATCGTTCACAGTCACATCAACAAGGGCAGCATCGCCGGTGTTGGTGACGGCGAAGGAATAGATCACCTCATCGTCTTCCCCACCCAGCACATTGTCTCCATCCGTATCAAAGACATTGGCAACGCTTTTGATAATTTGGATCGAAGGTTGCGGGATGGCCGGCACGGTAAACACGGTTGGATCATTGGTTGAATCGCCATCCGTGACACCTTCCCCATCCGGAGTTTCGGTGTTTGCCGCATCCGAAATGAGGTCGCCCGCTGGGTCCGTGCCTGTATCCGAGGTATCTGTCGCAACCATCGGAGCGCCAGGGTTCGCAGGATCACCGATTGGTTCTCCATCTGATCCTGTCGCAGTCCCCTGAGCTGTCGCAGTGTTTTCGACATAACCGACGACGTTCACGTCATTTGCCGTCACAACATAGGTCGCGGTGAATGTCGCCGTGTCAACGCCGCCCACTTCCAACAGCGGAATGGGGCCGCCAACGACATCGGCCGTTGGATCCAACAAAGTCACATCAGACAGATCCACGTTACCTGTGTTCGTCACCGTGAAGGAATAGAACAACGTATCGCCAATGCCGCCAAAGGTGCCGTCCCTGTTGCTATCCGGGGCGCTCGCAATGGACTTCACAACTTCAATCGACGGTGTCGGAATGAACAACACAGTTGGATCGTTCGTCGAATCCGTATCCGTGTCTCCAGCCAAATCAGGCGTCTCGTTGCCCGCAGGATCGTCGATCGTTTCAATCAGACCTGTCGCCGTTGGTTGCGGCTCGGAACCTGCGTCACTGACATCGGATGTCGTAAGCTGCGGACCGCCATTCGGTTCCGTAATCGGATCCCCGTTCGAATTGACAGCGGTACCCGTCGCAGTTGCGGTGTTCTCGACCCCGCCCGCGGCCACATCTGCTGCGGTCAGCGTATACTGCGCGGTGAATTCCGTGGAATTCTGTTCGCCAAGCGCCAAGCTGATTGGGCCACCGGACACGGCAACCAGATCATCCTCAATGGCCACATCGGCAAGGGCAATGTTACCTGTGTTGGTCACTGTGAACACATAGTTCACCAAGTCACCTTCACCGATCACGCCATCCCCGTTGTCCGTGACACTTGCGATCGATTTCACGACCTCAATGCGAGGCAATGGGTTCGACGGGATCACAGTAACAGTTGGATCGTTGGTTGGGTCACCGTCGGTCACTCCCGCAGCGTCTGCTGTTTCCGTGTTTTCGGGGTCGTCAACAGCAGATACGTCAGGGTTTGAGCCGGTATCGGACACATCAGATGTCGAGATCGGGTTGCCGTTAATGTCGATCAACGGATCACCATTCGCGTTCACGGCATCACCGGTTGCGGTTGCAGTGTTCTCGACAAACCCGTTGGCTACATCATCAGCGGTCACAATGTAAGTCGCTGTGAAGGTCACACTGTCGCTATCGCCAACAGCAAGGTCGATCGGGCCACCCGTCACAACAGCGGTATCATCGATGATCTGTACGTTTTGCAAATCAACGTTGCCGGTGTTTGTGACAGTGAACGCATAGATCACTTCATCGTCTTCACCACCAAACAAGCCGTCATTGTTTGTATCCAAAACGTTGGATGCAACTTTAACCAGTGTAATTTCCGGCTGCGGCAACAGAAGAACAGTTGGATCATTTGTCGGATCCGTATCTGTCGCTCCGATGATATCAGGCGTCTCCACGGTTTCCGGATCGGTTACCACAATCGGATCGCCATTGGCATCCAATTCCGGCTCTGTTCCTGCATCAGACACATCCGATGTCGTGAATGGCCTGTTGGTCCTTGGATCAACAATTGGATCACCGTTCGCATCAACCGCATCCCCAACCGCAGTGGCTGTGTTTTCAATGCCGCCCGCAGCAATGTCAGCCGCTGTCAGTTCATAAACCATTTCGAACGCAGAGCTGTTTGATTCGCCAATCGCAAGTGAGATTGTCCCACCCGTCACAGTGCCAAGCGGATCGAAGACATCCACATCATCCAAAGCAACGTTGCCGACGTTGGTTACCGTGAAGCTGTAGATCACGCTATCGCCCGCTTCGAGAAAAGCAGATTCACCCGCAGCTGGCGGAACCGCATCGATGAAGCCAGTGATGGATTTCACAACGTCGATCAGAGGCTCCGGCTGCAACAAGAGTACGGTCGGATCATTCCCTGGATCGGTGTCCGTGCCACCCGCGAAGTCTTCCGTCTCGGTTCCTTCGGGCGCGTCAATCGCTTCGCCATCCGGCGTCGTACCAGCGTCAGAGGTATCGGTCACTGTCAACGGCTGGCCTGGGTTGAACGGGTCGGCCAGAACATCGCCATCGGCCCCAACTGCAACCGCTTCACCGGACGCGCTGTTTTCAACACCGCCCGCGATAATATTGGCCGCCGTCAAAGCGTATGTCGCGGTAACTTGCGTCGCGTTCGTTTCGCCCTGTGCCAAAGTGGCAATTGGGTTACCGGTGACCACAACACCTGCCAAACCATCAGTGATCACCACATCCACCAGATCGGTGTTCCCTGTGTTTTCAACAGAGAATGTGTAGTTCACAACATCGCCTTCATCGGTGAAACCGTTGCCATTTGTATCTGTGACACTTGCAACAGACTTCACCACCGCAATTTCCGGCATTGGCAAGAAGAGGACAGTCGGGTCGTTGGTCGGATCCGTATCTGTCGCGCCGGACGCGTCCGGCGTTTCGTTACCGGCCGGGTCAGAATAAGCCACGATACCATCATCTTGTGTGATTTCAGGCTCAGTCCCCGCATCGGAAACATCGGTCGCAGTGTGCGGCAAACCTGTTGCCGGATCAATTAGCGGCTCACCCAATGAGTTCACGCCAATCGCATCCGCACTAGCCGAGTTCTCTGTCGCGCCGTTAGCCGCTTGATCAGCCGTAATCACAGATGTGGCTGTGAAGGTTGTCGTGTCAGTTTCTTCAATCTCAAGCGAAATCGGACCACCGCTCACAACCGCAAGATTGTCAGTCACAGTCACATCACCCAAACGAACGTTACCGGTGTTGGTCACGGCAAAGCTGTAGGTCACCGTATCGCCTTCGCCCAACAGGCCATCGCCATTGGTGTCAGCGACAGATGCCACCGATTTCACAATGCTGACACGGGGCGTCGGATTGGCCGGCAATGCAACAACCGTTGGGTCGTTCGTCAAATCACCATCGGGCTGTGTTGCCGCGTCAAATGTTTCGGTCTCTTCGCCTGCGGGATCATCGACAGTGTCACCCTCCGGTGTTGTGCCCGTGTCGGAGGTATCCGTTGCGATTAACTCTTCGCCACCGGGCCCATAAATAGGGTCACCATTCGCATCCACAGCCGCACCAGTAGCCTCCGCCGTGTTCTCGACAAAGCCTGCGGCAAAGTCAGCCGGAGTGATCGTATAGGTCGCTGTGAACGTGATGCTGTCACCGACGCCAACTTCCAGAAGCGGGATTGGTCCACCTGAGACATCAGCAGTCAAATCCGTCACAGTAACACCGGAAAGATCTACATTACCTGTGTTGGTCACCGTGAAGGTGTAGGCAATCGTGTCACCTTCACCGCCGAACAATCCATCAGGCGCAGGCAAGTTATCGTCAAACACGTTGGACAAAGATTTCACAACAGTCAGTTCAGGGTTCGGAATGAACAAGACGGTTGGGTCGTTGGTTGGATCAGTGTCGGTTGAGCCGTCCAAACCTGCCGTCTCAGTCGTATCGGCGGCGTTCTGAACAATCGGATCCCCGTTTTCATCCAGATCCGGCGTTGTGCCTGTATCGCTGTCATCGGAAGCCGTCAGCGTTTCACCCGTAATTGGATCCACCAGCGGCGTACCGTCCGCGGCGACCGCTACAGAGCCGACAACAGCCGTGTTTTCAACGCCCCCCGCCGCAACATCTGCGTCGGTGATTTCATAGCTTGCCGTGAACGTCGTTGTATCGGTCGCACCGATCGCGAGGCTAATCGGGCCGCCAGACACTTCAACCAAGTCATCCGTCACCGTGACATCTGCCAACGCTGTATTACCTGTGTTGGTTACAACGAAGGTGTAGTTGGCAAGGTCGCCTGCGTTGATAGATCCGGAGCCGTCCACATCAACCACATCCGCCAAAGATTTGACAATCGTGATATCGGGCATCGGAACAACACGGAACACGGTCGGATCGTTCGTTGGATCACCGTCAGTGTTCCCAGCAAAGTCTTCGGTCTCAACAAGGCCTTCAGAGGCCACGTCATCGCCATCCGGGTCCGTACCAGCATCAGACACATCGCTTACCGTCAAAGGTTGCCCTGTTTCAAATGGGTTCGGATATGCATCCCCGTTCTCATCAACCGCTGTACCGGTGGCTGTGGCCGTATTCTGCAAACCGCCCGCTGCAATGTCATCAGCTGTCAGGAAATACGACCCTGTCACACTGGTGTCAGCCGACGCGCCGACCGCGATAGACGCAATCGGGCTGCCTGTAATCGTCAGACCAACAAGCGGGTCAGCGACAATGATATTCGTCAGCGTTGTGTTGCCTGTATTTGAAACTTCAAACGTAAACCGCAGCTCGTCTCCCTCATCGGTGAAGCCGTTGTTGTTTGTATCAACGACCTCGCTGACCGATTTCACCACCTCAACCGCGGGCGCTGGAATAATCAATGCTGTTGGATCGTTCCCTGCGTCCGTATCTACGGAAGATCCATCGACGTTTGCGGTCTCCTCGCTAGCAGGATCGTTTACCTCAATCGGCAGGCCAGTTGTTGGATCAATTTCAGGCTCGGTACCCGCGTCAGAAACATCTGTCGTATCAGGCAGCGGATCACCATTTGCCCCCAATGCAGGCGTGCCCGGAATTGGAT
Organism: Sagittula sp. SSi028; assembly: GCF_048553715.1. NCBI lineage: Bacteria > Pseudomonadati > Pseudomonadota > Alphaproteobacteria > Rhodobacterales > Roseobacteraceae > Sagittula > Sagittula sp. SSi028. The sequence continues at coordinate 464 of NZ_JBLZNC010000017.1, read as the reverse complement.
CACCGGAGACCGGATCGGTCGCCACTGGCGTCCCCGTCCCTGTGGCGGAGTTTTCGATACCACCCGCAGCAATATCAGCCGCAGTCAACGTGTACTGCGCTGTCGCCGCCGCAATCGGGCCTTCACCAACTGCCAAATCACCATCAAACGTCGCAGCAGGTGTAACAGTCACATTTGGCAAACCAACATCATCGATGGTGACATTTGCCAAGGCAACGGTGCCGGTGTTCTCAACCGTAAAGTCAAAATCTACGATATCTCCAGCATCCAACAGGTTGTTCCCGTTCGTATCCGTGAACCCGGAAATCGATTTCACAACAACCAATTCAGGACCCCCTGCAAAGGTCACGCTGGTCGGGTCGTCTTCGCCATCAACTGTGCTGCCGTCGCCGTTTGTGTTGTCGTCGGAGGTGTCGGTCAGGGCGTTGCCGAAGGGGTCTGTGCCGCTGGCCACGGCGGAGTTG
>NZ_JBLZNC010000016.1:0-20650 GCF_048553715.1 Sagittula sp. SSi028 | reverse complement strand
CCGCATATAAATTATCCGGATTTTCGCCTGAGACTACACAAAAGCCGTATGGTTTTTGCACGGCTTTAACACTGCAATTAAACGCTTTTGGTATAAAATCCGGATTTTCGGGGGGCGTTGCGAAAAACTTTTTCGCATTTTTTCTTTCAGCCTATACCCGATTTTTGTGAAAACGCAAAACCACTTTAAAGTCATTTGGTTATGTCGCGAACCTCAAGTAAGTTTGACCTGCAAAAGATCAATTGAAGGCACATATCGAGATGAATACACAGGCAGTAGAAGAGAATAAGGAGCTGTCATTGAGCGAGCGCTTGGAGGTGCGCGCATTGGCAAAGCCGAAGAATAAAACGAAGCCCACTATTTCCAAGATCATTGAGGCGCGCGCGGTGCTTTCCAAGCAGCGCATGCAGGGCCACAGCTGGGCGGATCTGGCAGACTTGCTGTCGCAGGAAGGGGTGCATATCGCGGAAGGCACGCTGCGCAATTACATGGGCATGATCGGCACTGCGGTGGATGCACTCTCTGCCACCTCACAAGGAGAGGTGAGCGACGAGCAGATCCACCGTAACGTGAGCGCGCAGATGACCAAAGCCGCCCGCGATCGCGCCGCCAAGAAGCGCGCAGCATCGAAGCTGCGCATGCCGATCCCTGGCGGTCAGCCCTTCATGCTGCCTCCGTCCGGCGACAAATTCTAAGGAGTGGTGGGATGTTTTCAAAATACTTGCATATCACAACGTCGCTGAAGGGCGGCGGCGGCAAGAGCACCTTCGGCTGCGCCCTGCTGGATTGTTTGCGCTCGGAACATGTGAGCGTGGCTGCCTTTGATGCGGATGGCGCCATTGGCTCTCTGAGCGACATGCATGCAACGCGCGATGCAGATGGCCAGATGGTGAAGCCGCAGGATCCTCTGATCGGGGTTCAGAGCTACAACATCCGCGATACAAGCCGTGACACGCTGATTAACTCGCTCGGCTGTGAAGCCAAGCATATCGTGCATGATGTGGCGGGCGGAGCGCTGGTCGACATGCAGCGCCTCTTCGATGACCATGGCAGCTTTGCCAATCTGTTCCAGACGTTGCGCGAGTGTGATGCCTGTGCAGTCTTCTGGCACCTCGTAACGCCCGACAAAAGCACCACCGACTCCGTGGAGCGCCACCTCGACATGACGCAAAACCTTGGCGATCTCAGCACCTATTGCCGTCATATGGCAGTGTTGAACCGTCAGGGTGGGCGGGACGATCAGGCGTTTCCGCATTGGTATGGCTATTATGATGCGACAGGAGAGCTGCGCGGAGGGCAGATCCGCGAACGCCTCCATGCAGCCGGCGGCCAGGAGCTGGACCTGCCGGCCCTCAAAGAGCGGACAATGTCGCTGGTCAAATCGTGCCAGAAGCCTTTTGGAGACGCGGTATCAGACCCCCGCCTGACCTTGATCGAACAGCAGCGCATCTTGATGTTCACCAAAGATTTTGCGGGCCAGTTGACCACACCGGTGCGCACGGCGGCAGGCTTGATATGATCCCGACACCCAAGCCCAGCCGTCTGGATCGCTATTTGGACACTTACCCGGGGCTGCCCGCACAGCTGCGTAAAGCAATCTGGGACCGGATGGACGGGGCCAATTGTTCCGCGGATGACCCCATCAGCCTGCAGGTCGCAAGCGATGTGATACTGCAATACCGGTTGCAAAAGCACAGCGATTTGGTGAAGGGCATGCCCGCCAAGGTGAACGAGGCCACCAAAATCATTGAGGACAAATTGGTTGCCTGCAATGAGCGTCACCTTACAGACGCCCGCAAGCTTGTAGCACAAGATGTCCGGAGTGCCGTTGAGGGCACTCTGGATGACAGCTTTCCCAAGCTTGAACGCCTCCATGTGGTGCGGGCCGCGCGGGTGCTGTGCAGCGCGGGGCTGGCCATTGCAGTGCTGGCCGTGGGGGCGGGGTTCTTTTTGGGACACCGGTACGCGGTACAACATGGCGGGGAGTATGCAGCTCTCGCACAGGAGCCAGATGCTGCGACATGGCGCAAGCTGCAGCGCCTTAATGGCGACATCGACCGCACGCTTGCGGAACACTGCCGCGAGGGCAGCGCGAACTACCGCAGGTCAGCGTCTGGCCTTGAACGCTGCGGCATCTGGCTTACGATTGAACAGGCCACCGAGCCATAGCAAAGGATTACACGATCAGCATGCCTTCGGAGAGCTGGTCACGGTTATAGTCAGCCAATTCGATACGCACGCCTGTGAACAGGCATGCAAAATTGACACCTCCGGGATAGCGGAAGTGATTGAGCCCAGGCTTTCCGCGGCATCCGCAAATCCGTCCATCACACCGTCATGCCCCGCAAAGTCGACGTTCACGGCCTACGAGGCATTCGCGGCAAAGTGGTCATTCTGCACGTAACGACCGGTGGCCAGCTGGTCTGTGCTCGCAACGCTGTAGTTCGACATTATGCTCTCCTTGGAGAGCAGAGTGGCGATCTGCGGCGCGGCAGTGATGCACGAATTTTGGAATGTTGAGGGCTTACATCGAGATGTTGATGAAAATGCCGCCGGGCACTTGTGCGATTACCACCGCAACAAGGCCCAGCGGCATTAAGAGCCGTGAGTGGCATAAGTCCGGTCTACGGGGGGGAACTGATGCAATTGCTATTCAAAACTTCAAAGTGAACATGCCTAAGTCAAACAAAGGCATCCAGGTCGACCCGGACGCCCGTTAACTGTCTGATATGTGACTGGTATCTGCAATATAAAAGTGTGACCGCAAACAAGCGTGAAGAGCATTACTCACGGTTATTATTTCGGAGGTCGGGCCCGACGGGAAGCTACAGGTGGCCCCCACATCAAAATAAACGAGGGACCACCTGCTTCACCTATGATCACAGGGGTGTCTGCCCACAGCGGGTTAGAAACTATGTTTAGACATTGGTAAGGATAACCGATTCGGTTAACGTTAAGTTAACATATCAACAATTGAGGCAGGCTTAGATGTGTCAGCGCCTCAATTGTGGGCACATAGGTGCAATTGGTGGAGACCGTTAGGACGGGCAAGCATGCACAGAGCCATGTGAGCGGGCGCTCTGCGAGAGTATAAAGCCTCATTATAACAGATGCTTGTAAGGCTTACAGGATGCAAAGCCTTAGCATAGCCAAGGACGCGAATTCCCCGTAGCAACTTTGGAGGTGCATATCCGTATCCAAAGTGCGGATAGAAGTAGCAGGTGACCTCTCACAACTTGGGACAAGGAAAAAGAGGCCACCTGCACGACCGAGCCAATCGGGGCCGTGGAGTTGCGAAGGGAGCTTGGGGACGCCCTTTGCAGAGTCCACGATCAGGGATCTATGGTTAATATTTTATGAAGATCCGCGACGTCTTGGAATGATTTCCGCACAGGTTGCTTCTCTGAACCTCCACGCACCCACAATGTGCGGCGTGTTCAATCAGCACCAAGTCCGTTGCTTGGCTCAAATCGGGCATCCAGGCATGTGCCTATCGAAGGGGTGTTGTAACCAAACAAAAGCGGGGCAGGGGGTAGTGCAGGTGGCCCTGACAATGGCTGAGGGCAGCAAGAAACAGGGCCACCTGCGTCACCGGGAATTAATCGGTGCCTGGGTTCACGAAAGTTTCGGGGGAAACTTCGCGGAAGTCATCTTTAAGGAGAATAGTTAACAAAAGGTTAAGATAGCTGCGGTGCAGAAAATCATTCGCGGAAACGCCTGTAATTTGAGCGATTCAGTTTTTGCTGTGCTCGGCTTGCAGGTGACCTCGCAGTGGTTGGGGACGATGAGATGCGAAGCCACCTGCTTCACCGGCGTTTACCCGGTGTGCTTGGAATTTATGGAGGGGTAACTGTGACCCAGTCCATGGCAGTCATGTTTACGCGGGGTGGGTTAATTCAAGGTTAAACGCCACTCGCATTGATCGGGCTTCCGACACGAAGCAGGCAGGGGGGCAGTCAAGTACACGTCTGCGCCTGTGACTATGCCTGACAACCTGCACCGCGCCTTTACCAATTATTAGGCTCTGCACCGCTAGGGTTGTGGCGATGGAGCAGAGATGGACCGAGTAAGATGAACAGGTTGGCCTACTTTCGGGAACGTACACGGTTCATGAACCTCAAGGAGCGCGTACAATTGACCACTGCGCTTGGCGTACAGGGCGCATTTGATGAAGCCGGATTTTCCCTGGAGGAGTTCGAGCGCCATCTGGCGTTGTTCAAAAGCCGGGACCACAGAAGCGGTCAGGACCCATCGCGCTTGGAATGATGCCGAAGAATGTTTGTCAGTAGCCGTCTTCAGAGCGATGAAGCTTTACGACATGTGGCGTGAGAAGCGGGCGCGAGCCTAAGGGCAGGGTCCGATCAAGCACATTTGTAATTGCGGCGCGCCGGCTAAAATCCAGCGGGCCTACGATGCACCAACCATTCAAACCGGACCAGCCGATAGGGCAGTGCAAAGAAGACCTTGGACCAAAGCACCTTTGTCTACCTAGCCAACCATGTAGCGAATATCTGAAGCGCTACATATTTAGTGGGAAACGGTCTTCAGCGCGCTGTTGGAAAAAGACATGCGATCTTACCTTAATTTGAGCGACGAGGCGTTTAGATTAGAAAAGCGCGCCTACCTTGGCAGGTAAATGCCATCGCCGGTAAGGCGCGGTGTTCCGGCACTCTTGAGAGCGCGGGAGCTATTGTTGAGCGATCAGAATATAAAGTCTGCGTCGGAAAGCTGATTAAGTTCAATCTGGTTAAGCCCGTCCATCCGAATTATCTCGTCCTCGTAGTAGATATAGCTGCGCCCGTGCCATTCTCCATGGTTGTAGCCGACTTCCATTGTTAATTGGTCGATACTGCTTAAGCCCCAATCGGTGAGGTCGATCAGGTCTTCGCCGATTTCGAAATCGGTAATACGATCCTGATTTCCATCGGCTACCAAAACGAAGACATCCGCGCCCGTGCCGCCGCGCAGTACGTCGGGTCCCTCGCCATCAATCAACGTGTCATTACCAGCACTCCCGCGCAGATCCTGGCTCCCATCGCCACCGACCATGCTGTCATCACCCGAGGTGCCATCGATACGCCCCGTCACGTTGGTAGCGTCGATTACGTTGATCTGCGAGGGGGGGGCTGTGTTAGATCCGGGGTCGGAAGCGGCACCGGATCCAAACACAAAATCCGCGTCAGAAAGTTGATCAAGTTCCACCTGATTGAAGCCATCTAAACGGATCGTCTCATCTCGGTAATAGATATAGCTGCGTCCGTGCCATTCGCCGTGATTGTAGGCAACTTCCATCGTCAATTGGTCAGCAGAGGTAACGCCCCAGGCGCTGATATCGATTAGGTCTTCGCCAAATTCAAAGCCATTAATACGATCTTGATTTCCATCGGCTACCAAGACGAAGACATCTGCGCCCGTGCCGCCGCGCAGTACGTCCGACCCCTCGCCGTCTATAAGCGTGTCATTACCCGCATTTCCGCGCAGATCTTGATTTCCATTACCACCAATTATGCTGTCGTTGCCTGATGTGCCATCTATGCGCCCCGTTACGGTGGTTGCGTCAATCACGTTAACGTTAATATCGGCAGGGGCTGCAGGGCTGGCAGGCGCGTTGTAATGTTGCAGAGCAACGCGGACTGCTTCGTTAAAGGTGATCCATAAGTCACCGTTGTTCATCGCAGTGCTGTACGAGGTGGTCTCGGGATCGACGATCGTACCATTGTATTCTAACTGGTCACCTTCGCTTGCATCGAAGTCGGTGATCACGTCTACTCCGCTTCCAGAAAATACAAATAAATCTGCACCGGTACCGCCGGTCAAAGTGTCGTTCTCCTGTCCGCCCGAAAGTGTATCGGCGCCGGCACCGCCCAGCAGAATGTCCTGACCTAAGTTCCCGTACAACAGGTCAGCGCCGCTGCCTCCATCTATAGAATCATTACCGCTGCCGCCCCATACGGTGTCATCGCCGCTTTGAGCAGTCACGGTATCGTCGTTGATCCCGGCAGCAATAACGTCACCATAGCCTGTGCCGTTTATACCTGCGCTCAGGTCGCTTCGCACTTGATCATAATCATTCAGATAAAGCCCTCCATTGTCTGCGACATATGGAATGCCATCGTCGTCTTCAATTGGAATGTAATTAACCGGATCAATATAGGAAGTGGCAGGCAAGTCCCAAACAGAACTTTCTGAAGGTTGCCCATTTAAATCGGTAGGCAAGTTGCTGAAATGGATAAAGTGTCGCTCTTGATTATCGTTATTTGATCCACCAGCTCCAGATGTGATTATTCGCGCACCTTCCAAAGCATAAAAGAGAATGCCGCCATTCGTGTTGATCACTAGCCACTGCTGCGTCCCTGTGGCGGCATCGTTTGGATCGGTGTCCCAGTTCACAACCTTCCACTGATAACCGCCCGCAGAGCCGGCCCCATGATAAAGGTCGATCTTGATACCTTCGATCCGGATGGTGTCACGGGAAAGGTCGAGATCCTCAAACCTTCCAACTGTGATTCCCTGAATATTGGACAGGTTCGTGAAGTTGAAGTCGTCTGAACCACCGCCACCTGATGCACCATCTCCATATATATGGTGACCGCCGTACCACCATTGGCGAGGGTAACTTGGATTGTAAGTGTCGCTGCCATAGACCGTGAAGTCCAGTGTGATTTCGTCATCGCCACCGTTGCCCCACAGATGAATCTGTCCGTCTCCTTCTGCTATAGAAGTAATCGTATCGTTTTGGTCGCTACCACCGTGCGGACCTGTTCCGCTAAATTCAAATATTGGCATAACAAGCCCCATAGGTTGACAGGTCTACCTTGGTATATACCTAGAATTGAAGTCAACAGGCAAAACAACCTATGCGCATCTGCGGCACGGCGACGGAGGCTGTTTAAATAGCACTATATATGTCAGGTATTCGGAGCCGCACATATTTTGACCGCTTGCATAGCGGATTTGCGACCATAACCAGCTTCCTGGTAGCCGGGCCGATCCCCGTGATAGAGTGCAGTTCAATAGAATATCAGACAGATTAACCTCGCTTGCCGCAGCCCTGTTGATCTCGTCGTCCAGCTCCTTGATCATGCTTTCAAATCGTTGCTTCAACTGGGTGTCGACGGCCCCGAGCATCGCGGTGGCGCTCAGTTTTTAGTGTGCGCGCATTTGGGCCGAAAGCCGTTTACGCATTTCGACCAACTGAGCTCATTTCGACGTCAAGGTACTGTGAAGGCGTATGGTTTCCGTGTGAAGACTGCGGCGTGCTTAGCGCCGAAATGCAAAGAAGTGGGCGATTGGTTCTGCATCGATCCGTTCTGCCTTGGCGTGTGTGTCCCGACTCTGCGCAAACGCCTTCACTTGAGCTTGGGGGCACCTGGCGGGCTGTAACGCCTTCGGCCTTCAAAACGCCCAGTCAACCGCCCCGGGTTTGGCGGAGGCTCCAATTCCTGAGGGGCAAATGTGTTCCAGGCGGCGGAGTCTTGATCGGGCGTTCCGGTTTTGATCATCACGTTGAGCACGGTCAGGAGTTTTCGCGCGCAAGAGGCGATGGCCGGCTTCCTATCTTTTCCAGCCGCAAGCAAACGTGCCTTGAAGGCCTTGAGCCGCGAGTTGAACCTGCTTGCGGTGAGTGCTGCCAGATAGAGGGTGCGCCTAATCGTGCCGCGCCCCCCATATGCTGCGTTTGCCGCGTTGGTCGCGATCCGGTTCAACGTTGATTTACAGTTAGGACCCATCGCGCTTGGAATGATGCCGAAGAATGTTTGTCAGTAGCCGTCTGCAGAGCGATGAAGCTTTACGACATGTGGCGTGAGCCTGAGGGCGGGGTCAGCTCAAGCGCATTTGTAATTGCGGCGCGCCGGCTAAAATCCAGCGGGCCTACGATGCACCAACCATTCAAACCGGACCAGCCGATAGGGCAGTGCAAAGAAGACCTTGGACCAAAGCACCTTTGTCCACCGAGCCAACCATGTAGCGAATATCTGAAGCGCTACATATTTAGTGGGAAACGGTCTTCAGCGCGCTGTTGCTGCCGTCAGTCAACGAGGCTCATCGTGGTGCGCGACCGGTCAGCGTCTCAATCACAATATCCACACGAATTGAGTAATAGATCGCGGAGATAAAGCAAAAGTTTGCCGCGCATAGCACAAGGGTGACGATGTCGAAAACCTCTGGGAACGTGAAGGAGTCCCTGAGGTATACCCATGCGAAGATCTGCCCAATTGTCTGGAGCACAAAGAGTGTCAGGCAGCTGTGTGCCATTTTTTCAGAGATAACTTTCGTCGACATGGTGTCTCACACTGCCTGTTAAAATGATGAAGGTAACCGACGAAATAAACTCGCCTCGCAGGCCTACATCGGTAGCCAGCGTTGATCGTTCAATCAATAGTAGATTTTACGCGCGCCAAATTCTGACCAAGCGCGAGCCAGCTTTCCGGACCGCAAGCGGATGATACATCAACAAAATATACTTAAAGGAGAGTGATGATTTTTTTAAGCCCGACTTATACCTTTGCCGGATTCAGCTATACATTCGAGCGGCTGAACCTCTTCCAAACGCAAAGTTGCAGTCCGAATGCCCCTGGAATGATTCGGGTTTCCTCGCAAAATTGGGGTTAAAATCTATCTGTACCGCTAGAATGGTAGTATATTCTGAGGGTTAGTGTGACGGCGCGCAGTCATGTTTTTGGCAAGCGGAAATGCTAATCGCTGCCATGTGCGTAGCAGGCCAGGCTAGGATGCATCTCGCCCTTCGGTTGATTGCTCGCTTTGGCGCGCCAAATGAAATACACTCTTTGGTTGAGTGAGCTCGCTTCAATCTGCACCCGACTACCTCAAACGCGTTTAAATAAATTATCATTATTTAAATGATAATTTATTTACTTGATATCGGCATGCACTTTGGGTGTGTTAACTGTTATTTAAGTCCTCGGCCCTTAGTGTGCCGAACCAACCGAAGTCAAAATGTAAAGACAATGTTTTCATGACGGCCAGAGCCATGAAAGGCCGCCGAACAATAGAAAGCGTTCGAGCCGGTAAAAACCCACGAATTTTATAGAGCTATTCAATCAGAAGACGGCGCTGCTGCGTCGCGCCGAGGCGACAACGAAAGGATACGGAGTATGTCTCAGCATGAATGGATCATCCGTTTAATTGATGAGATCGAACAGTACGCAAAAGAGCACCAATTGCGGGGCATTGCCGCTGCTGCGCCACTGTTCAGCGCACTCGCGCAGGAAGATATTGATCGTGCCAAGCAACGAGACGATCAAAAGGAGTCCAGCTCCTCCATTGCCTGATGCGCTTTTTAGTTGGCGTTATGAGAAGGAGGCACGTTTATCCTTGGCACGAGCATGGGTGTGTTTGGGAAGAGCGTGCAATATCGCGATCTGGCAAGGGCATATCCGATTCCGGCACCCGCTGTGGCGCCCGCTGCATCCGCGACGAGGTCCATCCACTCCGCCTGGCGGCCAAACCAGGGCTGGATGACCTCACTTCGTAGCGTCTGTGAATGCAATTTCATTCTAGAGCGTCAAGTCACGCTGACGCTCCGTGACCTTTTCTCGAAGGGATTACGGTAATAGTCGCTCAGGTGCTCGTATTGCGGCGCGAGGTGTTCACGCAGAAAATCGACCGTTTTTGCATTCAAGTCCCCGATCTCCAGGGATTTCTCGCTTTTGTTGAGCTTTGGAATGGTCACCTGCTTGCCCGCCTTCTCAGACAGATCATCGGCCAGAAGGCCTAGCTCGTCCGTGCGGTATATTCTGTCGAAATTGATCGGTTGCGGACCGATAAACAGCCATGCGGGCAAAGCATGGTGTTTGATGGATGACGACAGCGCCATGTATTCCTTGAGGTTCTGAAAGAAGAAGTCGGGATCGGGGTCCGGCGTCAAGGCGCTTTGGGCGCGGATGCGGCGACTGTTGTGCAGCTCGCGCAGCGCAACGACCCGGTTGGTATAAACGGACAGAAGCCGTTTCAAAGGGTCACGGACGACGGAAAACCGCCACCATGTGCCGTCGCAATAGGGCTCCCAGCGGTGGGGGCGGTGACGGCTGGTTTTGTAGTGCTCATGCACCACGAGATCATTGTTCTGAATATCTTCCAAAGTGATCGGGCTGTTCTCGTCAATGCTGGCCAATGCCGCCTTGACCGAGGAGCAGGCCGCCTTGGGGATCGGCATATAAACGATACGCAACTGAGGCAGTTCAACACACATAACCGGTTTTCACCTTTCGGGAGCTCTGATCATAAATTGCTTTTCAAATTTCTACCGAGGATTGTTTCAATGCGAAAGCCTTGTCACGCCACTGCGCGGTATCGCAATCTGGCAAGGGCATATCCGATTCCGGCACCCGCTGTGGCGCCCACAGCATCTGCGACGAGGTCCATCCAGTCCGCCTGGCGGCCAAACCAGGGCTGGATGACCTCAATCAGCCCTCCGTAGCCCACTGCAATCAGCAGCACCCAAGGCGTCAGGCGAGGGCGCACCACCGGCAAAGGCAATGCCAAAGCCGCGAAAGCAATGGCATGGTACAGCTTGTCATGCCCGCCGGTTACACCGCCGGGCAGTTTGGTCAGTGTCAAAGCTGCGATCACGATGCCGAGCAGAACCGTCAGGGCGAGGCTCACGCGAGCCAGAGAGAATGGTTTCATTGCAAGGTGGCGTATACCTTGCTCAGAACCTGGTCGACTAAAGTTTCCGCGACTTCCCGTGTGTCGGCTTCTGCATAGCAGCGGAACTCGGGAGCATTGCCTGAGGGGCGCAGATGCACGATGTCTCCGGACACAAACCGTAGCCGCAGGCCATCGGTGGTATCAAGCGCCAGCTCCCCAAACCCGATCTCTTCGAAGAAGTCGGCACGGGCCTCGGAACTCTCGGACAGCTCTCGAATAAAGGCTTTTGACCGGTCGGTCTCGATGCCTTGCAAACGGTCGGCTGCCGTAAAGCGCGGGGGCAGGGCGTCTACGAGAGAGGACAACTTACGTCCCTGTGCGACAGCCTTCGCAAGCGGGGCAATGATCGGCAGCAGGCAGTCGCGGGTCATCAGCGGTGAGAGGGGCCCCGCAGGCGCCTCGGCTTCAAAGCCAAGCAGGAACCCGCCATTGGCTTCATAGCCCACGACACGTACATCAGGATCTTCTGCGAGGGCCTCCTCCATCGCCGCAATCACAAACGGCGAGCCGATGCGCGTCAGCGCCACACGGTCAAACCCGAAGCGCGCATCCGAGATCATCGTGTTCGAAGACACAGGTGTGCAAACGTGGTGAGCCCCCAAAGCCTGTGCGGTGATCGCGCCTAGCACATCACCAGGCACCACACGCTGCGCATCATCAACCACCATGGGTCGATCCGCGTCTCCATCCGTCGAGACCAGCACATCCAAGGCATGCGCCTCGAACCACCCCGCAAACAGCGTTTTGGTTTCCGGGTCCAAAGCTTCCGTATCCACGGGAATAAAGCTGTCCGAACGTGCGATCGCCACCGGCGTGGCCCCGAGCGCTTCAAACACATCCATCATCAGATCACGCGCCACGGAGGAGTGCTGGTACACGCCCACCCGCAGCCCTGTCAGGCAGGTGCCGTATGCGGCGACATAGCGTGCGACATAACTCTCGGCCGCCGCGACACTGCGACAGCCTGCACTCAGTCCTGATGCCGGGCGGCCCAAGGCACTCTGGATAGCCACTTCATCTGCCTTGGTAATCTCACCGGTGGGGACGTAAAACTTCAGCCCGTTCCGGTCAGCGGGGATATGGGAGCCTGTCACCATCACCGCACCAGCGCCGACGCGCAGGGCCGAGAGCGCCAGTGCAGGTGTTGGTAGGGGGCCGCAACTGACCGCAGGCACGCCTGCGTCTTGCAAAGCATCCAGAACCCAGGCTGCAATCTGTGGCGAGGAAGGCCGCAGATCCCAGCCTACATGGACCTCATCGCCATAGGTGCAGGCCGCGAGAAAGGCCCGGACATAATCTGTGACAAGCTCTTCGGTGAGTTCGACCACCAGACCACGCAAGCCGCTTGTTCCGAACTTTGGCGCCATAACGCTTCATCCTTATTATAAAGACACCGCCACCCCCGGAGAGAGGGGTGTGCGAGCAGCAGTGTTGCAGTTCCGCCGTTCAGCTACGCGCGTAGACGTCTTCGTAGCGAATGATGTCATCCTCACCGAGATAGCTGCCGGTCTGCACCTCGATCAGCACCATTGGCACCTTGCCGGGGTTTTCCATGCGGTGAACCGCGCCCAGCGGGATGTAGACGGACTGGTTTTCTGTGACGAGTTTGACCTCTTCATCCACCGTCACTTTGGCTGTGCCTTGCACCACAATCCAGTGCTCGGAGCGGTGGTGGTGGCTTTGCAGCGATAGCGCAGCCCCGGGGTGGACGTGGATGCGTTTGACCTGAAAGCGATCCGCCAGAACCAATGTCTCGAACCAACCCCAGGGACGGTGATCGACGGGCAGCTGCGTGGCCTGTTTGGCCTCGCGGGCTTTGAGCACCTGCACCGCCTTTTTGACGTTCTGCGCGTTGGACATATCCGCGACCATGACCGCATCCCGCATGGCGACGGCTACGATGTTGTCCAGACCAATACCAACGAGCTCCTGATCGGGATCTTCGGCCCGCAGCAGGCTGTTTTGGCAATCAAGCGCCGTGGCATGGTCAGAGACCGCATTGCCATTCTCATCACGCCCGGATTCCAGATAGACCGCTTCCCAGCCGCCCAGGTCAGACCAGTGGCCATCAAAGCGCACCGCCGACAGGTTGGACGCCTTTTCCATCACCGCGTAATCGATCGAGTCATCAGGCACAGACGCCCAAAGCTCGGGATCAATACGCGTGAAGGCCAGATCGTGGGTCGCGGCATCCATAGCCTTGCCAACCTGTTCGAGGATCTCCGGGGCATGGGTTTCAAATGCATCGATCAGCACCTGTGCGCGGGCCAGGAACACGCCGGCATTCCACAGATAGCGCTTATCCGAGAACAACTCTTCCGCACGCGCTGTGTCGGGTTTTTCAATGAAGCGTTCGAGCTGGTAGACCCCATCAGCCTCCGATCCGGTTTCCAGCCAGCCATAGCCGGTCTCCGCACGGGTGGGCGCAATACCGAAGGTTACGATCTGGCCGTCCTGCGCGGCCTTGTTTCCCTGCAGCACCGCTGCGCGGAAGGCGTCCGCATCTTTGATCACATGGTCCGCGGGACATAACAAAATGGTTGCATCGGGGTTTTGTCGCACCGCCGCCAAAGCCGCTGCACAAGCCGCGGGCGCTGTGTTGCGCCCTTCGGGCTCGATCAGGATCCCGCTTTCGGTGATCCCTACTTCCGCCAGCTGTTCGGTGACAATGAAGCGAAAGGCATCCCCCGTAACCACGAGCGGGGCCCCAAAGTCGTCTCCTTGGAACCGCAAGGCGGACGCCTGAAACAAGCTGTGCTCACCAATCACATCCGCAAACTGCTTGGGATATGATTTGCGTGACAGCGGCCAAAGTCGTGTGCCGGAGCCACCACAGAGCAAAACAGGAAAAATCATCGCAGACCCCCTCGGGAAAAGTTCTTATAAAAATCTATGCCAATACTAGACAGTGGTCATCATCATTGGCCAGCCAAACAAGCTCAATTCCAGACAGCTACGGCACAAGCGTAACACTTTTGAGCAAGCAGCCGAAAATACCGAAAAATTCCCATCAAGGGTTTCGGCTGTGTTTTCTAGTCTCTTCCGGATAAACCCCGCTGTGCGTCGTTCTGGAGGTTTTTATATGTGTGGTATTGTTGGCATCCTGGGATCTCACGAGGTGGGACCAATTGTTCTGGATGCTCTGAAGCGTCTCGAATACCGCGGCTACGACAGCGCGGGCATTGCGACTGTCCATGAAGGAACGCTGGCCCGGCGTCGCGCGACAGGCAAGCTGATCAATCTGCAAGACCTTCTGGTCCGCGAGCCACTGCGTGGCTTTGCGGGCATCGGCCATACACGCTGGGCCACCCATGGTGCGCCCACGGTGGCCAATGCCCACCCTCATCAAGCCGGTCCGATTGCAGTGGTTCACAACGGCATTATCGAGAACTTCCGGGAGCTGCGTGCCGAGCTGGAAGCTGAAGGGGTCGTGTTCTCCTCGCAGACAGACACCGAAGTGATTGTGCAGCTCGCCAACAGCTATCATGCACAGGGGCTGGCCCCGAAAGACGTCGCACAAGAAACTCTAAAGCGACTTGAAGGCGCATTTGCCTTGATGTTCCTGTTCGAGGCAGATGCTGATCTGTTGATTGCCGCCCGTAAAGGCTCCCCCTTGGTCATTGGCCATGGGGAAGGGGAGATGTTTGTAGGGTCGGACGCCATCACACTTGCCCCGCTGACACGCAAATTGACCTATCTCGAAGATGGCGATTGGGCGGAAATCACCCGCAATTCTCTGACAATCTATGACGAAAGTGGTGATGCAGTCGTACGCGCGACCTCCCGTGTCGAGCTGGCGGAAGCGGCCGCTGAAAAAAGTGGATACCGGCATTTTATGGAAAAAGAGATGGCAGAGCAGCCCGATGTGCTCTCGCGGATCATCTCCACTTATCTTGATAAAAAAAACACCGGCTTCCACCTCCCTGAAGGTGTTGCGTTTTCAAATGTAGGCCGTGTTATCATGGTGGCCTGTGGCACAGCCCATTACGCGTGCCACGTCGCCAAATACTGGTTCGAAAAACTGGCCCGTCTGCCCGTCGAGATCGATATTGCGTCAGAGTTCCGCTACCGCAATCCGGTGATCGGGCCGAATGACATGCTCGTGGTCGTCAGCCAATCAGGTGAGACCGCCGATACGCTGGCCGCCCTGCGACATGCAAATGCAGCAGCGTTCAAGTCTATTGCCGTGGTCAACGTGCCCACCTCTTCGATTGCCCGGGAAGCCGATGTGACCGTACCCATTCTCGCAGGGCCGGAAATCGGGGTGGCATCGACAAAGGCCTTTACCGCGCAACTCATGACTTTGCTGATTTTGGCGGCCAAAGCCGGGCAGGATCGCGGGACGATCGATCCCGCTTATCTCGCAGAAATCTTCGAGGACATCGAGGCAGCGCCCGGTCTGGTCCAGCAAGCCCTGGGCCAGCAGGATATCTATGCCGAGATCGCCAGCCATCTCGCGAGCAGCAAAGATGTGCTGTTTCTGGGGCGTGGAGAGATGTACCCGATCGCGCTGGAGGGGGCGCTCAAGCTCAAGGAAATCAGCTACATTCATGCTGAAGCTTACGCGGCAGGTGAGCTTAAACATGGCCCCATCGCACTGATTGAAAAAGACCTGCCTGTCGTTGTGTTTGCCCAAGACAACGAGTTGCTCGAAAAAACCCTATCGAATGTCCAAGAGGTCATGGCCCGTCATGGGGACATCGTCATGGTTTCAAGCGACATGTCCGAGGCCACCAAAGCAGAGGCCCTCTACACGATTGCAATGCCCGAGGTTCGCGACCCCGTCACCCCAATCGTCTACAGCGTTCCTGCACAAATGCTCGCCTACCATACCGCTATTGCGCGCGGCACGGACGTCGACCAACCACGCAATCTAGCCAAATCGGTGACTGTGGAGTGAGGGCCGGCAATCTTCGCCACCTTCTCCAGCCCCCTTGCAAGACCAAGTACGACGTTTAATGGAAGACCCTGAATGACACGCAAACTTTTTGGCACCGATGGTGTCCGCGGCACTGCAAACATCCACCCCATGACCGTCGACATGGCAGTCTCACTGGGCGCAGCCGTAGGCCGCTACTTTCGCAACGAGCACAATGGCGTCCACCGTGTCGTGATTGGTAAGGATACGCGCCTGTCAGGCTATATGTTTGAAAACGCGCTGACCGCGGGCCTTACCTCGACAGGGATGAACGTGCTGTTGCTCGGACCTGTGCCGACACCGGCAGTGGGCCTTCTTACGGCCTCAATGCGTGCTGATCTGGGCGTCATGATTTCGGCCAGCCACAATCCCGCAGAAGACAACGGGATCAAGTTTTTCGGCCCTGACGGCTTCAAACTGTCTGATGTGGTGGAAGCGGAAATCGAGGCACTGGTCGCCGCCGGGGTTGCGCCTGCACAGCCACAAAACATCGGCCGTGCCAAACGGATCGAAGACGGTCGGTTTCGCTATCAAGAGCGCCTGAAGGGCACATTGCCTGCAGGTTTGCGCCTCGACGGCATCAAAGTGGTCGTCGATTGCGCCAATGGAGCAGCCTATCGCACCGCCCCTGAGGTGCTATGGGAACTTGGCGCTGACGTGATCCCGTTGGGAACCAGCCCGGATGGCTTGAACATCAACACCAATTGCGGCTCGACCAAGCCTCAGATGGCGGCGGAGGCTGTGCGCGCTCACAAAGCAGATCTTGGCATCTGTCTGGATGGAGACGCCGACCGTATCATTGTGATCGATGAGACCGGCGCGGTGGTTGATGGCGATCAGATCATGGGCCTGCTGGCCGCTCGCTGGGCTGACGAAGGCCGTCTCGCTGGCGGCGCATTGGTCGCAACCGTGATGTCGAACCTTGGTCTTGAGCGCTTCATGAACAGCAAAGGGCTCCGGCTGGAACGCACCAAGGTTGGCGATCGCTACGTGGTAGAACGTATGCGCCAGGGCGGCTTCAATCTGGGAGGCGAACAGTCGGGCCATATCGTGATGACCGATTACGCCACAACCGGTGACGGGCTGATGGCTGGCCTGCAGTTCCTTCGCGAAATGGTCCAGTCAAAGCGCAAGGCCTCCGAACTTGCTCGCAGCTTTATGCCCGTGCCACAGCTTCTCAAAAACGTCCGCTTTGACGCCGGTATGGCGCCATTGGATGCCACCAATGTGCAACGCGCCATCAAAGATGCCGAAGTAAAGCTAGAAGGCCATGGGCGCCTGTTGATCCGCAAATCCGGCACAGAACCTCTTATTCGGGTCATGGCGGAATGCGAAAACGATCAGCTACTGAACCAAGTGGTCCATGACATCGTGGCCGAAGTGGAGCGCGCGGCACTGGTCGTAGGCTGAGCGGCTTACACGGGAAGTTCACATACACAGTGTCGCGCGTTGGGTATGCGCTCCTCGCAGTCTGTGAACGGCAAAGCCAGGCAAGTTCATGTCCTCTGGACCCGAGGCCGCGTCATTTGCATCCACGGTGGTGGTACTCTCAAAATCTGGAATTGGTTCACACGGGAAAATCTATATTGATGAAAATCAATTGCTTAGATGGTCCAAAATTGAATTATACCGGCAAGGTATAACTCGGTATGACGACGGCTTCCTCACGCTGTGCCGACAACCGCTCGAGTGTGTGCGACATGTGCGCGTAGACACCATGCAACCTGTCTTCTGCTTCGTTGAGCCCGTTACTGAAACCTGGTTCGAAGGCTAGACCGAGGACCAGATCTACGGTCGCGCGAATATCGACCTTTTCCAAGGTACGGGGTTTCACGGCCTCATGATTAAAAAGTGCATCTGCTTTGTGCCAAAACCAATTTGAGACGCAGATTGACCCACGTGGACTTTCCCCAATCTTGCTTTTCGCAAAGGTAGACGGGACAATCTGTTTGCGCGCAAAAATTTGTAATTAGTCATAGGTCGTCCAAACTCATGCTCGAGAGTGACGTAGACCCACTTTGCAGCTTCATGGCTTTATTCAAGCTGACGCTCACCAACGCTAAAGTGGTCGAAGCGGGCGGCCAATGGATGGCGGAGGGGCGCGACACGGCCACCCCTTTCTACTGCGCGATGAGCGAAGGGCAGTGCCGTCTCCACGTTGCAGGGCGTGAACCGGTTACGCTGTCGGCTGGTGATTTCGTGCTGATCCCACACCTGCAAGACTTCATCATCTCAAGCGAGGTGCCTCCGCCCCCTCATGTGTCTCGCCAGTCTCTTGAGACCGGCTCCGGAGAATGCCGGCTTGGCGCGGTAGAAGCACCCGTCAATATGCGCGCCCTGGTCGGGCGCTGCCACTTTGATCCGCTGGCCCAAGGCCTTCTCGCGTCTCTCCTGCCGGGAGTAATCCATGTTTCCGATCAAAACCGCCTGACGGCTCTGGTGTCGATGATCCATGAGGAAACCCGCGCAAACCGCCTGGGGCGCAGAGTGATCCTCGAGCGATTACTGGAGGTTCTTTTGATCGAGGCCCTGCGCTCTGAACCGGTCGCGACCCTGCCGCCGGGGCTGCTGCGCGGTCTGTCGGACCCCTTGCTTTCAGGTGCATTTCAACGGATCCACACAGAAAGAGGCGGCTCCCTTTCCGGTTCACAACTGGCCAAGACGACGGGTTTGTCCCGCTCCGGCTTTCTCGAACGGTTCCACCGCCAGGTTGGCCGCACGCCAAAAGAATATGCCATCGAGTGGCGCATGGCTGTGGCCAAAACCTTGCTTCGGCAAGGTGGGTTAACCAATGCAGAGATCGCCGAGAGGATCGGCTACGCGTCCGCCATTACCTTTGGAATGGCATTTGTCCGGCAAGAAGGCATATCGCCTGGCGCTTTCGCGAAGAGGGCTGGTGGATAAAGCCAGGCATACCTCGGCGAAGCGGGTACCGCCGACCGACTTGCTTCACGTCTATTCCCATTGACGCTGGCCGGTGGTCCCAAGGCGTAGGATACAACTCCCGCCTTTGCGGCGTTGCTACAGAGCGCAAGGAAGGCTCACCAGGAAACACCAGATAGCGCACCCCCAGAGTGGGAGACGCCGGAAAACCTCCAACGAGATCAAGAGCGTCATGCCACCCGAACCCGAGAGCATAACTACAGCCTGTGAGGGTTAGGCCGTGGCCGAGTTGTCTGGTGCAGCGCTCAATGTCGGGATGGCAGACACATCGACTTCGCGGGTAGCGTGCCAGGCATCATAAGCTCCCTGCATCCCGATCCAGACCAGAGGCGCGTTTCCGAAGAGCTTGGCAAGTCGTACCGCCACTTCCGGGCTGACGGGCTTCCGCTCGGCCAGAAGGTCGTGCAGGTGCTGGCGCGACACGCCGAGCATTCGTGCGATTTCGGCTTTCGATTTTCCGGTGGCGGGGATCACATCCTCGCGGAGCAGTTCGCCCGGATGCGTCGGGCAGCGGTTGGGGTTGCGGCTCATCCTCGCCTTCTAGTGATATTGCTCGTAGTCCAGCACATAGGCGTCGCCGTCGCGGAACTCGAAGGTGATGCACCACGGGCCGTTCATATGGACGGTGTAGCGCGTTGGTGTGTTCCCCCGCAGGCTGTGGAAGTCGAAGTCCGGCAGGTTCATGTCCTCGGGAGATGTGGCGGCGTCGAGCGCATCCAGTCGACGTAAGATGCGGCTGTGCATGCGTGCATTGATCTTCAACTTGCCGGTTACCCAGAGGACTTTCAGCTGCTTGTGTAAAGTGTCTGCATACACATGGATTTATGGAAGAGCAAAGTTGGGCCGGACTCAAATCGTAGGTGGAGGAAAAATCCCGTGGCAGGTCAAACTGGCTTCCGAAGGCTTGCGCCGAATATAACGAAATATACTGGTTTATAACCATTTATACCCTCAACAGCGTATAAATGGAATCGCCTCATGTAATCAGGCATTTAGGGGGAAATCATGCTGGTGTGCGCGAGCGAAGGCGCCAAGTAGCCTGTGTTTTCCACTTCATTGAGCCGCCTTGCAAACCTCCCAACGTTGGTGTGCCAGCTGCCGCGAACACATCCGTATTAGGTTGCTCACCAAGCCTCCTCAGGATCGCAGCCCTCAGAAGCACGGCTCGCCGCCCGATCTTTAACCAAGCGCTGCGTCAGCAGTCATTTAGAGGAAGCTTTCATCTGACGCGCTCGTTTTGCGGGTGGACTTTGCCAAATTTCAACCACATTTAGCGCATATACCATTGTATATAAACTTTCAGAGCGTTCTCGTTTTACCCAACTCATTTGCACACAAACTGGAGAATTTTCATGCCCGGATTTCAGCCATCCGAACCGTCAATTCCGCCACGCAAGGTCACGTCATTCAAAGAAAGTTTGGTAGCTACCGGGTACCGGCCACAGCACCCTAAACGTCACAACCGCATCAACGGCAGCTGGCTTTTATCTCTGAAAGTACAGCTCGCGATTCTGGCTGCTCTTGGAATTGTCGCGCTGACCTTTTGAAGTGATAGGCAGGCATCAAGGAAAGCGAAGATCACGCCGCGATGGTGATCCCGGACAATACCCTTGGAGACGTATCAAGAATGCGCCTTCAATCCTATTGTCCGGCCATTGCCAACTCGGCCCCGAGCAGGGAAGGCAGAATGGCAGTGCCTCCCAACAGCCCGATCGCGCCAATCAACGCCCAGAACCAATAGCGGTTGTGAAGCGGCGTTTTACGAAAACAATACGGGCAGGTATGTGCCCCGAATGCGAGATCATAGTTGCACTTACACCGCACGATACGGATCTTGCGCTTCGCCATACTCACTGCCTTTCCGGCCGGTTTGCATGACCGGCTTCTTGCATCCCCAATTCACAAGCGCCCGCGTTAACTGTGATCGTCTGAGGGTCTTAACAATTCCTTAAGCCCCGCAGGCGCCAATCGGCAGGCGCGCGACCGGCGCCGACATGACGACCGAGTGCAACATGCACCGTATAACGGCCGTTGAAAACCTCCTAGATGGCACGCGCGGAAGCAGAAAGTGTTATAATATAACACAAATACATAATACCAATTATCAGGCGCAGCGCT
>NZ_JBLZNC010000015.1:0-22413 GCF_048553715.1 Sagittula sp. SSi028 | reverse complement strand
ACCGAAAGCGTGCCGGATCATCGACAGTTGCGCGGAAGGTCAGAGCGACGACTGCACGGATCCCTGGCATTGTCATCAAACGGTGGCACACTGGATCGTCTTGGGCGAGCTCCCGAACATGATCTCGATCCGGTTGCGTCGGCGGTAGCGGCGTTTGTCATACCTGATGGGCGTCTTGCCGCTCTTCCGACCCGGGATGCAGTCGCGTATCTTATTGTCCTGCAACGTTTCTCTGAACCAGTCGGCGTCATATCCGCGGTCGGCCAGCAGCCAGTCGGCTAAAGGCAATGCGTCCGACAAGGCCTGCGCACCGCGATAATCGCTGACCTGTCCTACGGTCAGGAACATCCGCAGGGGGCGCCCCACAGCGTCGCAGATCGCATGCAGTTTGGTATTCATGCCACCTTTGGTTCGGCCAATCGCTCGCCCGCGCCCCCTTTTTCTTCCGCAGGCTGGAGGCCGTGCGATGCGCTTTGAGGTGGGTTGCCTCGATCATCACCGTGCCCGTCTCGGTCCCTTGATCGGCCAGTGCGACCAGGATCCTTGCGAAGACGCCCATCTCGCTCCAGCGGCGCCAACGGTTATACAACGTCTTGTGCGGGCCGTATTACTTCGGCACATCCTGCCATCTCAAGCCATTGCGATTGATGAAGATAATCCCCCTGAGAAAGCACCCGTCGCCCACCCTTGGGCGACCACGGCTCTTCGGGAAAAATGGGCGCGGACGCGCCATTTGTGCCTCTGTGAGCCAGACAGATCGCTCATGATGCAGGTCTCCATGACGCCCCTGCAACACCTTCTTCGTCAAATCTTAATGAGGTCTGAACCTAAACCCTTAGCGTACTATTCCGCCCCCAGCCGTAAGCGACCACGCCTTGGTGGATCGAACCCGTGCAAACGGGCGCCGTGTTTCAACAAAGGTATCATGAAAACTAGCGTGGTTTGCAGTTTTCCCCTAATATAAAGGCATTGATTAAAAGGATTCGCGGAAATATGCGTACGTTAGGCGACTATCTGGATGTTGCAGGCGGGCGGCCTGCCGGCTTCGATTACATGAGGTTGATTCTCGCGTTTCTCGTGGTTATAGGGCATGCTTACAACGTCGCCGAAGGCGAAATCGCCAACAGGATCTTGTGGATTACTTTTCCGATTGGCGCTGTGAAGAGCGCGATCCTTCCCATGTTCTTTGCGCTCTCGGGGTTTCTGGTGGCGGGCAGCATGATCCGCTGTCGTACCCTAGTTAAATTTATGGGCCTCCGCTTCATCCGGATCTACCCGGCACTTGCCGTCGAGGTCCTCCTTACGGCTCTTCTGCTCGGGCCCTTCGTGACACAATTGAGCATCGGTGAGTATTTCACCGATCCCGGTTTCTTCCGCTATCTCGTCAACGTGACCGGCCACGTAACAATTTTCCTGCCGGAGGTTTTCTCTGCAAACCCACGCCCGGATATCGCAAACGAACAGCTTTGGACGGTGCCGTTCGAACTCTATTGCTACATCGTTCTGGGTATCCTCATCTTCATCGGGGCCAAGCGGAGCAACAAGATACTGCTCGCCGGTACGGCCGTGTTTTTCGGACTGGTACTTCTTCGCATCGGGATCGTGAACGATTGGGTGTTTCCGGATTGGGACGGGCCGGTTTCCGGCTATATGCTTGTCGTGTCCTTCCTCGTGGGGGTATGCCTTTATGTCTTCCGCAACAGGATCCCGACCTCCCCTGCGTTGATCCTCGTGGTGTCGGCAGTGACGCTGGCGACGTTCACTTGGGCGCCGCAAGACCGAATTCTAGGATGCTTCCCAGCGGCTTACCTGACTGTGATGCTTGGTGTGCTCAACCCGCGGCGCAACTGGCTCGTCAATGGTGCGGACTATTCCTACGGCATGTATCTCTATCACTATGTGATCTTGCAGACGGTGATCCACGTGGCCGGGGGCGAGTTGTCCTGGTACTGGACGCTGATCTTTTCGATGCCATTCATCGTCGCCTTCTCGGCACTTTCCTGGCACGTCGTCGAAAAACCCGCGCTCATGCAAAAACTCCGCCTCGATACATTAGAGGGCTGGCATATCCGCAGGTTGGAACAGCGCTCTGACGAGGTATCCGAGGGCGGGCAGGTGCGGTCGAGCAACAGCCTCTGAGTTTTAGGTATCGTGTCGCTCGCGGCCTTTGATTTCCACGCCAGGATGTCAGGGCCAGATCGTTTCGAGGCCTTTTCCAACCGACCGAATAATCAGGCGCTCTCCCGCGCCGAACTTGGACCTGTCAGAGGCGTGCTGTGGACGAATGACGATATCATCTCTGTTGAAGCGGTCCGGATTGCCCAGTACAGAGTGATAAACTTCGGCAGGACGCACAGTGCTCTGTCCCTGCCAGGCAAGTTCATCCACCAGTCCAGCGAAATGCTCCTCGAGCGCCGCTCGCAGAGCGTCGCGCGGGGCGGAGGAAAAGGCAAGGTAATCAATGCGTTTCACGCTGGCGGATCGGCGCAGACTGCGCGCGGCCTGTTCCGCCTTGATCCAGTCGATCGCCGCTTCGCGGACCGGAGGCTTTTTCATGGGTGTGCCCGTCGAGGGTTCGAATTTCGGGCGCCGCCAGGACGCAATCACGTCCTCCGCGCCGCGGTAGGCATGAAGGAAGACCGGATCGAGCCCTGCGGCGAGCACGAAGGCCCGGGGTCCGGCCTTGGAACTGTCGAGCACCACCTCCGCTCCGGAGGCAGCACGCACCCCGACGAAGAGGCGTTCTTGCAACGCGGTGAATTCAGCCAACCGATCGTCGTTGCGGATGCGCCTGAGATCATAGCGCAAGGTCATAAGGTAAGTGTTGCGCACGACCGATCTCTCGAGCTCGGCGAGCCGGGTGAGCTCACGCGGGCCGATGTCCGCCTGTTCCAGAGCCTGGCTCCAGAAGCCACAGTCGGGCACGCGCGAACCGCAGGAGCACATCAGATTCGCGACGGGCAACCGCCAGAGGGCGTGTATCTCCCCGACGCCGCAGCACCGCGGCGACGAATTGATAACCCGTTCCATGACGGTGGACCCACTGCGGCCGGAGCCAATAATGTAAATGAGATCGCGCATGTCGCCCGTTCCGTAGAAATACCGTGTTATTAAATCATGACGTGGTCACCTGCGAAGCAAAACAGATCGCGCGGAGCGGCGCAATCTTTACTGAGCTGGGCGCGTCAAAGTGCTAAAAAATCGGCAAAAATGGCACCTACTGGCCGTATTACCCGACAAATTGGATTGAGATCCTCGGGATGCGGCTTAGCGTCGGCTATGTTTGAGCTTGACGCAAGGTCTCTAGAGGCGGCACCAAGGCCCTAGGCTGATTGTGCGCCGGAACGTCAAATTAAAAGAACTCGAGCGGAAATGACTTCACACCGGGATTTTTCCATCGATATGGCGCGCGGTCTCGCGATGATTTTCGTCGTGATGGGACATGCGCTTGTCGGTATCCTCAGTGCTGGGAGCGATACGCAGATCATAAGGTTTCTGCTGATCACGATCTACTCCTTTCATATGGCGCTGTTTTTCATCGTTTCGGGCATGTTGTCTGGGGGGATGGCACGGCGCGCATGGCCCGATGTTTTGCGACTTTTGACGCTGCGGGTGGTCTGGCCCTATGTGCTTTGGGGGATCTTACTTCTTCTGGCGGGCTACCTGATGCGTGGGCAGACGAACACCCCCGTGGAAGTCTTCAGGCCTTGGGTGATCATATGGAAGCCGCCCTCCGTAATGTGGTTTCTCTACTATCTCTTCTTTGGCATCCTCCTGATGCGTCTGCTGGCGCCCCTGCCGAAGTTAACAGCCCTCATCGTGGGTCTGATACTCTTGGCCGTGGGCTACCTTCAGGAGAATGGCCCGATCACCTATGTGCGCTGGATTGGTCTGTTCCTGATCGCTGCATCGGTGGGCGGGAACGCCGCAGTATGGGCGGCGCGCAGGACCGTTTTGATCCTCGGGGCAGGTATCATGGCACTGATGTTCTGGCTGGCCTGGCAGGAGGCGGCGGACCCCTTGCTGGTTTATCCCGCATCGCAGCCGATCTTTCTGCCGGCCTATTTCGCAGGTTCGGCAGTGGTTCTCGGCTTGGCCAAACTATGGGCGCAGAGCGGGCATGGCCTGGTCGCGCAGGCCCTGTCATATATCGGGCAACATACCATGCCGATCTTCGTGACCCATATCCTGATCACGGCGGGCACTCGTATCGCATTGCGTCTGACCGGGGCGGAAGACCCCGTGCTCGTTGTCGGTTTGGGTACAATTCTTGGCGTTTCGTTGCCCCTTGCGGCGGCGGCTTTGGCTGAGCGGCTCGGTCTTTCTGCGGTGCTTGGCTGGCGTTAGAGTCAATCCGCGAAAGCCCGCAAGGACAGAACCTGTAGTTTCATCGCAATGGCCACTGCCATCCCGCCAAGGCTCAAGGCTGTGAGCGCGCCCGCTCCCACGCGCCATCCAGGCGCGAGCCCCGATTGCCCCAATCCCCACCAAGAGATCCAGAGTGCGGCGGCAAATCCTGTCAGCAACACCATCGCAAGGCCCGCGCGACGTAGCCCCGGCCAGATATCGACCTCGGCGCCGCGTGCAATCGCCCAGATTGCAAGCGGAAGGGAAATAAGCTGCACGCCAGCCTGCGCGATGGCCAGGACGGTGACCCCCTGATTCGCAAAGGCGAGAATGGAACCCAGCATGGCGGCTGCGAGCGCAAGGTTGAACCACATGGCGAGGTTTGTCGTTTTGCGAGTTGAGAACACCGGCTCGATCATGCTCTGACCCACCCGCGCGAAGGCGCGCAGCGCCATGGCCTGAGTCGCGATGATGGCCGCCGCATACTCAGGGTGAAATAACGTCCGGATGGCCTCTGGGCCAAGGATCATCAGGGTCACCGCGGCACCGCCAACCAGCAAGATGGACATACCAAAGTAGAGGGCGAAGACATCGGCGAGCGGTCGCTCGGTGCGGGCAGCCTGCCCGAAACTCTTCAATGAGAAGCTGCGCAAAGGTTGTGCTACGAGATCCACCGTCGCGCTGGCAATGCGGTTGGCAAAGCGATACAGGCCTGCCTCCGCCGTGGAAAAGATCGCCGCGAGTACGAGGTCGGTGCCGAAGTTTGAAAAAAAGGTCAGTAAGCGCGCGCCGTAGAGCCCCGCGGCATAGCGCGTCGCGTCGCGCGCCATCCTGCGGTCGAAGAGAAAACTCGGTCGCTGGTTCAGGCTCAACCCGAAGAAAATGATGCCGAGGCCAATGCGAATCACCCGGAAGATGACCAGTGCATAAACTGACGGCCAAATGAGCAGCGCCGCCGTGCCGCCTATCATCGCGCCGAAGTTGGATACACCCAGGCTTAGGAAATAGGGGCGCATCCGCCCCGCTCGCGTGAGTGCGGCCGTCGCCCAGCCGATCATGGAAGCAAAGGGTTGTAGCAGGCCGAAGGCGCGCAACACTGGCGCAAGCTGTGGCGCATCGAAGGCCAAGGCAACAAGGCCCGCAGTGAGCACCATGACCAGTCCGCCAAGGACTCCGATTCCTAGCATGATCCAGAATGTGGTGGACAGGACGGCGGTCTCATCTTCGTCGGATGTGACGAGAAAGTGGAAGTAGCCTGTGTAGGCCAACATGACCACGAATTCGACGAAGACCACAGCTAGAGTATATACGCCGTATTCTCCAGCGCCCAAAACCCCCGCCGCAAGGAGGGTGATTACGAAGGCAGAGAGCTGCTGGGAGCTGAGGGCGATAAATGAGATTGCAGCGTTTCCCGCGCCACCGGGTTTTTGCGCGGAAGTGGGCTCGCCTGGCTTACGGCTCATGTTTGTCCACGGTCCCTTGGCCGCAAGTCGTGCTGAAACGCCGTTTTGTGAAAAATTATTTGTCCGATATGGTGTACGCGGCTTGCGTCTCCGAAGGCAACCGTGTTTCGATTTTTTTTACATTGTCGCAACACTGATTTCAAACTTACGCCGCCTGGGCGGTTTTCGGAGATGGATATGGCAGAATTTGTGTCGAGCCGCGTTGCCAAGCTTTCGGGTGTCAAACGTACATCGCAAGATCAAGGATACGAAAGTCCGCACTTCGAAGACCAGTACGGAGTGGACCTGGGCCGAATGCTCGGAGCGCTTCTACGTCGGAAATGGCTGATCCTCGGGATCATGCTACTTTTTGCCGCAGTGTTTTATATTCTGACCTTAGCGCAACCGAAAATGTACTTTTCCAGCGCGACCGTCATGCTCGACCCGAGGGAACAACAGGTGGTCTCGACCCAAGACCAGGTTGTGTCCGATCTTAAGTTGAACAACCCGATCGTCGAAAGCGAAGTGGCGCTGTTGCGTTCGCAGGGTTTGTTGCGCTCGGTTGTGGAAGAGATCGGAATCGACCGCTTCGATGCACTGGACCCTGCCCTCGCGGAGCCGAGCTTTTTTTCCCTGGTGCTTGCAGCGGGCAAGAACCAGATCAGTGCCGGTCTGGAGCGCGTTCGTCCATCTGTGTCTGCCGAGTCATCGGAGAGTGCGTCCGAACTCATTTCTTCAGAGCAGCGACGGATGAGCAGAATCCTGTCAGCTTTGCGAAAGGGTGTCAGTGTGCGGCGCTTGGGGGAAAGTTATGTGATCGAAGTGGGCGTGCTTACGGTCGACGCTGAGCTTTCGGCGCGCGTGGCCAATACGTTGGCCTCGAACTATATGCGAAGTCAGTTGGCTGATCGGCAACGGGTTGCGGAGAACGCGACCAAATGGCTCGCCGATCAGGTCGAGGATTTGCGTGAGCAGCTTGCAGTAGCCGAGACCTCGGTGGAGGAGTTCAAACGGCAGCAACTCGACAACGCCGGGTCGTCTGAGGAGGTGCTTTCGCAAAGACTGGGTGAACTGAACCAGCAGATTTCCATCGCGCGCTCTGAGCGGGCGACCGAAGAGGCGAGGCTGCAACGCATTGAGGACTTGCTTGCGCAGCGCGGCGCACTCGCTGCGGCCGAAACCCAAGAGTCATCCTACTTGTCGTCCTTGCGTGAAAGGCGTGAGATACTGGCGGCGGAAGATGCGCGGCTTGCAGTGTCATTTGGTGTCAATCATCCAGAGCGGCGCCTGATTGCTTCCGAGTTGGCCGGCATCGAAACCGCGATCGAAAACGAGATCGCGAACATTGCTGACAGTTACCGCAATGAGATCGACGTCTTGCAAAAACGCGAAGCGGCGCTTCAAGCGGACGTTGATGCCCTTGAACAGCAGTTGTCGAACATCGCCGGTGAGTCATTGCGGTTGCGGCAGCTTGAGCGCGAGGCAGATGCAGTCCGCAACAGTTACGAAGAAGTGCTTGGTCGCCTCGGCGAGACCCGCGCACAGATCGAGATTCAGCGCGCCGAGGCAAGATTGGTAAACCAGGCGGAGATCGCAGGCGGACCCTCTACGCCGCGCACCAAGCTGATGACTGCATTCGGTGCAGTCCTTGGTCTTACGATCGGGCTTGTTGCCGCTTTGATGATGGAACTGATGGGTAAGGGGTTCCGGGATGCTACGGAGTTGTCGCAGGCTACCGGTTTGCCCGTTCTTTCTGCGATCCCACGTGTCTCCATGCGCAAACCTCACGACGTTGTCAGGCACCTTGGTGCGGATCACTACTCCCTGTTTGCCGAGCGGATCCGGCAATTGCGGACTATGGTTGCCACGAAGTTGACGCGCTCTGGCAAGCTGGGTAGATCTGCGCGGGGAAGCAGCATTCTGATCCTCTCGTCAGTCCCAAATGAGGGCAAGACGACCACGGCCATCGCGCTGGCGAGTTCCTTCGCGAGCTCCGGTCGCAAGACACTGCTGCTTGACCTCGATACACGCCGTTCGGAGATCGTAGATTTTTTCGCAGTGCAGCATAATGATCTGACCGGTTGGCTCGCTGCCGAGTGCGAGATCGATTCGGCAATCCACTTTGCTGAAAAATGGGGCATGTATGTTGCCGGCATCAAAAAGGGCGCAAAGCTCATCGCAGACGACATGACCACAGCCTCATTGAAGAGATTGATGGATGAATTAAGCGCACGATTCGAAATCATAGTCGTCGACATGCCGCCGGTTCTCGCGGTCTCGGACGGGTTTAAGCTCGCCACCTTCGTGGACCACATTCTCTATGTGGTTGCCTTCGGAAAGACCCCTAGAAAGGCTGTAAACGAAGGACTTTCCAGTTTGGCAAGCCTGGATATCCGTCCTGAGGGCCTCGTTCTGACAAAGGCAGAGCTAGCGAGTGAGTCGTACAGCTACGGAAAACGCTATAAGTACTGACAGGTTAGGAAGCGATCGATCGCCTCGAGGTGAGGGCGTTTCTTCATGAGAGGGGGCTAGGGGCCTTGCTGCAAATACTTTGTGGCTATTTTTTGGTCAAACTTCTCCTTTAGGGTTACTTTTTCAGAAGTTTTTTGTTAGTTTTGCAGGTGCAGAATAATGCTGCAAAAAATCTGTGACAAATTTTGGTTATTGATGTGACACTTATTAGGTCGACGGCGCCCACAGGATCGAAGGCGCGTTGATGAAAGGTTTTAATACGGTAGAGAGGCGAATGCCCGAATTCCTAAATTATCGAGTAGTTTACAAGATTTATTGGATCAGGAATTGAACTATGCTAGAAACGACGATCACCGAGCGCAAGACTGGCAACGTAACCACTGGCCGAATTCCCGAGCGCAAGCTGTCCTACAGAGGCGCACCGAAGCGGGCGCTGGACATCATTCTAACTCTCGTTTTTCTCCCGATGGTTCTGCCTGTGCTGGCAGTCCTTTACTTCCTCGTGAAGCGAGACGGCGGGCCCGCGTTTTTTGGGCATGAGCGGATCGGTCTGAACGGCAAGCCATTCAAGTGCTGGAAGGTGCGGAGCATGGTGCCGGATGCCAAGGCCCGACTCGATGCCCTGCTGGCCAGTGATTCCGAGGCAATGGCGGAGTGGATGCGGGACCGCAAGCTTCGCAGCGACCCGCGGATCACCCGTTTTGGCGCCTTCCTGCGTAAATCTTCCCTTGATGAGCTGCCGCAGCTCATCAACGTTCTGCGCGGCGAGATGAGTCTCATCGGTCCGCGGCCCGTTCCGCAGGAGGAACTGGATCAGAACTACGGTGGCCACAAATGGGTTTACCAATCGGTACGTCCCGGGGTTACGGGTCTCTGGCAGGTGTCTGGCCGGAATGATGTGAGCTACGCCGAGCGTGTGCAGATGGACGTCGACTATTACGCGTCGCTAACTTTGATGGGCGATCTGCGAATTCTCATCGGTACCATTGGCGCCGTCCTCAAGCGTACTGGTTGCTAAGCTTTTAGCAACACTACTCCGTCCCTGCAGGACGGGCGCATTTTTTGGCTTCCCTGAGACTTCGGGGGCCCACGCGGCCCCCGAAACCATCGTATCACTCAATTTGCCCGTGTGCCGTCCGGTGCGTTTCATAAATTATTGAACACAAGGTCTCTCCTGATGAACGCTCGAATCGCTCTCGTCATCTGTTCTGTTGGGCGGGCGGAAATTGTCGCTGATCTCCTGCCATGGATTGTGCGCCAGACCGTGGCACCGAGCCATATTGTTTTTGTGGTAACGAAACTCGAAGATCTGCCGGTGGACGAGGTACAGCATCTGCTTCCGGAAGCGCAGATCCTGATCTCTGAAAAGGGCTTGCCGCGGCAGCGCAACATGGGGCTTGATGCGGTTCAGGCGGAATGTGAGGCTGTGTTCTTTATCGACGATGACTACTTCCCCGCAGAGGATGCAATTGAGGGGATCGGGCGTGCGCTGGAACGCTTTCCCGACGCCGCCGGTTTCACCGGGAAGCTGCTCGCAGATGGCATCCACACCGGTGGGGTATCCGCCGAGCAGGCACATGTTCTGATAGAGGATTACGAGGTTGCAGGTGGCGGACCGGAGAAGCCAGTCGCGCTCGCGCATCAACTCGTCGGGTTGTACGGATGCAATATGGCCTATCGTTGCTCAGCGATCGGGGCGGAGCGGTTTGATCAAAACCTGCCGCTTTATGCCTGGCAGGAAGACGTTGATTTCGCGGCGCGCCTAAAAGGGGAAAAGATCAGGACGGACGCCTTCGCCGGCGTACATTGCGGAACAAGTACCGGTCGCGAGACAAGTGGCTACTTGCTGGGATACAGTCAAGTCGCGAACCCTATTTATCTTCTGCGCAAGGGCTCGTTGCCGAAGGGGTTTGCGCTCCGAATGATGTGGCGCAATGTTCTTGCCAACCACGTGAAAAGTTTCCGTCCGGAGCCTTGGATCGACCGTCGGGGTAGAGCACGGGGTAACCGCCAAGCTTTCCGCGAAGTAATTAACGGTACGGTCACTCCGAATCGGATACTGGAACTGACGCGATGATCGGGCACCAAAGCGCCCGATCTCATGATTCTCTCTATCTCTAGTTGCTGTTAGAGGCCGAGCCCTTCGGCGAGATAGCTCGCCTCGGTCTGTGTGAAGAAGGCGAAGTACTCTGTGGTTTCGCCGTCGTTGAAGCCGAGATAGGTGCCACCGGCGGTTTCTTCGAAGGCGAGTTCCCCAGACAGACCCTCGGCGAACTGCACTTCAAGTGCATCATGCTCGGCGTCATAACTGAACACCCGGTTCATGACGCCTCGCTCAGCGAGAAGAATAATTGTGTCCTCATCGTCTGCACAGAAGTACTTGTCGCTGCCGGAGTCTCCTGAGAGTGTCGTTGCGCCGTCGTTTGCGGTGAGCGTGTCGTTTCCCTCGCCGCCTAACAGAGTATCTTCGCCAAGCCCGCCGAACAGCTTGTCATCCCCGGTGCCACCTTCGAGCCAATCATTCCCGTCACCGCCGAACAGTTTGTCGTTGCCATCATCGCCGAAGATGAGATCCCCTTCCGTCGCGCCGATGAGCAAGTCGTCACCTTCGTTGCCGTGCAATGTGTCTTCGCCGGCGGCGCCGAAGAGGGTGTCGTTTCCGCTGCCGGCCAAGACATAATCGTCGCCGTCCAATGCGACCACTGAGTCGTCGCCTGCACCTGCGTTGACGAAATCGCTATCGCTAGTCCCCAAGATCTTTTCTTCCTCCACAGTGCCAGAAATCGCGTTCAGGTCGTCTGGGATATCCGAGGTTGGATCTCCGCTGACCGGCTCAGTGGTCGGGTCTTCGGTAACTGGATCCGGCTCAGGGATCACAACCACGGGATCAAGCGGCGTTGCGATTTCGAAATTCAGCAGTTCGGCAAGATCAAAAACCGAGTCTTCGAAGGCGAAAGTCTCGAAATCCGAGATGACGCAGACGCCGCTGTCGGCACCCATGGCCCAACCCAGAGTGATGGTCAACGGATTAAGGAGAGCGATGGCCGTGATGGCGCTGGAGGCCATGTCGAATACCAGTGTATCCGAGCCTGCTCCGCCGTGGAGCGTGTCGTTGCCAAGGCTGCCGAGAACGGTATCGTCACCGCGCCCGGCGCCAATGACATTGTCTGCGGCCGAGCCGGTCAATTGGTCGTCGCCGTCGCCACTGTAGAGGTTCTCGATTGCCGCATCGGTCAGGACGATCGACCGCCCACCGATGCTGCTGGCGGTTGCACCGGACAGATCGATGACAACGGATGTCGTCACCATCGACGCGTTGAGCGTGTCCGTGCCGCCATCCGTGTCGCTCAGTTTTTCACGGGAGGCATCGTCATCGAGGAACCCGTTCCAGAATTCGTCATTGAATACGAAGACATCATCCGCGCTGGCCTCGGACCCGTAGGCCGTGAACGTCAGTGACTTCAGGGCGGCGCTCATTACATCTTGCTTGTTCAGCTTGAGGGCGTCTGGATTGGTGTTCACGATTTCCAGCGTCCATGTGCCCGCAGCGCTCTCCCCGCGCAGGGCTTCCGTTGTAAAGGTGAAGTTCCGGAACGCGCCGCCGCCGCCTTCTTTGACAAAGTCGTAGACGAGTTGGCTCACGGTGCCATCCGGGCTGGTCAGGAACACTTCCAAATCGTTGGAATGCTGCCAGATGAAGTCCATCGCGATGGTAGCCTGTTCCAGCGTGATGTCTTCTGCTACCTCGAAAGAAACTTCGACGCGATCCTGCTCTCCTGCGGTCAACACCACGTCGGAGAATGTCTCCTTGACGGAGTGGGTCAAGAGATTGTCGAACGTGTTCTGGCTGTTCCAAGTCTCGGCGAGCCGCACGGCATCATTCACGTTGAGATACCCGTAACCGAAGCTGTCGGAAAAATGCATCCCGCCGCCGTTTACGTTTGTTGCGCCGTTCTCGACCCAGCCAAGACCAACGCGGGCGTCCGTTCCAAGCTTGTCAGCGCGCGCGGAGAGGGCAAGGATCTGCTGCACGTCCCGATAGCCAAGCTCCGGGTTCGCTTCGAGGATCAGGGCAACGGCGGCCGTCACCATGGGTGCGGAGAAAGACGTGCCGCTAGTATATGCGACGTTGCCGTAGGCGGAAGTCGTCAGGATGTCCTCGCCACCGGCGGATATCAGAAGGTTCGAGCCGAGCGAGCTGAAGGAGGAAACCTCGCCCTCTTTGTCCACGGAGGCAACGGCGATTGTGTAGACCGAGTTCTGGTAGTTGTGGTAGTTGGACGATTGCGATGACCCGCTGTTGCCGCCGGAAAAGACGATAGCCGTGCCAAGTCCGCCCCGACCTTCGGAAATGGCAGTTTCAAGGCTGAGTGCCTGGCTGCTGTTGGGGGTGAGCCTGTCGGAGAAGGCTTGCGTGTAGCCCCAAGAGCAATTCACGACATCAAGTTTTGCCGCTTCTTCGAAACCGCGGTTGAGCATTCCAACAGCATCGCTCGTGGTGAAGTCCATTGCCAGACCGACGAGAGTGACCCCATCGGCAATCCCCTGGCCGCCAATGCCGTTGCCGTTCTCGGCGGCGATCACCCCCGCGACCGCAGTACCGTGATAGTTTTGATACGTGGCCGTGTCCCAGTCCAGTTCGGTTTCGCCACTGGCGAGGTCTACATCGAGGCTCTCGTCGTAGGCGCGCGAGATGTCCGCATGATCAAAGCGTACCTGCGTGTCCATAACGCCGACCTTGACGCCCGTCCCTGTGTAATCTTCCCAAACGGTTTCGATCTCGATGGACATGTCGGATTGGGCGGGACGGGAGAAATACCATTGGCCGCTGGTATTTGGATCGGAGAAGCCCGCCGGTGCGATGCTATTCTCCAAGAGAGTGGCAGTCGAATTCTTGGTCATGACTTTCCCAGTGCTATTTATGCTAGACAAAGCCGCGCACCTCTGACCCGCTATTTCGCGCGCTCTAAATGCCCGGTGTTAATGATTTCGCCAACGAGCATGACAAATTTCGGGTCTCGAGGCGGCGAAACCCAGGATAGCCTCAGGCCAATTCGCATATCATCTAGTACCATTGCGCTAAAATTTGCCTAAAAGTTGTGTGAGCAGCTATCGTGTTCGTCAGAGTTTCTCCACACAAATTAGGGCCAGACGACACAGTGATGCCGAGCAAATTTTTTTCTTGAAACTCTTTTGGTTGAATCCCCTACTGCACAGACACGGCAATAACGCCCCCTCCTCAGAAAAGAGATGGCGGCGGAACATCGCCGGTATTAATGTGTTAGCTGCGTCAGAAGAGGAGATCGAACATGTCGATCTGGGTGTTGTAGACTGCAATGGAGGTTGCTCCCCAGTCGATGAAACTGGTGGCGCCGTTGCTGCTGATGACCGGGCCAGAGGCTGGGCTGCCAGTGAGTTGGATCAAGTTTACACCGCGTTCGAAGTCCCAGACCCGATCGTTGCCATCCTCACCGAAGAGCGTGTTATCGCCTGCGCCGCCGTAGAGCGCATCACCATCCGCGCCGTCGCGCACCCGGTTCACGCTTTCGAAACTGTAGATGGTATCAATGACCGTACCTGCGAGAACGAGATCGTAGTCTCCAGGGTTACCGCGAATGATGACATCGCCCGCGTCAATGCGGTCTGGACCTGTCCACATCGACATAGGTCAGGTCGATCAGATGATTGCCAACGGCACCGCTGACATAACCGACCGGTTCGATGGGGCTCGTTTTCATCAGGGTCCAGCGGGTTGGGTTCGTCGATCGTCTCGATGCCGCCAAACGAGACTTCGCCAATGGCTTTCCCGTCTTCGTCGAGCAGCAAGACGACCCCGGACTTGCCCTTGCAATTCTCTTCACCCAGAAGCAACTGGTACTGGTCAACCTGCAATCCGGTCAGATCGACCGTATCGGAGCCCTTGGAGCCAGATACGCTTGCTGGTCCTAAACATGCCGTTGACGAAAGTACCGTCCCCGCCAGTGGTATGAAAATCATCGCCTGCACCAACGTCGTAAGTGCGGCCCACGTCATGCTGAGATGGTGCATGATAGCCCCACCAGTTACTATTGTGACTATGGCTGCGGAAACTGAAACGGTCCGGGGAGTAGGAGATATTGAACAGGCCCTTGAGAAAGAAGCGTCCCATGATGAAATTCCCAAATGCTAAGCCGTAATTGCGCGAACAGTGAACGCTCCGCGCAGGTTGGCCGGACAGCCGAAATCACCGAGCTGGAGTCATATGTGGCGGGCCCCCAACACACGCGAGGATATCAACATGGGTTAATGGTTTGAAGGCCCGAGAAATTGACGCCAAGACATCTGTACACAGGAGGAGCCCCTCGCGCGAAAAGGTGAGCGCCTGGAAAAATGGGATTTCTCTCGGATTGGCTTTTCCAGAGAGACCCGGCGTTCGACCCCAAAACTAGCGACGTTTTGAAAAGCTGGTCAACTTCTCCAACAGTATGGCATCCGGGTAGTGATTGTCCAAGGGTTGCGTGTCGAATCGTATTCAAATGCCCCATGGGTCGATCGGTTCAGTCGCGGTCGAAGAGCGCCAAAAGATCATGATAGGCGGTCACGCAGGCGTTTGCGAGATCTGGCTTTAGACCTTGGGGCAGGCCCGGTTCCGGCTGCGGGGGTAACGCCTCGATCCGCGTAAGTCCGGCGCTTCGCGTGGGGTCACCGCCACCGCCTCGCTGGCTTGCGACATGGCTCACGTAGGTATTGGTGAGTTTGGGCGCAACGTTCAGCCAATCGCCGATTCGATCGATCATCTCAGCCGGATCGGCGAGCAGGGCCTCCGCAGACAGACCAAAGCGGTTTGCGTCCGGAAAACTCTGCCAGTGCTTTGAAAGTGTTCGCGTGCGGGCGAGGTAATAGCGCGCGGCATCCTCGGGGGTTTCAACGTCCCGCATCCCGGTGCGCGCGGCCAAAGCGCAGATTGACCTGATCGCGGGGGCAGGGTGGCGCACCATGACGATGGCCCGCGCTTTGTAGAATGCTGCTGCGGGAGCGTTGTCCAAACGATCATGTAAAACCTTGTCGAACACCCACGGAGCGCTCGGCGCATAGGCGCGCCTCAGCGTGAGGTTGACCACAAGGCGCGCGGGAGACAGTCCATTGTTATAGGAAACATGCGTTTCACCATAGCCGGACACTTGAGCGTGGCTGCACAGGACGTTGGACAGAGCCGTGGTTGCCGCTCGCATGTGGGAAAGGACGAAAATGACGCTTTCATACCGCGCCTGAGGGGTGACCGACGCGCAGCAGGCCAGTCCGGTTTTGAGCATGGGGCGCAGGGAAAATGTCATACTAAACTCGATGCGTGATCAATGGTTGGTGTCTTGATCGTATACGCGCAATCTCAGAAGACCAGCATCTCCTTTCGGATTTCGGCCCGGTGCGATCACCAGATCTACGGTGTCTCCGGCGCTGAACCCGAATGGCCCGAAAGCAATGTCGGTCTCACCCACGACCGATTGTTGCTGGAGTATCTGCCCGTCTCGTTCGAGCCTGACCACGATCCCGTCATCGCTTGCGGCGATCACCTTGGTTTCCACGTCGAACCTGAGCACGCCGGGCGCGTCAATGGATTGCCGCCAAATGAGCTCCGAGAGATTTTGAGCGTTGCCTCCCAGCGTGAAGCCGCGATCATGCAACACGGCGCGCTGGATTGTGTCGTCACAAAGATAAGGCGTCCAAGGTGCCTGCGGTCGGTCCTGACCTGGGCAAGTGCTGAGAGCCCGCTCTCCACGCGTGTCCCTTATCAGCGCGGTGAAGCGACCATTCGTGCCTGAGGCATTTTCAGAAGCGTCGCGTGTTGTCTTGGGATAGTGGAACTCAAGGAAGCTGTCCGCGACCTGCTCGGACTTTCCGAATGCGAAATCCTTGTCCGGATCGATGCCGGAGATCTTATCCTGAGCGATCACGAGGAGGACCCTCTGTGGATGCAAATCCGGCGCATCCTTTCTGACGCGTGTATCTGCATGTCTCAGTTGCAGGTCTGGGTTTCGCAGATCGAAGGGCCGCGGTTCCCCCCAAAGCACCGCGAAACGATTGTCGAAGATGCAGCCTTGTGTGAAGGGCGCGGGCGTTATGTAATCGATTGGGCGTCCCGCAATCTCGGATTGGGCGAGGAGCAAGGCCCGGCCGACGGGTGTCAGCGCATTCCGTTGGTCCAACAGTGCGGCGTACCCATCTCCCCGAGGTTCCAAGGGGTACCATTGTGCGCGGCGCACGCCTGCGCGCGACATCTCACAATAGGAGCGCCAGAAATAATCCGCAGCATCCGCCCGATTGGTCGTGCCGATCTCGGTAAAGTCCACGGCCAGCCCGCGCATGTCCGGGTGGCGGCGCAAAACGGCGAGTTGTCTTGCAAAGGCCTCCGGTTGGGTCGTGTAGGGGTGGATCGTGACAGCGGACATGTGGCGAGATGCCCCCGCGCCGAGCATTGCCCAGATGTATCCCGCGGAAATCGAGTGCGCTGCGCCGCCGAGTACCCGAGCGCGCGGGACGCCCGCGCGCGAAACCGCGGCGAGGTGATCCGCATGAAGGGCCGCGCGTGCCGGGGTGGCTGTCGTGACAGCAGGACCCGTCACAAAGGCGTTGCCGTTGAATTCGTTTGCAATTTCGATCAACGCGTCGGGGAATGCAGCGCCAATATCGGCGGCATACTTGCCGAAACGGTCTAAGGCCTCCGGCTCCGAAACGGTGACGGGCTGTCTACCGTTATGCGCGTTCGGCATCAAAACAAGGGATCCAAGCAGGTTTCGATCTGACAACAGGTGCGCCTGCTGGAGGCTCCCACGCGCCGTTTGGCCCTCCTGCGCCGAATCGAATTCCCCTCGTTGCACCCCATCGCGCAGGTCGCTCAGCCCAAGCAGGGTCAATTGTGCCATCCGCCTTGGGGCGGCTCCGGCGAAGAAACCTGAGTTTATGCCGATTTCCGAAGCGCGCAGAAGGTTGTCCGAAGTTTGGGCGACTGCCGCAAGCTGTTGTAGGCTGAGGAAAGAAACAGACAGCAAAACGCGTTTACAGAGCGCTCGCGTGGAAATCCACGGCAACACTATACGTTGATTGGGTCTGTCATTCATGGTGCAACCTACAGGATTGGTTCCTTGGACGTAGTCTTCTTTTAAATGTTTCTGGTGGTTTCAGCAAAGAGTTTAGTTAAATTTGAACTACTTGCTCAACGATTATCGCGAATTCGGATTTCGGTGTTGGTCTGTGGACAGAATCGCGCTAGAATAATCGGTGTTCTAGGGTCTTTTCCTGTTCTGCAAAATGAAGCTCCGCTTCGGTTTCAGTTTTAAGTCAACTGAATACAAAATTTGAAATTACTGTCGTTCTGGCGATTTAAGTTTAAAAATCAAATAGATAAAGGGGGATATTATGCCCATTTCTCTTACTGAAATGAATACCGTCCTTGGCACTGATGGTGCGGACGAAATTATTCTTACTGGCGGCACCACCACCGGCGCTCAGAACGTCCAGGCTGGCGTGGGTGATGACCTCGTCAAGTTGAACGGCGTGAGCGGGCTCGCGAATGGTGAGGAAGACAACGATACCCTCATTGGCAACCACGGTCGTGACACGCTGCTTGGCGGCGAAGGCGAAGACCTCCTGCGCGGCGAAGGCGGGTCTGACATCATGATGGGAGGCGAAGGTGACGACGTTGCCTACGGCGGTGCCGACAATGACCGCATCTTTGGTGGTGCCGGCGAAGACACCATCATCGGCGGAAACGAGAACGACGTTCTGTCCGGCGATGACCGTTCAAACGCGGATGCAGCCGACGTCTTCGTCTTCGACAACGAGGATGGTGCCGACCGTATCCTTGATTTCGACTCGCTCGACTCTATCGAGCTGATCGGGGACGGCACCGAAGCTTACACAATCACCACGTCAGGCTCCAATGCGATCCTGACCTATGGCTCAACGACCGTCACCCTGCTGGGCGCGGCCGCAGAACTCGATGCGTCCGATATCACCTACGTCGACGCGTCCACTTACGACTTCCTCTGATCTCCTGATCGGAACGGTTCAAGAAAGGGCACTCGCAGAAATGCGGGTGCCTCTAATATTGTCATTTTTTTGGTCGGGAGAAAATCGGGAAACGCAAAAGAGATGTCTTTGGAGCTTTGAAAAGGGCTGCAATACTTAAACAAGGCGGTTATGGCTCTGTCAGCGCGACTGAACCTTAAATCAACATTAACCTTTTCCAGTCAAGCAGAAATCCATGACTATGGAAATGGTGAGTACAGCAACACCTACAACGAGATCTTTACCGATTGATCCGCCGATTTTCCTGCCGCCACTGACCCCGTCCGGAAACCCCAACGAGATCAATCTTATTGGGCTGCAGGGTCCCTTTGTAGTGCTCGCGCAGCCGAGCTATGACACGTCGGTGCAATTGAACGGAACGGGCGGATTCGGCTTTGTTGCACAAATCCGGTGAAGGCCGAGCTTCCACTTTCCCCGGGCGGATTCATCTTACGGGCTCGTTGACAGGTATGCCGAGCGCGGTGTAGCGGTTGAGCACGGCGATCCGGATTTGGATTTCCGCGACCTGTCTATCGAATTCCCGCGCCATGAGTGTCTGCGCCATCAGTTTCACGCAGCGCATAGTGCTCTCGACGCGGCTTCGGCGGTGGTATTTTGACAGCTTCCGCTACAAGGCACGCCCTAGGTAACGAGACGCACGCACCGCTTCGTTCCGCGCTATGGCGCCAGCGCTGATGGGCTTCCGGGGTTCGGCGTTCCTGCGCGGGGGGGGATCACAGCATGTGCATCCCGGGCGGCAACGGCTTCGTAGCATTTGTGTGTGTCATATGCTCCGTCGTCGCTCACCGATCCGATTGTCTGGTCGGGCAGGATTTGACCCAACAGCTCGATCAGCATTGGCGCATCGCCGACAGTGCTGATCGTGACCTCCACGGCGCGCACTTCCAGCGTTTCTTCATCAATACCGATGTGTAGCTTGCGCCAAATCCTGCGTTTCGGACCGCCATGTTTGCGCGCGTTTTAGTCGCCTTCACCCCTCAGCCTTGATGCCGGTGCTATCGATCAGGAGATTGAGCGGGACGGTACCGCCTCGATACGGCAAGCTCACATTCAGCGTCTTCTGACGGTGGCAAAGTGTGCTATAATCCGGCATAGCCCATTCCAGACCAACCAGTCGCAGGAGCGCTTTTAACGAAACCCGTCGTCTGCCTCAATGGCATTCCAAACAGCACCTTCACCGTAAGGCAAGTTTGGATCAATTCATCACTGAAGCTTCGCTGCCGACCCCGCTTGCCGGTGGGCGGCGGCGTCCAAACCATCTCCGGATCAAACCAGATCGACAGCGATCCGCGCTGCTTCAATGCAGCATTGTAGGACGACCAGTTCGTGGTCTTGTATTTCGTAGGGGCCTAACTGCTCATGCACTCCAGCGATCACGCTGGATCCATAAAATGAATCCCCGAGCAAAATTTGTGTAACAAAGCCGGTGGATTCGTCAACGGAAACGACTTGGGCGACATGGTCATCGGCAATTCGGGGCGTGACACCCTGAACGGCGGTGACGATGAAGACCTGCTGCGCGGCGGAAATGGTGATGATACACTTTCCGACGGTGACCCCGTGAAAATGACACAGACCGTATCCTTGACTTCGATACGTTTGGCTCAGTGCAAATGATCGTTGATGGGTCGATTGCCTTCGACATCGCTTACAATGGCGTGACCGCGGTGCTGACCTACGGCTCTACAACCGTCACGCTGATCGGCGCCGCCGGCGAATTCGACAGCAACGACGTTTTTTATATCGAAGAGCCGGATTATCCACTATAATGACCCCATTGCCATGCTACACAAGAAAAGGCTCCCGAAACTCATCACAGGCGCCATTTTCTTACCTTGTAAGGCCAATAGGATTTGCTGGACTACCATGCAGCTCGTCACCACCACCCCGATTGCCCTGATCCTCTTCTCCTTTGCGCTCATCCTTGGGCCGGTGCGGGGGATGTGGTGCTTGACCGTAACCTTCCCCTTTGGCGCCGCTGCGGCGGTCAACGCCGCTGGTGCGGGTAGCATCGCGATGTATGATCTGGTGGCGCTGGCGGTTTGGCTATGGCTCATCGCTTCCCCCATATCGCTGGAACAAATTCTGGGTGTCTTCCGCTTGGGAGAGCCGGGCTTGCCCTTGTTGCTTTTGCTGGTTTGGATGGCCATTGGCGCGATCTTCCTGCCGCGTGTCCTGCAGGACGCGACCGAGATCTTCGTGACAGTCCGCCGCACAGATGGCGCGGCCAACGTACTTATCCCGCTCCGGCCCGTCGGCAGCAATATTAACCAGTTGCTGCGCATGATCCTCGCCTCCTCGATGTTCGTGGCGATGGCTGCGATCTTTGCCCGCTATGGCAACCATTTCCGGGTACGTCAGGGGATGATCGTCGCGACAGCTGCGCATATCTCGCTCGCCGTGCTGAACCTCGCGTCTATCGCTGTCGGAATGCCGGATTTGCTCGATGTGGTGCGCACTGCCAATATGGCGATGCTCGACAATCAGTCCATTCTCGGACTTGCCAGGATCAGCGGCGGGTTCCCTGAAGCCTCCGCTTTCGGC
This sequence comes from Sagittula sp. SSi028, assembly GCF_048553715.1. Classification (NCBI taxonomy): domain Bacteria; kingdom Pseudomonadati; phylum Pseudomonadota; class Alphaproteobacteria; order Rhodobacterales; family Roseobacteraceae; genus Sagittula; species Sagittula sp. SSi028. The sequence goes on along the minus strand of NZ_JBLZNC010000015.1, from coordinate 1,543 downwards.
TTTTATACCATAGGGCTTTATGGCTATTGGCTGAGAGACTGGATCGGCGAAAATCGCTCCTGGTTCAGCGGCTTTTTCTTGCTGGCCATCCTTCTGCTGCTTTTGCGTTCGACCTCGACCTCGGCTTATCTCGGGTTCTTCGCAGTCACGGCGCTATTCCTGTCATGGCACTTTGCGGGGAGCCTGCGCAGGAAACGGTCCTTCTTCGTGTATTATCTGATCGCGGTCGGCGTGCCGCTGCTCATCGGTCTTTTCGTTTTGGCATGGAATTTCGTCCCTCAGGTCTCGGGTATCGTGGATCGCGTACTCGTCAACAAGTTGTCGAGCGATTCCGGGAGCGAGCGTATGAGCTGGAACACCCAAGCGCTTGTAAATTTCGCGGACAGCTGGGGGTTGGGTGTAGGGGTGGGGTCCGTTCGTGCGTCGAGCTGGATCCTGTCTTGCCTGGGCTCTCTTGGACTGCTCGGGACCGGTCTTTATCTTTGGTTCGTGGGCGCGGTCCTTTTGAAGGGGCGGCATCGCGCTGCCCCCTCCGCGCTTACGGATTGTGCCGCGGCACTGCAATCGGGGGCCTTTGCCACTGTCTTGCAGGCATGCATTTCGAAGCCGTTTCCCAATCTCGACATGCCATTTTTCATGATGAGTGGCGCCGCGACGGGTCTGCTTGTCTATGCTGCAAGAGTGCGCGCTTCGGAGCGGGTGGACGTGGCGCTTCAACCAACGCTCCGCGACGTCCAAACGACTTTGGCAAAGCCGTGAATTTTCGTAGGTACAGTGAGCGAAGGTTCTCGAAACAGGCCCAGGTGGCATGAGGACGGGAGCTGGGGCGTACCTCATGACAAGCACAATTGGACCTGTCGCGTTTTCATGCCGCTCCAAGTTCTCAGTTATGCGTCCTGAGCCTCGAAAACCTAGCAACTGTATCTCTCAGGCCGTTGCGGTGGTCCATTTCTGACGGCTCTTGCACAGGGCCTTTGCGATAGTGACCAGCTTTCTGGCGACGGCGGTGATGATGACCTTGTGCGGTTTTCCGGCCTTGCGGAGGCGATCCGCGAAAGATTTCAGGCTAGGGTTGTGATGTGCCGCGACCAAGGCCGCCTGGAACATCACGTGCCTCAGGGCGCGGCGCCCTCCGGCGATGGACCGTTTTCCGCGAAGGGTTCCGCTGTCGTGCGCGACTGGCGCCAAACCGGTGAGTGCGGCAGCCTGTTCGCCGGTGATGGTGCCGATCTCGGGCATTTCTGCGATCAGCATCGTGCTGGCAACCGGGCCGATCCCCGGGATGGAACGGAGAACACCGGCGGTCTCCGACAGGCGTTCATCGCCCGCGATGGCTCGGGTGATCCGGTCTTCCAGTTCTTTGATCAGACTGTCAAACCGTTGCTCCAGCTCGGTGTCGATGTCCTCGAACATCACGGCGGTGCCGAGCTTCTGATGCGCACGGATTTGGGCGAGCAGCCGTTTGCGCATCTCGACCAACTGCGCTCTCTTGGTTGTCATAGCTCTGAGAAGGCGCAGATTTTCCGCTGGAAGACTGCGGCCT
>NZ_JBLZNC010000014.1:0-44426 GCF_048553715.1 Sagittula sp. SSi028 | reverse complement strand
CGCCACCTCGTTCCGGGCGGTCATCGACCAAGGGAAAGTCAGCGCCGGTCAATGGGTTGCGGTGCATGGCTGCGGCGGCGTCGGCCTCTCGGCGGTGATGATCGCGGCGGCTGCGGGCGCAAACGTGATCGGCGTCGATCTCGACCCGGCGAAGCTCTCCATGGCGCAGGAGCTCGGCGCGGTGGCGGTGATCGACGGGCGCGAGGCCGACGTCCCCGCCGCCATCCGGGAAACCACCAAGGGTGGCGCTCATGTCTCGCTTGACGCGCTGGGGCATCCCGTGACCATGACCAACTCGATCCTCTGCCTGCGGCCGCGCGGCAAGCACGTGCAGGTCGGCCTGATGCTGGGCGACCACGCCGCGCCCGCGATCCCGATGCCGAAGATCGTCGGGCAGGAGATCGAACTGCTGGGATCGCACGGGATGCAGGCGCATCGCTACGGCGCCATGCTGGATATGGTGGCAAGCGGACGGCTTGATCCGTCGCGGTTGGTGGGCCAGCAGATCAGCCTCGCGGAGGCCCCCAAGGCCCTGATGGAGATGGATAAATTCCAGTCCGTCGGCGCCACCGTGATCACGCGGTTCTGACATGGCAGGCATCGCATTCATCGGCGGCGGCAACATGGCCACCGCGATCCTCGGCGGGCTGATCGCCAAGGGCATGGCCCCGGACCAGATCACCGTCGTCGATCCGGGCGCGGAGCAACGCGCGCGTTTGCAGACCGGCTACGGCGTCCGGGTCACGGACAACCCGCGCGAGGGCTGTGCCGTGGCGGACACCGTCGTCCTCGCGGTCAAGCCGCAGGTCATCGCGCAAGTGGCAGAACAGCTCGCGGGCACACTGGACGGCAAGCTGCTGATCAGCATCGCGGCGGGGGTGCCCGTGGCCCGGCTGGAGGCGCTCTTTGGCCCCCGCGCCATCGTCCGCACCATGCCCAACACCCCGGCGCTGCTGGGGCTGGGCGCGACGGGGATCTTTGCGAACGCCCAAGTGGACGGCGCGCAACGCGCCCGCGCGCGCGACATCGTCGAGTCCTTCGGTCTCTGCATCGATCTTGCGCGCGAAGACCTGCTGGATGCGGTCACTGCCGTCTCGGGCAGTGGTCCGGCCTATGTCTATCTGCTGATCGAAGAGATGACCCGCAGCGGCGTCGCCTTGGGCCTGCCCCCCGAGGACGCTACGACGCTGGCGGTGCAAACCGCGCTTGGCGCGGCCACAATGGCGGCGGCGGGCGACGCCACGCCAGAGGAACTGCGCTGCCGCGTGACCTCGCCCGGGGGCACGACCCATGCGGCGATCACCTCTATGCAACAGAACGGGTTTGCAGAAGTGGTCGCAAAAGCCATGACCGCCTGCCGCGACCGGGCTGTCGAGCTGGGCAAGGAATAGGACATGATCATTCGGTGGTGGCGTGCCGTTGCGGGCTCTCAAGAGGTGCTTCAGCACTATGCGGACCATTTGGGCCGCACGACCTTCAAGGAGATGGCGGCATTGCCCGGGCATCTCGGCGCGTCTCTTGCGGTCAAGGTAAACGGGACCGATTGCGAATTGGTCGTGACCAGCCTGTGGTCAGACCTTGCCGCGGCGGGGCATTTTGAACAGGGGGCCTTCGACGATGCCGTGGTCAAGCCGAGCACCCAGAAGCTCCTGAAATCCTTTGACTTGAAGGTCGAGTATTTCGAGACGCTGGTCACAACCGGGATCTTGAAGGGGGAATGATGCAGGATGTTTGAACAAGTCGAAGACTACCCCATCGACCCGATCATGATTGGCGCCGATCTGTTTGCGCAGGACCCGCGCCGTGACAAGCTGAACCTGACCGTCGGGATCTACCAGGACGCGCAGGGCCGCACCCCGGTGATGGAGGCGGTGAAGCGCGCCGAACAGCGGCTGGTCGACACGCAAGACAGCAAGTCCTACCTCGCCCTGACCGGAGACTCAGCCTATTGCGACACGCTGGGTCAGGCGGTGCTGGGTGAGGCGTTCAACGCGGGCTGGGTCGCGGCACAAACCTCCGGTGGCGCGGTGGCGCTGCGGGTGATGGCGGACCTGCTGGCACAGGTGCCCAAGCCGCCCACCGTCTGGCTGCAATCGCCCACCTACGGCAACTACATCCCCATCCTGACCGCCGCCGGGGCGCGCTATCAGGCGCTGCCCTACTATGACCGGCTGCGCGCGGAACTGACCTTTGACCAGATGCTCGACGGGTTGCAGACCGCCCGCCCCGGCGATGTCTTCCTGTTGCAGGGGGTCTGCCACAACCCCACCGGCGCGGATATGTCCGAGGACCAGATCACCGCCCTGCTGGATCTGCTGGAGGCGCGCGGCATCGTGCCGTGGATCGACCTCGCCTACCTTGGCTTTGCTAGAGGCTTCGAGGCTGATTGCGCCACGGCCCGCCGCATCGCCGCGCGGTTCCCGGAATGCATCATCTGCATCACCCTGTCCAAATCCTTCGGCATCTACCGCGACCGCGCCGGGGCGCTGTTCGTGAAAACGTGCGCGCAGGACCATGCGCGCCTCACCCGTGCCGTCACGGCCATCGTGCGCTCCGGGGCCTCCCACGCCCCGGACCACGGCCCCTCGGTGGTGCGCACCATCCTGCAGGACCCGGACCTCAAGGCGCTCTGGCTGCGTGAACTCGACCAGATGCGCCAGCGCGTGCTTCGAATGCGTCAGCAAATCGTCGCCACAGAACGCGACCTCTTTGGCACCGACCGGCTGGCCTACCTCGCAGGGCAGTCCGGCATGTTCTCGCTGCTGCCCCTGAACGCCGCGCAGGAAACCGCCCTGACCCGCGACCATGGTATCCACGTCGTCGAGGGCGGCCGGATCAACGTCGCCCGCCTCGGCGACGCGGATGTCGGCTGGCTCGTCAAAGCGGTGTGCGGGCTTCTTTCGCCGTCCATCTGAAAAGGCGCGCACCCGCTGTCCTCTTTTTGCTACCTCGCGACTGGGTGATCGGGCGAACAACATGCCGCGTTCTGCGAAACTGCGGAGCAGAAAGCTCCAGTCATTTGATGTCCGGAGGGGGCTGGTCGGCCTTGCGAAGTGCTCTTCTGGTTTGACAGAGCGCGTCCGTTTCCTGCGCCTTCTGGACCTTCATCTGCTGGATGGGAGTGAGGCCGGCTCCCCAAAGCCGCCGTTCAGGTCCAGTCTCAGCACATCTGTGGTATGCTTAAGCGCCAGCATGACGTTGGCGATGCGGCTGGGCGTGGCGGATCGAAGGAACTGCCATGCCTACTGCAAACCTACCCGCCATCCGTGCCTGCCGCCCTGCCTGGAACAAGGGGCGTATCATCGGTCAGAAGCGTCCGCTCCTGCCGAAGCACGTCTGGGCGATCAGGGTCCGGCTCGAGATCGCGGAACGGCACCGGGATCTCGCGCTGTTCAACCTAGCGATCGACAGCAAGCTGAGAGGCTGCGACTTGGTCAAGCTGCGGGTCGCGGATGTATTCGCTGCAAACCAAGTGAAGGAACGCGCTTCGATCATCCAGAGCAAGACGGGGCGACCGGTCCGGTTCGAGATCACAGAGGGCACGCGCCGGTCAATTGCCCGATGGATGGCAGAGCCTCTCATGATCGGATCCGAGCACCTCTGGCCAGGACGTTTCCATGAACGCCTTCACATCTCGACGCGGCAGTATGCGCGGCTTGTTCGTGACTGGGTGTCGTCCATCGGGCTCGAACCCTCATCGTATGGCACACACTCCATGCGACGAACCAAAGTGGCGCAGATCTATCGGAAGACAGGCAACCTGCGGGCCGTGCAGCTTCTTCTCGGCCACACCAAGATGGACAGCACCGTCCGATACCTTGGTGTCGACCTGGAGAATGCCCTGGCGATCTCGGAGGGCGTCGAGATTTGAAAGCACGGGTCGGCGGGCGCGCCGACCCGATCCGGACGTTCATGCATGTGGTGCCAATGTCCGGAGTCAGCCCTTTCTGCATCGATAGCCTACAGTTCGGCATGGCAGAGCTTCTGCGTGCCTGCGATTACAGCGGGCGCGAATATTTCTCGATGAACGCGTCGATTTCGAGTGACCTGATGTCAGGCAGTGCCCGCTGATACTGGGCATAGGTCCAGTCCCAGACCGCGATCTCCTGAAGGGCGTCCGCCTGTGCGTTGGTAAAGCGGCGGCGGATTTCTCTGGCCGGCACACCGCCGACAATCGTGTAAGGCGCCACGTCCCGGGTGACGACGGCACCGGCGCCGACCACCGCGCCTGTGCCGATGGTCACACCCGCCGTCACGGTCACGCCATGCCCAATCCAGACGTCATGGCCGATGATGACCCGATTGGACTTTCGCCACTCAAAGAAGGCGTGGTCGTCCTCGCCCAGCCCGTAGGACTCGGCCCGGTAGACGGAATGATGCTGCACCGCGCGCCACATGGGGTGGTTGCCCGGATTCAAACGGGTCGCATTGGCGATGGAGCACATCTTGCCGATGTCGGTCCAGATCACGTGACAACCGCGCGTAATGTAAGACCAGTCGCCCATGGTGCTTTCGCGCATCTGGGTGCCGCGTCCCACTTCGGTCCATTGGCCGAGGATGCAATCGGTGACCTCGGCCTCCGGGTGGATGGTCGGCGTTTCCGACAGGCGCTTCATGGCGTCGCCTCGACGGTCCGGTGCAGGCGGATGTCGGCGTCCAGCGGCACCCACGCGCCATTTGACAGGCAGAGTGGTTCGATCAGCGCCTTCACATCCTCTGCGCCAACCTCCGGAAAGCGCAGCCCCATGCCGTGGAAACAGGCGGCGCGGAAGCCCGGTTTCGGGTTCAGGCCGGGGCGGATGATGCGCGTCCCCATCTTCAGGTGATGCGCAATGTCCCATTCCAGATCCTGTCCGTCGATCCGGGTCACGATCCAGCAGTGGCCATCGTCGCAGCGCCCTCGCTTTTCCTGCGGAAAGTAGAAGCCGGTGACATAGCCTGCCTGTATCCCCGCCGCGCGCAGGGCCGCGAGGAAGTAGGTGTTGATGTCGACGCAGGAGCCCACGGCCATGCCGCATCCCAGCGCCGGGATCTCGTCCAACCCGTCGGTAAAGCGGTGTTCGGCGTGGCCATAGGTAAACCGGTCGGCGGTGGCGCAGGCGATGGCCTCGGCGCGGCCCAGTGGGTCGAGGTCCGGCGCGATCTCGGCGACTTCGTCCAGCAGCGCCTGCGCGGCGCGGGTGTGGCGCGAGGGGTGCGCGGTGAAGAGCGCGTCATCGTAACGGCCGGGAGCGATGGCAAAGCGCCAGCGCACCTCGACCTCATGGCCAGAGGGGCGCAGGTGGTGGACCAACTGGCTAGTGGTGGCTTCGCGCAGGTGGGAAGTCGCACCGCCGGTGACGGTCACGCTGTCCACGCAGGCCTCCGGGGTGACGACACCGGACGGGATCAGGACGTCGGTGGTGCCATCAGGCAGCCGCGCGCGCCAGGTGATGTCAAAGCTCATTTCGCCAGCTCCGACGCGCCGATCAGCCGCGACCGGATCAGGCCGGACAGCCAGTCGATCACGTAGACCATGGCGATGATCAGGAAGATGATCGACCACGCCTCGTCCCATTTGTAGGCGGCGATGCGGTCGGACAGAAGGAAGCCGATGCCCCCCGCGCCGACGATGCCGAGGATCGTCCCGGAGCGCACGTTGGACTCGAAGTTGTAGAGCAGGATCGACAGGATCACCGGGTTGACCTGCGGCGCGATGCCAAACCGGATCTGTTGCAGGCGCGACCCGCCCGAAGCCTTCACCCCTTCGATGGGTTTGTTCGAGGTGTTCTCCAACGCCTCGGAGAAGAGTTTCGCAAAGGTGCCGATTTCGGACACGGCGATGGCGAGGATGCCGGGCAGCGGGCCAAGGCCAAAGGCGCGGATGAAGATCAGCGCGAGGATCAGCGTCTCGAAGGCGCGGATCAGGTCGAAGCCGCGTCGCGCGCCGTGGCGCAGCCAACCGAGACGGTTGATGGTCTTGGCGCCCAGAAAGGACAGCGGGTAGGCAAAGATCGCCCCCAGCAGTGTGCCAAGAAAGGCGATGGCCAGCGTCTCGCCCAGCCCTTGGGCGATTTCTGAAAATTCCGCCCAGGAGGTCCAGACATGCGGCGGGAACATGAAGGAGAAGACGCGGCCCAGACGGCCCAGCCCCTCCAGCACGCGCGCCGGGGTCATGTTGAAATCGTAGAGGCACCAGGCGATGAGGCCAAGGAACAGCGCCCAAAGCGCGGCGCGGCGGACGCGCACCGGCAGCGGCGCCTGAAAGGCCAGCGGCACGCGGGCACGGGCGGCGTCGATGCGGTCAGCGGGGATCTGCATGGCGAATGCTCCTTACACAGCGGCTTTGGCAGCGCGGCGGTGGGCGGTGTCAGCGTCGAGACCAATGATGCGGTGGCGCAGCTTCTCGGACCCGTAGTCGATGATCATCACAGTGGCGAAAACGATCAGGAACAGCGCCGACAGGTCGGTGTATTCCTGAAACGACATGGCAGTGCGGAATTCCTGACCCAGCCCGCCCGCGCCGACGTAGCCGATGATCGACGAGGCGCGCACGTTGATTTCAAACCGCAGCAGCGTGTAGCTGACGATATTGGGCAGCACCTGCGGCACCGCACCGTAGCGGATCTGGTCGAACCAAGTGCCGCCTGCGGCCTTGACGCCTTCCAGCGGCTTCATGTCGATGTTCTCGTTGACCTCGGAGTACAGCTTGCCCAACGCGCCGCAGGCGTGCAGTCCGATGGCCATGACGCCCGCCATCGGGCCAACACCGAAGCAAAAGACAAAGATCAACGCCCAGACCAGTTCCGGCACGGTGCGCGCGATTTCCAGGTAACGGCGGGTCAGCCACAGAACAAGGCGGTTGGGCGACAGGTTGCGCGCCGCCGGAAAGGACAGAAGGAACCCGCCGATCACACCCAGCGTCGTCGCCATGAAGGCGATCAGCACGGTTTCCAGAAGCAGTTCCAGCCAGATCTTCCAGCGCCAGAACCAGTTGCCAAAATCCGCGCCAAGGCTGTCCCAGCGCAGCACGGGCAGGGTCTTTTCGATGTATTCACCAAGGCGCGGCAGACCCGCCGGGATGATCCAGCGCCAGTCGCGCGATCCGTCCGGCAGGGTGACTTGCGTCACCTTGAAGAAATCCCCGATCCACGAGGTGAAGGCAAACAGCGCCACAAAGATCACCGTGCCCACGGCCCAACCCAGACGGGCACGGCGGCGTTGCGCTGCGTAATCGGTTTCGAATTGGTCGATGGCGGTCATCTCTCACCCCTTGCAGGCCGGGCAAAAGGGGGCGGTTCTGCCGCCCCCTATCCAGTCACATGATCAGGAGCCGGAGCGGCGCTGCGCCTTGATCCAGGCGCGCATGTCGACGATCCACTGGTAGCGCTCGGCGTCGACGCGGGTGAAGCCCACGGTGGGGTTCGCATCCTCGGGATCAAAGGAGGAATACAGCTTGAAGCCCTCTGGATCAGCCTCGGGGAAAGCTTCGATGGTGGCGGTGATCTCTTCGATCATCTCGGCGGGCAGGTTGTCGCGGAAGGTCCACGGCCCGGAGGTGATCTCCGGCGAGGTCCAGATCTTGCAGACCACGCCTTCGTCGATCATGCCTTTGGCTTCCATGCGGGTGACGATCGAGTTGTCCTCGGAATTCTGGTAGGTCGACGCGGTGTCAAAGGTGCCGTTGACGACGCCGGTCACGTCGGCCTCGTGCGAGCCGCCAAAGGTCACGGTGCCGAAATGCTCTTCGGGCTTGAAGCCTTCGACGGTGACCATGTTGAAGTAAGGCACGGCATAGCCGGAGGTGCTGTCCGGGTCGGCAAAGGCGTGGACCTTGCCCTTGGCGTCCTCCAGCGAGGTGATGCCGCTATCGCAGCGGGTCACGACGATGGATTTGTAGCCGGTGTTGCCGTCCTTCTTGATGGTGGTGAGCGTCGGTATGACGCCGCCATCGGTCGCAGTGTAGGCTGCGGCATAGGACGACGAGCCAAAGCGCGCCACTTCGATCTGGTCGGCGGCCATGGCCTGGATCACGCCATCGTAGTTGCCGGCAGTGAAGATCTCAACGGTGACGCCCAGTTGCTCTTCGAGGTAGACGCGCAGCGGCTCATTGCGCATCAGGCGGTCCTTTTCATTCTCGCCCGAGAGGATGCCGAACTTGATGACCTGGTAGTCATCCTTCCAGCCTTCGGCCAGAGCGGGGGCGGCGATCAGCGCCAGAAGCGCGGTGGTGGTGACGAAACGCATGGTGTGTCTCCCTGTTGCGTGCTGTCGGGTGGTTTGGCGATGGGTTAAGCTTGTTCCGTGACGCGGCCGGTGGCGCGTGCGGTGGTCGATGTGACGGCCTCGTTGAACTCGGCAAAGCCGTCGAGCCCGTAGATGTCGCGCACCACGTCATCGGTCAGCTGCGCGGGCGTGCCGTCGAACATGACGCGCCCCTGCCGCATGGCGATGATGCGGTCGCAATAGGCGCGCGCGGTGTCGAGCGTGTGCAGGTTGACCAGCACGGTCAGCCCGTCCTCGGTGTTGATCTGTTTGACGCCATCCATGACGCGGGTCGCGTTCGCCGGGTCGAGCGAGGCGATGGGCTCATCCGCCAGCATGATCTTGGGCCGTTGCACCAGCGCCTTGGCGATGGCGACACGCTGTTGCTGGCCCCCGGACAGGGTGCCGGCGCGTTGCAGCGCCTGCGGCACGAGGTCAAACCGGTCCAGCGCCTCGATCGCCATAGCGCGTTCTGCGTCGGTGAAACGCATCGCCATGGACGACAGCAGCCCGTGTTCCGCCAGCCGCCCGATCAGCACGTTGGTCAGCACATCGAGTCGGTCCACAAGGTTGAACTGCTGAAAGATCATCGCGCAATCGCGCCGCCACTGGCGCAGGGCGCGGCCCTTCAGCGCGGTCACGTCCATACCGTCGAAATGGATACTGCCCTCGGTCGGGTCGATCAGCCGGTTGATCAGCCGCAGCATCGTCGACTTGCCCGCGCCGGAGCGTCCGATCACGCCGACGAACTGTCCCGGCTGGATGTCGAGGGTGACGTTGTCCACCGCGCGGGTGGTGCCGAACTGGCGGCTGACGCCTTTCAGGCTGAGTGTCGCGGTCATCTCGCAGGCTCCTCTGGCCATTTTCGGAGAGGGTTAATTCATCCGAATGAATGTATGACCAGAGATTTAGGCGAGTCGGGTAACAGCGAAACAACCCGAAAGTGACGGTTTGTTGACATGTCACTCAGCGGGGTCAGGCGAGCGTTTCGAGGGGCCGCGCCGCGCGCTGCAATGTGCCGTTGGAATAGACCGTCTGCCCCGCGACCATGGTCAGCCCGACGCGATCCTGCGGGTCCACCACGATCAGATCGGCGCGTTTGCCCACCTCTAACCCGCCGCGATCGGTCAGCCCCAGCGCCCGCGCCGGGTTCACCGTGGCCAGCCGCGCGGCCCCGGCCAGCCCGTCGGGATCGGCCTGCGCCAGAATGCGGATCGCAGGCAGGATCGCCGCCGGGTGATAATCCGCCGCAAGGATCGACAGCAGCCCGCGGGCGTGGGCCTCACGCGCTAACAGGTTGCCGGAATAGCTTTGGCCGCGCATGGCATTCGGCGCGCCCATGGCGGTCATCATGCCACGATCCACCGCCGCCTCTGCCGCCTCCAGCGTGACCGGGAATTCCGCGATCACCGCGCCGAGGTCCGCCATCAGATGCGCCTTGTCGACCGTGTCATCGTCGTGGCTGGCGATGGCGATGCCATGGGCGGCGCACATCCGCGCCACGGCCTGCATATTGCCCAGCAGCACCTCTTGTGGACGGCTGCGCGCGGCGATCATGCTGGCCACCTGCTGGCGCGCCTCGGTTTCCGAGATATTGAGCGCCGTGGCCTTGTTGCGGATGTGGATCTCCAGGTTGCGGTACTGGCCCTGACCCGGCGTGTGGTCCATCAGCGACACCAGATCCACCTGCCCATCGTCCAGAAGCTGTTCCAACACCTCCACCGCGTTGTCAAAGGTGATGTCGAACCGCGCGTGGATGCGGTGATCCACCCGGCAGCCGCCACGCGCTGCATGCAGGTCACGGATGATTTGCGAGGTGTGCTCGAACGACCGCCGTTCTCCGGCCTTGGCGTTGCGCGAGAAGGACACGGAGGCATAGGCCGTGGTCACGCCGCTTGCCGCCAGCCGCGCGTCCAGCGCATTCAGCGCCACGTGCATCGGGAAATCCACATTGGCGCGCGGCTCAAGCTCCTGTTCGATCATGTCGCCGTGCATGTCGATGAAGCCTGCGAACACCGTGTGCCCGCTGGCATCGATTCCGTTTTGCGGACCTTCGGTGATGCGGGCGATCTGCCCGTCTTCAATCTGGATCGAGCCGCGCATCACGCGGTCGGGCAGCACCAGTGTTGCATCAGACAACCACATCTGCACGGTCCTCCTCTTGGGGGGCATCCGGGGTCAGGTCGATCTCGCGATCGATCAGCTGCGCCACGTCGCCGGGATGGTGGAATACGCCGATCATCGCCGTGCCTTGCGCCTTCAGCGCCGCCAGCCGATCGATCAATGCCGCACGGGCCGAGGCATCCAGCGATGCGGTTGGCTCGTCCAGAAGCAGCAGCCGTTGCGGCAGGATCAGCGCGCGGGCGAGGTTCACCTTCTGCTGCTCGCCCCCCGAAAAGGTCGCGGGATAGGCGGGCCAGAGCGCGCGTTTCACCCCGAACGCATCGAGCCAGTGCCGGGCTTCGTCCAGCGCAGCCTCCGTGGCCCAACCCGCCAGCCGCAAGGGCTCGGCCACCAGCGCCTCGGCACTGACGCGGGGCCGCGCCAGCAGGAACTGCGTGACAAAGCCGATCTCGGTCCGGCGCAGGAGGGTGATGTCCACGTCTGCCGCGCGGGCAAGGTCGATCACCCCGTGGGACGAATGAAACAGGATCTCGCCCGACTGCGCCAAGTAGCTGCGATAGAGCGTGCGTAGCAGCGTCGACTTGCCCGCGCCGTTGCGCCCCTTCAGCAGCAGGAATTCCCCGGCCTCCAGCGTCAGGGAAATCCCGTCGAACGCCTGCATAGAGGCGCCGAGGTGATGCATGTCAAACCCCTTGGACAGGGCGCGCACGTCAAGCACACGGGTCATAGCTTTGCCTGTACAAGTTGTTGCGTGTAGGCGTGTTGCGGGTCCTGGAACACCTGGTCCGCAAGGCCCTGTTCCACCACCGCGCCGCGCCGCATGACCATCACCCGGTCCGCCAGCGTGCGGATCACCCCAAGATCATGGCTGACGATCACCATGGTGATGCGCCGCTCCTGTTGCAGCCGTTTCAACGTGTCCAGCACCAGCGCCTGCACGCTGACATCCAGCCCGGTGGTGGGCTCGTCGAGCAGCAACAGCGCCGGTTCCAACGCAATGGCCTTGGCCAGCTGCACCCGCTGCTGCATCCCGCCGGACAGCTCGATCGGCGGCGCGTCCATACGCTCCAGCGGAAACTCTGACGCATCCAGCGCCACGCGCGCCTTTTCCCGTAGCGTGGCAAAGGAGCGTTCGCCCGCGACCAGCAGCCGTTCGGCCACATTGCCGGAAGACGAATGTTTCATCAGCAAGCCCAGATGCGGGTTCTGGTAAACGATGCCGATCCTCGTGGCACAGAGCATCCGCCGCGCAAAGCGGTCGAGGTCAAAGAGGTTGCCCTCCACATCCGGCAGGTCCAGCGTGTAGGAGCCTTCGTCCGGCGTCTCTCCGAGGTTCAGGCAACGCAGGAAGGTCGATTTGCCCGATCCGCTTTCCCCCACGATGCCCAGCACTTCGCCGGGATAGACCGTGGCCGAGACATCGCGCAGCGCCTGCACCGCGCCATAGCGCAGCGAAAGGCCACGTGCGGTCAGCAGGGGCCGGGTGGTCACCAGCCGCGGCGCGTCCATGGTCAGGCTCATGACATCTCTCCCTCGGTGTACCAGGTCTCTCCGATGGTCACCGGATCGCCATCGCGGCGGTGGATGACCTTCACGCCAAGATCGCTGTCCGACACTTCATGGATCGACGCCCCATCCGCCTGCGGGATCTCGTTCATGAAGAACCCCGTCGCTCCGGAGCGGTGGCAGGTCAGGCGCGCGTGATCCTCGACCGCGTAGGGCACATCGTCGAAGACCAGCGGTTCAACGCGGGTGAAGGGCGGCACGGCGTGCAGACGCTTCTCACGCCCCGCCGACAGGATCGTCAGATGCTGCGCCATGTGCAGTTTCGGCACGTCCCAACGGGGGATCGGCGATGGCGTCATCACATGTCGTCCGTTGACGAGACTGGGATAAGAGGCCCCCTGCATCACCCGCCCCGCGCGCACGATCTGTTCATACAGTTGGAGCCACATCCGCCCGTAATCCGCATCGGCGTGCATCTGCCGGGCGATGGACATATTGGGCTGGACCGGGCGCAGCGGCTCCGGGTTCGGAACCTGCAGGACCAGCACCTGATCGGGGCGCAGCCGTTCCTCGGGGATGCGGTGGCGCGATTGGATCAGGTCCGCCTCCAGCGTGTCGGTGGTGGTCGGCGCACCGGACACGCGGGCGAGGAACCGCCGGATCGAGGCGGCGTTCACGCTGTCATCCGCGCCTTGGTCGATGACCTTTATCCGGGTCGCGGGCGTAACCAGCGTACAAGAGATCTGCAAACCGCCAGTGCCCCAGCCGCGCGCCATCGGCACCTCGCGTGAGGCATAGGGGATCTGGCAACCGGGCACGGCAATGGCCTTGAGCATCTTACGCCGGATCTCGCGCTTGGCCGATCCGTCGAGGAAACCATAGGACATGGGCTGCCAAGGCTTTGTGAGGGTCTTCAGGCTCATTCGGCTGGCTCTCTCTTGGATTGTCGGACCACTTCGTCCCTCAAAGGCGCGGTCCCTTCCGCCTTGGCCTTTGCATCCCGCATGGCATCCAGCGCGGATTGGAAGGTCACGTAATGCGGCAGCTTGAAGTGGATGCAGAAACCTGAACTTTCGACGCCCTCGGTGTGGTAGAGAAAGAATTCCTCCTCCGTCGCAGATCCCTTCGCCGCGCCCGGCGCATTCAGATCCAGCGTGGCGCTGGCGATCACCTTGACCTCGTTCCAGCCCAGCGTCGCGGCAAAGCCCAGACCCAGTTCGGTGCCCTGTTTTGACACCACCTCGGCCTGCGACACCTTCACCCGTCCGGCGCTGAACCGCGTGCCGCGCGGGTGGGTGACGACGACCTCCGCCTCGGCCAGACGCAGCTCGTTCACCGTGGGATGCGCCTGCCCGTAGCCGCGCTGCGCCGCATAGCCCAGTGCAAGCACGCCGCCTGTCTCCGCCCGCGCCAGCGATTGCAGCGTGTGGGCGCGTTTGGCCGGAAACAGCAGCGGTTCGCGCGTGATGTCGGGGATGTCATTGCCGGTCGTGGTGTCCGGCGCGGCTGCCGTCAGCAGGCCATTCGCCGCCTGCCACGCGGCAACCGAGGGTTGCTGCGCCGGGGCGGGATGATCCGCAGGCGCGACCGGATCGGGCCGATGCGTCTCCCCCTGCAGTACCTCTGTCGCCAGAATGCGGTGGGCGTAATCCAGTGTGGGGCCAAGCACCTGCCCACCGGGAATATCCTTGAACGCCGCCGAGATGCGGCGATGTGTGAACAGGCTCTCCTGCGTCACCGGCTCTGCCACGGCCAAGCGCGGCTGCGTCGTGCGCCAGGCGCGCAGCAGCAACACCGCCTCATACAGCTCGCCGCCGGTTTGGGCGAGCGCCAGCGCGGCCACGTCCTCGTCATACAGCGACGCCTCGCCCATCACCCGGTCCACAAGGTAGGGCAAAGCGCGGCGCAGCCCTGCCACGCGTTCGGGGGTGATGTCGCCCAGCTCTTCACGGTACAGACGCTGGGACTGTTCGATGGCGCGGGCCCCGCCACGGGTTGCAACATAGGCCATTATTTTTGTCCTACCGCTTCGCTGCTTGAGGACGGGGTTGCTTGTCCTACCGCTTCGCTGCTTGAGGACGAGCCGACGCGCGCCCCTGCTCCGATCATCGTCGGCATCAGATCACCTCCACCTGCGTGCTGCGCGGCAGGCCGATGACCTGCGCACCATCCAGAACGAACATCTCGAACCCCATCGGGTAGCGCATGATCTCGCGGCGGATCGCCCAGATCTCGGGTGGCAGCTCCAGCGCGATCTCCAGATGCCCGTCGATCCCCGGCCCGGACAGGCGCAGGCGGGGGCCATGGCCGATGCGCGCCTGCGTCACGAGGGTCGCGCCGTCCTCCGGGTGCAGGTCAGACCCCTGACGCAATCGCCGCAATGTCTGCGTGTCGAACCGATCGACAAAGACATGATCGGCGGCCTCCAACGGGACACAGGCCGCCCCGGTCCGGGCGATGGCCTCCGCCGCGGCAGGATTATCGGAAAACGCGGCGCATTCGCGATCCAGAAGCGCCTCGATCAGACCGTCCACCCCCGACGCGGGCAAGTCCCGCGGCAGGCCGGGACGGGACAGCGCCCACATCAGCGCATCGAAACAGGCGATGCAGCGACTGTCGGCGGCAGAAGGCGAAGGAGCAGCGTGCATCAGAAGGTCTCCATATCAACACGGGTGGCCTCGACCCGGCGCAGCGTGTCGCGGTCGGCCTCGGCCTGGCGCGCGGCCTCTTCGGTCAGGAAGGCGCTGCAGGCGGCGTGGTTCAGACCCATGGCGACGGACAGATCGACGAGCGCCATGGCCATGGCGGCTTCCAGATCGCGGCCCCGCCGCATCCCGTAGCCCTCTTGCCCACCAGCGCTGATCCGCGCTTCGCTCACCAGCACCTCGCCCAGGTGGAAATGCGTGCCCTGCGCCGTGTCGCGCATCGGCAGCATCACCAGCCCGGTGCGGTTTTCCAGCACCTCCAGCGCGCCAAGCGTCTCGATCAGCGGCTCGGCAAAGGCCTTCAGCTGCGCAGCATCAGAACGTGCGAGGATGCCCAGCATCTCTTCGTGCGTGTGGTCGGGCAGTGTCTGTGCGGGGGCCTGTGGGTCGTCCATCAATCCTCTCCGGTGGGAACCGTGAATTTCACCCGCGCCGCCGACCAGATCACCTTGGAGGTGGCGATGGGCGTGCCGTCGAGCAGCGTGTCCACCGCGCGCACCACCATGACCGGCATATCCGGGTGCTGGTGCAGGCGCTGCGGCTCGTCGCCCTGCGCGGGGCGGGCGTGGATCTGGGTGCCGCCGCGCAGGTAATCGTCGATCCCGTAAGAGCGATAGACCGAGGTCGTCGACCCCATCGCCGCGCGCCGTTCCGCGAAATCCGGGAAACGTGTCGCATCGTGGTAGATCGTGCCGATGTTCACCGGCAGACCATCCGCCAGCGAGCGGCGCCGGGTGGCGATCACCTCGGCGTCAGGCGCGATCCGCAGCAGCTCCGCCACGCGGCGCGGCGCGGGAATGCGGTCAAAACCTAGGGTTTCGCCTGTCACCTCGATGCCCTTGGGATCGAGGTTGCGCCGCAGGCGGGTGCGCTTGCCGATGGCGTAGTCGATCATGGGCCGCGCCTGCACAAAGGTGCCGCGCCCCTGTTCGACGCTCAGATAGCCCGCCTTGGCCAGCTCTGTCACGGCGCGGCGCACGGAATGGCGGCCCGCCCCGTAAAGGTTCACCAGCTCCGGCTCTGTCGGCAATTTCGTTCCCGGTTCCATCACGCCGTCCATGATGTCCTGTTCAATCAGGGCGCGGATCTCGCGCCAGCGTTCTCTGGTCATATCACAATCATCCGAATGAATTTTGGCTACCCGCCGCATATGACGGATCGGTGACGGTTGCACTGAGAATTCATGACATTCCGCCGCTCGGCCGTTTTCGCAAATCCGTCACGCCTCCGTCGCACAGCCGTTACGCCGCCGTTTATTCATCCGGATGAATTTCACCCAAACGGCCCGGAGGCTGACATGACATTCAAATCCCTCGTGCTGGGCGCAAGCCTCGCTGCCCTTTCCGCAACCGCCACGCTGGCAGAGACCTGGAAGCTCGCCGTCACCGACGTCGAAGGCATGGAGCGCCTGCAAACCGAATGGGGTCCGTTCAAGACCGCGCTCGAAGAGGCCACCGGCGACACGTTCGAATTCTTCCCGGTGAACTCCCGCACCGCCGCCGCCGAGGCGCTGCGCGGCAAGACCGTCGACTTCGTCGTCTCCGGTCCGGCGGAATATGTCGTCATCAACAAGCTGACGCAGGCAACCTCGCTGGTGGGTCTGGGCCGCCCGGATTACCATTGTGCCATCATCGTGCGCGCCGACAGCGGCCTGAACGTGCCAGCAGATCTGGTGGGCAAGAAGGTGGCTTTTGGCGACATCGGCTCCACCTCCAACATGCTGTGCCCGATGCAGGCGCTGGCCGATCATGGCGTCGATCCGGTCAACGATCTGGACAAGACCCACACCGCCAAGAACATCGCCGTCGAAGCGCTGAAGAACGGTGACTTGGATGCCATCGGCATGAACGCGGGGTCTTTCATGAGCATCCGCGCCAAGGAAGAGGATCTGCCCTACGGGTTCTTCAAGATGATCGCGCGCTCGGGCGACCTGCCCAACGACATGATCATGGTCGGCGCGCATGTGCCCGCGGAGGCCGCCGAGGCGGTAAAGACTGCGATCCTCGACAACAAGCAGGCGATCATCGCGGGCATCACCGCACATGCCGAGAACGACAAGTACATCGGCATGGATCTCGTCGCCATCGACGACAGCGCCTATGACTATGTGCGCGCCATGTATCGCAACGCGGGCTACCCGCAGTTCGACGATTTCATCGGTGAGTGATCTCGTCCTAGACCGTCCGGTCGCGCGTCCTGCGCGGCCGGAGACCACCGGGGCACCTTTAGGCGCTCCGGTTCCGCGTGTCGACATCGCGGCGCGCGGTCTGGGCAAATGCTTTGGCCAGACGCGGATCTTCTCGGACGTGAGCTTTCGGCTGGCGCGGTCCGAGGCGGTGGCGCTGGTCGGCGCGAATGGCGTCGGCAAGTCGACGCTGCTGCGTTGCATCATGGGGGTGATCCCCGCCACCGAAGGTGCGGTGACGCTTCTGGGAGAGGACATCGCGCAGGGCGGCGCGGCAGCGCGGGTTCTGCGGTCGCGCGTAGGCTTTGTCGCGCAGAAACACAATCTGGTGCCGTGTCTGTCGGTGCTGTCGAATGTCATCCACGGGCTGTTGGGGCAGCGCGCAGGGATGCGGCACTGGAGCCAGGCGCTGGCTCCCGACGCCTCGCGCCGCGCGGCGCTTGAGGCGTTGGAGCGTGTCGGCCTTGCGCATCTGGCGCAGCGTCGTGCCGACCGGCTGTCCGGCGGTCAATCGCAGCGCGTGGCCATCGCGCGCGCCATCGTCAGCCAGCCGGAGGTGCTTTTTGCCGATGAGCCCTGCGCCTCACTGGATCCGCAGGCCGGAGAGGACGTGATGGAGCTCTTCATGGACCTCGCGCGGGAACGTCACGTGACTGTCGTCTTCACCTCGCACAACGTGGATCACGCTCTGCGCTACGGCGACCGGGTGCTGGGTCTGGCGGGTGGGTCTATGCGGCTCGACGCCACCGCCGCCAGCCTGACAGCCGAAGACCTGAGGGGGCTTTATGACTGATGCAACGCTTCCGACGCGGTTCGACCGCCCGCCCGCGTTGGCCTTTGTCGGCTATGTGCTTGGGCTGGCGCTGATCTTCTGGTGCCTTGCCGCGGCGGGGTTCTCCGTCGACAAGGTGATGTCCTCCCCACCTCGCTTTGCCGATTTTCTGGGCCGTGCCTTCCCGCCGAACCTGTCGCCCGATGCGCTGACGCGCCTGGGTTGGAAGATGGTCGAGACCCTGCAAATCGCCATCGCGGGCGCGGTGCTGGGGGTCATCATCTCCGTCCCCGTGGCGGTGCTGGCGACGCGAGGGCTGATCGCCGGGCCGTGGGTCAATCAGGCCGTCCGCATGGGGCTGAGCTTTCTGCGTGCGGTGCCGGAAATCGCCTGGGCGCTGGTCTTCGTGGTGGCTGTGGGGCTTGGCCCCTTTGCCGGGATGCTGGCGATCCTCGTGGACACCGTGGGATTCTGCGGTCGCTTCTTCGCCGATGACATGGAGGCCGCCGACAAGGGCCCCGCCGAGGCGCTGACCGCCACCGGCGCGCGCCGCATCGACGTTGTGGCCTGCGCCACGATCCCCGCCGCCTTGCCCGCCTTTGTCTCCACCGGGCTGTTCGCTTTGGAGAAGGCCGTGCGCTCTTCCACGATCCTTGGCCTTGTGGGCGCGGGCGGGATCGGGATCGAGCTGAAGGTGGGTTTTGACCTTTTTGATTATCCGACGGCGCTGACCGTCATCCTGATGATCGCCGTAGTGGTGATCCTGATCGAACAATTGTCCGGCCTCGCCCGCCGCAAGATCATCGGAGAGCAGCGATGAAGACCGACACTTTCCGGGCCGCGCGGCAGGCCCGGTGTGCAGACAGGAACCCGCTGGGAGGCGCAGCATGATCACTTTTGAGGGCGCGCAGGTCTACCTGCCCGACACTATCGTCGAAACCACTGTCACAGTGAGCGACGGCAAGATCGTCGAGATCGGTGGCCCGGCGCAGGGCACCCGCATCGACGCGCGCGGGCGCATTCTGGCCCCGGCGCTGGTCGACGTGCATGGCGATGCCTTCGAGCGGCAGGTGATGCCCCGTCCCGGGGTGTATTTTCCTCTGGAGGCCGCAGTGATCGACACCGACCGCCAGCTTGCCGCCAACGGGATTTCCACGGCTTACCACGCGGTGACGCTCAGCTGGGAGCCGGGCTTGCGGTCGGTAGACCGCGGGCGCGACCTGATCCGCATGTTCAACGCGCAGGCCCCGCGCCTGCTGGTGGAAAACCGCGTGCAACTGCGGTGGGAAACCTTTGCCTTCGAGGCGCTGGAGCTGCTGGCAGAGACCCTCGCCGGGCCCCTCAAGCCATCGATTGCTTTCAACGACCATACCTCCATGACCATGCGCGCCTATGACGTGCCGGTGCAGGAGCGCGGGTTTGAGCTGTCGCCGGATTTCAGCATCGCGGCGCTGGACGACGAGCGTATGAAGAAGCGCACGGCAAAACACGCGCAGCGCGCTGGACTGTCCAAGGACGATTACGTCGCGCTGCTGGCCGGGGTCTGGGAGCGGCGCGGCGAGGTGCCCGCGACGATCGCCCGCGTGGCAGAGATGGGGCGCAAGGCCGGTGCGGCGATGCTCAGCCACGATGACACCACGCCCGAGACGCGCGGCTGGTTCCGCGGCCATGGCGCAACAGTGGCCGAATTCCCCATGGTGCTGGCCGCAGCCGAGGCCGCGCGGCTGGCGGGCGATGCCATCATCTTTGGCGCGCCCAACGCGGCGCGCGGCGGCAGCCATATCGGCTCGCTTTCGGCGGGCGACATGGTGGAGGCCGGGCTGTGTGATGCGCTGGCCTCCGATTACTTCTACCCGGCGATGCTGGCGGCGGTGGCCCGGCTGGATCACGAGCGGCGCGCGGATCGATTGACGCTGTGGCGGCTGGTCTCTGGCGGGGCGGCGCGGGCCATGGGACTGACGGATCGGGGTGAAATCGCCATCGGCCAGCGCGCCGATCTGGTGCTGGTGGATTGGCCCGACGGTCACGCCCCGGCCATCACCGGCACTTGGGTGGCAGGGCGCGCCGCCTATCGCGGTCAGCCCGCCGGACGGATCACCCTGAAAGAGGAGGCTTACGCATGACCCCTTTGAAAATCGGCGCAGCGCTGCACGCGTCGGAGATTGCCGCGCATCGTGACTGGCTGTTCGACGATGCCCGCGACATCGAGATACAGGATTTCATGACGCTGGCCTCCCTGATCACCGAGTTGGACGACCGGGTGGCGGCGGCTCAGGCGGCGCTGGACGGGCACAGTGGGCGGCTTGGCATTCATGGACCGTTCGAAGGGCTCGACATCGACAACAAGGACCCGGAACTGCGCCCGCTGATCACCGCGCGGTTCCTGAAGGCGCTGGAGGCCGCCGATCGCATCGGCGCGCGGCAGATGGTCCTGCATTCGCCCTACACCGCGTGGTCGCGCAATAACTTGTGGAACTGGCCGGACTACATGGAAAAGAAGCAGGCGCGGGTGCATGAGGTGCTTGGCCCGGTGGTGGCCTCGGCGCGGGCCAAGGGCATCACGCTGGTGATCGAGAACATCGAGGACTGCGAGCCCGCGACCCGGCGCGCGCTGGTGGACAGCTTTGGATCAAGCGCCATTGCCCTGTCGCTCGACACCGGCCACGCACAACTGGCGCGGCGTATGTCGGGCGCGCCGCCGGTGGATTACTTTGTCCGCGACGCGGGCGCGCAGTTGAAACATGTGCATCTGCAGGACGTGGATGGTCACGCGGATCGGCACTGGGCCCCGGGCGAAGGCGAGATCGAATGGGCCGCGGTCTTTCGTGCCTTGTCAGAGGCCGCAGGAGCGCCCCATCTGGTTCTGGAACTGCGGGACAAAGCGACGATCCCACAGGGCTTTGCCTATCTGAAGGGGCTTGGACTGGCCTGCTGAGGCCAGCCCTGGATGGCTTAGCGCACCATTGTCAGGCGGTCCCACTCTGCTTTGTCGGGCGATCCTTCGCGGCGGATTTCGCCCGCGTAGCCGTATTCCACCATGTGGATCATCAAGTCGCCGGGGCGGTGGGCCTGAATGACGGCATAGGCTTCGGGCAGGTCACAGCCTGCCAGCACCTGCGTGTCACCGAAATCTGGCCAACCGGCGTGATTGGTGCCACGCGGCGCGCTAAAGGGGATGCCGCGGAACTGCCCCGACAGCGGCAGGTGGCAATGCCCGTGAAAGATATGCGCGATCTTCTCGCGATGACGTTCCAGAACGCCCCCCAGCCGGTCGGCATCCAGAAGCATGATCTGATCCATCGCCGCCATGCCCATGGGCACCGGATTGTGATGCAGGAACAGCCAGACCGGGCCGTCCAACGCGGCCAACGTGCGGTCCAGCCAAGCCGCACGCGCGTCGCAATATGACCCCGCGTGCGTCCCGGACTCCCAAGTGTCCAGCAACACCGCGTTGCCCACGGACAGCGGCACCACCTTTTGAACAAAGCCCGCATCGTCGCGCAGCTCTGGGAAGGTCGCGAGAAAGGTCTCGCGGTCATCGTGGTTGCCGATGCACAGATGCACGGGCACCTCGACGTCGCTCAGGCGGGTGCGCAGGCGGGCATAATCCTCGGCCTCGCCCCAATCGGACAGGTCCCCGGTGACGATGATCGCCTCGGCGTCCGGGTGATGGTCCAGCGCATGGGTCAGGGCGCGTTCGAAATTGGCATTCGGATCACGCCCGCCAATGGTGTCGCCGGGAGTGGTCAGGTGGATGTCGGTGATCTGGATGAGCTTCATGCGCGTCCTCCGGTCTGGAATCTGGATATGAAAAGACCCCCGGCACAAAGGCGCCGGGGGCCTGAAATGGCTTAGGAGTTGTCGCCCGGCAGCAGGTCCCGGACCTCTTCGGTCAGCTCGATCTGAAGCTCTTCCATGTCGTCGTATTCGCCGGTCACGATGCCTTCGATGGCGTCATAGATGACCTGCGTGATCGCGAGGCCATTGTCGCCCGGGTAGGCCTGCCAGTCGGACAGCAGGTCGATCTGGCGCACGGCGGTCGCCTTGGTCGGGTTCGCCTCGTAGAAGTCCGCGAGGATGATCTCGTTGGCGGCGGAGTTCGGCGGCATGTAGCCGGTGGTGCGCGCCACTTCGGCCGCGCCTTCGCCGGAGGTGATGAAGGTCAGCCAGGCCCAGGAGGCCTCCAGCACTGCCGGATCGTCGGAGGTGGAGGTCAGCAGCGCCGCGTTGCCGCCAGCGGGCAGGCCCTGCGGCGCGCCGTCGATGCCGGGGTATTCATGGGTGGCAAAGGTGAAATCGGCCTTGCCACGCTCGACCGAGCCCACGGCAGAAGTCGACCAGAACATCATCGCCGCATTGCCCGAGGTAAAGGCCGCCTGACCATCGGTGGTCGAATAGTTCGGCATCTGGCAGCGGTCAAAGAGCATGTCCATGGTCTGGAGCGCCTTCAGTCCCTCGGGCGTGTCGAGCATGAAATCGTTGCCCTCCATCAGCGGCTGGCCTTGGCTCCACATCAGCGCCTGAAGGAACCAGTTTCCGGTGATGTTCCAGCCCCAGAACATCGGCACCTCGACGCCCTCGGCGATCAGCGTCTCACAGACAGAGGCGACCTCGTCCCACGTCTTGGGCAGCTGATCCTCCGAGGTGATGCCCGCCTTGGCCATCAGGTCCATGTTGTAATAGCCCACCGGCAGCGAGACCGAGAACGGCAGGCCGTAGACCGCGTCATCAAAGGTCGCCAGCGACAGCATCGCCTGATTGTAGCCGTCCTTCGAGAAATCGGCTTCCTGCGCGATGAAGGGCTCCAGAGACTTGGCGATGCCCTTTTCCACGAGGATCGCCTGACGGTTCAGACCCTGCATGGTCACGTCCGGCAGATCGCCGCCGGTGGCCTCGCGCAGAATGGTGTTGGTGCCGTCCTCGTAGTTCTCGTAAGCGGCGCGGATGTTGACCTTGATGTTCGGATGCGCCGCATTGAACAGCGGCATGATCTTTTCATAGGTCACGTCGAACAGCGACGAATAGGGGTAAGCAAAGTCGATCTCGACCTGCTCTTGGGCGGCGGCAGCGGTCGCGGAGAGCGCGAGCGCCATTGCGGTCAGGGTCTTTTGCAGCATATCTTCCTCCAATGCCGGGGACCGGGTGGTTTGGCGATTGTTCGGTCCCGTGTTGATCCCAGTTGCAGGGATTTCGGTGTGCGGGGTGCCCTCACGGGCATCCCGCTATTTCATGCCCGACAGGGTGATCCCCTCGATGAAGCGCCGCTGCGCCACGAGGAAGGCCACGATCAGCGGGGTCACGATCACGCAGGCGGTGGCCATCATCGGCCCATAAAGCGAGCCATCCAGATCGGCGCGAAACTCGCGGATGCCCAGCGGCGGCGTGAACAGGCTACGGTCACCGGTGATGACGATGCGCGGCCAGAAGTAGTCGTTCCAATGCGCCACCACCGAGAAGATCCCAAAGGCCAGCAGGGCAGGAACGGCAGTGGGCAGCATGACCTGCCAGACGATGGCATATTCGCTCATCCCGTCCATGCGGGCGGCGTCGATCAGGTCGTCCGGCACGGTCATGAAGAACTGCCGCATCAGGAAGATGCCAAAGACCGAGATCGTCCAGGGGATCACCAGCGCGGAATAGCTGTTGGTCAGCCCCAGCTTCGACAGCCCGACATAGAGCGGCAGCGCGATGGCATGGACCGGGATCAGCAGGCAGAACAGCACAAGGCCAAAGACAGCCTCGCGCCCCCAGAACCTGAGCTTTGCCAGCGCATAGGCGCAGGGCAGCGCGACCAGCACCTGAATGAGGAAGATGCTCACCGTCACGATCACGCCATTCAACAGGTAGCGCAGCAGCGGCGCTTCGGTGAAGGCGGTGGTATAGTTGTAGATCACGGGCCGCTCCATGCAGCCGGCTTCGGCCTCTTGGGTCAGGGCCGTGGCAATCTCGCGCTCTGACGCGCCCGGAAACCGCTGCGCGGCGGCGGCAATGTCGTCGCGGTCAGGCGCTGCGCGCACGGCGCAGCGGTGATCCAGCATCAGCTCTTGCGCGCCGAAAAAGCCGGTGGGCAGGCGGCCTTCGATCTCGGCCTGCGATTTGAACGAGTAGCTGACCATCACGTAGAAAGGCAGCAGCACGATCACCGCGCCAAGGATCAGCACCACGTGCTTCAGGGTCTCGATCCAGTCAAAGCGCAGCGTAGTGTGCTCTGCCGAAGCGGTGAGGGTTGCGTCAGACATAATGCGTCCTCCGTTCCACGAGCCAGCGTTGCGCCAGCGTCAGCACCATGACGAAGACAAGGAAGATCACGGTGATCGCCGCACCCAGCCCCATGAGGTTCTGTTTCACCGCCTTCTCGAAGATGGCGTACATCATGACGTAGGTGGATTTGGCCGGGCCGCCGCGGGTCAGGGCCTCCACCGTGTCAAAGACCTGGAAAGACCGGATGACGCTGATCGTCACGACGAAGACGGTGGTTGGCCCCAGCATCGGCCATGTCACCAGCCGGAACCGATCCCAACCCGATTTTGCGCCGTCCATCTCGGCGGCGTGGTACAGGTCACGCGGGATGCCCGTCAAACCGGCAAGATACAGCACCATGTTAAAGCCGAAGCCCTGCCAGATGCCGATAAAGCACAGCGTCCAGATCGCGGTATCGCGATCCCCAAGCCACAGCGGAAAACCATCGGCACAGCCGCGCGCGTACCAGCCCCAAAGCTCCAGCACCGTGCCGCAGCCGCGGCTCAACGTGGTGTTCACCAGTCCGATCTGCGGATGCAGGGTGAATTCCCAGACGATGGCCATGGCGATCAGCGCGGCCATCACGGGAAGGAAATAGATCGTCCGGTAGACGTTGGAAAAGCGCGTGACCGAGTTCACCAGCAGCGCCGCGCCTAGGCCCAAGGCCACCGACAGCGGCACGGTCACGACGACATAGCGTAGGGTCGCGCCGAACATCTTGGCATAGGTCGACCGGGAGAAGATGTCCTCGTAGTTCTTCAGCCCGACGAAGCGCGCCCCGTCGTTGCCCAGTGAATAATCGGTAAAGCTCATGAGGCCCGCGACCCCGATGGGCAGGATCAGCACCAGCGCCATCAGGATCAGCGCGGGCGCGATGAACCACAGGTGCGCGCGGCTTTGGGTGGGGGGGCGCATCAGGCGATCTCCGGCTGGCGGGCCGGGGCCTCGGCAAAGCGCAGGCGGCGGCCAGCGGCGTCAAAGACCAGCGCCTCGCCGCGGTGCTGGCGCAGGTGGACCTGCGCGCCGGGCGGCAGCGCTGCCGCCACATGGCTGTCGACGCGCAATTGCACGCGGTGCGCGCCATCCTCCACCGCCACATGCAGATAGGTGTCCGCCCCAAGGTTCTCGGCAAAGGTGACGGTGCCGGGCAGCGTGTCGGCGCTGGCTGGGACAAGGGACAGGTGCTCGGGGCGCAGCCCTACGGTCACCGGCCCGGGTGTGGCGCCATGCAACGCGCGCATCAGCGGCTGGCCGGAACAGGTCACACGGCCCGCGCCATCCACCTCTCCCAGCAGCAGGTTGATGCCCGGAGAGCCCACGAATTGCGCCACCCGAAGATCGTCGGGATCATCGTAAATCGCGGCGGGCGTGCCCAGTTGCAGGATCTCGCCCCCCATCATCACCGCCATGCGGTCGGACATGGTCAGCGCCTCCGCCTGATCGTGGGTCACGTAGATGAAGGTGCGCTGCAACTGGCGATGCAGACCGGACAGTTCCGCCCGCATGTGGACCCGCAGGGCTGCGTCAAGGTTCGACAGCGGCTCGTCCATCAGGAAGGCCGCCGGTTCGCGCACCATGGCCCGCCCCAGCGCCACGCGTTGCCGCTGACCGCCGGACAATTGCCCCGGCTTGCGGTCCAGCAGCGGCGTGATCTTCAGCACTTCGGCCACCGTACGCACCCGGTCCATCAACGCCGCGCGGTCCTGTCGCGACAGCATCGGGCCAATGACGGGCAGCCGTGCGGCACGGCCAAGGCTGCGCAGCTTCAAGGGTGTCAGCATATTTTCCGCCACTGTCAGATGCGGGTAAAGCGCGTAGCTCTGGAACACCATGGCAAGGTCACGCTCGGCCGCGCGCAAGCCAGTCACGTCGCGGTCGCCCAGCCGGATCTGTCCGGCGTCGGGCGCCTCCAGCCCGGCAATGATGCGCAGCAGCGTGGACTTGCCGCAACCCGACGGCCCGACCAGCGTCAGGAACTCGCCACCGCGAATATCCAGATCGATGCGTTTCAGCACCTCGGTCTCGCCAAAGCGCTTGGTGATGCCCTGCAATTGCAAGCCCTGCATGATCCGCCTCCGAATCCCTGTCGCGTCGTTGCGGGCACCCTGCCTCAGCGCCATTGGCAGTTTCGTGACGTCATATAAGTGAGGCTAATGGCTGCGAGAGTGCGGCGCATGAGCCAGCACCTGCCCCGACTGATTCCTTTCGCCCATGCCGCCCGCGAGGGCAGTTTTTCCCGCGCCGCGCAGCGTCTGGGGGTGTCGCAATCGGCCGTCTCGCAGCAGGTGGCCCGGCTGGAGGCCGACATCGGCCAGACGCTTCTGATCCGCGAACGCGAAGGGCTGCGGCTGACGGCCACGGGACAAGAGCTGTTCGATCTTGCAGAACCCTTGCTGACACTGGCAACCGCAGTCGATGAACGGATTTCCGGGCTTAGCCGCCTCGACGAGGGGCACCTGTCGATCATCGCCAATTCGCCCCGACCCGCGCTTGGGGCGATCGGTCGGTTCAAGGCGCTTTATCCCGGCGTCCAGATCTCGTTTCGCCTGTGGGACTGGACGACCTCCATGCGGCTTGTGCGCGACCGACAATGCGACATTGCCTTCCTGACCGAACCCAAGGGGCTGGGCGATTGCATCCAGCACGAGATGGAGCGGGTGCCTTACATGGCCTATCTGCCCCAAGGGCATCCGCTGTCTGAGCGCGAAGAGATCACTTTGTCCCAGCTGGCTGCCGAAACGGTGCTGCTCCCCGAGGAAGGGTCTTTCACCCGGCGGCTGGTCAGCGACCGACTGCAATCGCTGGGCTTGTCGCTGCCAAAGGTGATCAGCACCGCGACGTTTTCCCTCATGCAGGATGCCGTTCTGCATGGTGTGGGCGTGGGTATCTTTCTGGATGGTGCGGCCCACCACAGCCTCAGCCTGCCGCATAGCCCCATAAGGGAGATGCCAGAGCGCTATGCCACGCAACTGGTTCATGCCAAGGACAAAACACACCTCCACATCATCCGTGCCTTCATTGAGACGGCAATCGCCCCCTGTGAAGCGACGACTTGAGACGCGTGTCAATGAGACACCAGTTCATCAGGCATCGCGCCGTTTCCTGCGCATCGCTGCCGTTCGTGGAGGACGCAGCGAACGGCAGCTCTCCGCCCTTCCAGCAGAACGCCTCGCAAGCGCGGCGCGGATCGAACCGTTGCAGCTAATGGCAGGAAGGTCCCGCATTTCCACCCTTCACCCTTTGAAAACGCTGCACCATGATCACATGTGGACTTGGCACAGCTGCGGTGCAGAGATGACGCGCTTAGTGAACGGCCGACGTAGCCAAACCCAAGTGGCGGGAGTGCCCCTGCCCCTATCAAAATGCAGGGCAAGTTCGCCAAGCCGACCAACGCCCAGAAGTCTTGCCTAGCAAAATTAAGATTTGCTAGGCAAGCCGCCCTGCCCCACCGAAACTGCACCTCAAACACCCAGTATGCGGCTTCTTTGCGTGCCACGTGACTACTTCGTTCACTCCAGTCAAACCGAACAGTTGACAGGAGTTGGGGCGCCTGACGACCAGGTACGGAAAAGCCTCCCGCTGGACGCGAGAGCACGAAACCGATTGGCCCTACGCAATGAACGCAACCTCGCAGATACCGATCCTCTAAAAGGGACACATCGTGGGTGCGAAATAGGCCGCATCTGGCATATCAGCCTGCAGGCAAACCCCTGAATGTTGGCGCGGCTGCGGCACGCCCTCAGAAAGACGCACCCTAAGTATCTGAAAATTTACAGTTACCCAGAATTATCTTTTGAGGTATGAAGTCATTCCTCAAAAGATAATTCACTGACCGATGACCGCGATGGGCCAAATTCACGGGCGCTGCCGTAGTACAAAACGCACCCAAATTTCCTTGAACACCTGACGCGCAAAGCCTCAGAGGCACAGACCTAGACTCAGAACTCATTCCCACTCACAGCCAGAAGATGACGGTTGCGGCGAGTGCGATCGCCGAGACGAAAGTTTTTGGGCATCGGTCGTACCGCGTTGCACCGCGCCGCCAGTTCTTGAGCCTTCCGAACATGATCTTTGTTCGATCGCGGCGTTTTTACCGCCGCTTGTCGTACTGGACGGGCGTCTTCCGTTTCTTCCGACCTTGGATGCAAGGACGTACCTTCTTGTCCTGCACGGTTTCTCTGGACTATCCAGCATCATAGCCGCAATTACCGAGAAGCCATTCCACGTCGGGCAGCCCGCTAACGAGCGCATGCGCCCCGATGTAGTCGCTGACGGGTTCGTCCGATAGGAACGGGTCGATGAGCCGGTCCTGGCTGTCGCAGACGGCTTGCAGCTTCGTGTTCATACCGCCTTTGGTACGGCCCCCTTTCGTGCCATTGCTGCGCAGTCCCGGACAGTGAAACAGCCGTCCACGCCCCCCTTCATTCCGCCCAGGCTGGACGCCGTGCGATGGACACTCAGATGCGTGGCGTCCACCGCCCGACAGAGCATCACGCAGTGATGGCCCGAGAGGGGAATTTTACCGGTTTCTTCCGCGGTTTCCGGCCAGGGATGCAAGCGCGTATCCCTTTGTCTTTCAACGCTTCCCGGAACCAATCGGCGTCATACCGGAGCATTTATCTCAGATGAACCGGAGCGAGACACCCCGCATGCTGGCCGTCGTCCCGTCACATCATTCTGTTGACGTGCAACCTTGCCACAGGTACGCAGCCCGAATGGAAAACGTTGTATTCATCGCAATGACTTGGTGGCTGGCCTCCTAACTGGGTGGCCGGATGACCAATTGTATTCCGAGGCCGCCGCACGGGCGGCCTTTTGTTTTCCGAGCTTCCCGATGCGTCGCCTCTCGTTTCATGGGAAGATACAAATGAACAAACCAACCATTTTGACGGGCGACCGCACCACAGGGCCGCTTCACATCGGGCACTATGCAGGCTCGCTCGCAAACCGGCTGCGCTTTCAGGACAGCCATGAGCAGTTTCTGCTGCTGGCCGATACCCAGGCCCTGACCGACAACGCCCATGACCCGGCGAAGGTGCAGCGCAACGTGGTAGAGGTCGCGCTGGATTATCTGGCCGTGGGGATCGATCCCGATCGCTGCACGATCTGCGTGCAATCGCATCTTCCGGCGCTGGCCGAGCTTACGATGCTCTATCTGAACTTTGTGACCGTCGCGCGGCTGGAACGGAACCCGACAATCAAGGATGAAATCCGCGCGCGCGGCTTCGGACGCGACATTCCTGCGGGATTCCTGTGTTATCCTGCGGCACAAGCGGCGGACATCACGGCATTCAAAGCAACGATTGTGCCGGTCGGGGCTGATCAAGCACCGCTGATCGAGCAAACCAACGAGATCGTGCGACGCATCAATGCGACCGCAGGCCACGACGTTCTGCCCGAAGCCCAAGCGATCATACCCAAGGCGGGCCGATTGCCCGGTATTGACGGCAAGGCCAAGATGTCGAAATCCGGAGGCAACGCCATTCCTCTCTCCGCCTCGCCCGACGAAATCCGAAGTGCTGTCAGGGCGATGTTCACAGATCCGAACCATTTGCGTGTGGAAGACCCCGGTCGCGTCGAGGGCAACGTCGTCTTCACGTATCTCGACGCCTTCGATCCCGATCAAGATGAGCTTGCCGAACTGAAAGCCCAATACAAGCGTGGCGGACTTGGTGATGGCAAGATCAAAGCGCGGCTGGAGACGATCCTACAGAATCTCATCGCCCCAATTCGTGCGCGCCGTGCGGCGTTTTCCAAAGATCGGGCGTACGTTCTTAAGGTCATTAAAGATGGCACGGAACGGGCGCGGCAACGCACCGAGGAGACAAAGCGCGACGTGGTGAATGGCTTGGGCCTGTTCCAGCTGTGAGACAGCACAGAGGCGGGAAAACGGCGAATTTCCGTTTTCCTGCGCCCCAAACCTTCGGGTACGACCGCTCACCTGTCCAGCAGTTACAAACAAGCCGGCGGATGCCTTTGGCTGTCATAGTTAGCGTGCAGTTTGGGGTTGGACTCAGTTTCCGCTTGCCTATTCACAGCTTGGCGAGGGTCAGTCGATCTGGTAGCGCTGCGCCTATGGCCAGGAACACAAGCAACCGACAGGAACCTCGATCACGGGATCCGGAACGGACCAAGGGAGAAATCCTGGAGGCTGCTCTATCTGAGTTTGCGGCAAACGGTTATGGCGGTGCTAGGATTCAGGCGATCGCACAGCGTGCGGGTTGTAACCCAAGATTGATATACCATTATTTTGGCAGCAAAGACGATCTTTATCTGGCAGCTTTACGAAGCATCTACGCCGAGCTTCGGTCGCGTGAAAATGAGCTGAATCTCGAGGCTTCGTCGCCTTGCGATGCAGTTCTAAAGCTTGCCGAGTTTACGTTCGATTTCTTTAGCAGCAACCCTGCATTCGTATCGATCACTCGAAGTGAAAATTTGCTGGATGGGCGTTTCGTTCATCAATTGCCGGAAATTAGTGAGCTTTCGAACCCATTGATCAGGAAATTAGACGGAGTTCTTAAGCGCGGAGCGCGGGCAGGTGAAATAAGGCCCGGGATTGATGCAATGCAGTTGTACGTCAGCATGGTCGCTTTAAGTGCGCATCATATCAATGCAATGCATACACTTTCGGCTACCTTCGGAACAGATCTGTCATCAACTGATTGGCGCAAGGCGCGGCGTACTCATGTAGTCGAATTGATCGCGGCTGCTGTAGCCCATCGCGAATCGTAAAGGTTTTTCGGTGGTTGAAGCCTCCACCAACGCATCAAATTGTTTCGAGAGTGACCCGATGGGCAGGGTTTGCTGCACCCGCAGCATAAAAATCATGCAGTCACAAAGTTAATTCAACGTTCGTTTACTTATGTTCTTCGCCTTTGCGTGCTTGTAAGGCACGCTTTTCGCATGAACATCACACCTACCATTCCCGCGAAGGCCGCCCGCAACGCCAAGCCAACGCCTGTCCATTCCCGCCCTGCTATTGCGTTGGAGCAGGCCTCTGTTGTTTTTGGCAGCGGCGATAAGGCTGTTACAGCGCTGTCCCCAACATCGCTTAAAATGGAGACAGGGGAGTTTTTGGCTCTCGTAGGGCCGTCGGGCTGTGGCAAGTCGACTATCCTGAAACTGGTCAGCAATTTGATCCGTCCATCGTCAGGGAACGTGCTGGTTGGGGCGCGCGAGGCGTCGGTTCGTGCGCTACGTATCGGCATGGCGTTTCAGAACCCGACCATGCTTCCCTGGTTGACGATCGAGCAAAATGTGATGATGCCGCTGAAGATCGTTGAACCGTTCAAGCACACATTCCGGCAGGACAAACGAGGTGCCTATCGGGACCGCGTTCACACCTTGTTAAAGCAGGTGGGACTGAGTGACTTTGCCAACCACTATCCGTGGCAGTTGTCCGGTGGTATGCTGCAGAGATCAAACCTGTGCCGTGCGCTTATACATGAACCTGATCTTTTGCTTCTGGATGAGCCATTTGGCGCTCTAGACCAGTTCACTCGCGAAGAGCTGTGGCAAACGATGCAGGATCTCTATATCAATCGAGCGCCGACAGTTCTTTTGGTGACGCATGATCTGCGCGAAGCCGGTTTCCTCGCCAGCAGGATCTGCGTGATGAGCGCGCGACCAGGCAGGGTGATTTCGGACGAGCAGGTTACGCTGCCTTACCCGCGTGACATCAGCATGATCTACAGCCCCGAATTCGTTGAAATGACCCAAGGTCTGCGCGAGATGATCGCACAGGTCCGTAGTTCCTGAGGGCCGCTTTATGTCTGACCGCGTACGTATCCGTCTTCTTTCGATCTCGCTTATCATCGGATTTTTCCTTTTGTGGGAAATTCTCTGCATCATGCTCGACGTATCAGATCTTGTTGTGCCGCGACCGTCCGCAATTCTGGTCACGATGTACGACCGCTTTCCAGTTTTGTGGCCGCACATTTTACAGACTTTGTCTTCGACGCTGATCGGTTTTGTGCTCGGCGTGACCATTGGCGTTACACTTGGAGTAATCGTCGGAACGTCCAAGGTGGCTTACGCAGTGGCCTACCCATTGCTAGTCGGCTTCTCATCGATCCCAAAAGTCGCCGTCGTGCCAATTTTTGTTTTATGGTTCGGCTCGGGCACCACGCCCGCAATCCTGACGGCCATGGTCATCTGCGTTTTCCCGATCGTGGTGAATATTGCCACCGGACTTGCCACCACCGAACCCGAGCTCGAAGACGTGCTTAAAACGATGGGTGCCTCCAAGACAGAGATCCTCTGGAACGTGGGGCTGCCGCGCGCAATGCCATATTTCTTTGCCTCCCTGAAAGTGGCGATCACTTTGGCCTTTGTCGGCGCGGTGCTGTCAGAGACAGTTGCATCCAACAAGGGGATTGGATTCGTGATGATGGCCGCCTCTTCGAACTTCCAAGTCACGTTGGTCTTTGCCGGTTTGATATTGCTCGCGATTATGGGGGTTGTTCTGTACGCGCTGTTTTCGCTGCTCGAACGTCGCATCACCGGATGGGCCACACGTGGCAACGACATTGCGATCACGTGAGCCGGTCCGCCGAAGTAAAAGTCTATCACTATTCAATAAATGATCACCAACAAGGGATGACAACTATGAAACATTCTATGATTGCTGCCGCTGTCGGCATCGTGCTCGGTGCTGTTCCGGCCTTTGCCGAAATGACCGACATCAAGTTTACCCTTGGCTGGAAAACCCAAGGATCCGATGCGCCGTTTCTGGTGGCCCTGCACAAGGGCTATTTTGAGGATGAGGGCCTGAATGTGACGATTGACCAAGGCGAAGGCTCTGCCGCGACGATTACGCGTATCATGGGCGGGGCATATGATGCGGGTTTCGGCGATATCAACGCGATCATTCAGAATGCGTCTGCCCGTCCCGGTGAGGCGCCGGTTATGGTATTCCAGATGTGGAACCGACCGCCGTTTGCGATTGCAGTGCCAAAGGACAGTGACATCACCGAGCCGAAACAGCTTGAAGGCCTGACGTTGGGCGGCGCACAGGGAACGCCAACGACCCGTCTCTTTCCTGTATTTGCACGGCTCAATGGCATTGATACCGATACTGTGGCCTACGAATCCCTCGCGCCGAACCTGCAAGAGCCGATGCTAATTCGCGGGGATATTGATGGTGCTTATACCTTTACTGTCTCTAGCTGGTTTAACTTGATCGCCAACCGCAAAGACCCAGCAGAAGATTTCACTTGGTTGAACTACGAAGACTACGGCATGGATCTTTATTCAAACGGGATGATGGTGTCGCAAGAGTTGTTAGAGGCAAACCCCGAAGCCGTCGCCGGGCTTGTCCGTGCCGTCACAAAAGCAACAATGGAAATCACCAAGGATCAGGATGTGGCTGTCGAATCTATTGTCGCATTCGACAATCTTGTGAATGCCGAATTGGAACGCGCCCGTCTTGAATTTGCTTTGACAAAATTGATGAACCATCCCGAAACTGCCGAGACTGGGATTGGCGGTCTCGTGGAAGAGCGTTTGGCCCGATCCATTGATCTCATTGTTGAGGGTTACGGCCTGGACGCGACGCCTGCTGCTTCTGAAATTTTCGACGGCTCATTTCTACCGCCGGTTTCCGAACGGATGCTCGACGTTGCACTGAACTGATCTGGTCACACCATCTCCCACACACGCCTTAAATGGAACTTATGGCATGTGTGGCGTTCCTAAACTCGCTGCAAGAAAGTTATGAATGGATATCGCCACCAACCCCGTAGCCGCCGCCAAAGCCATTGTTGAAGCCTACTTGGAGCGGTCAATGGTTCCGGACCCAGAAGGCGCCGCCCAGTACGTTTCTGACGGGCTATCTATAATATTTACCGGTGGCCGGCAATTTTCCAAACCCTCGGATTGCACCGATTTTAACGCCAAGCGATACAAATGGGTGAAAAAGAAGTTTTTGCGCACTGATGCGGCACTCGACCCGGAAACCGATGATGTGCATGTTTACAATACCGGCTATTTATTCGGGGAGTGGCTCGACGGCAGCGCGTTCGAGACCAATCGCTACATCGACGTTTTTGTTGTGCGTAACGGAAAGATCCAAAGCACACAGGTCTGGAATGACAGCGCTGAAATTCTTCTCGACAAAGCCGGTCTTGCGGAGGCCCCTCTTTGACACACCTGAAAAGTCATGGACGTTATGACTATAGCGCAATTTCCGCACGCCCCGATTATGAATGGCCCGGCGGGAAACGGTTGGCGGTATATATCGGGCTAAACCTTGAGCATTTTGCATTCGGCGAGGGACTGGGAGCAGAGCTCGCGCCTGGCGGGCCCCAACCAGATATCTTGAACTATGCTTGGCGGGACTACGGTAATCGGGTGGGTGCATGGCGAATGCTTGATATGTTCGATGCGCTCGAACTGCCGATCAGCGTGCTCGCCAACTCCGCAATGTATGACTATGCTCCATTACTGATGGAGGCGTATCGGAGGCGCGGAGACGAGATCGTCGGTCATGGCCGTACCAATTCTGAGCGCCAGAGTACATTGTCGGAAACAGAAGAGAAAAGGCTGATCGAGGAGGCAACTGAAGTGCTGCGGCATGCTGAAGGCGTTCAGCCACGTGGCTGGCTTTCGCCTTGGATAGCGGAAAGCCCAGTCACACCAGACCTTCTAAAGGCTGCGGGCTATGATTACACATTGAATTGGGCAATGGACGATCAGCCGATCTGGATGCGAACATCAAATGGCCCGCTTCTGTCCATTCCTTATCCGCAGGAGGCCAATGACATTCCGTCCATTATTGGCCGCAAGGACGGGGCAGATACTTTTGCGAAGATTATTCAGGATAATTTTGACGAGATGCTGGAGCAATCTGCGGCGCAGCCCCTGGTCATGGGTATTGCGCTCCACCCGTATCTCGTGGGCCAGCCCTACCGGCTTCGCGCTTTGCGTCGCGTTTTGCAGCACATTTGCCAACATCGCGACGATATTTGGCTGACCCGTGCAGGAGATATCTTCAATTTCTGCAATGATTGCGAAGCGATTCCCAAGCCCAGTTGAAACAACGCAGATGATCGGGCCAGTTTCTAGTCGAGCCCAGCCTTTATTGCGCGACCTTTCTTGCCACGGTTAACAAAGCATTTCAGTTTATACGACCACCTGCTTGTGCTACCCAGAGCGTCGCCTATCTTGTGACCTCACCGGAGGTAAAAGGCAGATTATGGCAGGCAAGCCCCTCAACAAGACCAACCTGACCGCGCTCGGGGCCGAGACGCTGGCAGAACTGCTGCTCGAAGCGGTCAAGGGGGACGCCGCCCGCCAGCGGCGTGTGCGCATGGCGCTCGCCGCCGATCAGGGGCCGGAAGCGGTGGCGTCCGATGTCCGTAAACGCTTTGCGCAGGTCCGTCGCGGCAGGTCCTTCATCTCGCGTAAGTCTCAGAAGAAGCTCGGGCAGGAACTCTCGAACCTCGTGCAGCTGATCGAGACGCGTATCGCGCCAGATGCGCCAGATAAGGCGTTCGAGCTGTTCTGGTCCCAGCTGCAACTGGCAGAGGGCATTTATGAGCGCACTGACGACAGCTGGGGCACGATTGGCGACACCATGCGCGGCGCGATGGAGGCCATCGGGCGCTTGGCGGACAGGCTCGACGCCAACCCCGAAAGCTTGGCCGATGACATCTTCGACGCTCTGACCGAGGACGGCTACGGCGCCTTTGACAATGTGATCCATGCCCTTGCCCCCGCGCTTGGACCCACCGGCCTCGCCACGCTAAAGGCCCGCGCGGAGACCGCCCGCGACGCCCCGCTCACCACCGCTGATCTTGCGCAATACGACTACATCTCGAACAAGACGGAGCGCGAGACCCGCGCCCGGCAATGGCGCAACCGCACGCTGGAGATCATCCTGCAGGACGTGGCCGATCAGCAAGGCGACGTGGACACGTGGCTGGCGCAATACACGCCCGAGCAGCTGACCCTGCACACCATCGCCCCCGCCGCCGCGACCCGCCTGTTGGAGGCCGGTCGCGCCGAGGAGGCCCTGATGCTGATCGAGACAGCCATCGCGGACTATACCAGCGACTGGCTCGATCCGCGCGAGTTGGACGACGTGCATTTCGCCTGCCTCGACGCTTTGGGCCGAAAGCACGCGCTGCTTCAGGCACTGTGGCAACGGTTCACCAAACGGCTCTGCCCAGACGCCCTGCGCCACCATCTGAAGCTTTTGCCCGACTTTGACGACATCGAGGCCGAGGACGCCGCCCGCCAAGTCGTGCTGGCTTACGAGCCGATTGAAGACGCGCTCTCCTATTGCCTCACGACCCGCGACATGCCCCTCGCCGCGCAGCTGATCGGCACCCGCCATGCCGAGATCGATGGCGACAGCTACGAGATCCTGACCCCGCTGGCCGAAGCCCTTGCCCCGCAACACCCGCTGCAGGCCGTCCTTCTCTGGCGCGCGATGATCGACTTTGCCCTGACCCGCCAGCGCAAAGGACGCTACGGTCATGCCTCCCGTCACCTGCAAAGCTGCGCTGCTGCGGACAACACTATCACCGACTACGGCCCGCATCTGTCGCATATCGACTATATGGCGCGATTGCGAGCCGACCATGCGCGAAAAGCGTCCTTCTGGGAACGGGTCAGATAGGGCCTTCAAGTTGCTTGAGCGGGAGGATGCCGAGGCCTAAGCAATCGTTTGGGACCAACTTCTCTAGGTCATGGAAGTCCTCGGGCTCAACGTTCTAGATTTATCTCGGAATTGGCGCGTCTTCCGACCTGCAAAGGCAGCCACTTGCCTTTCCAAGCCGTGTATCGACTACATCCATCGTGTCGAAATGACGCATCTTCCAGAGCGTTCGGGCGCAGGAGTTCGCAGAAACCGAGTAGGTAGGTGTTGTAAAAATTAGTGCAGCATATGTCGCCTTCACCCGTCTATTTCCGCATCCAGATGACATATTGATTACAAATATTGACAAATATGACTGCAGCCTGTAGCTCGTCAGTGAAGGCTTTCGGGCGAGCGGTATAACGCTTTGTAAAGTTCCCGGGTCAGAGCGGTGTCGCTGCCAAGGTGAGAGGAGGCTTGCCGAGGCAGGCCTTTCCTTGAGCGCTCGGCACTACACATGAGGAAGAAACAATGAACCAATGTATTCTGTCTGACGAAACACGGGCAAAGCTCCGCAAGGTGTCAACCGCCTCAGTGGCGACAGCACTCTACAAGCGCGGGCTGCGCAACCAATTCGTACAAGGAGTCACACCGGTTGAACGCAAGCCGGTGACAATGGTCGGCCCGGCGTTTACTTTGCGCTACATCCCTGCGCGTGAGGATCGCAACCCGATCACCGTGTTCCGGAATCGCGACCACAAACAGCGTGTGGCGGTCGAAACCTGCCCCGAGGGGCATGTACTGGTGATGGATGCCCGTAAGGATTGCCGCGCGGCGACTGCGGGTTCGATCCTGATCACCAGACTGCAACAGCGCGGCGCTGCCGGCGTTGTCTCGGATGGCGGTGTGCGTGACGCAGCGGGGATCGGCAGCCTAGACATGCCCGCGTATTTCGCGCGACCTTCTGCGCCGACGAACCTGACCTTGCATGAGGCGATCGACATCAACGTACCGATTTCCTGCGGTGACGCTGCCGTCTTTCCCGGGGATGTGATGTTGGGGGATGGCGATGGGGTCATGGTCATTCCCGCACATCTCGCCGACGAGATTGCGACCGAATGCACCGAGATGGAAGCCTATGAGGATTTTGTCCTTGAGCAGGTCAACAACGGCGCGGGGATCATCGGTCTGTATCCCGGCACTGATGACGAGAGCATCGTGAAATTCAATGCATGGCGCGAAAAGGTAGGACGATAAACATGACATATAAACCCCATGGCGACCACCTGATTGCTGGCAAGCGTGTCGGTGCCGAAGAAAAGTTCTCCTCGACGCCCGCCACCGGCCCCGCGCACAGTTTCTCGGCCGGCTCCCCTGCTCTGATCGCAGAGGCCTGTGCCTCAGCCCAAGCCGCTTCTACCGGGTTTGCGGCCACATCCCGCGAGGAGCGGGCGCTATTGCTGGAGGCCATTGCAGACGAGATCGATGCTCGTGGGGCGGACATTACTGCGATTGGCACCGCCGAAACCGGTTTGCCCGAGGCACGGCTGGAGGGTGAGCGCGGCCGTACGACAGGTCAATTGCGCCTGTTCGCCGCCCACATCCGCGATGGTGCCTACCTGGACCGGCGTTACGACGCTGCTTTGCCAGATCGTCAGCCATTGCCGCGACCGGACTTGCGGATGATGCAACGCCCCATCGGGCCGGTTGCCGTCTTTGGCGCGTCAAACTTTCCACTCGCCTTCTCGACAGCGGGGGGCGACACTGCGGCGGCCTTGGCGGCAGGATGCCCGGTGGTCGTGAAAGGTCATGGTGCGCATCCCGGCACCGGTGAAATTGTCGGCGATGCCATCGTCGCCGCTTTGACCAAGCGCGGCATGGAAGGTGGAATCTTCAGCCTCGTGCAAGGGGGGAGCCGCGCGGTGGGCGAGGCGCTCGTCACTGATCCCCGAATCAAAGCCGTGGGCTTCACCGGGAGCCTCGGCGGCGGTCGGGCGCTCTTTGACCTTTGCGCACGGCGCCCTGAGCCAATACCGTTTTTCGGCGAATTGGGCAGTGTTAATCCAATGTTCGTGCTACCTAGTGCAGCAGCCGCCCGGGGCGAAGCTCTGGGGACAGGCTGGGCCGCAAGCCTGACCATGGGAGTGGGCCAGTTCTGCACCAACCCCGGAATTGCTATCGTGATAGATGGGCCTGACGCAGATACATTTGTGAATGCCGCCAGCGAGGCTCTGAAAGCGGTCGCTGCGCAGACAATGCTGACCGACGGCATGGCAGACGCCTATCGCGCCGGAGCAAAGCGCGTGTCCGAAGGGGCCGGTGTCAAAAGCCTGCTGACCAGCACCTGCGAAGGCCGTTCTGCAGCGCCTTTCCTGTTTGACGTTACCGCCGAAAATTGGATGGCCAATGCTGAGTTGTCAGAGGAGGTGTTTGGCCCGCTGGGATTGGTTGTTCGCGTAAAGGACGCCGAACAAATGCAAGCGGTGGCAGCCGACTTTAGAGGTCAACTCACGGCAACCCTGCAAATGGACGATGACGACATCGATTTGGGTCGTACGCTTTTGCCTATCCTAGAGCAGATGGCTGGACGCGTGTTGGCCAATGGATTCCCGACCGGGGTGGAAGTATCGGATACGATGGTTCACGGCGGCCCTTATCCGGCATCCACAAATTTCGGAGCCACGTCCGTGGGCACATTGTCGATCCGCAGGTTCCTGCGTCCGGTTTGCTACCAAAATCTACCGGAAGCCTTGTTGCCCGACGATCTGCTAGAAGGATGACAGCAGATTGAGCCATCAGGCCTGCCGCGAGGAAAGTGGCAGGCCTAATTGGCCATGCATCACGGGTTCCTGTATCGCTTTTTCCAAGATGACGTGCGACGGCTTTCAGGGATACAACCCGAGCAAATGTCCACTTGCTTTACAAATTACGCCTAAATCGCAACTTTGAGGCTATAAATTTCGATAATTTGTATTGATTTGTAAAATTTCTGAGCATAGGCTGATCCTAGCTAAACCGACAAACGCCTTTCTAAAGCGACCTTTCGGTGAGGCGAACAGGGAGAGAAGGTTTCGCATTTACCGCAGTGGAGACGTGGCGAATGCGATTTCCGAATGTAACGAAAAGGGGCTGGTGAAGATTGCGGCCGTGTCACGCTGAATGCGGTCACTCTTCTTCAGCCTGCTTATCTGGCCCAATTGCGCAGGCCGCAACGACAAATAACCGAGCTTTTGATGCACGGCTTTTGCGGTCTGCTCAGCGGGCGCCGGACGCCATTTGGCACACGATATCTTTGGAGGAGGAAAAGAAAAATGTATTATAAAAGTCTGAAATCTGCATTTGGAATGGCGCTTGGGATCGCGGTTCTGGGGACATCCGTCGCGGCGGCAGATTTCCCCACACGTGATATCCGTTTGATCGTGCCTTGGCCCGCGGGTGGCGGCGCCGACGCGATTTCGCGCAAAATCAGCAATATAGCTGAACAAGATCTGCCAAAATCGATCTATGTGGAGAATATCGCCGGTGCCGTCACCGCGACTGGTTTGATCCAGATGACCAGCGCCCGTCCCGACGGTCATACCGTTGGTGTTTTAACATATGACAGCGTGATTACGCTGCCCCGCGGAGAAATGGTGCCAGGCTATTCACTTGATAAAATGAAGCCGATAGCCCGTATCACGTCAGAGGCTGATGCAATTGTTGTTTCTAAACAATCCGGCATTGAAAGCTATGAAGACTTGATTGCGCGTGCAAAGGAGAACCCCGGCGAAGTACGGCTCGGTGTAGCCCCTAAAGGTTCTGGCCCTTACCTATCCGCGATGCAGTTGGAAAAACTGCTTGGCGTGGATTTTAACGTCATCACATACGCAGGTTCGTCCAGCGCAGAAGCTGAAGCGTTGCTCTCGGGCGAGCTGGATGCAGCCATTTCGAGCTTGGGTGACTTCAGTGGCCTTCTTTCCTCTGGAGATGCTAAGGGTGTGGTGGAGCTGACTTCTGTACAGAATGCCACGTACACTGACGTACCAACATTGAAATCCAAAGGGCACGACCTGCAAACCGGCAGCTTTATTGTACTGGCCGCTCCGGCCAATACGCCAGACGAGGCGATCGATACCTTGGAAAGTACTTTCCGGGCTGCGTACGACAGCAAGGAGTTCCAAGACTGGCTTGCGCAGATTGGTGTGACGGCTGATTGGCTGGGCTCTGATGAGGTTCTCGATTGGATTGACGAGGTGCAAACCAAGACGTTCACCTTGATGGACGAACTGGAATTGTAAGCTCCTCATCTTTCATGTCTTCGGCACCATCAGCCGAAGACATGATCTCGGATTAGCTCGAAAACGCCGTGAACACGGATCTACTGCGGAGTGCCACAACCCCAGTTTGCGGTCCCAGGCGGGCTGGAAGGCGCGCCCAAAAGCACGACCCGCTGGTCGCCCACTTACTTACATCCCCGGAGAAGACGATGCTCTTTAACAGGCAACTAATGTTTCTGTATATCATGCTTGCAGTATCGGTTGGTTATCTGGTCACGGCCCTTGGCCTCGGCGCGCCAATTACCGAAGATGGGCTGACGCCTGCTTTCTTTCCGCTCCTTGTCGGCGCGGCGGCCATATTCTTTTGTAGTCTTCTGATCATGCAAGCCCTACGGGCCGAAGATGATGCCCAGAACGAGCCATGCACCGAAAAGTCCACCACTACTCATATCTGGGTGGTCGTGGCAATCTTTCTATACATCGTGGCGTTTAAACCACTTGGCTACTTTCTGTCGTCATTCCTTTTTGTGACTGCGCTGATTTTGCTCTTTTCATCTTTCGAAAAGCTGATCTTAAAGCTTGCCATATCTGCTGCCATTGTCGCGATTGCCTTTGGCTTGTTTCAACAACTTTTCGGGGTGCGTCTGCCGACGCTTTGGGGGTGAGATATGGATTTCATTTTCCTCGTTTTTAACAGCTTCTCTTTGCTGTTTGATCCAGTGAACTTCATCTATGTCGTATCCGGTTTTATAATCGGGACCATTTTTGCCGCTATTCCGGGCCTGACTGCGACGTTGGCAATGGCTCTGTTGCTGCCGCTAACGTATACGCTGAGCGTCGAAACCGCACTGATGGCCTGTGCCAGTATTTACATGGCTGGCATGACAGGCGGGTCGATTACCGCCACCACGATCAACATTCCCGGCGCACCGTCTTCAATGATGACGGCCCTCGACGGCTACCCGTTGCAGCTAAAAGGAAAAGGCGCCTTGGCGCTTGGCCATGCGGCGCTCGGCTCGATGATCGGTGGCGCTTTAGGGGCGCTACTGTTAATTGCACTCGCGCCTTTTGTCGCCGAACTCTCGCTTCTGGTAAAAACTACGGG
The DNA here is from genome assembly GCF_048553715.1 of Sagittula sp. SSi028. NCBI lineage: Bacteria > Pseudomonadati > Pseudomonadota > Alphaproteobacteria > Rhodobacterales > Roseobacteraceae > Sagittula > Sagittula sp. SSi028. The sequence goes on along the minus strand of NZ_JBLZNC010000014.1, from coordinate 2,709 downwards.
CAAGTTTTCACTTTTGGCTTTTGCATTGATCGTCGTGGTGATTGCGCAGCGGGGCCGGATCCCCCAAGCAGGGCTTGCGGCCTGTATTGGACTGATGCTGGCAACTGTCGGCCTAGATGCGATGGAGCCGATCACCCGCTTTACATATGGGTTTGCCAGCTTAACCGCTGGTATTGACCTTATGCCCGTCATTATCGGAACCTTTGCCATTGCCGAAGTTCTGACCCAAGCCAGCACAAGAACGGACATTGCCGCTGCTGCGGCGGCCGCAAACAAGGTCAAGATCCGTCGCCGTGATTTCCTGCCGCCCCTCTCGGATATCCGCAAAATTGGACTCGGCTGCTATTTAAAATCCTGCCTTATCGGCTATTTTGTCGGCACATTACCAGGGGCGGGTGGATCAATGGGTTCGTTTCTTGCCTATACCGAGGCCATGCGTACATCGACGGAGCCGGAGACCTTTGGCAAGGGCAATCCCAAAGGTATCGCCGCCTCGGAGAGTGCCAACAATGCAGTTTGTGGCGGCGCCATGGTACCCATGCTGACCTTCGGCATTCCTGGCGATCCGATCACCGCAATCATGCTGGGGGTTCTGGTGATAAACGGTATCCAGCCCGGGCCACAATTGATGGCGGGTCAGGCTGGGTTGATCGCTCCGATGTTGGCCGCGCTTCTATTCAGTGCCGTGGTGCTTATCCCGCTGACACTGTGGTTGATTGGGCCTTACTTCATCAAGATCGTTTCCGTGCGCAAAGATGTGCTTTATGCCGTGATCGCGCTGCTGGCCGTGGTGGGAAGCTACGTGGCGACATATTCGACGTTTCAGATGTTCATGGCTTTGGGGATGGGGGTGTTGGCTTTCTACCTGCGGCGCAACGGATTTCCGGTTATCACGATGCTACTGGGCTATATTCTTGGCCCAAATCTCGAAGAATTCTTCCGGCGCTCACTTGCGTTGTCGAACGGCGACCCCACAACCTTCTTCACCAATCGTGATAGTCTCTTCTTCGTTCTGCTGACGCTCGTGTTTGTTTACTTTCTGGTCATTCGCAAACCGGCAGAACCCTCGGTCGTCGAAACCGCGAAATAGCACGTTTTGGGGGCGCCGCTTACACTCGCGGCGCCCAGCGTTTTTTTCGCCCTGCCACCACTGCTACTGTAATTCAGCGGAACTCAGTCTATACGGGGTACAGCGGAGACTTAGCTCTTGAGCAAGGAGAACACGTTGGCAGAAGCAAGGCGACCTTCTTTGGCAGATCAAGTATATGATCAGTTGCTGACGAAGATTCTTGAAGAAGAGTATCCGGTACATAGCAGGCTGCCCACTGAGGAGATGCTGGCCGAAACCTTTGGTGTTTCTCGGCCCGTCGTGCGGGGCGCACTTTCCCGCTTGCGTGACGATGGCATCGTACAGTCCCGACGAGGATCTGGCAGCTATGTGCTGCGCCGCCCGGATCGCGAATTGATAGGCTTCATACCCTTGGATTCTGTCTCGGATATTCAGCGGTGCTACGAATTCCGTATAGAGGTCGAAGGTGCCGCAGCCGCTTGGGCGGCGCGACGGCGCGACGATGACGATCTCGCCGCTCTAGATGCCGCCTACCTAGAGATGGAGCAAACTTATCACAATAATGCCCCCGGCGTTGAAGCGGATTTGCGCCTCCATCTGGCAATAGCCTGTGCGGCCAAGAACCCGTTCTTTTCTATGGTTCTTGAATCCTTGGGCGAGCAAATCGCCCACGGGGTAAAATTATCGCGCTCTTTGACCCAGCTTGACGCACCTGTCCGACAAGAGGTGGTGCTTGCAGAACACCGCGCAATACTCGACGCAATTCGGTTACAGCAGCCAGAAGTAGCCCAGGCGACGATGCGCCACCATATTGGCGCCGCAAAAGACCGAATGTTTATAAGCACCCAAGAAGAATAAAGCCCGAGTTCACAACCACTAGATAATGACCGCGGCAATGGCGATGGCCGAAAGAAAGATCTTCGCGCAGCAGTAATAGCGGCCCATTGCGGATATTGATCCAACCAAACGTCGCGGCGCCGCAGCTTCTCCGAAGCGGTCATTGGAGCAGTTGCGCAGCATTTTGATACGTTCGATGTCGGCATTGCGAGACTTTTCTGCCGTTCGCCGCGCCTGCAAAGTTTACATACCCCTACCCCCAGCAATACGCAGATAAAAGGCTTTGCAAAGTCTCGTCCTGTCTGACTGAATGTCTGACTTTAAAAAGGGATTTCATCGTCTATATTTCTTTGTGGTGCAGTTGTTACTTTTACGTCGCCACTAATTATTTCAAAGCCAGTCGATGGGTTTTTCGTGACCATCTGCCTGCGAGCAAATCTCTTGGCAAGTTCCGTGAAGGGCTGTTCTGCGCCGGGCGGTCGCATAAATCCAGCCTCAATGAAGTAACTGGTTAGCTTCTCAAGTATATTTTTGCTGATCTTAAAGCTTTTTGTCGTATCCTTGTTTGAGACCTCTGCGGCCAGCGCAGAACCAACCTTCACGCAACTATCGTCATCATCGACGTGGTAGGGTCAGGACTCATAGCCTATAGATGACGGTTACCGCGAGGGCGATGGCGGAGAGGAAGACCTTTTGGGCAGCGGTCGTAGCGCGTGGCGACACGCCGCCAGTCCTTGGGCCTGCCGAACATGATCTCGATCCTGTTGCGCCTTTTGTACCGGCGCTTATCATATTTCACGGTC
>NZ_JBLZNC010000013.1:0-45218 GCF_048553715.1 Sagittula sp. SSi028 | reverse complement strand
GCAACATGCACCGTATAACGGCCGTTGAAAACCTCCTAGATGGCACGCGCGGAAGCAGAAAGTGTTATAATATAACACAAATACATAATACCAATTATCAGGCGCAGCGCTGCCGCCAACGCCACCCAACACATCCGGCACCCGCCTCGCGCGAGCGCTCGACACCCCCTTCGACCACCCGCAGGCCCGTGACATCCCCCGCATCTCGCGCCGTCGCACTGGACACCACACTGACCGCACTTGGCGGCCGCAGCCGCTCTTCGCCACCCCTCGATGCGCAGCACCGGCCTTCACGACCCTGTCAGGCCCACAGGGCTCAGACCCTTGCGGTCATTGACAGTGCGGCCACCCTCGGATCACGCGGCGTGTGTCCAGCGGCACACAATCCCCGTCACATGCCTGACAGGATGACAGCGCGTCATGGCAAGGGTCAACGCCCCCCAAAGGCCCCGCCGTAACGCATGACACCCCTTCACTCCCCGAAACGCACCCCCGCGAGGTCGAAAACTCCGGCCCGAGACCCGCCGATCTGCCCAAATCCTGCGTTGCGCGCCCCCAAATCCGACCTCGAAAGTCCGATAAACAGCGCTGCGCTGTTACAGCCATAAAAACAAAGGGTTACGCTGCCCTTCCGGGGACGGATCTGGCCAAAATTGCGCAAAATGTCGAAAAGCGCGCCAAAATTACAAAATCCACCGGACATAAAAATCCAGCAAAAACAAGGTTGTAACAGGCGTAACGGCCTGTAACACCGACTTGTTACACCCTAAGTCTCTGAAAAGTCTACTATAATTGTATTTATCTATATTTGTAACAGATATATAGATAGATATATACATATACATACACACATACGCACACACACAAACACAGTTTCCGCCGCCGAGGCGTTACGGCTGTTACGGATCGCCAATTAATTGATTTAAAACAAGAAAAGCGTAACACCGGGCGCGCCGAAAAGTGTTACGCCTCTTGGGAGCTAGCATCAAGTCGTTGAAATAATGGGCAAAAAGTGTAACGCCGGCCTCTGGCGGGGGTCGCCTCCGTGAAGTGCCCGAAGCCGCAAAGTGCAAACGCCCCGACGAGCCACCCTCAGAATGCGCGCCAGAGCGCCATACAGGGCCGCCAGATAGGCGGAGGTGAATTTTCCTGCCAGAGGGTGCCAAAATCACAAAACGACGCCACAGACAGCCTCTCCGCGCCCGTGTGGCGATTTTCGCCTCAAGGCATCACGCGTCATCCCGCGAGGAGCCACCCTCCCTCCAGAGCTGCGCCGCGCGCCATCCCGACCGCGCATTCCCGCAAGACCCCGCAGCGAGGCGCGCCTGAGAGGGCCGCAGGGGCCGCTAGAGGCTCCGCGTCTCAGATTGAAGGGGTTGGGCCACGGGCTTTCGCAGCCCCCTTCCTGCGCCGCTACGAGAGGCCGAGGCTCGGTGCCACCACAGCATTGAGGTCAGTCACCCCACGATCGGCACGATGACGGGCTGCACCCTTGGCGCGAGCCCCACCCCGCGACAAAGCGGCACTCAAGCGATCGCCGCGCACAATCGGGGATTGTCAAATTCCCCAATCCTTTCTAACAACGCAGCACTCTCACGAACATTAACGAAGCACTGGCAAAGTGCCGACACCTCCCACCGTCATTCGAGGCACGCAAATGATCAAAACCATTAAAATCGGCCAGCACATCTCCGTCCAAGGCCTCTTCGAAAAACTTCTGCCCGACGGCCGCATGCAAGTCAGCGTAGGCTCCACAATCTACGCCGGCATGCCGGTTTCTGCGCCCGCTACTGCGGCGAGCTAACGCCCGAAAATCGGAGCCGGATCGCAATAAAGCGATCAGATTGATTGGCAAAAACTGTACGGCCGCGCCGATATGGTGCCCGGCCGCATAGCCCACCGCCTCCCAAAAAGACACTCAAGCTCGGCAAAGGCCTGCGCGCTTTGATGGATCGCCGATCGCCCCCTGCCCGCTCGAAAGCAAACATAAACTCAACTGAAAGTGCACAGATCAATCAATTAACACGCCATGATCACATTTATCCTACTTGGATAAATCGCACTTACCCTCCATATTGGCGAAACAATTCCACGGAGGAAAAAATGGCGGATCTCGAAAACATGTCCCTGGACGAGCTAAAGCAGCTCGAAAAGGATGTCTCCAAAGCCATCAAAAGTTTTGAAACACGACGCAAAGCTGAAGCCCGCGCAGCAGCTGAAGCCGTCGCCCGGGATATGGGCTTCTCTCTCGCAGAACTCACCGAAGGCGCAAAAACAAAAGGCGCACCCAAATACCAGCACCCCGAAAACCCAGAACTCACCTGGACCGGGCGTGGCCGCCAACCAAAATGGTTCATCGAAGCCATCGAAAATGGCAAAACCGCCGATGAACTCGCCGTCGGATAATCCGCAAGGAAATCGGAAAAATAGAGCACCCCGAAGATGGGGTGACTCTTATTCAAGTAAATGCCAGCCAGAAGGGGGCTATCCTCGCGAAGCCTTCAAATCTGAAGTGAGCACCAGTTAGGGAGCTCGGCATCTTTCAAAGCGAAACCAAGTAAGCGCATAGCAAATAATGTGTTTTCTAGTTCGATAATGCCTCATAGCCTAAGCACCTACAAGGGGAAGGGCTTCAAAAGGCTTGGGGAAGACAATTTCCCAACTCAAGGGAATTTGACGACATCCGGTAGGACTAAGAGCCCGAACCTCCCCAGCGCCTCGGAGCGCTCCCCAGCGCCTCGGAGCGAACGTTCAAGCCGCATGTCAAAAGCCTTCCGGCAGGTAGCGCACTATCGCATCCGCACCTCTGGGGTCAACGTCATATAACGTCGGCCGCGCACACAAATATCCCCGCCAACCCTCCGGATACGTGCTGATGCGCACCCCGTGACGCCGATGCATCTGTAACCCGAGATCGCAAAGGCGCCCCCCCCACCGTTCTTGCTATGCTCAGAAATCACGGCATGAATTCTTTTGTCCAACACAGATGCAAACGATGAGACCTCTGGCACCACCTGCCGCGTGCGCACACCAATTTCAACGAAATCGCTACAACACCCCCGAAACCCCATAGGCGCCTTCGCCTCACCGATGCCGATCACCTTGCCGCGCCGTTCTCGCAGACGAGTAGCCACATGTGAAAAATCCCCGTCAGACGTCGCGATCACGAAACATCCGATTCCATTGGCCAAGGAAAGCTCCATCGCATCCACAGCAAGCAAAAGATCTGCCGCGTTCTTGCCAATACCAGCATGCTGCATCCGGTACCCCATAGCATCATGCCACTCGCCATTTCGGCGGACGTCACAGTAAACTCGAACGACTTGCAGCACGCCATATTGCGCCGCAATCGACAGAATCTCTTCCGCATACTTCCCGCTGATGTTGTCCCCATCAACAAGAACCGCCACAAATGTGTTCATTCAAACCTCAAACTCTAAATCCACAAAGCTATGGCGAAATTTTGACTTAGTTGAGCGCCATCAGAAGCGAAACACGGTTGATGGAGACACCGCAGCATGTCAGTGCGCTTTCAACTGACAACAAAAGGCTGTAACCACTGCGCTGTGACATAGATGGGCGATGCGTATGATTTTGATCTTTGGCCGCAATGGACAGGTAGCGCAGGAGTTGGCGCGAAAGGCACCCGCGTTGCGCGGCTTGGGACGGGCACAAGTAAATCTTTTGCAGCCCGGCGCAGCCGCACAGGCAATCGCAGATCACAGCCCTAATGTGGTAATTAATGCGTCTGCATATACTGCGGTAGACCGCGCCGAGACGGAAACCGCCGAGGCGCAACAGTTGAATTCCGAGGCACCGGCCGAGATGGCGCGAACCTGTGCCGAGCGCGGCATTCCGTTTCTGCATGTCTCGACCGATTATATTTTTGACGGTAGCGGCAGCTTGGCCCGCAGCGAGACCGATCCTGTGGGACCGCTGAATGTTTACGGACACAGTAAACTGGCGGGCGAAGACGCCGTGCGGGCCAGCGGGGCCCAAGCGCTTATCCTGCGCACGTCCTGGGTGTTTTCCGCCCATGGTGGCAATTTCGTCAAAACGATGCTGCGCCTGTCCGAAAGCCGTGACGCGCTCAGCATTGTCAGCGACCAGATCGGCGGGCCGACGCCTGCAGCCGACATTGCCGCGACGCTATTGACATGCGCCCGCGCCATGCAGGCCGGACAGGCCGGCGGCACATATCATTACAGCGGCGGGCCTGCGGTCAGCTGGGCCGATTTCGCCCGCGAGATCTTTCGACAGGCCGGACGGCATGTGAGGGTCACGGACATTCCCACCGCGGACTATCCGACGCCGGCAGCACGACCGCTGAACTCACGCCTGAACTGCGCCAAACTGAAAGCAGATTTCGGCATCACACAACCCGACTGGCAAGCGGGTCTTGCCGCCACTTTGAAAGAGCTTGGACTATGACGCAACGCAAAGGGATCATTCTGGCTGGCGGATCCGGCACACGGCTTTATCCGATCACGATGGGCGTCTCGAAACAGCTTTTGCCCGTCTATGACAAGCCGATGATCTATTATCCGCTGTCGGTGCTGATGCTGACCGGCATCCGTGACATCGCCATCATCACCACGCCGCAGGATCAGGCGCAGTTCATCCGCACGCTTGGCGATGGCAGCCAGTGGGGCCTGTCCCTGACATATATCGAACAGCCCTCGCCGGACGGTCTGGCGCAGGCCTATCTTCTGGCAGAAAAGTTCCTGGATGGCGCACCGTCTGCCATGGTTCTGGGCGACAACATCTTTTTTGGCCACGGCCTGCCCGATGCGCTGCAGACTGCGGATCTACAGGAAGCTGGCGGCACGGTATTCGGCTATCGCGTGGCCGATCCCGAACGTTATGGCGTGGTGGATTTCGCCCCCGATGGCACGGTGAAACAGATCATCGAAAAGCCCGACACCCCACCGTCGAGCTATGCTGTGACGGGGCTGTATTTTCTCGACAGCAGCGCGCCCGAACGCGCCCGTCAGGTCACCCCCTCCCCACGCGGCGAGCTGGAAATTGTCACGCTGCTCGAAAGCTATCTGGCGGATGGCGCGCTGAACGTGGCGCAGATGGGCCGTGGTTATGCGTGGCTCGATACCGGCACACATGCGTCCCTGCTGGACGCCGGCAATTTCGTCAGAACCCTGTCCGAGCGTCAGGGCCAGCAGGTCGGCTGCCCCGAAGAAATCGCATTTGAAAACGGCTGGATCGACCGCGAACAGCTGTTGGCGAGGGCCGATCTGTTCCGCAAAACTGCCTATGGCGTCTATCTGAAACAGTTGGCGAACTAAGCAGGGCGAGGGCAGCGTCTAAGCGGCGCCGCTTTTGTAGATGGTGCTGCCTTGGCCTGGGCACTGGACCACGCCGTCATAATTGTCGAGATACCAGACTAAAGTGTATACCAACTCATCACCGACTGCGAGGGAAATGCGCAAAATGGCAGCGCTCTAAGCCGCTTCACGTTCGCCATAGAGGTCCCTTGTCTCTAACTACAATCACTTCATCGGTTTCCAACCACATAGAAACTTACCTTTGGAGGCTCGATATCTTCAATAATCGGGAGGGGCGGAAATTATAAATTCAACCCACCGCTTCCAGCGTTGCTATAGCTGTCACCAAAGTTGACAATTTCTCTATCCCCCGTTTTTCGGCCTAGTACGCTAATCATATTAACCAAGCCACCGATCTTGACGGCGATCAACATTGCCGCCTACCAAACAAGATCTTTGCGGAACCAAGTTATCTGGAGATTTCTATACGGCCGGCTCGCGCGATAAAGGTAGGTACATGTTCACTTCCTTATTCATCACGCTCCAATCACCTCAAGAGTTACAGCCTTCGAAAGATCTAAGCCGGTACAGTTGTGCTGAAAGAATGTGCTTGCTAAATAACCGAAAAGTTTCGCCGATCGGGGCTTAAAAACGAAATGCGATTTCAGTGAGGCGAGTTTTGCAAGATCACTAGAAAACTGAAACTTATAAGATTAAAATGATGAACCTAACTTGGTAGGTCTACTGTCCGCCATCTGTACGGAGTGAGTCATGAGCGTGGTGATGAGTCGAAGTCGCGCATTTCTATTACTTGCAATAATTCTAATGGTAAGTTTCCTCCCGCTGGCAGGGCAAGTTGGGTTTCGTTTGGAGATGGTACTAAAAGTCTTAATATTGGCGATGTCGTTTGTTATATTGACAGATATTCAGATGAAAGGACTTACGCCTGTCCTGCTTTGCATCTCAATGCTTGGCGTCCTGTTAACCACAGGCATAAGCCTCGAAGGCAAAGGAGTGGTCAGATCTTTTATCGTTGTAGCTTTACTACCTGCTATTTTGGGAGTTAGGAATGGGTTTTTTGTATACACTTTTATTTTCCTCGCCGGCTGGATGGTTCAAGACGCTTTAAATAGTCGGGCGCTCCAAGTCGCTTTAATAATTTTTGCACTTCAATATGCGCAGTTTAGAATATCCAAGCGACCATTTGTTTTCTTGATCTTCCCTCTAGCTTACATCGCAGGTATGTTTGGTATCGGATTTAGTTTTATTTTTGGCGATGGCTTAGTCGAGGCGACCGCCAGCAACCTCGCCAGAAGCTCGATGGTGTTTACAGTTGTATCCAATATACATAATTTCCCAATTGGTTACATCAGTTTGGAGCAATTCTACAACACTCTAAGTCCTTTGGCATTCGGGTTGTATTCCGAAGAATACAATGACCCACACAATGTATTTCTTACGACGCTGGTCTGGGGTGGGGTACCTCTTATGATGTTAATATCGTTCGTTTATGTGAAGGTCATAAATGAGATGATACGCAGCGGTGGTCGAAGTGCGGCAGCAACGCTATCAATATCGGCATTGGTGTCGTTTTTCTCCACATCAACGTTGTCATTGTCTAATGTAATATTCTTCATGTTCCTAGTGCTGTTCTCAGCTAGCATCAATAAATATAGGTTCAAGATAAAGCATGAATGACGATGCGTTTGGGGCGGCATGTTAAAGCCAGACGTTTGCGCCATTCTGTCATTGCGAACTGTTAGCTCGGCCTTGCCATATGGTAGAATTTAGCGGTTTCAAATCTGCCCTGAACATTTATTTCCAAGTGGGGCTCAGCGTATTGAAGGGGTGCCCGAATAAATTATATCAAATACGCGTTTACCCAACAGCGAAACCATATAAATACACACCAAGCTACTTAATCCGTTCAAGAAAATATAATTTTCACTGAGCGCCATTAGTTAAAATTCACCTTATAATTATTTATTTTTATAACAGCTTGCTTTCATCAAGCCGCAGAATGTAGTATCCCGCGAGCACAAGAAGCACTGTAAATGAAAGTCGTCTTCAACTAATGGATGATCACTTCAGATCATGTGGTGCTAGGTACACTAGCAACCTTGTATAAATGAGGTATCAGAGTAAGAACAGCATTGCATCAAAACTTTAAAGTCGTAGGCGCGCATGCAAAACTCAAAATGCGCCAAAAGCATTCACGGAAACTCATCCATATGATGCTTCGGAGGATCACGTTCGGCATGCTATATAAAGCGAGCGGCCTAAGTTGCAATATAGCGTCTAGAAGCGAAATCAAAATCTAATCCCGATATAGTCGTGAAATCCGAAGAGGTGCAATAAGCGTGAAGGTAGTTCTCACTGGAAATACAACATTTAAAATTGCAAACTTTAGGGAGGGTCTAATCAAAAGACTAATCCACGAAGGTTGTACTGTTTATGTTTTGTCCCCGCAAGATGAATATGTCAGCGACATAGAAAAACTTGGCTGTATACACGTACCAATAAAAATCAGCCGCAGCGGGACATCTCCCATTGCTGAACTTAAAGTGCTCATCAAAATATTCAGGGTGGTCAGATCCATCAAGCCGAATGTGGTATTGAGCTACACAATCAAAAACAATATATATATTGGCCTGGCATGCAGCGCCTATAATACGCCCTTTATACCGAATATAACTGGGCTAGGTCCCGCATTCAACGGAAAAGGCCCGTTCCAGATAATGATAAAATGTATATATCGCGCAGCGCTTTTAAGAGCAAAGACGGTATTCGTTCAAAACACAAGTGATCAATCCATCATAATAAAATCGAAAATTGCAACACGGGAACAAGTGAAGCTACTGCCCGGATCCGGCGTCGACTTGGATCGATATAAATACACGACTTTGCGAACGGGTAAAAGCGAAACAATATTTATTCTAATAGCTCGCCTTTTGTGGGATAAGGGAGTCAAAGAATACGTAAACGCCGCCAAGACACTCAAAAAGATGTATCCCACCTCTCAATTTCGAATACTAGGGCCACTGGACGAAGATAGCAAAGGTAGTGTGGGGCAAAGACAATTAGACCAATGGTTAGCTGATGGGGATATTGATTATTTAGGAGCGCAAAAAGAAGTCTACCCGTTCATACAAGAAGCAGATTGTGTGGTCTTGCCATCTTTTTACAACGAAGGCACGCCACGGGCTTTACTGGAAGCTGCGGCAACGGGGCGACCCGTTATCACTACCGACATGCCAGGCTGCCGTGATGTCGTGTTAAACCAGAAGAGCGGGTACCTGGTCGAGCCCAGAAGTGAAGCAAGCTTGGTAGCTGCCATGAAATCTTTTATGGAGTTAAGCAACTATGAACGCAAACTTATGTCCAGAGAAAGTCGAAAGCATGTTGAGGAAAAATATGACGAGAAGCACGTAATAAATTCGTACATGTTAGAAATTGGAACCCTGAAGTAAAAAAACCAGATGCACAGGGGCGGTGTATGTAAAGCTTGCACCCTTTAGAAGGCTATGTAACCTTTATAGAGAAATGTCGCCGATTTTATTGCGCATAAAATACACCTGCAAACGTAGAGCGTGTCACCAAAAGAGTAAGCAGAACATATCGTGCCCCAGATCAATGAAAAGCTAACCGGAATTTTAGCCCGACGGGGCATTAAATGGAATGCCGTCAATTTAATATGCTCAAAAGGGCTGGCAATTTCCTCTCGATTACTCCTAGCTCAAATCATTGCGCCAGATTACTTCGGCCTCATTTCTATGGTGCTTGTTTTCCAAGGATTGATCGGAATATTAATAGATTTCGGCTTGCAGGGTGCTCTTATACAGAGGCGTCGCGACTCCCACACCGCAATCAGGTATCACACTGCTTTTTGGGTATTATGTACAGGAGGAGTGGCTTGGTGGGCTCTCTATATATTTTTAGGTGTTCCCCTAATGTCGACGCTATTTCAAGATGATAGGGTTTTAGGGGTAGCTCTTTTAATTGCTCCGTGCATACTTTTCCAAAGCATTTCGCTTGTGCCAGAAATAATTCTGACAAGGCGGCTAAAGTTCGACGCGATTGCAAAGGCAGAAATAACGGCCAGCGTCGGGTCTTCTTTTATCGCGGTATCGTCTGCATTTCTAGGGGCTGGCATCTACGCTCTAATAATTCAACATATTATTTATCATGGGGTGCGAGCATTGGCTGTTTTTCGAGCCTCGAAATGGTCGCCTAGGATGAGATTCCACTTTCAGTCCATTCGGGAAGTGATGAGCTTTAGCTGTTTTATGCTTGGATCTAGGGTTTTGTATTTTATTCGAACCAATCAAGATACTATTTTAATTGGTGCGTTTTTGGGTGCGGCGCCGCTAGGGGTCTATTCCATGGCGTACACACTAACGGAGAACGTTAGAACACAAATAGCCAGAATAATTAGCAGGGTAATGTTACCGATATACGGCAGAATGCAAGATGAGCCATCACGAATTGGCGTGCATTACTTATCAATTACCCGAGCCATGACCCTAGCCTTCTTTCCAATATCTCTAACGTTGATTTTTTTTGGACGTGTTATAATTGAAGGATTGTTTCCGGATGAGTGGCTTGCTGCCATAGTTCCAACCAAGCTTCTTGCTCTTGGGGGCGTCGTTTATGCAGTTTCAGGCCCCGCTGCAGAAGTTTTTCAGGGCATAGGTCGAGTGAAAGAGCTTTTCAAGATATCTTTAATAAACGTGGTACTGATAGGGCTCCCCTTGATGTTAGCGCTCGTCTATTTGTTCGGAATAAATGGTGCGGCAGGAGCCATGTTTATATCCTTCGTATCTATGAGAATAATGAGCTATTATGCGATGCGACGCTATGTAGATGTGTCCGTGTCGCAAATTTTATTGGCGATATCCCCAAGTTTAACTGCAACTGCTATTGCGGTTTGTATCAACTACGTTCTTGGACTTAACTCCACTCCGTTTGGGATTATCACAATATGGGTTTCTTTTGCCACCGCCGCATTTCTTGTCTATCTTGACTTGGCGATCCGCTTGATATCTTCTATTCCTAATCGTGAAAGTCGAGGCAAACTAGATCGACGTGACTAATTCTAATAGGATAGACCATTGCCACTACTCTCGAAGCGAAACCGCCATTTTTTCTTCATCCACATTCCCAAAACAGGGGGGTCATTCATTGAATCTTCCGCGAAGAAAAATGGTTGGCGCCTTTCCCTAATTTTGAATGGGTACACAGTATCGGAGAGTGGGTTTTTGAAAATATCGCCACAACACCTCCATGCTGAATTATACGAGCAATTGATAGATGTAAGTTCTACAATTGAATTGTTTACTGTAGTTCGCCACCCGTTTGATCGCTTTAAGTCAGAGTATTATTGGCAGCGAAAGCAGAATAGAACTTTAAAAGATCCCGATGATTGGATTGGAAGCATGTTTGAGGCTTATAACCGGTCCAAATGTGCGTTTGATAACCACATTAGGCCTCAGTGCGACTTCTTGCCATCATCAGGAGAATGTCAAGTACATAAATTGGAAGAAAATGGTATTAATGAAGCACTGATAAAGCTAGATGTCCATCGGGCCCCAAGCTTTATGGAAGCGCTTAAACTACCCTTCATTCGCTCGAAGTCAAAGAAATCAGTGTATGAACCCGTGATAGAGGCAGCATTCAACAAAAGGCGAAAAGAAATCGAAGACTTCTACAGCGCGGACATGACTAGGTTCAAATATGACTCGGAAATCCAAACCTAAAATAGCTTTGTGTTTTTTTGGCATTACGAGGTCGCTTTCATATACGGTGTCATCCATCGAGAATAATATAGTCGACCCGGCGGCATCCAGTGGTGACATGAAAATTTTCGGCCACTTTTACTCACAGCACTATATTGAAAATAAGCGATCGAACGAAGCCGGTCCATTAGATCCTCTAGAGCATAAACTTTTGGACTTCGACAGCTTGCATTTAAGCAGCCCCGACACTCCATTCTTAATGGAGGAGTTGGAAAAATTTTCCAAATTTGGCGACACTTGGCGTGACGAATTTAAGTCTCTTCGAAATTTGATTCATCAGCTTTGGTCGCTTCATTGCGTAACAAAAGAGGCTCTAAAGTGGAGCCCGGATATCGTTGTATTTGCACGTCCCGATTTGACATATCACGACAATATAAAGCCGTATATTAGATTGGCAGCCAAAAATAGAGATATTGCTATGATACCTTGGTGGCAGCACTGGGGCCGCGGTTATAATGACCGTTTTGCAGTAGTGTCGGGTAGCCGAGCTATTAAAGCTTATGGCCTTAGGATCGACAATGCGGATAAATTTTGCAAGACTTTAGAGCGCTCTCTGCACGCCGAACTGTTACTTCGGTTCTCTTTGGAAAATAATGGAATCGCGCCTAGACTTATTCGAGCTAGAGCTTCACGTACTCGCTCTAATGGTATAGTGGTTTCTGAGAATTTTCGCCATGTAAAAATCGAAAGAGCCCTGAGACTTGTTGAGAAAATCCGCGTCACAAAGAAATAGAGCCACAATGACACAAGATGCCCCACCTGAGTATCTCGAAGACCTCGGTAATAAATCAGTTATATATATCCACCCGAGGTCCACTAGCAAGTCGCATGTCAATGCTATTTCACACCTCATTACGGATAGCGTTGCGATAACAAAACAGCCGTTTAAATTTTTGAGATTGGCATTAAGCGCGCGCTCTTCAAATAGATATATTGTAGCGGGAAATCTGGATTTTGTTGCGATAGCTTCACTATTAATTCTGGCTGCTGCGCCTGGAAGGTACATTCTACATTTAAGTTCTCACAAGACGAACATTTTTCATAAATCTATTATTGGATTCTATTTGAATTTCAAGGGTGCTAGCCTTGCTTTTGTGACGAATTTTGCAAAGAAGGTATTTGTGGAACAGATCGGTCACTCGGTAAGTAGATCTTCACATGTCGTGTACCACACGTCCGAAACATGTGAGTTTGCTAAATCGCAAAGCGTACTGCCTCCTTGGCACTCACGATACTATGATGTTATATTTTTTGGTAGGTTGAATGATGAGCGCGGGTTGCTGGAGTTTTTGGATATACCAAAAAAATTAACCGACCTCAAATTCGCGGTGGCGGGTTCAGGGCCATTAGTTCAAGATGTTCTTGAAGCAGAAACTGCTTTAAGCAATCTAGATTATCTAGGAAACCTCTCCGATACAGACGCTAAGTTCTCAGCGTTGGCTAATTCCAAAATCCTATTTTCTAATATGAAGGGCACTGAAAACTTCGGTATATCTATACTCGAGGCCTTGGCTTCGGGGACGGCTGTTTCCTGTCCAAGAGATTATGGCCCTGAAGAAATCCTGGGATTGACGTCCCCCTATTTAAGAGAACCGAGCGCCAACATAGTTGAAAAATGCTCTCATGTTAGAAGTTTGTTGGTTCATCCGCCGAAGCCCTCCAGCCTTAAAAAGTTTGATGCAAATACTATTCGGAAAACATGGGAGAGTTTTCTTCGGATAGATGCTTGATTCCATGAATAAACATGTCGTAGCGAATGTACATTACTACTAATTAAGGGGCGTCTCTATGAAAAGCGTTAGCTTCATATCGGTCAATTACAAGTCCAGCCATCTAATAAACCAGCTTGAAGATCTGCTCTCCGTTTTTGATGTCGAGTATATAGTTGCGGATAATAGTGGTGATTTTGAACCGGTTAGCTCCCGCACCGTGGTTGTTGATACTGGAGGTAACGTCGGCTTTGGGCGAGCATGTAATGCTGGTGCCCAAAAGAGTTCGTCCAATATTATTATATTTGTCAACCCTGACATTGAAATCAATAGGCGCTGCGTTGAGGGCTTGATAAGAAGAGCTGGAGATTTTAAGCCGTATTCCATATGGGGACCCTTTATTAGGGATGGCAAAAACGAAGTTCCTATTTTGGAGCAACCCGGCAACGCAAGTTTGCTTTATAAAAGAAGAACGCTGAGCTCAGAGGAAATGAAGCTTGAGAAGATTTATACAAGTTATGTATCGGGAGCTTGTATGGTCGTGGATAGAGAGTTTTTCTGGAAGGTCCAAGGCTTCAATAAGGATATTTTCCTATATGCGGAAGATCTTGATTTCTGCATCCGAGCAAAGGCAAAAGGAGCGGAGGTTTTTTTGCTTTCGGAGTTTGAGATCTCTCATTCAGGAGGTGGGTCTTCCACGAAAATGGATAAGTTTTTTAGAATGCAGCGTTCAACTGTTGGGCACTATAAGTTTCTGCGGGCACATGGATCGCCTGCTATCCAAGCCGGTCTGAACGCAATTCACCTGGCGTCAGGCCGCAGATTCTAATACATATATTCTACTTGCTCTCTAGCTAGGGAACACGGCAATATGAACACCTCAGGCGACACTATACCTAACCGTAAACCGTCGGTTTGTTTCTACAGCCCATATCGTGCTCAGTCCAATGTATCCGGAACATATGTTCGTCTGTCCATGGTTGCAAAAGCGCTTAATGATATGGGCGTAGATGTACACGTAGTTGGGCCATTTTCTGATATGCCTGGTGCGACTGTTCATTTTTTCAATTTGGACACGTCACTTCGAAAAAGATTCTTTCTTGGGTTTAAAGCCAGTAAAATCATTCGGAGTTTAAGTGTGTCTTCTGTTGTATTAGAAGGGCCCTTGCTTGGTTTCCGCTTTGGAAAGGCAAAGATATTTCAGTTTATTCATGATGCAAAATTCACTACTGAACATAGGCGACGCGGGGGAGGGCTTCTTTGGTTGTATTATTTTCTTGCCACACGATTTTGTGATTCAGTTATAACGGTATCTCAATCCGAAAAGGATAGATTGGTTGGCGGCTTGCGGCTGCCGTCGAAAGCGATACAAATTTCTCGGAATGGGCTTGCTCAAGCATGGCTTCAGCGGCAGCTAGAAGATAAAGAGAAGTCTTTTGATATTTTGTATGTATCCAACTTCGCCAAACATAAAGGGCATTTGCGCTTGCTTCAACACTTACGTAGCTGCAAAAAATCAGTTGCTTTTGTCGGAGGTGACTTAGGGACTTTAAGTCAGTGTAAAGAATTTGCTCGCGTAAATGGTATGAATGTTACGTTTTTTTCGGGATTGTCCACTTCGGAACTAATCGAAATATACGACCAAAGTAGAATATTCGTGTTTCCTTCCGAATTAGAGGGGTTTGGAATTCCATATATCGAGGCCCGCGCTAGAGGGCTGCCGGTAGTATCCTCAAATATACCGGTTTTCAGCGAGCTTTCACACGCCCTTGGAGGTAGCGTGGTGAATTTCGAAAGCTCGTCAGAAGTGCTGAACGCAATACAGACTGCTTTGGACGCTGAGCGAGACGTCCCCGATCTCAGTAGCTTTACTTGGGAATCGGTTTGCGAAGATTTTTATAATATACTTTTTAGTGCGAAATAGTAAAAATCGGCTTTTACTGGCCACTGCACTTCACGTGGTATCAACGTAGAGCATCTTTTGATTTTGTTATTAAGTTTAATCCCATGTCAGGCTAGGGTCAGTCTGCATTGATGGCGACCGAACTGCGTTATTCAACGCGTTGAAAAAGTTTGGCGACATCAGTGATCTTTTTCGGCTGACTAAAGATCAGATGGCCAATCTGGGACCTTCCCCCAAAAAAACCTTGAGTAAGCCAAGTGTCGATGACAGACTGGGTTTGAGTTGGCTCACCTCCTCCGATCGTAGTGGCTTGCGCCGGTGCGTTGGTATGAAAAGAGCATTTTCGTCAAGATGACGGCTAGTCTGCGGCTGAGCGCACCCACCTACAGTGGGCCTGCAGACCTTCCTGTATGCCTGCCAATTCGAGAAGATCTCTAACTCTATCGAGTACCTGAACCATCCCGTTGCCCTTACGAGGAAGAACGCACTGTTCACCTGACACGACAAGGGCGGCGGCACCTGAGCCTTCATCGCCTCTCAGATCGCCACCGCGAAGATCAAAGGCGTGGAACCCTTCGCCTACCTCAAGGCGACCCGCGAAGCGATCGCCGCCGGTCACCCGGCCAGCAGGATCGACGAGCTTCTGCCCTGGAGCTTCACCACGTCAAGCTGATCCCGCGTGGGGCGCAGACAGCGCTTACGTTGGAATGACCGCGAATAGCTTTTAGCGCAGGCCAAGTTGTTCCGGATAACCGTCTATGCCGCCTATCTCAAACGGCTGGCGAGCTCAGCGGAATGAGGGCGACGCCTGAACGGCGCCGCTTTTACAGGGGGTCAGCCCTGCCCCAGACGCTGGCCCACACCGTCGCGCTCCAACAGCGCCTGCCACCAGCCGCGGTTGTCGAGATACCAGCGCACGGTGCGCTCCAAGCCCTCTTCGACCGTGACCGAAGGCCGCCAGCCTAGCTCGTCACGGATGCGGGTGGGGTCAATGGCATAGCGGGCGTCATGGCCCGGGCGGTCGGTGACAAAGGTGATCAGATCCGCATAGGACCCGTCCTTGGGCGCGAGCCTGTCCAGAATGGAACAGATCGTCTGCACCAGTTCGAGGTTCGACCGCTCGTTCTCGCCACCGATGTTATAGCTACGATTGAGCGCACCTTTCTGCAGCACCAATAGCAGCGCATCGGCGTGATCCTCGACATACAGCCAGTCACGCACGTTGGACCCGTCGCCGTAAATCGGGATCGACCGTCCATGCAATGCGTTCAGGATCACCACGGGGATCAGCTTTTCAGGAAAATGGAACGGCCCGTAGTTGTTAGAGCAATTCGTCAGCACCACCGGCAGCCCGTAGGTCTCGGCCCAGGCGCGCACCAGATGGTCCGACGCGGCCTTTGACGCGGAATAAGGCGAGCGCGGGTCATAAGACGTGGTTTCCGTGAACTGCCCAGTGGCGCCGAGCGAGCCAAAGACCTCATCCGTCGAGATATGATGAAAGCGGAAAGCCTCGGGGCGGCCCGCCTCGGTCCAGTATTTGCGCGCGGCCTCCAGCAGGTTGAAGGTGCCCGTGATGTTGGTTTCGATGAAATCGCCCGGTCCGTCGATCGAGCGGTCCACATGGGACTCTGCGGCCAGATGCATCACCGCATCGGGGCGATGCGTGGCAAAGATCCGGTCCAGCGCGGCGCGGTCGCGGATGTCGGCCTGTTCAAACGCGTAGTCGGGATGATCGGCAACCGAGGCCACATTGTCGAGACAGGCGGCATAGGTCAGAGCATCGAGGTTCACCACCGCATGACCGTCGACAATCGCGCGACGGACCACGGCGGATCCGATAAAGCCGGCACCGCCGGTGATCAGGATCTTCATCATGCGTTCCATTCAAAAGGGGTGTCGATTTGGGCAAGGCGAGGTGCTGCGGTATCTTTATCCGACAGAACAGGCGTCCCCTGCAACGGCCAGTCAATGCCCAGATCCGGGTCATTCCAGGCCACGGCCCCGTCACAGTCGGGGGCGTAGTAGTCCGTACATTTATAGACGATCTCAGTCTCGGGCTCGAGCGTGACGAACCCGTGCAGGAACCCCGCAGGGATCATCAGCTGCTTGCCGTTCTCGAATGACAGCTCCGTGCCGAACCACTGGCCATAGGTGGGCGAGCCACGGCGGATGTCCACCGCCACGTCCCACAGACGTCCACGTCCGCAGCGCACCAGTTTGGCCTGCGCATGCGGCGGGCTCTGGTAGTGCAGCCCCCGCAGCGTGCCCACGGTCATGGACAGGGAGTGGTTGTCCTGCACAAAGTCATAATTCAGCCCTGCGGCGCCCATACGCTGTGCATTCCAGCTTTCGCAGAAAAAACCGCGCGCATCGCCGAACCGCTTGGGCGTCAGAACCACCACACCGTCCAGCGGCGTCCGTTCGATTTCCATGACCTATACCTCTTCAAAATTCTCAAGCCACGCCCTATCAGGCCACCCCGCTCCATCCAAGATCACAGCCCCTGCCCCGTGCAGAAAATCCCGAGCCTAGCGTGAGCCTGCAACTCTTTGTCCCGACTCAGGTTTTCGCCACGAGGCGTGTGTGATGTGTCGTTGCCGCGTGTGCGAAGTGTCGTTTCGGCCTTGGCGTGTGTGAAGTGTCGTTGTAAGGTGCTTTGTGTGTGAAGTGTCGCTCCCCCGACACCCCTGCTGACCACACGAACAGGAGACCGCAATGGCCGATCATTCCCCGCTGCTGCCTGACCGGCACCCGCAAGGCGATTTCTTCGTCTGCGACATTCTAGACGCGGCGCCCAAGGGCGATGTGGGGTCTATGGAGCACCCGATCTTCTCGCTGTCGACAAAGCCGGACACCCGGCCGCGCCGCTACGAGCACAACAACATCACCGTGGAAATCAAACCCTCCGTCGACGGGCTGGCCACGGTCCATGACAGAGACGTGCTCATCTACTGTATTTCGTCATTGATCAAGGGGATGAACGAAGGAAAAGAGCCGCAGCAGGTCATTCGCTTTCAGGCCGCCGATCTGCTGAAGGCCACCAACCGCATGACCACCGGCCGCGGCTACCAGTTGCTGAAGGCGGCGATGGAGCGGCTGGCCGGCACGCGGATCTCGACCAACATCACCACCGGCGGGCAAGAGGTCTTCGAGACCTTCGGCCTGATCGAGCGGGCCAAGATCGTGCGCGAAACCCGCGACGGCCGCATGCAGGAGGTCGAGGTCAAACTGTCGGACTGGGTGTTCAACGCGATCCGCGCCCAGGAGGTGCTGACCCTGTCGCGCGAGTATTTCCGCCTGCGCAAACCGCTGGAACGCCGCATCTACGAGCTGTCGCGCAAGCACTGTGGACGGCAAAAGGAATGGCGCGTCTCGATGGAAGTCCTGCAGAAGAAATGCGGATCGGGGTCCACGTTGCGTGAATTCCGGCGGCTGGTCATGGCCATCGCCAAGGAGGACGAGGCCTATAACCACATGCCCGACTACCAGATCCGCATCGATGACGAGCGCGACCACATGATCGCGCGGTCCCGTGGCACGGTGGGTCCGGGTGCCGAGGCCTCTGTCGATATCCCGCCGCTGGATCCGGAGGTCTACGACATGGCGCGGGCCGCCGCGCCGGGCTGGGACGTGCGTATGATCGAGGCCGAATGGCGCGACTGGGCCACCGAGGTCCCGCGCAACCCCGAGATGGCCTATCTCGGCTTTTGCCGCAAATGGATGGCGCGGCGCGGATCGGCGTAGAGCCTGCACAACAGAAAAGGCCGGGTCATAAAGCCCGGCCTTTTTGCTGTTTCAACACTTTTTTCAGGCACCGGCGCGTTTGAATACAACGGACAGGGTCCGCCAGAATACCCAAGTATCCAAGCGCAGACTTGCGTTTGAGATATAGTACAGATCCGCACGCACCTTGCGGCCAGTCGCTTCCACACCTTGGATATAACCAAGTTCAGTCTGGGCCAGTCCAGAGATACCCGGTCGAATTTGGTGGCGCGCCCGATAACCGGGGACACGCTCGAGAAACTCAAGCGCATGATCATAGTAATCGGGACGCGGGCCAATCAAGCTCATGTCACCTTTGAGAACATTGATAACCTGCGGCAGCTCATCAATCCGAGACTTACGCAAAAAGCCGCCCAATGGCGTGATGCGGTCAAGCTCAAGAGGTGCATCTGCACCACGTTTGACCTCCTTCGTATCGACCATCGAGCGGAATTTCCAAGCAACAAACGGCTTACACTCTCGCCCCATGCGACGCTGTGTATAGAACACCCCGCCTCGATTGTAGAAAGGGTTTAAGACTAAAAGGAAGGTTGCAATAACCGCCAGCACAGGCAGCAACAGCAGGCTAACACAAACATCAAAAAATCTCTTTGATATTAAGAAACTAGATGATGAAAATCCCCCGTTACCAACACTTCTCTCATCGCGGTCTAGCAACTCTGGCGCTTCGATCATTTGAATATCAAACATTCAACCCTCCCAGATATGGGGATTTGGAAATTGCCTTACTGAAGGGCAGCTTGTTTCACCTACGACATCTCTCTTTGATGAGTCAATTGAGGCAGGCCTGAAAGCATAGTATTCCGCCACTATAGATGAGTTTTTACACAATTTTTACATTGTTCATGGGGAAATACTTGTCCGTTTTGTCAGGTCGTCGATCGCCTTCAGCCCGGCGAGCACCCGGGGCAGGTCTTCGATGCGGAGCATGTTCGGCCCGTCGCTGGGGGCGGTGTCGGGGTCTTGGTGGACCTCCATGAACACTGCCGCACAGCCCACGGCCAGTGCGGCCCGCGCCAGCGGTTCGACATATTCGCGTTTGCCGCCGGTGGATTTGCCCATACCGCCGGGCATCTGCACCGAATGGGTCGCGTCCATCACCACGGGATAGCCGGTTTCGGCCATGATCGGCAGCGCGCGGAAGTCGCTTACCAGCATATTGTAGCCAAAGGAGGTGCCGCGCTCGCACAGCATGATGCGGCTGTTGCCGGTGGAGGCGATTTTCTCGGCCACGTTTCCCATGTCGTGGGGCGCAAGGAACTGACCCTTTTTCACATTGATCGCAGCGCCGGTTTCGCCTGCAGCCAGCAACAGGTCGGTCTGGCGGCACAGGAATGCGGGGATCTGCAGCACGTCGACGGCCTGCGCCACCGGCGCGCAGTGATCGGGCCCATGCACATCCGTCAGCACCGGCACGCCAAATTCCTGACCAATGGTCTGCAGGATCTTCAGCCCCTCATCCATGCCAAGCCCGCGCTTGCCCTCAAGGCTCGACCGGTTGGCCTTGTCATAGCTGCCCTTGAAGATCCATTTGATCCCCAAGGCGTCACAGGCGGCGGCGGTCTGTTCCGCCAGCATGCGCGCATGATCCATGCTTTCCAACTGGCACGGCCCTGCGATCAGGGCAAAGGGGCGGTTCTGCGCGATCTCGATGTCGCGGATGGTGACGGGGGTCATGCGATGCCTTCCTTTTTCAGCACGCCTTCGATGCGGGCGACGTCGACGGGGTTGTTGAGCTCCCAGAACACGCGGCCCCGGCCCTCGACCGGGACGCAAGTGATGGGGGTGGCGTTTTCAATAAACCGCAGCTGTTCCAGCCCCTCGGCCCGTTCCAGCGGCCCCTCGGGCCAGCTCATGTAAGCGGCCAGCGCGGCGGGGCGATAGGCGTAGACGCCCACATGGTGCCAGACCTCCGGCGGGGTGTCCAAGCTGCCGACATAAGGCAGCACTTCCTTGGAGAAATAGATCGCCGTGCCATCGCCGCGCATCACGGCAGTGGTGCCGCCGACGCGGCCCGCCTGACGGTCGGTGACAAAGTTCGCCAGGGTCTCGGGGTCACATTTCAGCACCGGCGTGGCCATCTGCACCGAGGGGGCGTCCATGGCGGCGATCAGCGCCTCGACGAACCATGTGGGGGTCAGGGGCGCGTCCCCTTGCAGGTTGACGACGACCTCTGGCGGCTGGGGCAATTGCGCGACCGCTTCGGCGCAACGCTCGGTGCCGTTGCGCGCCTTGTCCGAGGTCATGAGCACATCGGCGCCAAACGCCTGAGCGGCGTCGCGGACGCGCCCGTCATCGGTCAGCACATAGACCGCATCCACCCCACGCACCGATTTCGCCGCCTCCCACGCCCGCTGGATCAGCGATTTCTCGGTGCCGGTCGCGCCCTTGAGCATAACCAACGGTTTGCCCGGATACCGAGTCGAGGCATAGCGGGCGGGAATGAAGATGACGGTTTTCATGGGAGTGTCCTGCCCTTGGGGAATGGCATTTCAGGCGACGCCTGCGCGCAGCGCGTCGTGGATGTGGATCAGGCCGACCAGTTGGGGGCCGTCGGTGACCAGAAGCACGGTGCGTTTGTGGGTGTTCATCTGGCCCAAAGCTTCGAGCAGCAGGGTGTCGGGCGTGGTGGTCATGGGGTCGCGGGTGGCAACCTGACCGGCGCTGCGCGCCATCAGCCCGTCCATGTTGCGGCGCAAGTCGCCGTCGGTGATGATGCCCGCCAGACGACCGTCTTCGATCAGGGCGGCGACGCCGAACCCCTTTTGCGACATGGTCAGCAGAACCTCGGACATAGGCGTGTCGGGGCCGACCACGGGCAGCTCGTCCCCCTTGTGCATCACTGCCGCCACGCGCAAAAGCTGCGCGCCCAGCGTGCCGCCGGGGTGGAAGGCCGCAAAATTCGCGCGGTCAAAGCCGCGGTGTTTCATCATCGCCACGGCCAAGGCATCGCCCAAAGCCATCGCCATGGTGGTCGAGGTGGTGGGCGCCATGCCAATCGCGCAGGCCTCTGGCGCGTCGGGCATCAGCAGCACATGATCGGCCGCCTGTCCCAGCGTGCTGGCCGCCTTGCGCGTCATCGCCACCAAGGGCACGGAAAACCGCGCGCAATGGGCGATCATATCGGCCAGCTCTTTGGTCTCGCCCGAGTTGGAAATCAGGATCACCGCGTCATTCGGGGTGATCATGCCCAGATCGCCGTGGCTGGCTTCTCCGGGGTGGACGGTCTGCGCCGGTGATCCGGTGGAGGCAAAAGTCGCCGCCATCTTGGCCGCGACATGGCCCGATTTGCCCATGCCCGAGACGATGATGCGCCCTGAGATGGTCAGCAGCATCTCGACGACGCTGTCAAAGCAGGCGGGCAGCTCGTTGGCCAGCCGGGTCAGGGCCGCGGCCTCTATTTCAAGAACGCCGCGCGCTGTTTCAGTCGGGTGTCGGGACATGACGCGCCTCTTAATACCTGCCGCGCTGATAGCGGGAGTGGTCTTGTTTGTCCAATTGCGCAAAAAGTGACAGATCAACCGCTACCGGCAACATAGGCCCTCATAACGTAGACAGCATGCAAGCCGGCGGCTATGAAGCACCAGACTTGAAAGGATCAAACCCACCATGCTGGTTCTCGAACCTCGCCTCGCTATCATGCGCTTCCTGTCCAGCACAGCGTTGGTTCTAACATGTTCAGCAGCTCTTGCTGAGAATACGGCGCAAAATGCGAGGCCGAGTTTGAACCTATACGGCTCACCCGGCTTGATTGATCTTCCAACTGCAGAAATGTTACCAGATGCAACACTTGCCGCAACGATCTCTAGGTTCGGCCAGACGCAACGGTCATCCTTATACTTCCAGATCGCACCTCGTTTGTCGGGGAGCTTCCGATATGCTTCGCTGGAAGATTTCAATTTTGACGGCGGCACACGTTATGATCGCAGCTTTGATTTACGATATCAGCTTTTGTCGGAAGGCACATATCGCCCAAGTGTCGTTGTAGGCTTCAATGATATCTTGGGAAGCGGTGTGTATAGTGGCGAATACGTCGTCGCGACCAAAAACCTGTCCCCGGCGTTCAGTGTAAGCAGCGGCCTTGGGTGGGGGCGCCTAGGCAGCCGCGATCCGATTTTCGATATTGGTACGCGGACTTCGGATGATGTCGATAGAGGCGGAAAACTGACCTATCAGCGCTGGTTCAGAGGCTCTGTCGCAGCCTTCGGTGGAATTAAATACACTCCGAATGAGAACCTAGGAATTAAGCTGGAATACTCCTCTGACCTGTACGTAAGGGAAACCAAAACCGGCTCAGAAAGTGCTCCTAGCAGTCCGGTCAACGTCGGCCTCGACTATACCTTTAACAAGGGCAACACACAGCTGTCGCTGTACCATGTGCTGGGCGACGAGGTGGGGGCGCAGATCTCCTTTCTGACTAACCCGAAAACAAGTGGCGTTCCCGGCGGGCTGGAACCTGCAGGTCTGCCCGTGGCCCCACGCGCCGCAGGATCCGCCGCCGATCTGGGCTGGACGCAGGACAGCACCCGTCAGGCCGCAGCCCGCAGCACATTGGCCGGGCTGATCGCCAAAGAGGGCATGACCCTCGAAGGGATGACACTGGACAGCCGCCGCGCCACGGTGCGCGTGGTGAACCCCAAGTATCAGGCCGAGGCCCAGGCCATCGGCCGCGTGGCCCGCGCCATGACCCGCAGCTTGCCCGCCTCGGTCGAGGAGTTCGAGATCATCCCCGTGGTCGAAGGCATGCCGCTGGCCTCCGTGGTGGTAACCCGGACCGATCTGGAGCGTTACGAACACGAGGCTGCCGCAAGCCTGCAGCCAAGGGTGCGTTTTTCCGACGCCTACGGCCGCGCGCCGCAGGTCGACGCCGGGATCTATCCGCAACTCGACTGGTCTTTGGGACCGGCGCTGTCGTTCTCGTTCTTTGATCCGGACGAACCTGTCCGCGTGGATGTGGGCCTGCGTCTGGCGGCAACCTACCAGATCACCCCCGGGCTGGAGCTGTCGGGCTCTGTGGTGCAACGGCTGGAGGGCAACCGCGACGAGGTGGAAACCCTGCGGGAGTCCGCCCTGCCCCGTGTGCGCACCGATCAATACGCCTACTCCGCCGAAGGCGACCAGACCATCGAATACCTGCAACTGGCCCATTACGGGCGGCTGGGCCGCAACGTCTACAGCCGTGTCACCGCAGGCTACCTTGAGGACATGTATGGCGGCGTCTCGACCGAGGTGCTGTGGAAGCCGGTGGACAGCCGTCTCGCCCTCGGGGCCGAGCTGAACTACGTCCAGCGCCGTGACTTTGACCAGCTGTTCGGCTTCCAGGACATGACCACCACCGATCCGGTGACCGGCATCGAACGCGACATCCCCGAATTCAACGGTCACCTGTCGGCCTATTACGCCTTTGGCAACGGCTTTCACGGGCAGATCGATGCGGGCCGCTATCTGGCGGGTGATTACGGTGCCACGATCTCGTTGGACCGCGAATTTGCCAACGGCTGGAGCATCGGCGCCTATGCGACCTTCACCGATGTCTCCTACGAGGATTACGGCGAAGGCTCTTTTGACAAGGGCATCCGCTTTACCATCCCGATCGCCAGCCTGATCGGACAGCCCACACGGCAAGAAAACAACCTGACCATCCAGTCGCTGAAACGCGATGGCGGCGCGCGCCTGAATGTCCGCGGACGCCTGTACGATCAGGTCCGCGATTACCACGAACCAAATGTGGTCGACACATGGGGAAGCTTCTGGCGATGAACACTTTGACCCGCATTCTGCGCCCCGCACTGGCCGCGACACTGGCTCTGACCCTCGCCGCCTGTGGCAATAACACGGGTCCCCAGGCCCAAGCGGTCAAGTCCCTGACGCAAAAACTGACCGGCCAGACCCCGCCCCCGGCCAAGCTGACGGCCCCGCAAATCGCACAGGTGCTGCAATCCACCAAGGCCCCCGTGGCACTGTTCGTGTTCGAGAAACGCGACGGCGCGCAAGGCCTGCTGACAGAGATCGAAACCAACGGCGCCTACGCCACTTTCGGCAACCAGAACCGCAATGTGATTGTCCTGCGCGACGGTATGGTCACCGCAACACGCGGATTGGGCGGCGATCTGATGTCCGTCGAAGAAGACCAGCTGC
The DNA here is from genome assembly GCF_048553715.1 of Sagittula sp. SSi028. Classification (NCBI taxonomy): domain Bacteria; kingdom Pseudomonadati; phylum Pseudomonadota; class Alphaproteobacteria; order Rhodobacterales; family Roseobacteraceae; genus Sagittula; species Sagittula sp. SSi028. The sequence goes on along the minus strand of NZ_JBLZNC010000013.1, from coordinate 20,611 downwards.
TGTCGCTGATCACAGCCCGTGCAGCCGGTCAGGCGAACTACGCACAACGCTTCCTGACCCCTGAGGGCGTGACAGCCACGCTTGTTTACCTATGCACGACCCGTCTCGGCAACAGCCAGCACCTAGCGCACCTAGCCCTCGGGCCGGTTGACAGCGCAGAGACTGCAGTGACCGTGGATTGCGTCGCACGAGACGCAACCACCAAGCCCCAATCCTTCAGCAATGTACATGTATTTGATAGCGATGGTATAATCGTGCGTGGTCGGCAGTGGCTCGGAGAAATTATTGGTTTTGTAGAATTGGCCTACGTCCGCAATTAGAAAAATAAGAGCAAATTAAAAACACCCGCCACTAAAAAACATTACCTTTGCCAAAGGCCCGGCATTTTACTAGGCAGTATGGTTCACGCGGAAGCATATAGGAGAAATATATGAAAATTTCTGTCGCGGGTCTGGGCTATGTCGGGCTGTCGAACGCCGTGCTGCTTGCGCAGCATAATCAGGTCACCGCCGTCGATGTGACGCAATCACGGGTCGATATGGTGAACAACCGCCAGTGCCCCATCGTCGACGCCGAGCTGGAGGATTTTCTGGCCACCCGCGAGCTGTCCCTGCAGGCCACGACCAATGCCGACACCGCCTATGTGGACGCGGATTACGTCATCGTCGCCACGCCCACCAACTATGACCCCAAGAACAACTACTTCGACACCTCCAGCGTGGAGTCGGTGATCGCGCAGGTCATCGCGGTGAACCCGCGCGCCACCATCGTGATCAAATCGACCATCCCCGTGGGCTTTGTACGCGACGTGCGGCGCCGTCTGGAAACCGATCAGGTGATTTTCAGCCCGGAGTTCCTGCGCGAGGGCCGCGCGCTTTATGACAACCTGCACCCCTCGCGCATCATCGTGGGCGAACAGTCCGCGCGGGCCGAAACCTTCGCCAAGCTGCTGCTCGACGGGTCCGAGGAAACGGATGTGCCGACGCTGTTCACCGACCCCGACGAGGCCGAGGCCATCAAGCTCTTTGCCAACACCTACCTTGCGATGCGTGTGGCGTTTTTCAACGAGCTCGACAGCTACTCGCTGGCCGGCGGCATGGACAGCCGCCAGATCATCGAAGGGGTCAGCCTCGATCCGCGCATAGGTAGCCATTACAACAACCCGTCGTTCGGCTATGGCGGCTACTGCCTGCCCAAGGACACCAAACAGCTGCTGGCCAACTACTCTCACGTGCCGCAGAACCTGATCCGCGCCATCGTTGACGCCAACCGCACGCGCAAGGATTTCCTGTCGGATCAGATCCTGATGCGCGGCGTGAAAAAGGTCGGCATCTACCGTCTGGTGATGAAGGCGGGCTCCGACAACTTCCGCCAGTCGTCGATCCAGGGGATCATGAAGCGGCTCAAGGCCAAGGGCATCGAGGTCATCGTCTACGAGCCGGTGCTGGAAGACGATCACTTCTTCCACTCCCGCGTGATCCGCGATCTCGACGCCTTCAAGGCCGAGGCCGAGCTGATCATCGCCAACCGTCTGACCGACGACATCCGCGATGTGGCAGACAAGGTGTTCACCCGCGACCTCTTTGGCGCTGACTAAACACGCACAGCAGGGGGCCAGCCCCTGCCCCACCCTTAAATCTGCGGTTTTACTTGCCTGCAATCTTCGGCTGCGAAACACTCCAAGTATTGATATAATACGATAAATAGCACCTAAGTTCGGCACAAGCGGCCCGCATGGCTTAGGCTCACGACCGGCTTTGTTGCATAAATTGGTTGTAGTCCGAACTTCCCCTACCCCCGGACGGATTCAGTCTATGGGCTCAGTAGCAGGTATGCCCAGAGCGGTGTACTTGTTGAGGACGGCAACACGGATTTGGATTTCTGCGACCTGGCGGTCGAAGCCCCAAGCCATGAGGCTCTGCCCCATCAACTTTACACAATGCATCTTGGTTTCGACACGGCTTCGTCGGTGATACCCGCTCCACCGTCGCCAGATGGCGCGACCAAGGTATCGCGATGCATTGACCGCTTCGTTCCGGGCAACGGCTCCGGCGGATGTTGGTTTCCACGGCTTTGCGTTCTTGCGTGGCGGTATGACGGCGTAGGCATTCCGGGCAGCAATCACGTCATGGCATCTGCGTGTATCATAAGCCCCGTCGGCCGTCACTGACCCGATGACCTGATCGGCTGGGATCTGGTTGAACAACTCTGGCAGCATTGGCGCGTCACCGACATTGCTGGTGGTTACTTCGACAGCGCGAACTTCCAACGTTTCTTCATCGATACCAATGTGTATCTTGCGCCATATCCGGCGTTTCTGGCCGCCATGCTTACGGGCGTTCTATTCGCCTTCACCTTCGGCCTTGAGGCCTGTGCTATCAATCAGCAGGTTCAGCGGGCCGCTCCCGCCACGATAGGACAGGCTGACATTCGGGGTCTGCTAGCGACGGCATAGCGCGCTAAAATCCGGCATTTCCCAGTCCAGACCGACCAGCCGTAGCAGGCTTTGCACCAACCCAGTCGTCTGCCTGAGCGGCATCCCAAACAGAACCTTCAACGTCAAACAGGTCTGGCTCGCTGCATCGCTGAAGCTGTGTTGCCGACCACGCTTGCCGCCCAGCTATCATGCTGGATCCGCGAGATGAATCTATCACCCGATTTGTGCAACAAAGCCGCATCAAATGACACCTTGCCTTTCCAATCTGCAAGTTAAGCCCATGAAGCGAGCTGACCTGACAAACCACTGCCGGACACAAAAAAGATGCCACTGAAAAGAACCCCCGAAAGAAACGATATAAATATCAGGTCGATATATACCCCATAAACGAAAACTACCACAACAGGATTCGGCTCCTTTATATTCATAATGCCTCCCGCTAACGCAACAGCCAACGCGCTATGTACTAATAAAATCACTCTGCCGGAACCGCAGTGACAACCGCTACAAGCAGACACAACGAGACGCTACTAAAGAACACTTATATACATGTAAAATTGTCCAGCTTGACCACAAATCCCGCATGCAGCAAAAGTTCAGAAACAAGGCAGCTTTCATATTGATAAAACATCACACCTCAACTAAATTACGGGGAAAACCTAGGGCGCCATCAAAATGAAAAACTGCATTCTCCACATTGGCACAGAAAAAACAGGCAGTACATCTTTGCAAGCCTGGCTGTATAAAAATCGCATAGCGCTAGAGAGAGGCGGAATATATTTACTAGACACACTTGAAACACCCAACAATAGGATGCTTCCGGCATATTACTCACAAATGCTAGATGAGTGGTCCGAAAGAAAAGGCATTAAAACAGCACGGGAGAAGAACGAATACTTTCTAGGCTTCAAAGAAAACATTGAGCGAGAAGTGAGTGAAAAACTTCCATCCAATTGCACTGTGATAATTTCATCGGAGCACTTTCACAGCAGAGTTACTAGAAAAAGTGAACTGGAAAAAATAAAAAATGATTTAGACAGCATATTTGATAGCATTACAGTCGTTTGCTACTTCCGACGACAACCTGAAATGGCCTTATCATTATACTCAACATCACTTAAATTTGGACACACTCAGAGTGTGTCCGAGTTCATGTCTAGCGTAACCCCCAATAACTACTATTATAACTTTAAAAGTATAGGCGACAATTGGAGCTCTATCTTTGGGATAGAAAACTGCAAATTTCGCATCTTTAGGCGAGACATGCTAATTGGGGGAGATGTCCGACGTGACTTTATGGACGCTGCAAACTTTGACGCTAAAAAACTCAACTTAAAATTTCCGGAAGAAAAAAACAACGAAAGCCTGACAAAAGTTCAAATGCGATTATTCAAAATGGTAAACGCGGCATTTCCCCGAACTCCGGATAGAAGCACCATAAAAAAATACACCTCCAGCACAATTAATTGGGCCATAAAGAAATTAATACTCATGGCAACTTTCAAGTCACGTCGAAAAGTGGTGCCTAAAGAAATGGACGACATCGCAACCCTATTTGCCGAAAGCAATGCAAAGTTCCTTGCGGCATACTTCAAAGATACGCACCACCTTTAGAAAAAATTCAAAGCGACAAGCTACCCTTATCTCCAAATTAGAGACACCGCCAGCTCACTTGAGAATAAATTACCCTAATGGAAATCGCGAGAGAAGGGCGCGAAAAGGTGTTAATCGGCGCAGAATATTGGCTTTCTAAGACAATACAAAAATTAGGCCGGCTTAATTTCTGTGGCGCCACTCATGCCGAATGCTGAAAAGCCGGCCAAGATCAGGTCAATACCCGCTGCACTGTTGATTGTCACTGAGAACTGATGGGGTGGATACCCCCTCCCGACGGCATCGCAATGTGCCAAGGTGATGTGGGTCACATCACTGATAGGAGGAAGCATCCATGGAACAAGTTACCATCGTTGGGTTAGATTTGGCAAAGCGGGTTTTCCAGGTTCACGGCGCCACAGCTGATGGCGGCATTGCTATTCGCAAAAAGCTGTCCCGAGGCCAAGTGTTGGCATTTTTCGCGGACCTGCCGCCCTGTGTAGTGGCGTTGGAGGCCTGTGCTACGGCACATTACTGGGCCCGTGAAATAGGTGCTTTGGGACACAATGTGCGGCTGGTGCCACCTGCGTACGTTAAGCCTTTCGTAAAGCGCCAAAAGAATGATGCCGCTGATGCAGAAGCCATAGCCGAAGCAGCCAGCCGGCCGACTATGCGATTTGTTGAACCGAAGTCGCCGCAACAACAAGCGCGCGCTATGGTTTTCAGGACCAGAGAGCTTTTCGTCCGGCAAAGAACGCAAACGATCAACGCTCTGCGTGCGCATCTGGCAGAACACGGGCTGATCGCGCCGCAAGGCATGTCCAATCTGGCAAATATCCGGCGGCTGATTGATGAAGCCGCTGCTGAAGTGGAACCTCTGGTTGTCGAAACAGCTCACACCTATCTTGAGCAAATCGATGATCTATCATCTCGCATTTTGAAGTTGGAGGCGACGCTGAAACAAGAAGCCGCTCGAACTGATGCTTCATTACGGTTGATGACTATGCCGGGAGTTGGCCCCATTACCGCAATGGCGATAGAGGCTTTTGCTCCATCTCTCTCTGTTTTTAAGCGCAGTCGGGATTTCACCGCTTGGTTGGGGCTGGTGCCACGACAACATTCTACTGGCGGCAAACAGGTCTTGGGCCGAACGTCGAAGATGGGGCAACGGGATATCCGGCGACTACTTATCATCGGCGCGATGTCAGTTATTCGGTGGGCAACCCGCAAAGGAACAACCCCAGGGACTTGGCTGCATTCTATTCTCCAGCGTAAGCCCCGCAAGGTGGCGGCGATCGCACTGGCCAACAAGATGGCTCGAACGCTGTGGGCGATGGAAACGCAAAAAGAAGATTACAGAGATCCACGTCTGACAGCAGCTTGATTGTATCAAGCCGTCAGTAGTGGAAGTCGGCGTGTGAGGAGGTTATAGACAGTAAGGACAAAAGATCGGTGACGACGGTTTTGAAAACGCATCCGGGTCAATGGGCCAAGAGCCCGCAGAACTGATTTTGCATCAAAGCCGCGCAGCTCCATACCGGCCAGCGGTCATTTGATTGCCGCACAACAGGCCTGATACATGACCGCACTCGATCACACGTCATTATGTCGAAAAACCATCTTGCGCGAACGGGGGTATCCATACATGACCTGGTAGCCCCATAAATTGTCACTGAGAATTGACCCATGTGAACACACTTCCCCGACGGTTTTGGTTGGGGGGATGTGGAGTGATCGACATGGAATTTTTGAACCGCGCCGGGTTTGCCGGAGGCTGATTTGTCTTAGTTATGCGGCCATGTCTGATCTTTCCTGTCAATCGGCACCGAATTTTGACCCCTTATCGGCGTCCAAAATTGACCCCCTCATACACGACGGAAGCTGACTCGATGCGGTGTAGCCACCACACAGCGCAGCCGCGTCGGGCCAGCGTTTTTTCGATTATTCACGGGTCTTGAAACGCCAGTTCTCGTTGCCGGTTTCGACGATGTCACAGTGATGAGTGAGGCGATCCAAAAGCGCCGTTGTCATCTTGGCATCACCGAAGACCGAAGGCCATTCGCCAAAGTCGAGATTGGTCGTCACGATGATCGAGGTTCGCTCATAGAGACGGCTGATGAGATGGAATAGGAGCTGTCCACCGGACTGGGCGAACGGCAGATAGCCGAGCTCGTCGAGGATCAGAAAGTCGAGCCGGCAGAGCAGATCAGCGGACGCCAGCGCAGCCAGGCAGCGACGGGCGCAGGTCGATAACGGCTCAGCGTGCGAGATCGGAAAACAGCATATCGTAGCGCTACCCTTTGCGCCAAGCCCAGTCATTGATCCCGATCACACGCAGTTCATGGCCCGTGATCTGCACACCTGACGCAGTACCTCGGAGAAAGGTGTCCTTGCTCACACCTACCCCACGGGCACCGATGTGCCCAAGTGGGCCTGCAAAAATCCGCGCAGGATAACAATCATGCCGGAAATTAGCACAGTCGGACTCGATCTGGCAAAGAATGTGTTTCAGATGCATGGAGCCGACGGAGGGCAGCTACATCATCAAAGCCACGCACCATCATATTCGAGAGCTGAAGCTTCCGGCAAACATGGACGGCTCATACTAACAACAGCTCTCAAACTCACAGGACACAAACACAAGCAGCATTCAACAAATCACCATCTCAACTGCCGACAGTAGCCACACGCTTGCAAAACTCTGGTCAGTATCGTACGGCCATGAGAGACGCTACAAATGTAGGTAAGTTAAGATACCTGGACCACAGTGCCCTCACAGGAAGTGACCTGCACATAGAATCAATTCTCAGATCTTGGGAAATTTTGGCCATTCTTAACCATGTAACCACCGAGATAAAGTGTACAAGGTATTTTACAATCATGTGGATGGAAAGTTAAGTGCGAAACATGAAGACAGAATCTAACGACGGCCAAGTTGACCTCGTAAAAGTGTTTGAGATCATGTGGCGCGGCCGTCTATTTATATTCGCCTATAGCCTTCTTGGATTAGCTGTAAGCTTTTTATACTTATTCCACTTTGCAACGCCAAAATATGCAGCGAGCACAATGCTCGCTTTGGAAGCTCAGCGGGAGCAAGTTGTGAATATTGAAACAGTAGTCACAGGTGTCTCGTCCGATGCAGCGTCTTTAAATACCGAACTGGAAGTTATCAAATCTCGTCTAATGATTGAAAAAGTCGTAGACAGCCTCGAATTGACAAATGATCCAGAGTTCAACTCAAGCTTACGGAGTTCCCAGCATACGGCCATAGAGAAACTGCAAAGCGCTACAAATACTTTGGCAAAATATGTCGGCTTATCTCCAAAAGCCAGTGGTTCTTTTCCGAGCGAAAGCGATATAAAAAACAGCGTGATCGCCAACGTAAAAAATGCGATACGTGTCGAAAACCCAAGAAATACTTTCATTTTCATTATAACTGCAGAAACGGAATCGAGCTTAAAATCAAAAACTCTCGCAAATGCGCTAGCAGAAGCATACATTGACGACCAAATTCTTTCAAAAACCCAAGCAACAGATAGTGCAGTTGAGTGGTTATCCGAGCGCGTAGTGGACCTCGAAATGGACCTAAGGCTACGCGAGAAAAATATTGATGAACTTCGAAATGAAATGGATTTTTCCAATCCCGAAGCAGTAGCCTTTATGTCACAAAGGGCACGTGACGCTCGAGACCGCCTGAAAAAACATAAATCCGAGTTAAATTCCGAAAGGCAAAAATTAGAAAAACTAAAGTCTCTCGACCCGCGCACTGATAGAACTGAGATAGCGTCTCTTTTGCAAGACCAAAACTTAAACCTGCTTCTAATGGAATCCGACGATATCTCAAGAAATAATTTTTCAAATAGAGTATCTCAAATCCAGCTGAGTTTGGAAGAAGAAATTCAGCGTGGCGAAGTCGAAGAAAGACTCTTATATGAGTCCCTCCAAGTACTGGAAACGGGTATAGCAGAAAACTCAGCCCAATCTCTTAGGCTAGCCCAGTTGGAGCGAGAGGCGGAAGCCGCAAGCACACTATATGAAACCTTTCTTACTCGCCTTAAGGAAGCAACCGTTCAAATTGGTCTTCAAAAGCCAGATAGTCGCATCTTATCTGTAGCCACGCCGGGTGTCTATATCGCGCCAAATAAAGGTATAGTTGCATTTATGGGTTTGTTTTCAGGTCTAGTTTTGGGATCTTTAGTAGCATTCATGCGTCAGAATGTATATTCTGGTTTTCGATCAGTTGACGAGATCGAAGCTGTAACCGGGCTACCCGCTATTGGTCAGACCCCACTAATTCCCATTAAAAATCGTTCTGATCTGTTGCCGTTCCTGGAGGCCAACCCTATGTCAGCCGCCGCAGAGGCTATGCGCAATTTACGCACATCTTTATTGATGGCGAAAACTGACAAACCTCCGCAAGTCGTCATGATAACATCAGCAGTACCCGGCGATGGCAAAACAACTCAAGCACTGTCATTGGCTCACAACATGACAAAAATGGGAAAACGCGTACTTTTAATTGATGGAGACGTTCGACGGGCAACCCTAAACAACTACTTTAATACCGAAGTGAATTTCAAAGGCATCATTTCAGCGATGACCTCTGACGTCAGCTTGGATGAAATAGTGTACAAAGATCAAACTACAGGTATTGAGGTCGTTCTTGCCGAACGCAGCTCGTCTAATGCTGTGGATCTACTGACCTCGCAAAATTTCAGTGACCTAATAGAATTCTATAGAAAAACCTACGACCACATAATTATAGACACTGCTCCTGTTCTGGCGGTACCAGATGCTCGTATTGTAGCTCGGTATGCAGATAGCATATTAGTTTCCGTCGCATGGAACGCTACAGCTAGAGGTTTGGTTAAAGAAGCAATTCGTCAATTTGACCTAGTAAACATTGGGATATCCGGCTTGGTTCTGACTAAAATTGATTCTGATAAAATCCGAGCATATGGTTACTCTAGTTATTCCAGTTATGGTCAGGGGTATTACAAGCCTTCTTAATTTTCCGGCTAATATTCGGCAGGAATGTGGATGCAACCGATTATCAAACGTGACCTGCCCCCTACTGGTCCCTCATTCATAAGGAGAGGCTACAGGTGGATGCTGTGCTACCGGAAGTGTCCCCGCTTGAGGTTAGATTTTCCGCCGTTTTGCTCTGCTCCCCAACGCTGGACCGCCGAAAACTGGATTTTTCCGGGTCTTTCACGATGACGGGCTGGTGGCGCCATCGGGATAATGCATGGCGATCGGGACGTTATATCCGATCGCACTGTGGGGCCTGTCCTCGTTATAGTGCCTACGCCAATCCTCCAACTTTTCGCGGGCATCCGCAAGACTCATGAACCAGTGCGCGTTCAGGCATTCGGCCCTGAGCTTGCTGTTGAAAGCTTCGATGAACGCATTCTACTGCGGTTTGCCTGGATCGATGTAATGCCACGGCACGGTATTCTCATTGGCCCATTTCAGGATAGCCCGACTGGTGAACTCCGTCCCGATGTCACTGACGATGCAACTGGGCTTTCCGTAAATCCGGATCAGAGCGTTGAACTCGCGGGCAACGATCTCAGAGCACGATCCCGGACAAAAAAGCCCGCTTTCCGCCTTCCAGATCATCGACAGCGTCTCGCGCTCCCAAGCATTGAAGTAGCGGCATGCCTCACGCCCGGCCTTACCCTGCCTCGTAACGGTCCATCAGGATCGTCAGCATGTCGTAATAGGCGCGGCGGTCGTCCTTGCACATCTTGCGAAACCGGTCGAGCACGTCGCGCGGACCTTTGAGGTTTAGCTGGCCGTCGCTCGGCCCCTCGCGCGAGGGGAACTGCGACACCGCATCAATGGCGCGGCGGGCGTCAGCGGCGCGCGGTGTGGCCGCTACCGGCGTCGGGATCGAAGCCGCCGGAGCCATCCGGCCCCCCTGCCCCGCTGTGGCACGCGGTGCGAAATCATCCATGTCATCAAAGCTGGGCATGGCCAGTGCTTCACGGTCGCTCATGCGGCTCTCCCGGCTTCGGCGTTGCGGATCGCGCGCAGGCGGTCAATGACCTCGGCGCGGAAGGTTTCGATATTCTCCAGCGCCTTATCCAGACCGTTCACATGTTTGGGCGACATGCCCGCCACGGTCCCGCCCATGGAAAACATCGCGGCAAAGGCATCGCGTTCGTAGATTTCCGTCTCGAAGGTGTCGATATGGGCGTTGCCCTTGAACTGCTGCGCGATGTGGCGCGCGGTGCGCGATTTCACCGCCGCGCGGCTTTGCGTGAACAGCACCGCATAGGGGATCTTGCGGCGGGTCGCCTTCATGTCGCGATGGATCTCCTGAATGACGTCCAGCGCGGCCAGCGCATCCTGCTGCTGTTCCTTCATCGGGATGACCACCAGATCGGACTGGCTGATCGCATAGCTCATCAAACGCGAGGCCGTGCCTTCGAGGTCGATGATGACAAAGGGATCGCGCGCGGCGGCCTCTTCGATCTCGTCGAGGATGGTTTTCTCCGACGCATTGGTCACCACGGTCAGCGCATCAGGCTTGCCGGGCTTTTCCGCCCAGGTGGTGATGGGATGGCGCGGGTCGGCGTCGATCAATGTGGTGGGGCGATGGGCAGCAAGGGCCTGCGCCAGCAGCAACGCGCTGGTCGTCTTGCCACTGCCGCCTTTGGAATTGGCGAAAGCAATCACCGGCATGGGTGGTGTCCTGTCTGTTGTGGCCCGCGTTGGATCGGGGCGTTTGTCTGCTCATGTGTCCCGTCTGATGCGGGGCCTCATACACACAGGCTAACATAGCCTAGGCTACCCTACCAAGAGGAACCTTGCGGTAGGGTAAGGTATCTCATGGTACCCACTGGTACGGTACCAAATGGTACCCCGAGGTATCCGCGCAGATGGACCCGCCCTCGCGGCGGGTACCTGATGGTACCTCGGGGTATCACGACGGGGGATCAGGGGTGCGGTACCATAAGATACCATTGATATCATTTACCTTTTCGCAACCGTTGCAGGCAAAGGTTAACGCCCGCATCGCCGGGGCAGGGCTGCCGCATTAACAAAGATTGCCAACCGACCGGTTTTCGCAGCCAACCGGTCGGTTCATCGGTTAACGCGCCGCGGATGCGGGGCAGGGGGGTCGTGGCGCTGGTGTTGTGGCAAAAAGGTACCACAAGCTATGGTACCGTACGGTACCTTAGCCCTGCCGCACGGTGCAGGTTACCGCCGCCCGAGGGGCGCAGCCTGCGATATTAACCAAAGCTGACGATAGGTCAGATGCCCGGAGGATCGCCCGGATCGCGGTCGCCGGGCACGTCCAGCGGCACCGCCTGACAGATATCTTTCAACGCGGCCTTCAGCCCCTCTTCGAGCGTGGGGTGATAGAACGGTCGGTCAAGCAGATCGCCCGCGGTTTGCCGTGCCTCCATCGCCCAGGCCAGCAGGTGACCCAAGTGATCCGCACCGGGGCAGAACAGATCCGCGCCGATCAGATGACCATTCGGGGCGGCGGCATAGATGCGCACCAACCCGATGTTCTCGCCATCCACCTTGGCGCGTCCTTGGTCCGTGTAATCCGCCACGCCGATCTTGGCGCTGTCATCGGGATCACGGCCGATGCTGACCAAGGGCGGCTCTGTGTAGGTGATGGTAAAGGGCACTTTGCGCTCCGAGCTGACCACCGCCGGATAGGCCACCGCATTGCGGCCCGCGATGGCCCCCTCGTCCGATGCCTCGTGCAGCACAGGGCGCGCCGCATCCACGTCACCGGCCATGAAAATCGGCGCATCACCGCATTGCAGGGTTTCGGGATCAATCTTGGGCATGCCCTTATCGTCCAGATCCAGCCCTGTGGCCTCTAGCCCCAAGCCCTTGATATTGGGCGGTCTTCCCGTGGCAACCAGCACCTTGTCAAAGGTGGCGCTCTGGCCGTCCCAGTCGATACGGACACGGCCATCCTGACACGACGGGGCAGGGTCCACGCCCAGATGCAGGGTCATGTCGCGGGCCATGGCGTCGCGCAACGCGCCATGCACCTTGTTGCAACGCACACCGGCCAGATGCTCTTCGCGGTCGAACAGGATGACCTCGACGCCCAGACGGCCCATGGCCTGCGCCAGCTCCAGCCCGATCACACCGCCGCCGATCACGGCGAGACTGTCGGGCAGATCGTCGAGTTCAAAGATCGTCTCATTGGTCAGCACCAGATCCCCCAACGCTTGATAGGGGTCAGGGATCATCGGGCTCGAGCCGGTGGCAATCACCACGGCCCGTGCCGACACCGCGCGCCCGTCGTCAAGCTCCAGCGTGGTGGGGCCGGTGAACCGCGCCCGCGCCTGGACCGTGATGCCATCGGGCAGATCATCGATGCTGTCGCGCACTCCTTGGGTAAAGCGGTCGCGTTCGCGGCGCACACGTTCAAGCACCGCAGGCCCATTGATTTCAATGCCTTGCGTGTGGATGCCGAACATATCGCTTTGGCGGACATGATGCGCGCGACGCGCCGCCGCGATCAGCAGTTTCGAGGGCATACAGCCGACTGCCGCACAGGTGGTGCCGCGAAATTCCGGATCGATCAGCAGCGTCCTGGCGCCATGTTTGCGCGCGTTGCGCTCTGCCGCGAGGCCCGCTGTCCCCGCTCCGATCACCGCCACATCACATGTCAAACGCGTCATGCCATCCCTTTCCCAAGGGCCACCGCATGCAACCCGTTTCAGGCAGGCAAACGCGTCACCACGCGGGGGGTTCCCCCCCCCGCGCGCAGGGTCAACCGACGTTCTTGCCGGGACGCTCCATCCAGGCCCAGGCGCTGGCCAGAATGCTGTCGAGATCCGAGGTCTGCGGCACCCAGCCCAGTTCGCGCTCTGCCGCGGCGCTATCAGCCACCAGAACCGCCGGGTCGCCTTCGCGCAGCGGACCGACAGAGTGGGGCAGGGGGCGCCCTGTCACACGTTCGGCGGCGGTGATGACCTCGCGGATCGACGCGCCGCTGCCGGTGCCAAGGTTGAAGGCTGCGTAACCTTCTGTTTTGCCCGTGTAATCCAGCGCCCGCAGATGCGCGTCTGCCAGATCGTTGACGTGGATATAGTCCCGCACGCAGGTGCCGTCGGGGGTGTCATACTCCTCGCCAAAGACGGTCAGCGGCCCGCGATCGCCGCGCACAGCGGCCAGCGCCAGCGGGATCAGATGGGTTTCGGGGTCATGCGCCTCGCCGATCTCGGCCGAGGGATCGGCCCCGGCCGCGTTGAAATAACGCAACGCCACCGCCCGCAGCCCCAGACAACGCGCCGCATCGGCCAGCATCTGCTCCATCGCCAGTTTGCTGGCGCCATAGGGGTTGATCGGGGCCAGCGCCGCATCCTCGCGGATCGGCCAGCCTTTGGGCGTGCCATAGACCGCCGCGGTCGAGGAAAAGACAATCCGGTTCACCCCTTCATCGAGCATCACGTGCAAGAGCGCCTCTGTCCCACCGACATTGTTGCGCCAGTATTTCAGTGGATCGCGCATGGATTCGCCAACCAGACTGAAGGCTGCGAAATGGATCACCCCGATGGGTTGGTACTGGCGGATGACCTCGCGCAGGCGGGCCTCGTCATGCAGGTCGCCCCGTTCCAGCGGCCCGTATTTCACCGCCCAGTCATTGCCCGTGGACAGGTTGTCATAGGTGACAGGCACCATGCCCGCCGCCGCCAGCGCCTTGCAGGTGTGGCTGCCGATATAGCCCGCGCCGCCGGTGACGAGGACATGAACAGGGGTAGAGGTCATTTCAAACGCCTTGGATCCAATGAAAACTTAAATGCAGTAGTACTCACGGTACCAGTCAACGAAATGACGTACACCGTCGCGGATGTCGGTTTGTGGTCGATAGCCGGTCAAAGTCTCCAGCAAGGATGCTTCTGCCCAAGTGGCAGGCACATCGCCGGGCTGCATGTCCATCATGTTGCGGGTGGTCTTCTGTCCCAGCGCGGTCTCGATGGCTTCGATGAAATCAAGCAGCCGTTCAGATTTGGAATTGCCGATATTGACCACGCGGAACGGTGCGACGGGGGACAGGCTATCGCCCTCGGGCACCTGACCATCCGCCGGGCGGGCGGGGATGGCGTCGAACATCAACAGGCTGATGGCGCGCACCAGATCGGTCACATAGGTGAAATCGCGGTACATATCGCCGTGGTTGTAGACGTCGATCGCATCCCCTTCGAGCGTCGCCTTGACGAATTTGAACAGCGCCATGTCGGGCCGCCCCCACGGGCCATAGACCGTGAAAAAGCGGAACATCGTCACCGGCAGATCGTAGATATGGGCGTAGGAATGGCCCATCGCCTCTGTGGCCTTTTTCGTCGCCGCATAGATGGTCATGGGCGTGTCCGCCTTATCCGTCTCGCGGAAGGGCATCTGCGTGTTCGCGCCATAAACCGAAGAGGTCGAGGCCATCATCAGATGTTTGACCTCGTGGCGGCGGGCGGCCTCCATGACATTGAAGGTGCCGGTGACATTTGCGTCCACATAGGCGCGCGGGTTCTCAAGGCTGTAGCGCACCCCGGCCTGCCCGGCGAGATGCACGATGTAATTCGGCGCGCAGGCGTCGATGGCCGCATCCACGGCCTCGCGGTCTTCGAGCATGCACTCGGTAGCCACGAAATCGGGGTTCTGCGCCAGCATGGCATGGCGGCGCTGTTTCAGCGTGACGTCGTAGTAATCCGTCATACCGTCCAGCCCGTGGACCACATGGCCCGCATCCAGCAGCAAACGCGCCAGATGGTAGCCGATGAACCCGGCGGTGCCGGTGATGAAAATGCGCGACATAGCAAAGCCTCAATCAGATCGCCCCGTGCTTAGCCATATTCTACGGGGGGCGCAAAGCCTTGGGGGCAGGGGGGCCGTTATTCGCCGGACTGTGCCTGCATGGGCGCGTCAAAGGGCGCAGTGTTTTGATCGCGGCTCTGGTCGCGGGCGGCCAGCCCGGTCAATTGCATCGACAGATCCTGCAACAGTTCGGTGTTGGCCACTTGGTCGGCGCGGATCTGCGCGATGTCGTCTTCGATCCTGTCCAGCCGGTCCGCCTGCGGGGCAGGGGCGGCCCGCAGCAGATCGTCCAGCCGCGCAAGCAGCGCCTCCAACCCGTGACGCAAGGCCCCCAAGGCACGCTGATCCGCGCCAGAGGGCAATTCCCCCGCGATGGCGTCAAGCCGGTCAAGCACCGGCGACAGGTCCGGGGGCTGCGCGGCTGTGGCGGGCTCTGTCAGAAGTGCGGCCAATTGCGCCAGACGAGACTGCCCCGGCTCTACCCCGGTAAGCAGCTCCAACAGCTCCACCGCCACCCGTTCCAGATCGTCGAACCGGCGGCTCAGCTCCATCTCTGTACCCGCCAGTTGCCGTCCCAGATCCGATGCCTCGACCAAAGGCGGCTCTTCTCGTGGCGACAGGGTGAACCGCAGGCCTGTTTCCCCTGACAGCAAGGACGAAAGATCGGGCGGCGCGGTTTGGGTCATGCGAAGGCTCGTATCAGGGGCGGACAAACAGCGGATAGCCGATGGCCCCTAACACGCAATTAAGCGGGGTCGGAAACGACACTTTACACACGGTTAACCCTGTTACCGCCAGAATCAGGTGAAATCGGAAACCCCTGAAATCATGGCAAAAATCAACCCCGATTCTGGAATCACCACTTTACACACGGGGAATCACCACTTTGCACACGCAGAATCACCACTTTACACACGGGGGGTGTCGGCAAGCTTTTGAAATGGCATGGGAAAAGGGGCCTCTGAGGGGGCGTAACACTATATATAACACATATCTAACACCTAAGGCGGCTGTGGATAAAATTGAAACGCTGCATTGTCGGGGCTGGACGTGGACCCTATTGTTGCAGATCAGGGAGGCGTTGAATGCTCCAGCCTGCGGAGACCGCCATGACCACACAGCCCGTGACAGAGAGCGAGGAGACACCCTTGGGTGATCTGATCGGCTGTCCCAATTGTGACGCGGTCTACACGGTTGCTGTCCCGCAGGGCAAAGAGAAGGCCGTGTGCGAACGCTGTGGCACCGTGCTGATTTCCAACCGTGACGGGGCGGGGTTGCGTATTCTGGCGCTGTCGATTGCGGTGCTGATTTTGGTCATCGCGGCGAGCTTTCATCCGTTTTTGTCGATCAATGCCGCAGGGCTTGGCAATAAGGTCTCGCTGCTGGATGTGGCGACGAGCTTTCGCTCGGGGCTTCTGGTGCTGGTATCCGTGGCCACGGTGATGTTGATCGTGGGCATTCCGGCGATCCGTGTGGGCCTGCTGATCTATGTGATCGCGCCACTGGAATTGAACCGCCCGCCCGCGCGCCACGCCCGTGGAGCCTTTCGCCTCGCACAGGAGCTCAAGCCCTGGTCGATGACAGAGATCTTCTCGATCGGATGTGCCGTGGCGCTGGTGAAAGTGTCCGATCTGGCGCAGCTGCATTTCGGCCCGGCCTTCTGGATGTTTGTGGCCCTGTCGGTGATCGTGGTCATGTCGGACCGCTACCTGTGCAGCTGGTCGATCTGGCAGGCCATCGAGGACAACGACCGGGAGCATCGCACATGAGCACCGCCCGCGACATGGGGCTGGTCACCTGCACCAGCTGTTCCAAGGTCTGGCCCATCGAACAGGACCGTTGCGCGCGCTGTGGTCATCGCATGCGCTCGCGCCACTCCAACAGCCTGCAATGGGTCTGGGCCTTCTGGGTGACGGGGCTGATCGCCTATATCCCGGCCAACCTTTATCCAATACTGGTGACCAAGACGATTGTGGGCACCCAGTCGGGCACCATCGTAGGCGGGGCCATCGATATTGCCCATCACGGCGATATCGGCATTGCCGCGATTGTTCTGTTTGCCTCTGTTGTCATTCCGGTGGCCAAGTTTGCGGCCATCGCCTATCTCGCGACGTCGGTGCAGCGCGGCTCTGCCAAGCGGCTGCATCAGAAGATGCACCTGTATGAGGTGGTCGAATTCATCGGGCGCTGGTCAATGATCGACGTCTTTGTGGTCGCCATCCTGAGCGCCTTGGTGCAATTGTCTGTTGTGGCGTCGATCCAGCCGGGGCCTGCGGCACTGACTTTTGCGCTTTCTGTGATATTTACCATGCTGTCTGCCCGGTCTTTCGACACGCGATTGATCTGGGACGGGCACGCAGACGAGGTTTCTGAACTGCATGACTGATACCCCCAGCGGATCGCCGCGCCCCATCCCTGTCAAACCGGCCAAAGAGGGCGGGCTATCAAGCCTGTCTCTGGTCTGGTTGATCCCGATCTTTGCTGTCGTCGCCGCGATTGGGGTGGCATGGCAGAACTATGCCTCACGCGGGCCATTGATCGAGGTGCGCTTTGCCGAGGCCAATGGCGTCCACGCGCAGGAAACCGAACTGCGCTACCGCGACATTGCGGTGGGTCTGGTCGAAGCGGTGGATTTCTCCAGCGACCTCGAAGAGGTGATCGTCAAGATCCGGCTCGATAAAGACATTGCGCCTTACGTCGACGCAGAGGCGAATTTCTGGATCGTGCGCCCCGAGGTCACGGCCCAAGGGGTGTCCGGTCTCGATACCGTGTTGTCGGGTGTCTACATCGCCGGCGCATGGGACGGCACGCAAGGCGAAGAAGCCGAGAGTTTTGTGGGTGCCGAGGACGCGCCCCTGCTGGCCTTGGGCGAGCAGGGAAAGATCTTTACCCTGCATTCCGAAAACGGGATGCCCAGCGAGGGCACACCGATCCTGTACCGCGGCGTGCAGGTGGGCCGCATGGGGCCGACCGAAGTGTCCCCCGACGGGCTGGAGGTGCGCGCCAAGGCGGTCATCCTTGAGCCGCACACGCAGCTTGTCACCTCGTCCACGCGGTTCTGGGACACCTCGGGCTTCCGCTTCTCGCTGGGGGCGGCCGGTGCGAACCTTGATTTCTCGTCTCTGGCCTCGCTGATCTCGGGGGGGGTGACCTTTGAAACGCTTTCTTCTGGCGGCTCGGCGCTGACCGAAGGGCAGGATTTCCAGCTTCACCCGGACGAGGAAAGCGCGCGTGAGGATTTCTTCCTCGAAGGGGAGGGGGGCTCCGTTCAGATCATGATGATCTTCGACGAGAACCTCGCCGGCCTGACACCGGGTGCGGATGTAAGCTTTGGCGGGCTGAAGCTCGGCGAGGTGGAAACCATCTCTGGTGTGGTCGATCCTTTGCGCTTTGGCGACAACGAGGTCCGTCTGATCGCCACCGCCCGCATCAACCCCAGCCGGATCGGCATCGACGCCGCCGAAGGCGAAGCCGCCTTTATGGCCTATCTGTCGGCCCGCGTCCGCGAGGGGCTGCGCGCGCGGCTGGCCAATGCGTCGCTGCTGACCGGCGGGCTGAAAATCGATCTGGTGCTGCTGGAAGACGTGGCGCCCGGATTTGTCGACCGCAATGCCGATCCTTTCCCGGAGGTGCCCACCGCACCGTCCGAGGTGACCAACGTGGCGGCCAGCGCCCAAGGGCTGATCCAGCGCGTCGATGCGCTGCCGGTCGAAGAGGTCATGCAAGGCATCATCGACACGCTGGCCGACATTCGCGGCGTCGTCGGATCCGAAGAGGTGCAGCAGGCCCCCGAGGCGCTGCTGGCCACGCTGGACGCCATCCGCACCGTTGCCGAAAGCGAAGAGGTCGCAGCCCTGCCTGCACAGGTGGGCGATCTGGCGGATAACCTGACCGAAGCCTCGGCCACGCTGAACACGCTGCTGGGCCAGGTGCAGGACGAGGCCGTCGTGGCCGCGGTGTCAGAGCTGATCGCATCGCTCGACACCACGGCGCAAAGCCTGCCGGAGCTGGCCGAGCGCGCCAGTGCCGTGCTGCAAAAGGCCGAAGATCTGCCGCTGGACGACATCACCACGCGGATCAACACCGTGCTGGATGATGTGGACGGCATCCTGTCCGATCCCGAACTGCAGGCGATCCCCGCCGACGTCCGCGCCACGCTGGCCTCTGTGCGCGAGATCCTCGACAGTCCGGAAATCGCGGCCCTGCCTGCACAGGTCGGTGATCTGGCGGGCAATCTCAGCGCGGCCTCCGACAAGCTCAACAGCCTGCTTGAAGACGCCCAGCAACAGGCCATCGTCACGCAGGTCTCTGAGCTGATCGACAGTCTCGACATCACGGCGGACAAGCTGCCCGGTATCGCCGATCAGGCCAGCGCGGTTTTGTCGGATGCCGAACAGCTGTCGCTGGACGAGCTGTCGGCGCAGGCGCGTGACCTGCTGGCCAGCGTCGACCGTCTGGTCGATCAGGACAGCACGCGGCAACTGCCCGCCGAGGTCAACGCCGCCCTGTCCGAGCTGCGCCTGACGCTCGAAGAGCTGCGCCGGGGCGGGGTGGTGGCCAATGCCAACGCCATGTTCGCCAGCGCGCGTGATGCCGCCGCCGCCGTGGCCGAGGCAAGCCGATCGCTGCCCGATCTGTCCAACCGTCTGCGCGTCGTCGCGGATCAGGCGGGTGTGACCATCTCGGGCTACAACACAAACTCGGACTTCGGGCGCGAACTGGCTGGCGCAATCCGTCAGATCGACGAGGCGGCGAAATCCATCGACCGACTTGCGAAGCAGATCGCCCGCAATCCCAACTCTCTGATCACGGGACGCTGATATGAAACTGCTGCCTTTCGCCCTTCCTTTTGTCTTGGCGCTGGCCGCCTGCAGCGCGCCGGAGCCGCGCTTTGATGCGGCCCCCACTGTGGCCAGCGAAAAGATCTCCTCGCGCTATGGTCGGATCGAGGTCGCCACCGTGACCCTGCCGATCTACGCCGAGGGCGAAGAGATCCACGCCCGCGATGCCTCTGGCGCGATCCTGCCATTGGGGCCGCTTTGGGCCGATGAGCCCGGCCGCGCGGTCACCTTGCAGATCGCCCGTGATCTGGATGCGATGACCGGACGGCTGGTCGCGCCCGAGCCATGGCCCTTCCGCGATTTCCCCGATGTGCGGGTCGATGTGCGGGTGCAGGATTTCTACGCCACCGAACGCGGCACCTTCCGTCTTTCCGGTCAGGTCTTTGTCGCCCCCGAGGAAGACGGCCCCGACCGCGCCAAACCCTTCGAGATCGAAGCGCGCATTCCCGGCGAGACCGCAGGACCGGCCCAGATCGCCGCCGCCCGTGCCGCTGCCGTATCGCAATTGTCGAGCTTCATCGCCAAAAATGGCCTGCGCTAACATCTGCCTCGCGGGGCAGGGGGCGCAAACCCCATAGAAATAAGGGCCGGCCCATCCGTGGCGCCGGCCCGTCTTCTTTTTTGTGCGTAAATAATACCCATAAAACAGGCGCTTAGAGGAAAAAACGCATTTTTTGACGGCAAAGATGAAAAAACTTCTTGCCACTCTGAGCCACTCCCTCTAAAAGCCAAATCTCCGGCGGCGCTGAGGTGCTTGTCGGGGCGCTGGACGGGCTGGAATGGTTCGGACGGCGGGACGGAAAATCGAGGCAAGGTTAGGCGGGCGCGCCGTAAGTTAGGGCGCAACTGTTTGGTTTTGTTTTCACGTTATTTGACATCGCGAGTATCTGAAGAGATATGTGGGCGGCGCTGGTCCGATCGATGGATCAACCCTCGCATATCGACC
>NZ_JBLZNC010000012.1:0-60385 GCF_048553715.1 Sagittula sp. SSi028 | reverse complement strand
GCGCAAAATCGCCGAAAACGACTACGCAACCCTCGGCGACACCTCAACCCTCGCCGACCCATCCGTCGTCGACGACCTCATTCACAACAGAATGAACAAGGGCGAATAGGCCATGCTGGACAGAGCACAAAGCCCCGCCCCCGTCTTGATCATCCTTGGCCCGCCCGGCGCGGGCAAAGGCACCCAAGCGCGCAGGCTGGAACAGGATTTCGGCCTGATCCAGTTGTCCACCGGCGACCTGCTGCGCGCCGCTGTCGCCGCGCAAACACCCGCAGGGCTGCGCGCCAGATCGGTGATGGAGGCAGGCGGTCTGGTGTCCGACGACATCGTCACAGCCATTTTGCGCGATCGGATGGCACAGGCCGACTGCGCCCGTGGCGTCATCCTCGATGGCTTTCCCCGCACTCAGGTTCAGGCCGAGGCGCTGGATGCGCTGTTGGCGGAAACCGGACAGCGGATCAACGCGGCGATCAGCCTGAATGTGGACGACGCGGCGATGGTGACCCGGATCGCGGGACGCTACACCTGCGCCAACTGCGGTGAGGGCTGGCACGACAGCTTTAAACAGCCGCAGGTTGACGGGGTCTGCGACAGGTGCGGGGGCACCACGTTCAAACGCCGCCCCGATGACACCCCCGATACGGTGGCGAGCCGGCTTGCGGCCTATCACGATCAGACCGCCCCGTTGATCGCGTACTATCGCGCACGCGGGGCACTGATCGGCATCGATGCCATGGGGGACATCGACACCATCACCCAAAAACTCGGCGCAATTGTAAAAACCGCCACCCGCTGAGGGCGGCGGCACACCGGCCTTGGCCGGACCACAGGAGAGGACCGCCTTGCCACACCGGCAAAGGCGAAATTCAGGGAAGGAGGACCCGCATCATGGCGGATCACACAACAAATCCGGCCACATCGGCCGAAGGGGACCGGACCTATTGGTCGGCCAACCTGCGCATTATTTCTGTCTGTCTGGTGATCTGGGCATTGGTTAGCTTTGGCTTCGGCATCCTGCTGCGCCCTGCCCTGTCGGGCATCACGGTGGGCGGCACGGATCTGGGCTTCTGGTTCGCCCAGCAGGGCTCGATCCTGGTCTTTCTGGGGCTGATCTTTTTCTACGCCTTCCGGATGAACCGACTGGATCGTGAATTCGGCGTCGAGGAGGAATGATCATGGATCAGTTCACCATCAACCTGCTGTTCGTCGGCGCGTCCTTTGCGCTGTATATCGGCATTGCGATCTGGGCGCGTGCCGGATCGACCTCTGAGTTCTATGCCGCCGGACGCGGTGTGCATCCCGTCACCAACGGCATGGCGACGGCGGCAGACTGGATGTCTGCGGCCTCGTTTATCTCGATGGCCGGCCTGATCGCCTTTGTCGGCTATGACAATTCCACCTATCTGATGGGCTGGACCGGCGGCTATGTGCTGCTGGCTTTGTTGCTGGCACCCTACTTGCGCAAGTTCGGCAAATTCACCGTGTCCGAGTTTATCGGCGACCGGTTCTATTCGCCGACCGCGCGGCTTGTGGCGGTGATCTGTCTGATCGTGGCCTCTGTGACCTATGTGATTGGCCAGATGACTGGTGTGGGCGTGGCCTTTGGCCGGTTTCTCGAGGTGTCCAACACCACGGGCCTGCTGATAGGCGCGGTTGTCGTCTTTGCCTATGCAGTGTTTGGCGGCATGAAAGGTGTCACCTACACACAGGTGGCGCAGTATTGTGTTCTGATCCTCGCCTATACGATCCCGGCGATCTTTATCTCGCTGCAGTTGACCGGCAATCCGGTTCCCGCCTTGGGGCTGTTCGGCGCTGACCAATCCTCGGGCGAGCCTTTGTTGGCGAAGCTCGACCAAATCGTGCGCGAGCTGGGGTTTAGCGAATACACCGCCCACAATGGCGATACCTTTAACATGGTGTTGTTCACCCTGACGCTGATGATCGGCACCGCTGGTCTGCCGCATGTGATCATGCGCTTTTTCACCGTGCCAAAGGTGGCAGACGCGCGTTGGTCTGCCGGTTGGGCGCTGGTGTTTATCGCGCTGCTTTACCTGACAGCCCCTGCGGTGGGCGCCATGGCGCGACTGAACATCACCACGCAGTTCTGGCCCGAGGGCACATCCGGTGCGCCGGTCTCGTCCGAGACCATCGCCAGCGATCCCGCCTATGACTGGATGGCCACCTGGCAGAAGACCCAGATGCTTGGCTGGGAAGACAAGAATGGCGACGGGCGCATTGCCTATTTCAACGATGCCGATCCCGAAACCGTGGCCGCGATGGAGGCCGCAGGCTGGGGCGCGGAAAACGAGCTGACCAACTTCAACCGTGACATCCTTGTTCTGGCCAATCCGGAAATTGCGAACCTGCCGGGCTGGGTGATCGGTCTGGTGGCGGCAGGGGGTCTGGCTGCCGCATTGTCGACCGCAGCCGGGCTGTTGCTGGCGATTTCCTCGGCGGTGAGCCACGATCTGCTCAAGGGGCAGCTGACCCCGAACATGTCGGAGAAGACCGAGCTGATGTCGGCGCGGATCGCCATGGCCGTGGCCATTGCCGTGGCCACCTATCTGGGTCTGAACCCGCCGGGCTTTGCGGCGCAGACCGTGGCGCTGGCTTTTGGTCTGGCGGCGGCATCGATCTTCCCTGTGCTGATGATGGGCATCTTTACCAAGGTGAACAACAAAGGCGCAGTGGCGGGCATGGTAACGGGTCTGGTGGTGACGCTGGTCTATATCTTCCTGCACAAGGGGTGGTTCTTTATCCCCGACACCAACAGCTTTACCGATGCGGATCCGCTTTTGGGCACGATCAAATCGACCTCCTTCGGGGCGGTTGGTGCGGCGCTGAACTTTGCCGTTGCGTTTATCGTGTCGCGGATCACCGCCCCGATCCCGCGTGAAATCGAAGAACTGGTGGATTCGGTCCGCGTGCCGCGCGGCGCCGGTGCTGCTGTCGATCACTGACGCATTGCACAATGACTGTGATGACCGGCCTTTGGAAACCGAAGGCCGGTCATTGATTTAAGAAGGCCATGTTGCGGGGGCGCTGCCCCCGCGCCCCCGAGGTATTTAAGCCAAGAAAAAACGATGTGTTTGGGCAGGTGAGGGCCCAAGGGAGGACGTGCAGATGGATCGGCAGGAGATAAGGGACTTTCTGGCGGGCGTGCATCCCTACGACACCTTGGAAGCAGATCAATTCGGCGCTGTGGCGGGGGCGTTTCGCTGCGCGCGATTTGCAAGTGGCGATCTGGTTTACGGCTATGGCACGCCTTTGGCGGGGGTGTTTTTGATCTACCGTGGCGCCGTGGAGGTCTGCGATGCGCGCGGTTGTGTGATCTCGGAGTTGGGGCCGCGGAATTCCTTTGGGGAACGGGGCGTGTTGCGCGATGGTTTTGCGGTCACGCAGGCGCGCGCGGTGGACGACTGCGAGATATTGGTGCTCCCACCTGCTGCGTTTCATGCGATGTATGATAGCGCGGAGGCGGTTCGGCGGTTCTTTGATCGCGGGCCGGGGGTGCGCAAGGCGGCGTCCGGGACCGGGCGTTTGATCCGCTCTGTCATGGAGGTGGATGTGGTCACCTGCCCGGGATCGACGCCCGCGCAGGAGGCGGCGGCGCTTTTGTCGGAACGACAGGCCACGGCTGTCTGTGTTGTGACCCGGTTCGGGACAGCGGAGGGCATCGTGACTTTGGGGGATCTGGCCCGACGGGTTCTGGCCCAAGGGGTTTCGCCGTTGACCCCGCTGTCCCAGATCATGTCGCGCGACCTGCTGTGCCTGCCGCCGGAGGTGACATGTGACAGGGCGCTGGAGTTGATGCAGGCACGCGGTGTGGACCATTTGCCTGTGGTCGAAGGCTGTGTCTTGGTTGGCATGGTCAGGCGGTCCGATCTTTTGCAGGTGCGTGATCCCAGCACCACCGGTTTGGTAGCGCGGATCATGCGGGCCGCTGACGTGGCCGCCATGACGCAGGTGATGGAGCAACTGCCGATCGCGCTGTCGCGCATGGTTGGTCAGGGTTTGCGGCACGGGTTGGTGACGCGGTCTGTCAGCGATGTGGCCGACGCGGTGACCCGCCGCCTGCTGGATTTGGCAACTGCCCGCCTGGGCCCGCCGCCTGTGCCCTTTGTCTGGGCGGCCTGCGGCAGTCAGGGGCGGCAGGAGCAGACCGGCGTGTCGGATCAGGACAATGTGCTGATCCTCGACGACCGGTTCACAGAGGACATGCGCCCCTATTTTGCCGAGCTTGCGCAGTATGTCTCGGACGGGTTGAACGACTGCGGCTATGTCTACTGCCCCGGCGGCATGATGGCCACCACGGCGCGGTGGTGCCAGCCCCTGTCCGTGTGGCGGGGCTACTTTCGCCAATGGATCGACCGCCCTGACACGTCGGCGCAGATGCTGGCCTCTGTGATGTTCGATTTGCGCGCGATCTTTGGAGAGGATGCGTTGCTGACGGAATTGCAGGAGGCCACGATGCAGGCGGCGCAGGCCAACAGTATCTTTGTTGCGCATATGGTGTCGAATGCCCTGACACATTCACCGCCGCTGGGGCTGTTGCGTGGCCTTGCCACAATCCGGTCGGGCGAGCATCGCAACCAGATCGACATGAAGCTGTCCGGTGTCGTGCCGGTGGTCGATCTGGGGCGCATTTATGCCTTGCAGAACGGGCTGCGCGTCGTGAACACGCAAAGCCGGTTGCAGGCAGCCATGGACGCAGGCGGGCTGAGCCAATCGGGCGGGCGGGACCTGTTGGCGGCGTATGAGTTGATCGCGGACATGCGGCTGGAACATCAGGCACGCCAAATCCGGCGGGGCGAGGCTGCGGACAACTATGTGGTGCCGGCGCGACTGTCAGATTTTGAGCGCAGTCATCTACGGGATGCGTTTGTCGTTGTGAAATCAATGCAATCGGCCGCCGGACATGGCAGAGCATGGATGAGCTGACAACGGGTTTCGGCGAATCGGGGGGAGGTCCACACCATGATATTCGAACTGCTTGCGGTCATATTCGCAGGGCTGGCCGGTGCGGGTCTGATGCTGATGATCTCGCGGTTTGCCTCCCTTCCGCGCTGGTGGGTGCCGATGGGGGCCGGGGCTACGATGCTGGCCGCGACCCTGTCGTCGGAATACGGGTGGTACGGGCGCACCGCAGCCTCCTTGCCGCAAGGCGTGGTCGTGGCGCAGACCCTGCCCGTCAGCGTGCCATGGCGGCCATGGAGCTACGTCATGCCCCTGACCGAAGGTTTCGTGGCCGTGGATCGTGGCAATTTGCGGCCCAACAGCCAGACCCCTGATCTGTATCTTGCCGATGTCTATCTTTTTGGCCGCTGGCAGCCTGTCCGCGTGATCGAGGTCATGGTCGATTGTGCCGGACAGCGCCGCGCCGATCCCGGCCAGAGCCAAGCGGCCGAGCCTGTCTGGCGCGATGTCGGAGCGGACGATCCCGTTGTGGCCAAAGTTTGCGAGGTGGCGTGATGTTCGACAAACTGTCCTTACGGTTGCGGGTGTTCTTGTTCTTCTGCCTGATGGGATTGGGCGGCGCGGCGCTGTTTGTGGGCGCGCTTTATGCCGGCTGGTTGCGCGCCATGAGCTCTGGCATCACGGACGGGTTTATCTTTGCCGCTGTCTTGGCGTCTTTGGCCGTGGTGGCGCTTGCGACCGGGGTCTGGCTGTTGTTTGACGAACATCTGGCCAAGCCGATCCAGCGCCTGTCCACCGAATTGCGCATTCGCGCCCATACCGATGCAGCCATCGATTTCGATTTCAACTCGACCCGCTATCTGGGGGATTTGACGCCCGCCGCATCGGCGCTATCGACGAAGGCCACGCAAAGCGCCATGGCGATTGCCGACCAGATCGCTGCGGAAACCGCGCGGCTTGATCGCGAGCGCGCCAAGCTGACCGCGCTTTTGTCCGATATTCCGGTGGCCACTTTGCTGATCAATGCCTCAGACCGGATCGTGCTGTACGACGGGCAGGCCGCCGAGGTGCTGGGCAGTCAGGCAGTGCCAAAGCTCAACGCCGCGCTGTCGGATTACTTCGACGAGGCGTCTTTGATGCAGGCGCGCCAAAAGCTGGGCCAATCGGGGCGCGAAGTCAGTTGCACCCTGAAGGGGCGCAACGCGGTGCAATTCTTTCCCGCGCGCCTGCGCCCCATGCGCGAAGGCGGCTACATGATCTTGATCGACGGCGCCGAAGTTGACCTGAAAAGCGATGAAGACCGCCCCCTGACCTATGATTTCGACCTGCTGGAAACAGAGACCACTGAAACCGATGAAAAGTCCCTGCGGCGGCTGAGCTTTACCGTCTTCGATACCGAAACCACCGGGCTTTTGCCGCATAAGGACGACGTGGTGCAGATTGGCGCGGTCCATGTGGTCAATGGCCGGATCGTCCCGGGCGAGACCATTGACCAGCTTGTTGATCCCGGGCGGCCGATCCCGGTTTCCTCGACCCGGGTTCACCACGTCACAGATCAGATGGTGGCGGGCCAGCCCGATATCATCGAGGCCGGGCGCGCCCTGCACCGTTTCGCCAAGGGGTCGGTGATCGTGGCGCATAACGCGCCCTTCGACATGGCCTTTCTACACCGCCACAAAGGGCGCATGGACGTCGATTGGGACAACCCCGTGCTGGACACGGTTTTGTTGTCCGCGATCCTGTTTGGCACGACAGAGGACCATACGCTGGATGCGCTTTGCGCGCGGCTGGATGTGTCGATCCCGTCCGAACTGCGCCACAGCGCGCTTGGCGATGCGATGGGCACGGCACAGGTCTTTGTGCGGATGCTGCCCATGCTGGAAGCCCGCGGCATGATCAAACTGGGCGATGTCATTGCCGAATCCAAACGCCACGGGCGGTTGCTCAATGATCTGAACTAGGCGCGCGAGGCCCGCGCGCCTGGACCGTATCAGCGCTGTGGCAGTCGCACAGCGGCGTCCAGCCGGATCACGGTCCCGTTCAGATAGCGGTTCTCGCAGATCTGGCAGACCGTCTGCGCATATTCCGCAGGATCGCCCAACCGGTGCGGGTAGGGAATGTTTGCGACAATGCCGTCAACGGTCTCTTGCGGCAGGCCTTGCATCATGGGAGTGTTGAACAGCCCCGGCGCAATGGCCATCACCCGCACGCCCTGCTTTGCCATTTCGCGCGCGGCGGGCAAACACATCGACGCAATGGCCCCTTTGGACGCGCTATAGGCCACCTGCCCGATCTGACCGTCTTCATAGGCCACCGAGGCGGTGTTCACGATCACGCCGCGTTCTCCATCCTCAAGCGGCTCCAGCGCCATCATCGCACGTGCCGCATGGGACATCACGTGATAGGTCCCCAGAACGTTCACCTGCAGCACGCGGGCAAACATATCGGTGGCAAGCTGCCCGTCGCGGCCCACGACCCGTGCCGCCGGAGCGATACCCGCGCAGTTCACCACGATACGCGGCGCACCCAGTTTGTCCACGATGGACTGGACCGCCTGCGCCACCGATGTCTCGTCCGACACATCTGTCTGGACCGCATGACCGCCGATCTCGCGGGCGACCTCAGCCGCGCCGTCGAGGTCGAAATCCAGAATGCCGACACGTGCGCCTTCAGCGGCCAGCTTGCGCGCCGTTGCCGCCCCCAGCCCCCGCGCACCGCCTGTGACGATCGCTGTCTGTCCCGATACTTGCATGAATCCTCCCCTGTTGCAGGCGCCCCCTGCCCCCCGCGCGATCGTCTGCACGGGTCAGGCTCCTCCACCAAAGGGGCGCTATGCGGGTAACAAGAACAGCGTGATGGCGGGAAAGGCAACCAGAAGCACAACGCGAAGCAGATCGGAGGCCACGAAATAGGTCACCGCCGCGTAGGTCCGGCTCATGGGCGTCTCAGGGTCCATGCCGTTGATGACGAACAGGTTCATCCCCACCGGTGGCGTGATCAAACCGACCTCCACCACGATCAGCACCAAAATGCCGAACCAGATGGCCGTGTGTTCGGGGCTTAGCCCGAAATCCATCGCCTCGATCACCGGAAAGAAGATCGGCACCGTCAGCAGGATCATCGACAGGCTGTCCATGAAACACCCCAGCAGCAGATAGATCACAAGGATCGCCGCCAGCACCGCCAAGGGGGTCAGACCCAGATCGACCACCCAGGCCGACAGCTCTTGGGGCACGCGGGTCCGGGCAAGGAAGGAGTTATAGAACGCAGCCCCCAGCACGATGAAAAAGATCATCCCCGATGACCGCGCCGTATCGGTGAACCCCGCCCCGAGGCTGCGCCACGTCAGACCGCCATTGGCCCATGCGATTACACCGGTCCCCAGCGCGCCCACGGCGGCCCCTTCGGTCGGGGTGAAGATACCGCCATAGATGCCACCCACCACGGCGATAAACACCAGCAGCACCGGCCAGACGTCCCGCAGCAGCCGGAACCGTTCCGCAATCGCCACCGGCGCACGCACGCCTGCGCTGGCGGGGTGGATGCGCACATAGAGGGAGACGGCGATCATATACCCGACAGCGGCCAACAGCCCCGGAACAAAGGCCGCAAGGAACAGCTTGGCGATATTCTGTTCGGTCAGCATCGCGTAGATCACCAGCACGACCGACGGCGGGATCAGGATGCCCAGCGTGCCGCCCGCCGCCAGCGTCGCGGTCGAAAACCCGCCATCGTAGCCGTAGCGGTTCAGCTCTGGCAGGGCGACGCGGCTCATGGTGGCGGCTGTGGCCAGCGACGACCCGCAGATTGCGCCGAACCCGGCACAGGCTCCGATGGCGGCCATGGCAACGCCGCCCCGCCGATGACCCAAAAAGCTTTCGGCGGCGCGAAACAGCGATTGCGACATGCCGCCCAGCGTGGCGAAATACCCCATCAGCAGAAACATCGGCACGATCGACAGCGTGTAGCTGGAGAACGTCGTGTAGGCGAGATCCTTGAGCTGGGCCATCGGCAAACGGGTGTTGCCCATCACCAGCCACAGACCCGCAAACCCGGTCGAAAACATGGCCAGACCGATGGGCATGCGGGCAAAGATCAGCACCAAAAGCGCAGGCAGGGACCAGATCCCGATTTCCAGATTGCTCATATGCGGACCTGCTGCGGCGCGCGGACAAAGGCCCGCCCCGTGATCAATTCCATCCCAGCGATCACCGCATTCACACAGGCTGCCACGGCGGTCAGCACGGCGCCGGCCAGACAGGCAGCATAGGCCCACCAGATCGGCAGCTCCAACAGCGTGGTGGTCTGACCGGATTTGAGCTTGCGGGCCAGCCCCTGTTCAAGTTGTAGCGCGATGATCACCAGCACCACGGCCATCAGCACCGCCACGACAAGTTCCAGACCACGGTTGATCCGCTGCGGCAAAGCCCGCGCGAGAATGTCCACGGACGCGTGCCCCTTGGTCAACGTGCACAGCGGCAAAAAGGCGAAGATGCAAAAGGCCATGCCTGCTTCGACCAGCTCATAGTCGCCGCGCACCGCGCCAATGCCGGTGTCGATCAGCGATTGCATCAATTGCGGCGCAAAGCCCGTATCGCGCAGACTGTGCAGAACCGCGTTGATCTCGCGCCCGAGGATGGACAGGCAGGTCAGCACGATCAAGCCCGCCAGAACCGCCCCCCCGATCCAGGCCGCTGCCCGCGCCAGTATGTCCACCATGCGGTATGCCACCGTCATCGCAGTCCCCCAAAACCCGTTTTGCCGCGTCCGTCTGCGGTATTTTTGCCGCGCTGTCCATCTTGGCCGCGCAGATGTACCACCAAAAACCCCAGCCTGTCGCGCAAACGGCATACTGCCCGGATCGGCATAAACCGGCGCAAACCCTTACCCGATCAAGACCTTGCCTGCCAAAGCCAGACGTCGCCAAGCTTGCGCGATGGCCATTTCCGCGTCTATGCTCGGTGCCATACTACACCGGTTTTCAACAAATTATCAGTTCGCCAACAGGACCGTTTGCCCCGTATGTCACGCCTATTGCTCAGCTCTCCGGCAGATCTGCGACATTTCTCGGTGCTGCAAACCCCGATCTGGGTGTTTGATCTGGACCGTCACGGCATCTGGTGGGCCAATGATCCGGCTATCACGTTCTGGAAGGCCGACAGTCTGGAGGATCTGCGCGGGCGCGATTTCTCGGACGACAGCGACACCGTCCGCACGCGGCTGCGCCAGATTGTGCGGGATTGGCGCGGTGGCCCTGCGGTGCAGGAAACCTGGACGCTTTACCCCAAGGACGAGACCATTCCGACGCTTTTGTCGTTTCAGCCCGTGCGCCTGGGGGGGGCCGTCGATCGTGACGGTGTTCTGGTCGAGGTCTGCCGCACATTCGAGGAGGTCGACGACCCCGACACCCGCCGCCTGATCGAGGCCGCGCGCGGCATCTCGGCGGCAGTGGCGAGCTTTACGCTCGACGGGCAGTTGCTCACGCAAAACCCCACGGCGGCCAGCTGGTATGGCGGCGCGACCAATCTGCAGGACCGCTTTGCCGATCCTGAAACCGCACAACGCGCGCTGACCTGCGCAAAGACCAATCAGGCCCTATCGGTCGAGGCGCTAATGCGGCGCGATCACGGGTTGCGCTGGCATCTGGTGTCCGTGCAACGCGGACGCGATCCCGTCACGGGGCAATACACCCTTGTGCTGTGCGAGGAAGATATCTCTGCCCAACGCATGAACAGCATGCGCCAGCAACAGGCCAACCGCATCCTGAAGGGCACCGTCGCCGAGCGCACCAACCGGCTGCGCCTGTCCGAGGAACGCTTTGCCCTAGCTGCCGAGATGGCCGCGATCTGGGATTGGAATGTGCTCGAGGACAAGGTCTTTCTCTCTGCCAGCCTTGCGCGCGATCTGGGCTACACCGAGGACGAAATGCGCGACATCATGCGCGCGGAGGGTGTTCTGGCGCTGGTCTCTCCCAAGGATCACGCCCAGTTCCGCGCCATCATCGATCTGCGCAGCCGCTCCCCCGAAGATCCCATTTCCGAAGAGCTGCGTTTCGTGCGCAAGGACGGAACGCTGCGCTGGTATCACGCGCAGGGCCGTATGCTGTGCGATGCGACCGGGCAATTGGAACGCTCTGTCGGCCTGCTGACTGACATCACGCAACGCAAACAGCTTGAAAGCACCCTGCGGGCCGCGCACCGGCTGGAGGCCATCGGCCAGCTGACCGGCGGCATCGCCCATGACATCAACAACCTGCTTACCGTCATTCAGGGCAATGCTGAACTGTTACAGGAGCTTGGTCAGGCGGACCCCGATCTGACGCAGGAAATCGTATCCGCTGTGGCGCGGGGCGCGCGGCTGACCGATCACCTGCTGGCCTTCGCCCGTCGTCAGCGGCTCAAACCCTGCACGAATGATCTGGCCGAGATCCTTGACCGGCTGGAGGGGTCGCTGCTGCGGCTGCTGAATGACCGCGTCAGCGTCAACATTGATGTGGCCGAGGAGCTTTGGCCGGTCTGGGCCGACACCGGCCAGCTTGAGGCCGCGCTGATGCATGTGGCGCTGAACGCGCGGGACGCCATGCCCGACGGTGGGCAGTTGACCCTGACCTGCCGCAACCGCGTGATCCATCCCAAGGATCTGGGCGAGAACAGCGAGCTGACACCGGGCACCTATGTGGAAATCGCCGTCTCGGACACCGGCGCCGGCATGATCCCCGACACGCTGTCGCGCGCCTTCGAGCCGTTCTTTACCACCAAGGGGGTCGGCGGCGGTCTGGGCCTGTCGATGGTGCTGGGCTTTTCGCGGCAATCAGGCGGTGACACCCGCATCGAAAACCGTCCCGAAGGCGGCACACGCGTGGTCCTGTATCTGCCGCGCGCCTTGACGCCCGAAGCAACCCAAAGCCCCTCTGCGCCCGCCACATATACCCGTGGGTCAGGGGAACACGTCCATATCCTCGAGGACAGTCTTTCCGTGCGCAACGCGCTGAAACGGATGCTGCATTCGCTTGGCTACCGCACCACGGCGTCGAGCACTGTGAACGATGCCCTTGGCGCCTATGGCGGGACCGACCGACCCGATGTTTTCCTTGTCGATGTGCATTTGGGCAGCGGCCAATGCGGGCTGAACTTTCTGCACGCCTTGCGGGCCTTGGACACGGCGCATCCGGTGGTCCTGATGTCAGGGCTGCCGTTAAACCCCGAAGAGGTAGGGCTGGCCCCGCAGGACATGCCCGCGTTTCTGCCCAAACCCATTGAACGCCAGCGACTGGCCTCGACCTTGGCCGGTGCCGTTCGCGCGATGCCGCGGGTCACGTGACGCGCTTGGAGCGCGAGAGGCATAGCGAAAGCAGTTGACGGCACACAGGGTGACTGACAAAAGTCAGGCAATTGAGCCAGGAGCCTGTCATGCCCACCGATCCCGTCGCGCGCATGCGCCGTTTCAACCGCGCCGTCACCACCGAAGCAGGGCTGCTCGACAGCTCGTTTCTGGGGCGTGGGCGTCCGCTTGGCCCCGCGCGGGTTCTCAATGCGATCGGGCATGGGCTGTGCGATGTGGCCGAAATCCGCGCCTATCTGCGGCTGGATTCCGGTCTGACCAGCCGCCTGCTGCGCGGGCTGGAGGAGGAGGGGCTGATCACGCTAAGCCCGTCGCCCCAAGACGCCCGCCGCCGGATTGCCGCACTGACCCCTGCGGGCGAGGCCGAGTTCGCCGCCTATGAAAGCCTGTCAGACGATCATGCCCGCGACGTGCTGGCCCGTCATCCCCGCCCCGATATCCTGCTGGATGCGATGGATGTTGTCGCAACCGCACTTGGGCTGGACCGTATCACGCTGGAAGAGGTCGCCCCCGAAGACCCGCGCGCTCGCGCCTGTCTGGACATCTACTACGGCGAATTGGCCGAACGGCTGCGCACCGGTTTCGATGTCACCCTGTCCGCCGACCCCGAGGCCGCCGATATGACCGCACCGCGCGGGGCGTTCCTGATTGCCATGTCCGACGGCATGCCCATCGGCTGCGTGGGGCTGAAAGGCACGGACAAAGGCTATGCCGAGATCAAACGGCTTTGGGTGTCGCAGGCGGCGCGCGGCATGGGGCTGGCCGGGCGGCTGATGGATGCAGTCGAAACCCGCGCCCGGGATTTGGGCATTAGCCTGCTGCGTCTGGACACCAATTCCGCCCTGCCTGAGGCCGTGGCCTTTTACCGCAAACGCCAGTGGACCGAGATCGGGCGCTTCAACGAAGACCCCTACCCGGACATCTTTTTCGAAAAGGTGCTGTAAGACACCGCAGACGACCGCGCGCCCATGCCCAAAACCGCCTTGTTGACACATCAAAGTAATTTTGTCGGGATTGACAATGCCGAGTAAACTACTCAGGAAGGGGCAAACCAAATCCAAAGGGAACGCGTCATGAAACTGTTCAAGACCTCCGCAGCCGTCGCGGCATTGTGTGCAACACCTGCATTGGCTGTCGAAAAATCCGAAGTGCTGACAACCTATGCCGACATTGCGCATGCGGGTTACGAGGATTCGCTGATTACCGCCAAAGCGCTGCAAGATGCCGTTGCCGCTTTGGTCGACGCGCCCTCTGACGAGACGCTGGCCGCTGCCCGCGAGGCATGGCTGGCCGCGCGCGTCCCCTATCAGCAGACCGAAGCCTTCCGTTTTGGCAATGCCATCGTTGATGACTGGGAAGGCAAGGTAAACGCATGGCCGCTGGACGAGGGTCTGATCGACTATGTGGATGCCTCCTACGGCGGTCCGAGCGATGAAAACCAGCTCGCCGCGCTGAACGTGGTGGCCAACCCGACCTTCACCCTGTCGGGCAATGAAATCGACGCGACAGAAATCACGCCCGCGCTGATCGCAGACACCCTGCACGAGGCAGACGGCGTCGAGGCCAATGTGGCATCGGGCTATCACGCCATCGAATTCCTGCTGTGGGGTCAGGACCTGAACGGCCACGAGGCCGGTGCAGGCGACCGTCCTGCAAGCGATTTCGCCACCGGCGACGATTGCACCAACGGCAACTGTGACCGCCGCGCGGCCTATCTGCAGGCGGCCACCGACCTGCTGGTGTCCGATCTGGAATGGATCACCGAACAATGGGCCGAGGCAGGCGAAGCCCGCACCACCCTGTTCGACGACGAAGACGCAGGCATCACCGCGATGCTGACCGGCATGGGCTCGCTGTCCTACGGCGAACAGGCGGGTGAGCGGATGCGCCTTGGCCTGATGCTCAACGACCCCGAGGAAGAGCACGACTGCTTCTCGGACAACACCCACAACTCGCACTTCTATGACGGCAAAGGCATCCAGAACGTCTATCTGGGCAGCTACACCCGCGTGGACGGCACCGAAGTCACAGGCCCGAGCCTGAGCGACCTTGTGGCCGAGACCGACGCCGATCTGGACGCCGAACTGACCGCCAAGCTGGACACCACCATGGCCAAGCTGGGCGAGATCGTCGCGGCGGCCGAAGGCGGCTTTGCCTATGACCAGATGCTGGAACGCGGCAACGCCGAAGGCGAGGCGCTGATCATGGGCGGTGTGGACGCGCTGATCGACCAGACCCGCAGCATCGAACGCGTGGTTGCCGCTCTGGGTGCCGCAGATGTGACCATCGAAGGCTCCGACAGCCTCGACTCCCCCGACGCGGTCTTCCAATAAGACAAGATAACAGCTCAGGCGGCAGACCACGTCGCCTGAGCCATTCCATGGCCGCATCCTTCCGGCGGCGATGTCCGCGACGCAAAGGAAGGCATAGGCCAGACATGACGATTTCCCGTATCCGACCAGCCTTGGGCATGATGATCCTCGCCAGCGCCGCCACGGCGCAGCCGCTCGACGACATCCACCTGAATGTGATCCCCCGCACCCAAGCCGAGACCGCCCGCATCCAAGGCGCGCTTGCGGCACCGGACAACTTTGACGCACCGCAGCCGTTTGAACAGATGTCCGGCGGCGCGGCCACGGTGCGGGCGCGGCTCAATCAGGACGCGTTTTCGCAGGCCTCGGGCAATATCTCCTTTGAACGCGAGCTGGATTTCAAGGTCGGCAACGGGCTGTTCAAGAAGATCTGGGTCTCTGCCCCCTCCTCGACGCTGGCCTCTGACGGATTGGGGCCTTTGTTCAACGCCCGCTCCTGCCAGCGTTGCCACATCAAGGACGGGCGCGGCCATCCGCCCGAAGGCCCCGAGGACTCCGCGATTTCGATGTTTTTGCGCGTCTCTGTGCCCGCAGGCCACGACGATCTGGTCCCCGACATCGAGGGCTATCTCGCCACGGTGCCCGAACCCACCTACGGGCTGCAATTGCAGGATTTCGCCGTGGCCGGT
This sequence comes from Sagittula sp. SSi028, assembly GCF_048553715.1. NCBI lineage: Bacteria > Pseudomonadati > Pseudomonadota > Alphaproteobacteria > Rhodobacterales > Roseobacteraceae > Sagittula > Sagittula sp. SSi028. The sequence continues at coordinate 45,126 of NZ_JBLZNC010000012.1, read as the reverse complement.
CACAATGCGGAATACCGGCTTGAGGTCAGCTACGAAGAAAGAGAGGTCGCGCTGTCCGAGGGGGAGACCGCCTCGCTGCGGGTGCCCAGCTACCGCGCTGCCGATCTGGGTTATGGCCCGCTGGCCGAAGACGCCATGCTGTCGCCGCGCGTCGCCCCGCAAATGATCGGTCTGGGCCTGCTGGAGGCCATTCCCGCCGAGGATATCCTTGCGCTGGCCGATCCTGATGATGCGGACGGCGACGGCATTTCCGGCAAGGCGCAGATCATCTGGTCACCGGAATTCGACCGCCCCATGCTGGGCCGCTTCGGGCTGAAGGCCGGTGCCGCCACTGTGCGCGAACAATCCGCCGCAGCCTTTGCCGGTGATATCGGCATCTCCACCACCATGTTCTCGGCAGGTGCGGGCGAATGCACGGCGGCACAGGTCGATTGTCAGGCCGCCACCCATGGCGACAACGATTTCCGCGGGGTGGAGATCGACGACGACGGCCTGGATTTGGTGACCTTCTACAGCCGCAATCTGGCGGTGCCGGAACGGCGCAATGTGGACGACCCGCAGGTTCTGCGCGGCAAACAGGTGTTCTACGACACCGGTTGCACCGCCTGCCATACGCCGAAATTTGTCACCCATCGCCTGTCGGACCAGCCCGAACAATCGTTCCAGCTGATCTGGCCCTACACCGATATGCTGCTACATGACATGGGTCCGGGACTGGCGGACATGCGCCCCGAGGCCCGCGCCACGGGCCGTGAATGGCGCACGCCACCGCTGTGGGGGATTGGTTTGACCAAGGAAGTCTCGGGCCATACGCAATTCCTGCATGACGGGCGCGCGCGGTCCCTGCTGGAGGCGGTCTTGTGGCACGGGGGCGAGGCCCAGCCTGCCCGCGACCGCGTGGTGTCCATGCCAGCCGCCGACCGCGCCGATCTGATTGCCTTTCTGGAGAGCCTTTGATGCTGAAACGTCTCACCCTGACTTGTACCTTGATGGCTGGCAGCGCGCTTGCCGCGCCCGACCCTGCCGATGTGGTCGCACAGGTCGTGCTGCCCGCGTTTGACAACTTTGTCCAAGAGGCGTCCGGTTTGGATGCGGCGGCACAGGCGCATTGCAACTCCGACGATGCGGAACTGCGCCGCGCATGGGGCGAGGCATTCGACGCATGGATGCGCGTCAGCCACCTGCGGTTCGGCCCGACAGAGGCGGACGACCGCGCCTTTGCGCTGGCCTTTTGGCCCGACAGCAGGGGTGTGACGCCAAAGACGTTGCAGCGCCTGATCGCCGAGGCCGATCCGGTGGTCCAAGACGCGGATGCCTTTGCCGAAGTGTCCGTGGCGGCACGCGGTTTCTACGCCATGGAATTCCTGCTCTATGACGATGCCTTTGCCGCGCAGGGCGATTACACCTGCGCGCTGACGCAGGCCATGACGCATGACATCGCCAAGATCGCGCAGGATATTCGCGCCGACTGGACAAACTTCGCCGAAGAATTCGACCAGACCGGCGGGCGCTACCGCAATGATGCCGAAGCCCTGCAAGAGCTGTACAAAGCGGTGCTCGGCGGGCTGCAATTCACATCCGATGTGCGTCTGGGGCGCCCCATGGGCGACTTCGACGCCCCCCGCCCTGCCCGCGCCGAGGCGCGCCGGTCAGAGCGCTCTCTGCGCCATGTCGCCCTGTCGCTGGAAGGCACGCGCACGCTGGCCTTGGCGCTGGCCGCCGATCATCCCGAGATCGCCCAGTCCATCGAAGACGCCTATGCCGCGGCTTTTGCCGAAATCGACGCGCAGGACAGCCCCGTGTTTGCCGGTGTGACCGACCCAATGGGCCGCTTCCGTGTCGAAGTGCTGCAGCGCGCCATTGATACCATTCGCTACACCATCGGCACAGAACTTGGCCCGAAGCTTGGCGTGGTCGAAGGCTTCAACGCTTTGGACGGGGACTGACATGCTCTCACGACGCGGGATGTTGCGCGGATTGATGGCCGCAGGCCTGTGCCCTGCCCCCACATGGGCGGACACCGGCAGCCCGCGCTATCTGGCGGCGGCGCAGGCATTGGGCGGCGGTTATGAATTGCACGGCTTTGACCGTGGCGGTCAAAGCCTGTTTGCCATCGCCCTACCGGATCGCGGGCACGCAGCAGCGGCGCATCCGACGCAGGCCGTTGCTGTCGGGTTTGCCCGCAGGCCCGGCACCTACGCGCTGGTCATCGACTGCGCGCTGGGGGCGGTCCAGACCCGCCTGACAGCGCCGGAGGGGCGGCATTTCTACGGCCACGGCGCCTACACGCAGGATGGCCGCTATCTGTTTACCACAGAAAACGCCTTTGACACCGCCGAAGGGCGCATCGGCGTTTGGGATGCACTGGACGGCTATCGCCGCGTTGGGGAATTCGCCTCTGGCGGGGTGGGTCCGCACGAGATGCTGCTGATGCCCGATGGCGAAACACTGGCGGTGGCCAACGGCGGGATCGAGACCCATCCCGACGCGGGACGTGCCAAGCTCAACATCCCGTTCATGGAACCGAACCTCAGCTATCTGACGCTGACGGGCGCGCTGCTGGAACAGGTGGCACCCCCGGCCGCCGAGCACAAGAATTCGCTCCGCCATATCGCAAGCGGCCCTGATGGCCAAATCGCCGCCGCCCTGCAATGGGAGGGTGATGTGGCGCAGGCCCCTGCCCTGCTGATGCTGCACAGCCGGGGCGAAACGCCCATCTGGTGCCGCGCGGACGGGGCGGATCACGATGCCATGGACGGCTACGCAGGCAGCGTGTCCTTCAGCGGATCAGGGGCCGAAGTGGCCATCACCTCGCCGCGTGGCGGGCGTGTGCAGGTCTTTGATGCGCGCGATGGGCAACTTCTGCGGCAGGTCATGCTTGATGATGTCTGCGGACTGGCCCCGCATGAGGGCGGCTTTGTGGCCTCTACCGGCGGCGGAGAGGTTTTTGCCCTGCATGGCGATGGGGCCGTCCCGCTCAGCCGTGCGGAATTGGCTTGGGACAACCACATCGTCGCGCTGTAACCATCGCCTAGTGCGAGATCATCCACGGCCGCGCGCTGGGAAAGCTTTTGGAGCCGTCGGGCCGGTGCAATGTCCGCGACGCGGTCTTTGACGTGCCCGAACAACAGCCACAGCCCGGCGGATGCGCGCGGGACGATTTCGGCGCGTGCTGGCTGCGTTCATTGGTGGCAAAGGCCGTCCGCCGCCCCGCGTCCATATTGGCAAAGCGCGGGGCCTGCAGCAGGACGCGCGGCGCAGCCGTGCCACAGGCGGGACAGTCGCAGGGCTTGTCGAAATCCGCCATGGGCGCGCTTTCGGTGAAAGGCCCACAGGCGTCGCAAAGGTAGTCGTAATAGGGCATGGTCTGTCGGTCCTCGAAAGGGTCTGAATGCGCGGCGGCCCGAAATGGCCCGCCGCCCTGATCTGTCAAACAAAGGTCAGATGTCCGGTGCCAACGGAATGTCTACCGACCCGTCAAGGAACTTTTTCGGGCCATCGCTGCCGGGCATGATGTCGAATTCAAAGATCTCGTTGGGCAACCACAAAGTCGCGCAAGCATTGGGAATATCGACCACCCCGGAGATATGCCCCTGCACCGGAGCCGTCCCGAGGATCGCATAGGCCTGCGCACCGGTGTAGCCGAATTTCTTCAGGTATTCGATCGCGTTAAGGCAGGCCTGACGATAGGCGATATGCACATCGAGATAATGCTGCTCGCCCTGTTCATCGACGGAAATCCCCTCGAAGATCAGGTAGTCGTCATATTTCGGCGTGATCGGCGAGGGTTTGAAAATCGGGTTCTTGATCCCGTATTTCTCCATCCCGCCCTTGATCAACTCCACCTGAATGTGCAGCCAGCCGGCCATTTCGATGGCCCCGCAGAAGGTGATCTCGCCGTCGCCCTGACTAAAGTGCAGATCCCCCATCGAAAGCCCTGCGCCATCAACATAGACGGGGAAATAACAGGTGGAGCCGCGCGACAGATCCTTGATGTCGCAGTTGCCACCGTGTTCGCGCGGCGGCACGGTGCGCGCGCCCTCGGCTGCGGCCTTCATGCGCTCGTCGCCCTTCATTGCACCCATATGCGCGCTTTGCGTCGTGGGCAGCGCCGCCAGTTGCGGCGTGCGGTCCGGATCCGTGTCGAACAGCGCCTTTTCACGGGTATTCCACATATCCAGCATCTTGCGGTCGGGCAGACAGCCAATCAATCCGGGATGGATCAGACCCGCATATTTGACCCCCGGCACATGCCGCGACGAGGTGAACATGCCATGGAAATCCCAGATCGATTTCTGCGCCTCGGGGAAGTGTTCGGTCAGGAAACCGCCGCCGTTCTGCTTTGAGAAGAAGCCGTTGAAGCCCCAGTTCATCTCTTCCTTGGCGCCGATGTCGAGGATGTGGACCTTCAGAAGATCCCCCGGCTCTGCCCCTTTGACGCCGATGGGACCGGACAGGTAATGCACCTGTTCCAGCTCCACATCCCGCACATCTGCGGCATCGTCGTCATTGGCGATCTGCCCGCCCGTCCAGTCGTAGGTCTCGATCTTGAAATCGTCCCCCGGTTCAACCCAGACCGCAATCGGGATATCGGGATGCCAACGGTTATGGACCTTTTCGTTGGTGTGCGGGCTTTCCGATAGATCGACGGAAATCAGCGTGTCTGCCATGTGGTTAACTCCCTGTGGTTGGTTCAGACGGATAGGAATTTCGAGACCTTGGCCTCGTCGATGCCCGCACGCGGGCTGTCGTGGACAAATTCGCCGTTCTCGATGACGACGACGCGGTCGGCCACATCCAGCGCGAAAGACAGCACCTGTTCAGACACCACGATGGACAGCCCCTTTTCGTCGCGGATGCGGCGCAGGGTGCGGGCCATTTCGCGGATGATCGACGGCTGGATGCCTTCTGTCGGCTCGTCCAGCAGCAGCACCTTGGGTTTGGAGGCCAGCGCACGGGCAATCGCCAATTGCTGCTGCTGCCCCCCCGACAGGTTGCCGCCGCGCCGCCCCTTCATTTCCAGCAAAACGGGGAACAGCTCGTAGATGTCGCCGGGCACGGTCCGCTCGCCGGTGACGGTCAGACCGGTTTCGACGTTTTCCTGCACCGTCATGGACGAAAAGATCATCCGCCCCTGCGGCACATAGGCCAGCCCGTCGGCCACCCGCTGATGCGGCTTGCCGGTGGTGACCTCGCGGCCGTCTACCGTGATCGCGCCGGATTTGGCGGGAACAATCCCCATCAGGGACTTCATCAGCGTGGTTTTGCCCATGCCGTTGCGGCCCATGATGGCCACGATTTCGCCCGGCGCCACGTCGAGGTTGAGCCCGTGGAGCACCTCGCTTTCGCCATAGGAGGCGCGCAATTGGTTTACGTTCAGCATGTTGACCTCTCAGTGACCCAGATAGACTTCGACGACTTTGGGATCGTTCTGGACGTGGTCCATCGACCCTTCGGACAGCACCTTGCCCTGATGCAGAACCGTGACGCGTGTGGCGATATCGGCGACAAAGCCCATGTCGTGTTCGATCACGATGACCGAGCGGTCCGCGATGATCCGGTTGAGCAGCTCGGCGGTTTTCTTGCGTTCCGCCACCGACATGCCCGCCACAGGTTCGTCCAGCATCAAAAGCTCGGGGTCCTGGATCAGCAGCATCCCGATTTCCAACCACTGCTTTTGGCCGTGGCTGAGATAGGCGGCTTTCTGGGTGAGCAGATCCTTGAGAAAGATCATCTCCGCGATCTCTTCGATGCGTGCCTTTACGGCGGCGTCACGGCGAAAGAACAGCGCACCGAACACGCCATGTCCCTTGGGGTAGCTGAGTTCGAGATTGGCAAAGACCGACAGATCCTCGTAGACGCTGGGCGTCTGGAATTTGCGCCCCACACCTGCGTGCACGATCTGGTCCTCGCGCATCTTCAGCAGCTCGTTGCCCTTGAACGCCACCGCGCCAGAGGTCGCCTTGGTGCGTCCGCAGATCAGGTCCAGAACCGTGGTTTTGCCTGCACCATTGGGGCCGATGATCACGCGGCATTCGTTGGGCTCTACGTAAAAGCTCAGGTCGTTGACCGCCTTGAACCCGTCAAAGGACACGGTCAGCCCCTCGACCATCAGCACATAGTTGGGATTGGTTGCATCAAGCATGTCAGATCACTCCGCCGGGGTGGCTTGGGCTGCGGGTTTCGGCCCGCGTCCCAGCAGTTTCATCAAGCGTGGTTCAACCTGTTCAGCCCAGACCCCCGCCAGCCCGTTGGGGAAGGCCATGACCACGGCGATGAACAGCGCCCCCAGCCCCAGCAGCCACAGTTCGGGAAAGCTTTCGGAAAAGGTCGTCTTGGCCCAGTTCACCAGAAGCGTGCCCCAGACCGCCCCGAGGATGGATAGCCGCCCGCCGACGGCCGCAAAGATCACCATCTCGATAGAGGGCACGATCCCCACGAAACTGGGGGACATGAACCCGACCTGCAGCGTGAACATCGCCCCGCCAATGGCCGCAAAGGCCGCGCCCAGACAGAAGACGAAGATCTTGAAGTTGGCGACGTCATAGCCGGAAAAGCGCACCCGGTCCTCTTGGTCGCGCATGGCGATCAGCAGACGGCCCAGTTTGGATTTGCGCACGAACTGCGCCACCAGCAAAACGGTGAACAAAAGCGCTCCGTTGACGAAATACAAGATGGTCTTGGCGCTGTCGGTGCGGATGTCCCAGCCGTGCAGCGTGCGCAGATCGGTGATCCCGTTGACCCCGCCGGTGAACCCTTGTTGCCCGATGATCAGGATCGTCAGGATCGCGGCGATGGCCTGCGTGATGATGGCGAAATAGACGCCCCCCACACGGCGGCGGAACATGGCCACGCCGATGATGTAGGAAAAGATCACAGGCACCGCGATCACCGCCACCAGCGTGAAGGCAAAGGAATTGAACGGGACCCACCACCACGGCAATTCGCTCAGCTGGTTCCAGTCCATGAAATCGGGAATGCCGGGGGTCGATTGAATGGCGGTGTTCTCGGGGCTCGAGGCCTCGAGCTTTAGAAACATCGCCATGCAGTAGCCGCCAAGGCCAAAGAACACCCCCTGCCCCAGTGACAGGATACCGCCCACGCCCCAGCACAGCACCAGCCCGATCGCCACAAAGGCATAGGTCAGGTATTTGCCGAACAGGTTGAGCCGGAAGGGTTCAAGCAGCAGCGGAAAGACCACAAAGATCACCGCTGCAAGGATCGCATAGCCGATCATGTCGCGCGGCGTCATGAAGGCCTGTTTGAAGGGTTGAGCTTGCATCATATCCTCCGGGATCACTTGCGCAGTTTCAGGGCGAACAGGCCCTGCGGACGCAGCATCAGGATGCCGACCACGGTCAGCAGGGTCAGAACCTTGGCCATCGAACCGGAGAGGAAGAACTCCATGATGGATTGGGCCTGAGAGATCGAAAAAGCGCTGGCGATGGTGCCCAGTAGGCTGCCCGCACCGCCAAAGACGACCACAAGGAAGGTGTCGACGATATAAAGCTGCCCTGCCGTGGGCCCGGTCGAGCCGATCATGGTAAAGGCGCTGCCCGCCACACCTGCTACACCGCAGCCGATGGCAAAGGTCATCCGGTCGGTCCAGGCGGTGTTGATCCCGACCGCATCCGCCATGACACGGTTGTTGTTGATCGCGCGCACCTGCTGGCCCCAGCGCGAGCGGTACATCATGATGTAGACCGCGACGGAAATGCCCACGGCCAGAACCATGACAAAGATCCCGTTGATCGGCACCTCGATCAGGTCGGTCAGCGGCAGCGACCCCATCATCCAGTCAGGGATGGTCACGCCGACTTCGCGCGCGCCAAAGATCGACCGGTAGAGCTGCTGCAGGATCAGCGACAGCCCCCATGTGGCCAGAAGCGTGTCCAGCGGGCGCTTGTACAGATGCCGGATCAGCGCCCATTCGACCAACATTCCGAGCGCGCCGGAGGCTATGAACGCAAGGATCATCGCCACAAAGAAATAGCCAGAGAACAGCGCCGGCATGAAGTCGGCAAAGAGATTGGACACCAGATAGGTGACATAGGCCCCGAGGATCATGAATTCGCCATGGGCCATGTTGATGACGCCCATCTGGCCGAAGATGATCGCCAGACCCAACGCCATCAGGACGAAGACGGAAAAGAGGATGAGACCGGCAAAGCCCTGCATCGCGAAAATCGCGCCGAGCTCGCTGGCAGTGTAACTGGAGAACATGCGCAGCCTATGAGGTTTGTGAGGAAAAAACGGGGGAACGCACCGCTTTGCGGATACTCGTCCCCCCAAAATGCAGACCCGGGGAGCGCGGGCGCTGCCGTGCCTTGACGCGGTGCCCCCCGGAACCGGTCACCGGCCCAAGGGGGCGCGTTATGCGTCTTACTGGTAGCCTTCCGGGAAGGGGTCCGGCTCCACCAGCTCGGCGGTCTCGTAGACAACTTCGTACTGCCCATCGGCCTGCGCGCGACCCACGCGGGTCTTCGACCACAGGTGGTGGTTCTCGTGCACTTTCACATAGCCCTCTGGCGCGGTTTCCAACTCGATCCCGGGCGAGGCCTCGCGCACCTTGTCGATGTCAAAGGACCCTGCCCGTTCGACCGCGGCCTTCCACAGCCATGGCCCCAGATAGGCCGCCTGCGTGACGTCACCGATCACGATGTCATCGCCCCACATTTCCTTGAATGCGGCAACGAAGGCCTCGTTGTTGTCGTTCTCCAGCGACTGGAAGTACTTCATGCAAGCGTAGGAGCCTTCGATGTTCTCGCCGCCGATGCCAAGGATCTCGTCCTCTGTCACAGAGATGGTCAGAACGATGGGGCTTTCTTCGGTCGGGTCGATGCCGGCCGCCTTGAGCTGCTTGTAGAAGGCCACGTTCGACCCGCCCACCACGATGGCATAGATCACATCCGGCTTGCGCAGGCGGATCTTGTTGATGACCGAATTGAACTGCGTGTGGCCCAGCGGATAGTATTCCTCGCCGACGACTTCGCAGCCCTCCATGAAGTTCTCGATATGCTTGCGCGCGATCTTGTTCGAGGTGCGCGGCCAGATGTAGTCGGACCCCAGCAGATAAAAGGATTTCGCGCCCTTGGTCTGGTTCACCCAATCCAGGCCCGCGATGATCTGCTGCGTGGCCTCTTGGCCGGTGTAGATCACGTTGGGGCTTTCTTCGAGCCCCTCGTAGAAGGTCGGGTAATAGAGCATGCCGTTGTATTGTTCGAACACCGGCAGCACAGCCTTGCGCGAGGCAGAGGTCCAGCAGCCCATGACCGATGCGACCTTGTCCTGCACCAGCAGTTTCTTGGCCTTCTCCGCGAAGGTCGGCCAGTCAGAGCCGCCGTCCTCCTGGATGTATTCAATCTTGCGCCCCAGAATACCGCCTTGGGCGTTGATCTGCTCGATGGCCAGCTTTTCCGCCTGAACCGATCCGGTCTCGGAGATGGCCATGGTGCCGGTGACGGAATGCAAAATGCCCACTGTCACTGTGTCATCGGTCACCGCAAGGCCGGTTGTGTTGACCACATCGGTCGGAAAGTCCTGAGCGCGCAGGCTTTTGGGTGTGAACAGCGACGCGGTCAGTGCCGCGCCCCCTGCCAGAACGGCACGGCGCGACATGCCATTCGCAGAGACGGGTGTGCCCTTGGATTTGTCGGATTTCGTCATCTTTCCCTCCAGGTTGGACGGTCATCTGGTGACCGGCGCTTTGTTGTTTTGGTGTCGATGAGGGGAGGCTGACAGCAATTGCCGCGCCGCAGTATACGTCAGATGACGTATGGAGCTGCGCGTTTTTACCGTGCATCTTTTACCCAAATGGTGCCGGGACCACGGCCTTTGTTGCGTAATCCCTTGCAATCGTTGACACCTCACTGGTCCCCTGACGCCATGCAAAGGCCTGCCCCCGCAGGCCGCCAAAAACCGGAGCCGTCCCGACACGGCCCAGACAGGGACAATATGGTCGTCGCATTCAGCGCCACTGGCGGTCGCCGCAGTTACAACCGGTGGGTCGCCAACGAGACGAAAGAGGATTTCGCGCTCCGCTATACCGCGCGGCGCACGCGGCGTTGGTCGCACGGGCGGGTGGCCAACACCGCACTCGGGTCGATTTCATTTCTCGCGCTTGAGGCGATTGGCGGTGCGATCACGCTCACCTACGGCTTCGAGGCCGCCATCGTCGCGATCATGCTGGCGGGGCTGATCCTGTTTCTGACAGGGCTGCCGATCAGCTATTATGCCGCGCGTTACGGGGTGGACATCGACCTGCTGACGCGGGGGGCGGGCTTTGGCTATATCGGCTCGACGATCACATCGCTGATCTATGCAAGCTTTACCTTTATCTTCTTCGCGTTAGAGGCCGCGATCCTCGCCTTTGCGCTGGATTTCTGTTTCGGCGTGCCAGTGGCCATTGGCTACTTGTTGTCCACGCTAGCGGTCATCCCGTTGGTCGTGAACGGTTTTGCCAAGATTTCCGCCTTTCAGGCATGGACACAGCCGATCTGGATCATCTTACACGTGCTGCCTTTTGCCCTGCTGGTGATGAGCGGCGTGGACATTGCGGCGTGGACGGAATTCACCGGTGCGCGCGGAGCATCCGGGCCCACGACCATGATGGTTGGCGCGGCCATGGGGGTTGTTCTGTCGCTGATTGCGCAGATCGGGGAACAGGTTGATTTCCTGCGTTTTCTGCCCGAACCCAAAACCCGCACGGACCGTGTACGCTGGTGGGCGGCGCTGCTGGCTGCTGGACCCGGCTGGACGGTTCTGGGCGTGGCCAAAATGCTGGCAGGGTCGTTTCTGGTGGTGCTTGTGCTGGCCTCTGGCGTGTCGCTCAGGGCGGCGACAGATCCCACGCGCATGTATTTCGTGGCCTTTGATGCGGTGCTGCCCTCTGCCGGTCTGGCGGTGGTGTTCACCGCCGCCTTTGTGATCCTGTCCCAACTCAAGATCAACGTCACCAACGCCTATGCGGGATCGATTGCCTGGTCGAACTTTTTCGCCCGCCTTACCCATTCCCACCCCGGGCGCGTGGTCTGGCTGGTGTTTAACGTGGGCATTGCGCTGATCTTGATGGAGCTGGGCGTCTTTCACGCCATCGAGGCCATTCTGGGCCTCTACAGCCATATCGCGCTGGCGTGGATCGGCGCGCTGGTGGCCGATCTGGTGATCAACAAACCGCTGGGATTGAGCCCGCCGGGGATCGAATTCCGCCGGGCGCATTTGTATGACATCAACCCCGTCGGCACAGGGGCGATGCTGGCCTCGGCCATTTTGTCGCTGCTGGCGTGGAGCGGGGCGTTTGGTCCCTTGGCGGAAAGCTTCTCGGCGCTGATTGCGCTTGTGGTGGCCTTGGCGGCCGCGCCGGCCATCGCATGGGCCACGGGGGGACGGTATTACACGGCGCGCCCTGTCCCACGGGCGTGGCAAGTGCCCCACGGCCCCCTTCCGTTGCCGGACAGCTGCGACCACGGAGAGGCCGGTCACACCACGGAATGCTGTGTTTGCGAGTTCCGCTTTGACCGTGAGGACATGACCGACTGCCCGTTTTACGCAGGCCCGATCTGTTCGCTGTGCTGCACGCTCGATGCGTCGTGCCGCGATGCGTGCAAGCCACAGGCCCGCGTCGGATATATCTTTGTCACTACCATGAAACGCTTGTTACCTGCCCGCATCTACGATGTTCTGGCCACGCGGGTTGCCTTGTTCATTGCCGCGACACTGGTGCCGGTGTCCATCTTTGCCGCACTGCTGCTGCTGATCCGGTCGAATGCAGGCGGCGCCAATTTCGACGCGGTTCTGGCCATCATATTCTGTTCGGTTCTGGTGGCCATCGGGGTGATTGTCTGGACTTTTATCCTGACCGCCGAAAGCCACCACAAGGCGCGCGACGAGGCGGACATCCAGACCCAGCGCCTGCTGCGTGAGATCCGCGCCCATGAACGCACCGATGCCGCCCTGCAAGCGGCCAAGGAAAAGGCCGAGGCCGCCAATCTGGCCAAGACACGCTACATGGCGGGCATCAGCCACGAGCTGCGCACACCGCTGAACGCCATCTACGGCTACGCGCAGGTGCTGGAACGGGACCGCGCCCTGCCCCCACGCAGGCGCGATGCGGTGCTGGCGATACGGCGCGGGTCAGAGCATCTCGCCGGTCTGATCGAGAACCTGCTCGACATCTCCAAGATCGAGGCGGGCCGGTTGGAAATCCATCGCGACAGGATCAACCTGCCCGGTCTGTTGAACCAGATCTCGGCGATCTTTGCCCGACAGGCCCGCGAAAAGGGGCTCGACTTCGGAATCCGCACCCACGGCAATATCCCCGAATGGATCGATTTTGACGAAAAGCGGCTGCGCCAAATTCTGATCAACCTGCTGTCCAATGCGATCAACTATACGGCCAGCGGATCCGTTGCCCTGACATTGACCTACCGCAATGAAATTGCCCGTTTCGACATTGCCGACACCGGCATCGGCATCAATCCCGCGCAGCAGGACCGCATCTGGAAGCCCTTTGAACGGCTGGCGCAGAAAAGCGCCTCCGGTTCGGGTCTCGGGCTGACGATCACCCGCCTGCTGGTCGATATCCTTGGCGGAGAGATCACGCTGGACAGCGAACCGGGCCGCGGCACTACATTCACGGTACGGCTGATGCTGCCCTCGGTACAGGCGGGCGAGGCAGGCCAGACGCAATGGCACGGGCCGGAACGGCTGGCGGCGGCAGGCTACAACGGACCGCGCAAGACCATTTTGGCCGTCGATGACGCCGGCGATCATCTCAGGCTGTTGGAGACGGTTCTCAAACCCATGGGGTTCTTGTTGCATTGCTGCCCGGATGCCGAAAGCGCGCTGGGAGTTTTGGACGATGTCAAACCCGATCTGTTCCTGCTCGACATCGATATGCCGGGGCTGACGGGATGGGATCTGGCGGAGACCTTACGCGCGCAAAAACGGTTTCGCGCCACCCCGATCGTGATGGTCACCGGCCATGCGCTGGAGGCGCGGCAACCGGTCGATCGTGAAGGGCTGTATGATGCCTTTGTTGTGAAACCTTATTCGCTCAATGATCTGGTCTCGCGCATTGGTGGACTGCTGCAGATCGATCTGTATCTCGAAGCGGGGCCATCATCGCAGCCGGGCCAGCCCGATAGCATTCCCGCCGAGGCGCGCCGCACCCTGCTCAGCATGGCAGAGATCGGCCATGCGGCCGGGATAAAGCGCGTCTTGCGCACGCTGGAGGAGAACGGAGAGATCGCTGACGGGCTAAAGATGCGGCTGGACGCGCATCTGGCGGAATATGATCTGGCCGCAATGACGCGCATTCTCAAGGAGATGGAAACATGACCGCGCCGATGTCGACAAACAGCCTGACCGCTGGACGCTATATCGTTCTGGTGATCGACGACGCGCCAGAGACACTCGGGATGGTCAGCGATGCCTTGGAAGATGACGGTATGACCGTTCTGGTGGCGCGCTCAGGCGCCGAGGGGATCCACCTTGCGCAGCGTGTGCGGCCCGACGTGATCTTGTTGGATGCCATGATGCCGGAGATGGACGGGTTCGAGACCTGCCGTCGCCTGAAATCACCGCCCCTGTCTGAAACCGCGCCTGTGATTTTTATGACCGGGCTGAGCGACGGCGCGCATATCCTTGCGGGGCTAGAGGCGGGCGGCGTCGACTATGTGACCAAACCGGTGGTGGTCGACGAGCTGATCGCGCGCATCACCCGCCACGTGATGAACGCCCGCGCCATTCATTCCGCGCGCACCGCGCTGGAATATTCCGGCCAGTCTGTGCTGGCCGTGACCTCCGACGGGCGGCTGTCATGGGGCACGCCCGGGGCCTTGGCCCGCATTGAGGATCAGGAAGGTGCCACATTGTTCGAGGCAGGCCGCGCGGTGCCCGATCTGCGGCTGTGGCTGACCGAGATCATCCGCCAGCCCGTATCACAGGCGCGCCCCTTGGTGATTGGACCGCTGACCCTGACGGTGATCGGTCAGGCCGATGACGAGCTGATTTTGCGCCTGCGCGCCGATACCGGACGCTCGGAGACCGAACGGCTTGAAAGCGCCTTTGAGCTGACCGCCCGCGAAGCGGAGGTGCTGCTTTGGCTGTCGCATGGCAAGACCAACCGCGACATCGCCGATATCCTGACGCTCAGCGCGCGGACCGTGAATAAACATCTTGAACAGATCTTTCACAAAATGGGCGTCGACAACCGCACATCGGCTGCTGTGAAAGCGGACCGTATCTTGCAGACGACCTGAATTGTCGGCCATGTGCCCGTTTATCGCTGCAAGGCCTAAGAGGCTTTCCACGCGGTCACATCGCCCGGATCACAACAGTCCGACAGAATACAACGTGATTACGCACGGTTTGCGGCCTACACGGTGCGGAATGCCTGCGCGCTGCCACGGATATTCTATAGCTTCTCCATTTTTCGATAACATTTATGACAGCCTTTCCCTTTGAGGGGATTGATCCAAGTCTACCCTGTAGAAACGTCGTAAAATTGCGGGTTTTCAATATGCTGCCAAAGTACCAAATTGTGATAGGCTCGCTTTTAACCTTCGGCGAATGGTGACCTTTATGGACGAAAACCATGCAAGATCCACTTTACGCGCGCATCCTGCGTAGCCTTATCAGCGAAATCGGGCGCGGCGAAATTGCCCCCGGTGAACGTCTGATGGAAAACCGGATTGCGGACCGGTTCGGTGTCTCGCGCGCGCCCGCGCGTCAGGCACTGTCCGAACTCGCGGCAAAAGGTCTGGCGGTGAAGGCAAAGCCACCCGCCCGCGGGTTTGCCGTGGCGCTGGACGCCGCAGAGGTCGCGCGCCCTCTGACACATTCGGATGATACCCCGTTTTCATCGCAAACCGTGCCGACGTGGCAATTGCTTTTGTCCGAGGTCGAGAAGGAGCTGACCCGCCGCGTGGCCTATGGCAGCTGGCGGCTGGTGGAAACCGCGCTTGGGCGGGAATACGGTGTCAGCCGCACCGTCGCCCGCGAGGTGCTCGCCCGACTGGAGGCGAATGGCCTTGTCATCAACGAGGGGCGCGGCTGGGTCGCGCCAGAGCTGTCTGCAAAGCGGGTGCGCGATCTGTACCAGTTGCGCAGCTTGCTGGAACCCGCGGCACTGGCCAATGTCAGCACCACCCTGCCCGCCGCACGGTTGGACCAGATGATTGACGACCTGCAACAGGCCGCAGACCTCCCCCCGACGGCGTCCCTTCTGGACAAGCTTGAGGCGGATCTGCATATGGATCTGCTGCGACAATGCGATAACATTCCGCTTCGCAAAGCCATGACCGAGGCTCAGTCGCTGCTGTTGGCGCACCAGTTCCTGTATGCACATACCGCCGACATATACCCACAAGAGCCCCTCATCGCAGAACACCTGGCAACGCTGACAGCCCTGCGGGCTGGACAGCTGGAACAGGCGCAAACGGCGCTGCGCGACCATCTCCTTGCCGCAAGCGATCGGGCGATTGAACGCACCGAACGTCTTCGCGGCGCGTTCCAGAACACGCCGGTCAGCTATCTCGAACAGATCTGACGGCATGCGCGCACCTTGCGGCGGGCCTGTTGCACAGGACAATAGCGGCAAGAAAAGATCCAATGCGACTTGCCTTTGCGCGAGATTCACTCCTTTCGCCTAAAACGCGTGAAACCTTTGGTGTTTCAAGCGGACGGCGCAGATGACCACTTACGCGATCACAGCTATCAATTGGAACGATCCGTCTTTCTGGGCCGGGATCACCGAGGGCAGTGGAGGGCATAGCTTTGATTTCACTGCCTTGCCGTCCAATTTCAGCGTAGATTTTGATCCCTCATCCAGCAGCCTGATAATCGAAGACGGCTCTACCAGCTTTGTGATTCAGGATGCCAGTGGGTCTGGCGGCGCGGATGCGACGTTGGGCGGCGCAACATTGCTGAGCTATTTTACCAACGTCAGCGGAGGCGCAGGCCACGACAGCCTGCAGGGCGGGGCAGGTAGTGACACGCTCACGGGCGGAGACGGGCGCAATACGTTGGAAGGCGGGGATGGCGACGACCGCCTTATGGGCAATGCCGCCTCTGGCGGGCACACCCATTTCGTGGGCGGCGCGGGCGCAGACACGCTGGACGGATCGGCGGGATCCTACGATATCGCCAGCTACTATAATGCCACCACCGGCGTCACAATCGACCTGAGCGACGGTCTGCCCGAAACTGGGGGCGAGGCCGCAGGCGACGTGCTGATCGGGATCGAGCAGATCGATGGCTCGAACACTGCGGACGATTTTATTCGCACCGATGACAGCGGCACCCAGCTCAAAGGTTGGGGTGGCAACGACACCCTGCAAGGCGGCGCAGGCAATGACCGGCTGTTGGGCGGCACCGGAAATGACAGGCTGACTGGCGGTGCGGGCGACGACAGGTTCTTCTACGCGGCAGGTGACGGGCATGATACGATCACCGATTTCAACACCGGCAACAGTGGCACCTTGTCTGACGGGAATGCCACGAACAACGATGCCATCGACCTCTCCGCCTTTTACGACAGCATCTTTGAACTGCACGCAGATCAGGCCGATGATGGCATTCTGAACCAATCCAATACGGAGACCGATTATAGCAATAACGCGCAATTCGGGAGCGGGTCTCTGACCTTTGACGGAGCGTCTGGCGACAATTCGTTCTTCACCGCCGAGAACACCAATGTCACTTGTTTCACCAAGGGCACCGCCATTCTGACACCCACAGGGGACCGGCTGGTCGAGGATCTGCGCGTCGGGGATCTGGTCTGCACCATGGACAATGGCCCCCAGGCAATCCGTTGGATCGGGGTGCAGCGGTTCGGTCGAACCGTGCTGGTTGCGGTGCCGCGACTGCACCCCGTTGTGCTGCCACAGGGTGTACTGGGCCTGCGACGGCCCCTGCGGGTATCACAACAGCACGGCATGCTGCTGGGCCAAGATCGCCTGATCCGCGCGAAACATCTGGCACAGGCGCCCAAAAGCGGCGTTCGCATTGCGCGTGGTTGCCGGTCGGTGACCTATATTCATCTGCTGTTCGACGCCCATCAGATCGTCTTCGCCGAGGGAGCCGCGACCGAAAGCTTTTATCCCGGTCCGATGATCCGTCGGATGCTGCACGCCTCGGCCCGTGCCCAGTTGCGCCGGATCGTGCAACCGAAGTTTTTTGCGGGGGGCGCTCCCTCTGCACCGCCCGGTCAGGTGCGCGGGTTCCTGAGTGGGCGCGCGGCACGCGATACCTTGCGGCGAACACCCTTGGGGGCCTTGGTTCGCCCCCAGATGTGATGCGGTTCGCGGTCGCGCACGCGGGCAAACCTTTGCCACCACTCGGGTTTTCTGCGTGACTTGGCTTGCGATGCACTTAGGTGTGCTCCCAGACCCTATGAAACAAAAGGACACAGCCATGACCACAACCGGCAAACAGCTGTTCACCACCCTAGAGGCAAATGGCACCCTTACCGTGGCCATTGAGGATGTGACATTCCCCGACCCGACCGGCAATCAGGTGCTGGTCCGTATGGAAGCTGCACCGATCAACCCGTCCGATCTGGCGATCCTCGTCGGGGGCGCGGATATGGAGAACGCCGAGTACTCGTCCGGCAAATACGTGGCGCAGATGCCGGAAGGTGCAAATGCCGCCTCCACGGCGCGCCATGACATGAAACTGCCCGCCGGCAACGAAGGCGCAGGCATCGTGGTGGCCGCAGGCGACGGCGAAGCTGCACAGGCGTTGATGGGACAACGGGTGTCCTGTGTGCCGGGCAATGCCTACAGCCAATACTGCATTGCCGACGCCGCCATGTGCCTGCCGCTGGGCGACCATACTGCCGAGGAAGGTGCCAGCGCTTTCGTCAACCCGATGACCGCCTTGGGCTTTGTCGAGAATGCCAAGGCCGATGGGCAAAGCGCGATCCTGCACACGGTAGGGGCGTCAAACCTTGGGCAGATGCTGACGCGCATCTGTCAGGAAGACGACATCGGGCTGGTGAACATCGTGCGCAAGGACGATCAGGTCGAACTGCTGAAAAAGCTCGGTGCCGCGCATGTGGTCAACTCGTCCAAGGATGACTTTATGGCGCAGCTGACAGAGGCGGTCCGCCAGACCGGGGCCTTTTACGGCTTTGACCCTGTGGGCGGTGGCAAGCTGGTGGACACGGCCTTTCGCGCGATGGAACGTGTCGCTGTCGAACAGATGGACGACTATTCCCGCTACGGATCGAACCAGCAAAAGCGCATGTTCATCTATGGCCGTCTCGACACCAGCCCCACCCTGCTGACGCCCAGCTATGGCTTTGGCTGGACGTTGTCGGGCTGGCTGTTGTTCCCCTTCCTGCAGTCAGTGGGCCAAGAGGTCATGGGCCGGATGCGCCAGCGGGTCCGCGACAACCTGACCACCACGTTTGCCAGCCATTACAAGGCGCATGTCACGCTGGAAGAGATGCTGACCAAAGACGCGGTCATGGACTACCGCGAGATGCGGACAGGGGAAAAATACCTCGTCACCCCTTGGGGCTGATGGCATCGTCTGGCGCCGCTTGCATCACGCGGCGCCAGAATTTCAAAGGGGTCGCCGTGGCGGCCCCTATTTCCCCTCACGCTTGTCGGCCAAAGCCGCAATATCGGATCGAAGCGCACGGATTTCCGCACGCAGGGCATCCAGATCCTCGTGTTGGGCGGCGTGCTCCTCATCGCTGGCTTGGGCTTGCATGCCCTCGACGATGATACCGATGAACAGGTTCAACACGGTGAAGCTGGTCAGCAGGATAAATACCACAAAGAACACCCAAGCTATGGGGAAGACTTCCATGATGGGACGCACGATCCCCATGGACCAGCTTTCCAGCGTCATGACCTGAAACAGCGTATAAAAGGACTTTCCGACAGAGCCGAACCATTCCGGAAAGGCGTCCCCGAACAGCTTTGTCGACATGACCGCAAAGACGTAGAACACGAGGCTGAGCAGCACCACGACAGAGGCCATGCCCGGAAGCGCGGCCATCAGCCCGTTCACCACCCGCCGCATGGACGGCACGACCGACACCAGACGCAGCGCGCGCAACACCCGCAAGGCACGCAGCACCGACAGTCCGCCCGACGACGGCACAAGGGCAATGCCCACGACAGCCGCATCAAACAGGTTCCAGGGGTCAAGGAAAAACCGGCTGCGGTAGACGATCAGCTTGGCTACAAGCTCCGCGACAAAGATGGCCAGACAGATCGTATCGATTGCCACCAGCAACGGCCCCACGGCGCGCATCACGGCGTCGCTGGTTTCCAGCCCCAGAACGGCTGCGTTCAAAACGATAATGCCCATGATCGTCTGCTGGAAAACATTGCTTTCCAAGAGGCGTTCCAGCCGCGCCAGCGGCCCGGTGTTTGCGTGGTTTGGTTCAGCTGCGCTCATCTGTCGTCGTCCGTGTTATTCACCCGCCCAGCGCCGTTGTCAGGCGGTCGGGCGGGCTTGTGTCAGCTCGATTTAATGTGCACGGCGCAGGTGTCTGCAAAAGCGCCGATTGGCCTGTCCACTAACGGATGACGAGGATTTTCACCACACAAAACACCGTCAAAGGCGACCAAGGTGATCCCCGTCCGCGTGCCGCGTTGCCCGTGATACAGGATGCATTATAACCGTGAGTAACGGGGGGATCGCGCGCGTCATTTGCCTGCCGCGCCGACTGAAATTCCGCAGGTCAGCAAGCGACATGGTGTCAATACAAAACGGGCGGCCCAGCGCAGTGGACCGCCCGTTTTCTTCACTACATCAGGCCGTTACAGCAGGAAATTATCAACACCCAAATCCGCCAGATCCACCGACTTCCGGATCAGCTTGTCCTCTGCCTCTGCGCCATCGAGTTTCGACAAATCAACAATGGTGGCCCACCCCTGATCGTCACAAACACCCAGCAGCGATGCCATGTCGGTCTTGTAGCCCGTCAGATCCAGCACGTCATGCTCGGCCTCGAAATCATGGACAAAGTCTTTGCCCGACCCGGTGGCAAACACAAAGGTGTCCGCGCTGTCATCAGCAGACCAGTTGCCGCCCCAAAGGTGATCGTTGCCGGCGCCGCCTTCGATGGTGTCGGACCCCGTGCCGCCAACCAGCTTGTCAACATCCGCACCGCCAGACAGCGCATCCGCGCCCTGCCCGCCATTGAGGTAATCGCGACCCTCCTCGCCCGACAGGCTGTCGTTGCCGTTCTGACCCTGCAGGCTGTCGTTGCCGATGCCGCCCGACATGATGTCGTTGCCGTCCGCGCCGCACAGGTTGTCGTGGCCTTCGTCACCGTTCAGCGTGTCTTCGCCAGCGCCGCCGTTGAGCGTATCATCCCCCGCGCCGCCAAAGATCAAATCGTCGCCGGTCCCGCCGTTCAGCGTGTCGTTGCCGCCCTCGACAAGGGTCAGGCTAGGCTCGCGCAGCAACACGGCCGAGTCCGCATCCACAGTCAGGAACGCATCGGTCGAGCGGGGATCAACGGCCCCGTCATTCGATCCGGTGGCGGGGGCGGTGGACATGAACGCGGCATAAGCCTGGCCGCTATCCCAATCCATCTCGACCTTGAAGATCGCGCCTTCCGTGCCGGTGCTCGCGTCAAGATCATGGTCGCCCTTGTTCAGACCGTAATACAGGTTGCCGTCGCCATCAAAGAACACCGCACCATAGGCTCCGCGCGCCATGCTCGACACCATTTCATCGCCGTACAACGTGCCGGTGATAGCCAATTCAGACACCTCAGGCGTGCCGCCATCCGCCACACGGGAGACGTCGATCTTGACCACCTTGCCGTCACCACCATTGGTGGTGGGCGACACCACGGCGTAAAACGCCCGATCTGCCGCGCTATAGGCCAGATCGTAGGTGCGATCGGTGAACATGCCTGCATCAAAATGGTGGAAGCTGATGGCGGGGTTGCCGTCGGCGTCGCGGTTGTCCACATCCACAACGCTGATCCGGTCGAGGGAGGTGTGGAAGGTCCACAGATTGCCCTGATCGTCGAAATCACCGACGTAATCGCCGTAGAAGCCCTCACCGATGCGGTAGGTCGCGCCGTCGGCATCGATCATCACGATGTCGGAGGAGTTCACCTGTGTGCCTTGCGAATCGACCCCGCGCGACTTGGCCACACCGTAGATCAGGTCGTCTTCGACGTTAAAGCCGACAGCATTGATCTTGAACGACGGCGCATCCCCCACAGCGGTATAATCGCCCGCCTTGGTGTCAAAGACATGCAACTGGCCATCGATGACCTGATACAGCGCGCTTTGACCGGGGGCGAAGGCGGCCACGGTTGTCTCGGCCCCGCCGATGGTCATAGCCTTGTCGTAAGAGACGATCACACCGGAGTGGTCGTAGGCCACGGCATCGACCGGTTCGACCGCACGAAAGCTCAGCGCGCCTTCGGCACCGGTGCTGACCACGTCGATTTCATAGGTGGTGTAGGCTGCGCTGTTGGTCTGGACCGTTTCGACAAGTTCGCCATTCCACAGGACCTCGACCATGGCGGCAGAAAAACCACCCGCAAGGTTCGCCGCCAGATCAAAAGAGATGGTGTAGGTTTCGCCCGCAACCGTGGCCGCCGATTGTGCGATGGCGTCGCGGCCCGCATCGTCAGACACGGTCCAACCGCCCTGCCCTGCGAGCGCATCAAAAGACACCGGCGCTGCGCCATTGTTGAGAAGGTTCACCCCCGCATCATCGCCGTAGATCACATCGTCGCCCGCGCCGCCGTTGATCAGGTCATTGCCCATGCCGCCCTCGGCATAGTCGTTCCCTTCTTCGAGGTTCAGGGTGTCGTTGCCTTCGCCGCCGAACAGATCATCCGCGCCCCAGCCCGCGTTCAGAACGTCATCGCCCAGACCGGCGCGCAGGGTGTCGTTGCCACGGTTGCCCAGCAGAACGTCGTTGCCCGCGCCGGTTTCGATCAAATCATCAAAGGAATGCGCGGCGCCCCAAGCGCTGGCCACAACTGCGGCGGCGTCATAGACCCAGCGGCCATCGACATACTGCCATTCATCACCAACCATATCGCCCGCGGCCAGATCGTTGCCGAGGCCGGTGTTGATCACGTCATCGCCCTGGAGGCCGTTCACACGGTCAACCACCTCGGCCGAGGGTGCGACCGGCGTGGCATCTGTGGCAGCAAAGCCTTCAACAATGGCGTCGTCCAGCACGGTGCCCAAGGTTTTGACAACGGGTTGGTTCAGGATCGTCGGCATCGGTCTTCCTTTCGTAGCGGGCTGTTTCGGCCCGTTGGTGGGACGCGATTTGCTGCGGCCACATCAGGGTTAATGCTTGCTGAGATCTCTGTGCCACCCGGCGGTGGCCTGCCGCTATTCCACGGCGGGATCACAATCGGGACATAGGGATAGGGTCACTGTACCGACTTGAACCGCCCTCCCCGAGCGGAGACGCCCTACGCTCCTTCGTCCCTTGCAAACCCGTTTGTGCGGTCAATCGTTGGGCTGAGCATTCGGCTGAAATACGTTGGCTTCCGGTCGAATTTTCGAGGATTCGACGAGGTGCGGGCAATCGCCATGTTGGCGAACTACAAACACCCGCCATCTGGAGGATGACGGGTGTGGTTTCAGGGCCGCGCGCCCAGCGGACGCAGCACACCGTTTCAGAACGTCCTAGTCCGGCGTGGTGCAAAGCAGCGCATCGAGGGCGTCAAGCGCCTGCGGGATCTCCAAAGCACGCGCCTCTTCTCCCAGCACTTGGGCCAAGGCGTCGCGCGTTTTGCGGCCCGGCAACCCGTCGATCGGGCCGGGATCGGCGCCGGCGTCAACCAACAGCAATTGCAGCGCGCGCCCCGGTTCTGCATCGCCAACGGTGGTAAGGCCACATGGCGCGGGTTCCGGCTGTGTCTCTGGCTCTGGCTCGGGTTGCACCGTTGGCTCTGGAGCAGCGACCTCCGGTTCAACGGTATTGTTGGTTGCATCGTCCTCCTCCGTAGTCGGGGCCAATGCCCAACCTTCGGTGGGCGGGGCCACCTGAACCGGATCAGGCGCCGGTGGGGGGAGCACGCGCACCTCATCAGGCGCCACGAAACAGCGCCCCATCATCTCGCCCACCTCGCGCATATTGGCGGGCGGATCGCCCTCTTGCGTCACATCACAAGTGGCGGCCTCCAGATCGCACTGGACAAAGACGGACCATGCCGGCTCTTCCGCGCCTTCCTCGATTGTCGCTTCTCCGTTGGCGTAGAGGACATACGCGTGACCGTTGATCCGCCCCTCCTGCCACAATCCGGGAAACCTTGGGGATGGGACATCCGCGCGGCGGGTCTGGACACCGGTGGCCCCGGGAAACGGCAGATCAAAGGCTGCGCCGACACAGGGCTCCGCCCCCGCCTGCCCTGCCATCACAATACCGGTCAGCGCGCCTGCCACCAGCGCACGGCCAAGGCGACCCGTCATTGATCCACCCGCCCAAGCGGGCCGTTTGCCCGAAACGCCAAAGCCGCCAAAACCACCGCATTGGTGTTGGTTGTGACCGATCCGTTTGTGGAACCATCCGCCTCGTACAGACCTTCGGGCCAGCCGCGGTCCGGATCGCCCAGCGGCGACAACGCCGTCACCAGCTCGCGCGTGTAATCGGTGCCAAAGAGCGCATCCCATGCAAAGGCGGTCTTGACCGTCACAGTGCGTTTGCTGTCCAGCCGGTCACCTTGGAACGTCATCACAGCCCAAGGCGCACCCCCGCCCCAGATTGTAGAATAGATAAAGTACGGCGCCTCATCGAGATGGCTTTCGCTGACGGCGGTCAACTGCCCCGTGTCGCGCCAGCGGGTTTCCTGCGCCTGATAGATCGCCGTGGCAAACCGATGCGACCGCGCGTCAAAGCCGAATTCCAGACCGTCGAACACGTAAGGCTCAGACACGGTAAAGGCGGGCGTCACATTGCGGTGCAGACGGTCGTCCACCGGGATGGGCTGGCCGTCCACATCCTTGACCATCAAATGCGCCTCGGCGTCGTAGGCGTGGACCATGTCATAGCCGAACAACATCATCGCCTTGGCCGCATATTGGCCATAGCCCACACGGCCCTCTTGGTCGCGGCGCAAGCCGTTTTCGCCGATGTTGCCACCGATCAACTGGCCGCTGTCCACCATCTGGTCGAGATCCCAGTGATCCATCACAGCCGCCACTTTGGGCGACAGGGCGGGATAGCTGTTTTGCGCATGCGCCATGGCACCGACCATGCGCGCGATGTCCAGCGCCGACCAGCCAAGCCCCCGCTCGACCGGCTGGTTGGCGTAGTTCACCAGTTCCGCCGTGCCCGTGTGATAGGCCTTGTTGGGCAGCATGTCGTCGAACAGGCGGATCGTGGCCAGCGTATCCAGCGCGCGGCCCAGCCGGTCCTGCGCCGCATCGCTGTCGATCAATCCCAACAGATCCGCAGAAATCACCGCAATGAAATAAGATCCTGTCTCCCACATGGTGGTTGACGGGTATTGATCTGCCGAATTCACAAGGCCCGTGACGGGGTCTGTGTTGTTCTCGAAGTAGGTCCAGGCGATGCGCGCATGGGACAGATCCTCGGGGCGGCTGGCCCCTGTGTGTGCCAGCGGCAAGGGCGTGACCGCGTCAAAGGACGCAATCGCGGCGGGGCGCGCCACGGGTGCGGAAAACTCGGCAGGCTGGCCCGGACGGGCGGTGCTGCGTGTCGGGGTGGGCTCGGCGGGCATGTTCTTCTCCAGCGAGATCACCAAGCCCAGACCACAGGCAAGCGCGACCAGAAAGATGATATGACTGCGTGCGTTTATCAGATTCTGACGGAAACTCATGCCGCGTGATCCTTTTCCAGTTCTGCAGGCTGCCAAAGGGCCGCCGCGATAATCCCGCTCATGGCGAAACAGTTGTTCAATCCCCAAAGAACGTTGGCGACAACGCCGCTGGCGGAATGGCTTGTCCCGCCCAGCCACAGCGCCCCCAGCCCCCAGGCCGCCCCCGCCACAGTCAGGACAACCACCGCGATCTGTGGGCGGACCAGCGACAGGAAATTGCCGGACTGGCGGACCTTTGGCGTGACCTTGAAGCTGATCTTTTCGCCCCGTGCCACGGTCGCAATCGCCTTAAGGCCCAGCGGGAAAAACGACAGGTAGCTGGCCTTGGCCGCGTAGCCCGCGATCCCCCAAGTGCCCATCATGATCGCCAGTTCCAGCGTGACCAGAAAGGGGATGAGGTGCAGGAAAAATTCCGTCGAATAGGCCGAGACCGGCGAAATACCGGTGAACAGATACAGCACCGGTGCAAACAGGAACACGATGTTCCACAGCGGGGCGAGGTAGCTGTAGAATGTGGTGCCATACATCAGCCGCTGTCCAAGGCTCAGCCCTTTGCGAAAGATCGGGTTGTCATGCACCAGAATATCCAGACTGCCCCCGGCATATTTGAACCGCTGCACTGTCCATGTCAGCAGATCCTGCGGCGACAGCATCTTGGATTCCACGATGGGGTGCATCTTTGACTTCCAGCCGCGCTCTGCATCCGAATGCAGCACAATCGAGGTGTAGATGTCTTCGGAGACATGGAAACGGTAGGGTGTCAGCACCTCGTCGGCGGCGGCCTCTGTTTTGATCGCTTCCATTAACTCGGGGGCGATATCGCGCTCTTTGGAGGACACGGTGATCATCTCTTCGACCGCCCATGTGCGTTCTTCGACTTTGCGGCCAAAACTGCGCAAGGCGGCCTCCATGACGGCTTCGCGCCGGTGAATCGACCCCGCGCCACAGCAAAAGGACGCGTTGACCCAGTTCCGGCGGCGCTGGATGATGTCGTAGAACATCTTGGGGTCGTTCACAAAAG
The DNA here is from genome assembly GCF_048553715.1 of Sagittula sp. SSi028. Classification (NCBI taxonomy): domain Bacteria; kingdom Pseudomonadati; phylum Pseudomonadota; class Alphaproteobacteria; order Rhodobacterales; family Roseobacteraceae; genus Sagittula; species Sagittula sp. SSi028. The sequence continues at coordinate 19,309 of NZ_JBLZNC010000012.1, read as the reverse complement.
GGTCTGCGCCATAGGTGACAGGGCCGATGATCTTTTCGATACCACACCCCAGCAGCCGCCCCGGCGCGCCCAGATAATTCGCCAGACGCGCGGGCAGACGTTCGCCCTCGGGCAGATCATAGAACCATTGCGGCGTCTGCACCCAAGCCATCTTGGGATCGCGGAAATACCCCATGGTGTGTTCCAGCAAGGTCGAAAACGGACGGGTGTCCGCATCACAGATCACCAGAAAATCGCCGTGGGTTTCCTCCATCGCGTTGCGCAGGTTGCCCGCCTTGAACCCCTCGTTGGTCTGCCGCGTGATGTAGCCTACGCCCTCTTCTTCGGTGACGGCGCGCATCTCGGGGCGGCGGCCATCGTCAAGGATATGAATGCGCACATCGATGGGGTGCGGATAGGTCATGTTCTTGGCGTCCAGAATGCCAAGCCGCACCAGCTCCGGGTCTTCGTCATAGGTCGCAAACATCACGTCGACGACAATCTGGCGGTCGCCTTCGGGGTGGGACGGGTCCACATCGCCCAGGCGTGCGGGCGGCTCTTCAAGGCGGACCGGCTCGTCTTTCCACAGGTTGAAAGCAAACAGCAACATGCCGAAATAAGCGCAGGTTTCGGCCAGCGCCAACGGCACCGCAAACCACATGGCATCGGGGTTCAACGACCCCGTCCAACGCCACCAGATGTACCAGCCGCCGACCACCAAGGCGACCGTGACAATGAACTGCCACAGCGCCTCGCGCCACGGATTGTAGACCAAGGGCGGCGGTGGTGTGCGATCCTCGAACTTGAGGAAATAGTCGTCTTGTATCATTTCACCGCCTGCGCCCGCCGCGCTTCCCAAGGTGTGGGGCCAAGCCCGATGGTCCAGGCCAAGGCGCCCACTTTGGACAGCCCCAAGGTCACCAGAAACGATCCCGGCAGAGCCACCGCATAGCGCAACACCACAATCGCCGTGGGCGACATGCCGTCCGACGCGCCAGAGGTGAACAGCGCAATGTCACACAGATCGATCACCGCCGGGTGGACCAGATAGACGCCAAAAGAATACTTCGCCAGCTTCGACCAGATCGGCGACCAGTCCAGAAATTGCCCGCCGAGAAAGATCAAAAAGATACAGATCGGCATCAGGAAATGGCCGTAGAAATCCCAGCCTGCACGAATGCCCCAGTTGCCGGTCTCATAAGCCACGTGGAAAAACGGCAAGGTCGCCACGTAGGCCAGCGCCGCAAAGTAAAAGCCGCCGCGCCGCAACAGGCGGCTTTCCCCGCGCGGGATGCCGTCCTTCCACAGCCCATACAGCGCAAAGGCCGCAAACCCGTAGCCCACATAGCCAAAGATCTTGAGCGCCCGGATGATGTAGTCACGGGTCTCCGCCTCCAACCCCAGCCCCCAGACCCAGGCCTGCGTGTTGTTCATAATCCCCAGTGTGACAAACAGCGTCAGCCCAAGAATGGGATAGCGCGTTGCCCCGCGCATCAGCGGGTAGAACAGGAACAGGGCGAACAGGGTGGGCAAAAAGTGCATGTGGTACTGCACCTTACCCAGCACAAAGTACCCCGCCCAGGATTGGACCTGCCCCAGCTGGGTCCAGATGTAATCGGTGTAGTTAAACGCTTCGGCCTTGAGCAGCCGGAAGAAGGCGTAAAACACCACCCAGAACGCGAACGGCACCAAAAGCCGCGAGGCCTGAGTTCCGATGGCCGACCCGTAGCTGGGCATTTTGCGATCCACCCGCATCGCCATCAAAAACAGCGAGAACAAAAAGAACATCTCGGAGCCGGAAAACTCCCCGATGGACCGCAGCAGGATCGGGATCAGACGCTCTGAGGGCTCTGCATCGGCAAAGGGCTTGCCGCCGAAATCGGTGGTCGAATGGATCAGCACCACCCCCATCGCGGCGAACACGCGGTTGGCGTCAAACCAGACAAGACGTGATTTGGCGCTCATGGGTTGGCCACTGTGTTAGGTGCCGAGCAGGACGCGGGCAGAACGCGGCGCGGCGTGGGGACCGGCAGGTTATGGGCCTTGGTGTCGCAGTCCGTGGCGGCGGTTTCGCCCGTAGTCGGCACCGGACGGCAGTAGCGGAATTCATCCAGCGGGATCACCGGCGGGATATCGGCACCTGCGCAATTGCAGCAGTTCACCACCTCTTCCATCATACGCGGATGGCATTTGTTGTCGCGCAGGTCGGTCCCGGCAAAGCGCGTGTCCCAGACCTGCGTGGCGTTGGACACCTGTTGCAGGATCGGGCCTTGGACCTTGTACAACAGGGCCGCCAGAATGATGCCGTTGTTGTTGGCGGTCTGCAGCGGAATATAGCCATTGCCGTTCTCGTAGAGCCCTTCAAAAAAGCCCAGCTCGGGATCGTAAAGATCGGCCACGCTTTCAAACAGAAGGTCGGTGTACTCCGTCTCCCATAAAGCCCACATGCCGATTGCGGCCTTGGCCGCGATGGCGGCGCGGTCGGGCTGGTATTCTCCCGTCGGATCAAGCGTGTTCCACGCATAGCCGTCCGCGAAGATGGAATCGTAGACGAAATAGGGCTTGCCGTTGACCTGATGTTCGGATCGCGCGGTGACCACGCCGGTCTGTTCGTAGCGACGCTGCTGCACCAGATAGATGCGCTGTGCAAACTCCGCGCGCCACCCGTGGCTTGCCGTCAGACCGTCGTTGGTGCGATCATTGGGCATGTCCCAGCCCATCTCCAGACCGTCCAGAATATAGCCTTCGGTCAACACGTAGTTCTGGTTCTTGAACACGCGCGGGTCACGCCCGTCATAGGGCACATCGACGTCGTAAATCGTGGTGTAGGCCAGCGGTTCCGGCGACATGGCGCGGGAGACATCAAAGCCCCAAAGCGCAAACCCTTTGGCGGCATATTCCTCGTAGCCCAGACGCCCCTCTTGGACGTAGCGGGTGTTGCCGTCCCCTTGGGTGAAGGAGCCGAACATGCGGCCGTCCTCGTTCACGAGGTTACAGAAATTCCAGCGCATCGGCACATTGTCGACGCTGTTGGCCAGATGAGGGTGCCGTTCCTTGAGAATGCGCAGCCAGACCAGCATGCGCCCGATGTCCAGCGCGGACATGCCCACTTCGCCGGCCTCGTTGGCATAGTTCACCTTGGCGCCGGTTTTGGTGTTGTACACCTTGTTCGGCGCCTCGCCCCGATACAGGTCCAGATTGCGCAACGTGTTGATCAGCTTGGTCGCGCGCGTGTCGAAATCCCGTTTGTCGATCACGCACAGCTCATAGGCCGCAACCAATGCGCTGATGTAGGAGGCCGTGTCCCAAAGGGTCGTCGACGGGTAGGAGCCCACAGCATTCACAAGGCCGGTTTCGGGCTGAAAGCGCTCTTCGAAGTAGGACCACGCGATGCGCGCCATCTGGTATTCGCGGTCGGTCAAAGCGCCGCTGCGGCCGAAATGCGCGCTCGACATGGTGGCCGCGCGATCACAGGACCGCGCAGCCATCGCATCGTCAAAGGTGACGGTCATCGGCGTTTCAGACGTGATGGTCACGCTGTTGTAGCTCGCGCCGTTCACGCTGACATTGTCGATGGTCAATGTGCGCGGAGTCGCCGTTTGATCGGTCTCTTGGGCGTGGGCAGAACCGGCCAAGGCAAAGGCCACCAAAGCACCGCGGGCTGTGTTCTGAGTCAGGGTCTTGAACATCGTGTGTTACTCCGGTTCCAGAGGCCGCTCGGCGCCCCGATTTTATGTCACTGAGGCTTTTGAAAGCCCAAAAGCAGTCGATTGCCATTCGGTGTGGGGCCGTAATCCACGCGATCCGCGCATTCCATGATCAGCCCAAGCCCCCGCCCGGATTCCGCCATGACATCCACGTCGGACAAGGCCTGCCCATGCTCGCGCAGATCGAACGGCGGCGCGCCTTCGGGGTCGAACATTTCGATCACCACCTCGTCGTCGGTCACAGTCAGGGAAATGCGCACAGGGATCTCGTTGTCCGTGGTGGGCGCGTGCAGCACGAGGTTCGTCAGCGCCTCGCTCAGGCTGATACCGAAACGGGACTGCGCCATCTGCGACAGGTGATCCTGTGCAACGCCCGTCAACAAAACGACCATCGGATCAACCGCTTCGAGCGTGTTGGCCATATGAAACCCTTGGCGGTTCACGACTTTTCGCTCAGCCCCCGAAGTGCGGCATCCTCATCGCGGTAGATGACGAACACACGGTCCATGCGGCAGATCTTGAACATCTGTGCGATGTCGGCATTCAGCCCGCAAATGACCAGCTCCCCCCTGTGGCCGATCTTTTTCAGCACGCCGGTCAGCGCCCCAAGACCCGAGGAATCAAGAAAGCTGGTGCCTTTGAAATCCACCACAAGCTGGCTTGCGCCAGCGTCGACCAAGGCCACAACTTCTTCCTTAAATGCTTTGGCGTTGATCGCGGTCAGCCGTTCGACACCGGGCCGGACCACTGTGATATCGTTGTCATGCGTCGTGGAATGGATCATCCCATCACCTTTCGTTCAAGGGCAACCACCGTCAGATCGTCTTCCAGTGGGGCGCCGTCGCGCCAGTTCATCAAAGCCGCCACAATAGTTTCAGGCAACGCGTCTGTTCCGTTTGTTCGGGCTGTCTGGATGGTGTCGCGCAGCCGCTCTGTGCCGAATGCGTCATTTTCGGGCGTTTCCGCCTCGATCGCCGCGTCCGAGCAGATCACCAGCCTGTCGCCTGGTTGAAACTGCGTGGCATTGTTGTCGTAGCTGAGGCCGGGAAACATCCCCACTGGAAATCCCCCGTCCCCGATGGGCGCGACCTCGCCCCCATCCGCCGGTATGCGATGCGGCGACGGATAGGCCGCCTGACAGTAATCAAGCCGCCCAGACGCGCAGTCCAGAACACCGCAGAACATGGTAAAGTAATCGTCGTTGTCCGACACACTGAACCGCTGATTCAGTTCAAACACCAAAGCGGCAGGATCAGGGCTCTCCCCGTCCCGCAGCACCGTGTTGGCGAAATAATCACGGGTGATGAGATGGCCGATGGCCACGGACAAAAGCGACGCATGGATGCCGTGGCCTGATACGTCCACCGCATAAAATCCCACCCGCGTCTCATCCAGCGGCACACAGCCAAACATATCGCCCGACACCACCGCCGAGGGCACAAAGGCCGAGGCGATCCGCATGCCCAGAACATCGGTGTGCAGGTCCGGCAACAACTGGCGCTGCGCGCGGGCGGCCGCCGTCAGATCCGCATGGATACGGGCGTTCGCTTCCTTCAGGATGCGGTGCTGTTCCGCCAATTCGCGCGCGTGGTGGATCAAACGAGACGCCGCCCCCAGCCGCGCCTGCAGCGGGGCGATCTCGCGCCCCTTGCCCAGGAAATCATCCGCGCCTGCCGCAAGTGCATCGCGGCGGACCTCGTCCTCTTCGCTGCCGGTCACCAGAATGATGTGGACATAATGATCCAATGCCATCTCGCGCACGCGCCGCGTCAGCTCGATCCCGTCCATCTTCGGCATGCGGTAATCGGTGATCAGAATTTGCGCACCGGTCTTGGCGATCAGCTCCAATGCGTCGTCACCGTCCTCGGCCTCGAACGTCCGGTAGCCCAGCTTTTCGATCACGCGCAGCAGATAGGTCCGCTGGATCAGGTTGTCGTCGGTGACGATCACATCAAGAGGATCACTCATGCGCCGCGCCCCTTGGCCAAGACACCCGGTATAGCGCCTTGCCCCATATCGGGCAGGCGGCAAAATCCGGGGCAAAGGGACAAACAAAAATTTCGGCGCATCACTATATCAATAGATCCAGTTGACCGGAGTGTCCGGGAATTGAGTCGTGAAGTCTTGGGGAAAACATAACCTGCACGCCCCCAAACCGAGACTGCGAGAACGTGGTAAACGCGTGGCATCCGCGCGCCTCCCATCACGCCTAGGTAGATCACCTATACGAATGCGCCGTTCAAGCCAAAGCCGCATAGGCCCGAAATTCGCCGTAGCCGTTGTGAAAAAGCAACAACCTATCCGGTATCACATGCCCCGTAGCACACCGCGAGATGCTGAACAGTCAGAACTTGAAACTGTAAGTCATCGACAAGCTGCCGCCGGTAAAACCGCGCCCCGGATCTTCGCCCTTGTTCCACGGCCAGCGGTTGTTGGAATAGTTGTTGTACGACAACAACCAGTCATCGTTGACGCGGTAGCTGGCGGTGTAGCTGTAATCCGGCTGATAGGTATCCTGCTGACCCGGCAGGTAGAAATAGGCCGACCCGCTGATGCGCAGCTTTTTGGTCACGGCATAGCCGCAGGACAGCGACAGGCTTTCCTTGTCCGGGCGCGGCAAACCAAAGCCCGCCGTACAAGGGATGGTTTTGTCGTTCTTCAACTGGATCGGTGGCAGCTTGAAGCTCGCGCGGAATTTGCCTTCTAGCAGACCCGCCACCGGATTGCCGCCCCCTGTGAAGCGGGCGGAATAGTTGCTGTAGCCCAGATTGAGCTTACCATTCACCTTGTAGTTGAACGCATAGGTATAGTCGGGGTCCCACGGCTGCTGCGATCCCGCCACGGGATAGCCGATGACGGCCCCGCGAAAGGTCAGCCGCTCTGTCAGTCGCATGCTGCACCCAAGGCTCAGCCTTGGCTTGGCATCGCCGGATCGTGTCGGATGCAAAGGCGCAAGCGAGGTCGTGCCTGTCGCGGTGCAACGCAAATTCACACGGTCCACCCATCGCTGCGGCTCAGGCGGCGGCGCGGCGGGCGCTGGCGCGTCTGCCACGGTTGGCGCTGCGGCAGATGGCGGCGCGGGCTGCGCCATTGTGGTCGCCAGTTCCGGTCGGGGCGCCGGTTCTGAAGGTTGCGCGCACAGCGTCGGAATAAAGGAATCCTGCTCCGCGCAGACCGCGTCATCGGTCGCGGCTGTGTCGCTCTCCAACGGGGGCTGCTCCTCTGGCGCGTCTTCCGGTTCAGCAAATGGTTCGGCAGGTATTTCAGCGCTCGGCGCAACCGCCGCTTCCGCGCCCGCCTCCAAGGTCTCTTGCAGCAGGGGTTCTGAAGGCTCGGTCTCTTGGGCTACGTCGGCTACAACCGGGGGCTCAGGCTCAGGCTCAGGCTCAGGCTCAGGCTCAGGCGCGGTACCAGCTAAGATCCATTCCGCAAGATACTGGACAACGCTGTCCAACCCATCGTCAGAGGGCAAGCTCGGAAGCAGCCCCTGCCCGACCGGCACAAAGAGGTCCGGCGCACCGGCCCGTGTCACCACACAGCCCTCGCCTGCTTCACAAGACAGCACAGCCTCTGCCACGGCACGCTCCCCCGCGCGCATTACCCGAGCGGACCCGTCTGGAAAAATCGCATAGCTCCACGGCCCGATGACCCCTTGCTGGTAACGCGACCAATGCAGCGCGCTCGGCAGGTCTAGGACCACCTCTTGCGCACCAGACACGGCAGGATCAGCGGTGTTCACAAACGCAGGCTTTTGCGCGGACCTCGCAGCAGAATCGACATTCCCCGGAGCAACCTGCGGCCCCAGCAGGGCAACCGCGAGGCCGCAGCAGAGCGCGTGGTTTGTCCGAAAACCCCCAATCCCCGCCATGCAACGAAATCCACCCTACAGTCTACTGCGCCGCACGAAACACGGTCGAATGCTGGCAAACCGGCCTAAAACTCGGCCCCTTACAAATCCCCGGGTCTTTCGACGCGTTGCCTGTTTTAGCACTGGAGGGGATGCCACCTTAAATCCTTACAGACTTGACCGACCAAGCAAAGCCTGTAGGGCCGCGATGTCGGAATTTCGGGCACATCGTGTCTTTTGCGACCACAACAGTGGGTCAATAAATGGCGTGCCTCATAACTGTGAAATGCGCTGCGGATCCTGCGGCCCCCTTCGGTTTGTCGCGTTGTACCTTCCGGAATGCAGACACACGAATGCCAAGCTTACGTCGCTTTAGGCATATGCGGAACACCCCGCGATAAGGGCATCTTAGCACCGATGACGATAGGGTTGGCGACCGGTCACGGCCAGGAGAATACCGTTGAGATTGACGCCACTTCCCGAAAATCAAACCGGACAGCGATCAGGATGGGAGTGAAAAAAAGGGGGGCGTGGCCACCTGATCTTTCGAACCAAAGGCGGCTTGAACCACTGCCCCAAGGTGTTCTTTCCGCGATCGCCCTTGCCGAACGCATCATCTATTGATTATGCACCCTGCCCGCAATTAACTGCTGATCGTGGTCGCATCTCAAAAAAAACGCGCCTGAAAGGACGTCGCGGTCAGCGAGACATGCGCGTCCAGCGGCGAATGCAATTCAAACGCGTTCGGCGCGCGCGCGAAGTTCCAAAGTCGGAACAGAGACCATTCCGAACGCCGCTCCTCTGCCACAGCCAATTCGTTCCGGCTAATATGGAAAGGTGTGCGTTCCCAGCCATTCGTCGTCTTCACTTTGATCAATCGCGGGCGTCCGTCCGGCGCGAAGCTGGCGATATCGTAGCCGGCCCCATCGCCATCCTCCTCCGACACCCACCGGACCTTGCACGCAAGATCGTGGCGGCCCGCTGATTTTAAAGCGGCACGCTCATGCGTCAGCACGCGCTCCTCACCGGCACGGCCGAGGGCGCGGTTTCGCTCGTATCTCTCCGCAACATCGAACTTTCGCGCGATGTGCTGCATCTGCTCCAGCTCCTGTGGCAGTGGCTGGTTCGACAGCGTCGGCGGTGGTCCGATCCAGATGGGCGCGGCGTCAGCCAAGCCGGTCGGCGGTCGCGCAGCAGGGTGGCGACCAAGCCAAGCCGGGTTCGACGCCAGCCAGCGCGCCACGGCATCCACCAAGGTCATTTGAAAATTGAACGCAGGCTTGTAGCCGGGGATCCAATCCTCCCCGAGCCCTTTGAGCACGGCGCTGATATTCTGGTGCTTGAACTCGACCGATCGGGGGTGCGGACGAAAAGTTGGACTATCTTGGAGATAGTTCATGTACAGCTACGAAGAACGACTGCGCGCGGTTAAGCTTTATATCAAGCTCGGCAAGCGCGCGCAGGCCACCATCCGTGAGTTGGGGTATCCAACGAAGAACGCCCTTAAGGGGTGGCATCAAGAATACCAACGTCTGCAGGACTTGCCGATACGATCAACACCGCGCCCGCCTAAATTCTCGGTGGCGCAAAAGCAGATGGCGTTGGAACATTATGCAACCCATGGCCGCTGCATCTCATGGACGTTGCGTGCTTTGGGCTATCCATGCCGAACCACAATGACGGCTTGGGTGCGCGAGGCCTTTCCGGGCATGAAGCCGGCCTCCAACACGGCATATGGCCCTGGCAGTCACCCTGATGCCGTGAAGCAGGCTGCTGTGCTCGGGCTATATAGCCGTCAAGAAAGTGCCCAGGTCCTGGCCGAAAAGTTCGGAGTTAGTCGGCCGACGCTCTATGCTTGGAAAACTCAGATTCTTGGCCCGGAGGCTCCTGCCACGATGAAACGCAAGAAGAGTGCCCTTCCCCCAGAAACCGAAGAGTTGGAGCGTCAGCGTGAAGCCCTGCAGCGCGACATCCGCGAGCTCCAGATTGAGCATGATCTGCTCAAGACTGCGAGTGAAATGATAAAAAAGGAACTTGGCGGCGATCTGAGGAACCTGAGCAATCGGGAAAAGACCATGCTCATCGTCGCCCTAAAAAACCGGTATAAGACACCAACGCTGTTGGCTCGGCTCGGTCTCGCGCGCAGCTCTTACTTTTACCACAACGCTCGCATGAAGCAGGGAGATAAGTATCTTCCCATTCGACAGGCTATGAAGGAGGCTTTCGAAAGCAACCATCGCTGCTACGGGTACCGTCGCCTCAAGGCAATTATGACGCGGGAATCCGTCTTGATCTCCGAAAAAGTGGTTCGGCGCCTAATGAAACAGGAAGCTCTGATCGTCCCAAAGCCAAAGCGCCGACGTTACAGTTCATATCAGGGAGAGTTCAGCCCTGCGCCAGAGAATATCATTAACCGGGAATTCCAGGCAGCAGCGCCAAATGAGAAATGGCTAACCGATATCACAGAGTTCCACATCCCAGCAGGTAAAGTCTATCTTTCCCCGATTATTGATTGCTTCGACGGCCTCGTCATAAGTTGGACCATAGGGACCAGACCGGATGCCGATCTCGTAAATACCATGCTTGACGCAGCGGTAGAGACCATCGCTGACAGTGAAGCGCGGCCCATCGTCCACAGCGATCGCGGAGGCCACTATCGCTGGCCTGGTTGGCTGGAACGTATCGACGCAGCGAAGCTCGTTCGCTCGATGTCACGAAAGGCAAGCTCGCAGGACAATGCCGCATGTGAAGGCTTCTTTGGACGTCTGAAGATTGAGTTCTTCTATCCTCGCGACTGGCGAGCCTTCACCGTGGCACAGTTTATTGACGAGGTTGATGCCTACATCCGCTGGTACAACGAAACACGCATCAAGATGTCCCTTGGTGGCAGAAGCCCGATCGAATACCGTAAAAGCCTCGGCCTTATGCCGTGAAAACAGTCCAACTTTTCGTCCGCACCCCCGGTTAAGCCGCTGTCTGACATGACTTTGGCCATGCGACTGCGCCGCCACTTCAAAGAGAACCCGCCGACCGTTCACGGGTTCCGGTCAAGCTTCACCGATTGGGCCGCAGAGCGCGGGGGCTTCCCGCGTGAAGTCGTGGATGCGTCTCTCGCTCACCAGACGGGAAGCAAAGTGGACATGGCTTACCGTCGCACGGATTTCTTCGAACATCGGCGCGATCTCATGCAGGCTTGGGCAAACCATGTACTTGGTGACGCAGAGGCGTCGCCCAGCGCGCAAGCTGCTGAATAGGCCCCGCTATTTCGCGAAATGTCGCGCCAAAACATATAGTTGGATACCCTTGAATTGTGTAGAATAGGGCCATCCCAAAAAATACAGGAGAAGCCATGGAATTACTGAGCATCCCGGAAGTCTGTCAGCTGCTACGCATCAGCCGGTCCAAACTCTACGACCTCTGGAACGCGGGAATCGGACCAAAAAGTGTTTATATTGGAAATGCGCGGCGCGTGGTGCGCGGGGACTTGGAAGACTGGATTAAAGATCAGAGGGCCGCATAGCGGCCCTTTATTTTTGGCGATCCGGAGAGTTGAGGTGCCGAAAAAAAGTTTTTGCGCCCCCTTGAACGCCTGTAGTAGTTTGGGGGAGAATGCTTCAAAACCATCTGCCTGTGAAGCCGACGGCTCCCTTGAGTGACCTTTTCTGATACTGGATCGCTTGCGGGAGCTATTATTTTTTCTACTTCTTTCTTTTTTAAGGAGGGGGTAAATGTTAGAAAAGTATATATGCAATACAAATCCAAATCGGGTTCATCAGGGAATGTTCAATTTCGCGAAATTGATAAAAATATAGTAAGACCGATTGGGAAATGTATTGCACCCATACTTTTGAGCGCCGAGGGCTGAACATCCCTACTGGCCATTTCGCGAAACGAACCCGAAGCGCACTGCGGACAAGCAACCTCGACGCTTCACAGGCGGATGCACGTTTACCTCTTGGCAACACGCGTGAAAACCTGCTGTAAACTCCGGTAAAATTTCGCGATTTTCGAAAGCTCTTCTGAATGCCCTTGTTCAATCCCAAGACAATCAAACGTCACGCCAAGCCTGCCGCTATCCCGGAGGCGCACCTGAAGCACCTTCAGGAATGGCGAGACATGATTGACGACAAGCGCATCTTCGGCCTCAAGGAAACCGCCCTGCACGGCCAGTTCGCGACCAAGATCGTTGAAGGCGTTCTCGGGTACACCGGGGCCGCATCTGGTTCGAGCTACACAGTCGCGACGGAGAAAAGCATCCTGAGCGGCAGTGTCGATCTCGCTCTTGGCCATTTCGGTGGCAAGACGACCGAAATCATTGCCCCATTCGAATTGAAGGGGGCAAAGACCCACGACCTCGACGCAATCATGCCAGGGCGCAACAAAAGCCCCGTCCAGCAGGCTTGGGAATACGCGACCCATGCCCGAGGGGTGAAATGGGTTTTGGTCTCCAACTACGTCGAATTGCGCCTCTACGGCTTCGGAGAGGGCACGTCAGCCTATGATGTGTTCCGAATGGATCAACTCACCGATCCCGAGGAATACGCGCGCTTCATGCTCCTCCTCTCGGCTGAGAACCTGCTGTCCGGCAAAACACTCGACCTGCTCAAGGAAAGCCGGAAGGAAGACAAGGACATCACCGACAGCCTGTATCGGGACTATAAAGCTTTACGCCTCAAACTCCTGTCTGGCATCCAAGACGCGGCCCCGGCACTCCCCGGCCTAGAAGCCATCGCGCTGGCCCAGAAAATTCTCGACAGGGTCCTTTTCATCGCCTTTGCCGAGGATACAGGCTTGCTGCCCCAGAACACGCTGGAGAGCGCCTACGAGGCCCAGAACGCCTACAACCCCCAACCCGTCTGGCAGAACTTCAAGGGCCTCTTCCAAGCCATCGACAAGGGTAATGAGGCGTTGAAGATCCCGCGCTACAACGGGGGCCTTTTCCGGGAGGACGCCGTGATCGACGGCCTCACCCTCTCGGACGAGATTTGCGAGGGCTTCAAGGTCCTAGGTGGGTATGACTTTGCCTCGGAGGTGTCCGTCACTGTCCTCGGCCACATCTTCGAGCAATCCATCGCGGACGTGGAGCGGCTGCAAGCCGTCGCCCGTGGTGAGCAGGAGGAACCCGAGAAGGCCACTGGCACCACCGGGCGGCGCAAACGGGACGGAGTGGTTTACACCCCCGACTACATCGCGCGCTTCATCGTGGCGGAAACGCTAGGCGTTCACCTCAAGGAAATCTTCGACGGCATCCTGCGCGACCATGCGGTCAAAGGCACCGACCTGACCGATTACGCAAACATCAAATGGCGAGCCAAGAAGTCTGGCGAACTCAAAGCATGGCAAGCCTATCGCGACCGTCTGCGCACCCTGCGCATCGTTGACCCAGCCTGCGGCTCTGGCGTCTTTCTCATCATGGCGCTGGACTTCATGCGCGCCGAACTCACCCGCGTAAACGACAAGATCAAGGAACTCTCTCCCAAGCAGGAATACTTCGGCGACCTGCTCACCTACGTCCCCGACAGCGAAATCCTGACCAACAACCTGTTTGGCGTAGACGTGAACGAAGAGAGCATTGAGATCACCAAGCTCTCGCTCTGGATCAAGACCGCCCAGCGCGGCAAGGTGCTCGACAGCCTGTCTGGCAGCATCCGCGTGGGCGACAGCCTTATCGAAGACAGCAACTACGCCTACCTCGACCATGCCTTCACGTGGGAAACCGCCTTCCCCGAGGTCTTTGCCGAAGGTGGCTTTGACGTAGTGCTGGGCAACCCGCCTTACGTGCGGATGGAGTTCCTAAAGACGCTCAAACCCTATCTGGAAGGCCGGTATGAGGTCGTGTCGGATCGGGCGGACCTCTATTGCTATTTCTACGAACGCGGGCTGCGCTTGCTGAAACCCGGTGGCCGTCTGGGCTACATCTCGTCCAACACCTTCTTCAAGACCGGCTCGGGCAAGCCGCTGCGCGGCTACCTGTTGCGCGAAGCTACGCTGGAAAAGGTTGTGGACTTTGGCGACCTGCAAGTTTTCGAAGGGGTGACGACCTATCCGGCCATCCTGACCATGCGCAAGGAGACGCCCGCAAAGGATCACGAGGTACAGTTCTGGAAGGTCGATAGCCTGCCGGACAACAACTTTCAGGCCACGTGGGAGGCCGCAGCAGGGCCGTATCCGCAGGCCGGGGCAGTGGCTCTTGGGAGCTTGAGAACCCCGCCCTGCGCGCGCTGAGGGACAAGATCAGGACAGGGCGACCCACCCTCAAGGAGGTCTACGGAGCGCCTCTGAGAGGCGTTGTAACGGGCCTCAACGGGGCATTCGTGATCGACACCCCGACCAAGGAGGCGCTCTGCGCTCAGGATCCGCGTTCTGCCGACCTGCTGAAGCCATTCCTCGAAGGGAAGGACCTGAAAAGGTGGCGGGCGGAGCCACGCGGGCTTTGGCTGATCTATATCCCGAAGAACCGGGTAAAGATCGACGACTACCCGGCCATCCGCGATTGGCTGCTGCCCTTCAAGGAGGCCTTGGAAAAACGCGCGACCAAGCAGGAATGGTTTGAACTGCAACAGGCGCAGGAAGCCTATGCACCACACTTCGAAGGGACGAAGGTGCTTTACCCCGAGTTCTGCAACGTCCCACAATTCCAGCTAGAGTGCGGGCACTTCACGAACAACAAGTGCTATTTCATCGGCTCCGGCGAAGCGTGGTTGGCCGCATTCCTCAACTCAAAGGTCGCTTGGTTCACGATTACCGGCAACAGCGTTCCCGTGCGTGGCGGGTTCCACCAGATGCACTCGCAATTCGTAGAGCAAGCGGTGCTGCCAATCATGACCGATGCGGCCAAGGCTGATTTGACTTCACTGGCACACGCAAGCCACATCGCAGCCCAAGCCCGCCTGAAACTCCAGACCAACTTCGCCCGCCGCATCCCCGACCTCTGCCCGCCGGAGCGCGTCACCAAGCTGAACACAAAGCTCAAGGAATGGTGGACTTTCCCCGGATTTGCCGAGTTCCGCGCCGAGGTGAAGAAGGTCTTCAAGGCTGACATTCCCCTGTCTGAACGCTCAGACTGGGAAGACTGGCTGACCCGCGACCGCGCCGAGATCAACCGCCTCACCGCCGAAATCGCTCAGGCCGAAGCCGAGATAGACGCCATCGTCTACGACCTCTTCGACCTGACCGAAGAGGAGATCACCCTCCTCGAAGCCGCCGTATCCTGACCCGTAACCGAGCAAGACAATGGAACTACCCCGAATTTTCGAGACCTGCCCACTCAGGAACAAAAAGCCTTATTAGATGCGAACAGAAACCGAGGAGCCGACGAGGCGGACCTGCCAGCGGAATCCGCTCACGAAGCTTTAGAGACCAGCGGAAGGCCGTCTAGCGTCGTTGGTGCGCGCCGCCTGAGACCTTATTCCGACCTGACAGCAGAAGAGCGTGAATACATCCGGAAAAACGGCAAGGTACCTCCAAGCGCGTATGGCGCGGGTCCTTTTCTGGTAAAGGAAGTGACCGAGGAAGGGCTGGTCTACGCCTTTGCAAACGGCCTCCGCATTACGCCATCACAGGTCCGACTTGATGGAAAGTTTTGGCGCATCAAACATATCAAAAGCGTGTGGATCGACCGCGCCTCTGGGGGCATCGGCATCCCGTTCTACGGCCTACTTACGGTTGTTCTCATTATGATGTTCTTTGCCGGGTCATTTAGTCTCGGAAAGATGTTCATATTGGGTCTCGCGCTTTGGTCCGGCTACGGCATGTGGGCCTCTTGGGACGGTCTTCATATTAGCCAAGTCCGCATGAAAATCGGCGCAACACCGATTATCATCTTTCAGTCACGAGACGAACGTGAAGCCAAACGCGTAAAGAATATTCTCGAAGACGCGATCGCGGAGTTGGACAAGGCATAACATGACCGACCGTTTTCAGCACGTAACACGCCAAGAACTTTACGAAAAGGTCTGGGCGGAACCCATGACAAAGGTGGCCGAACACTTCGGTCTCTCCGATCATGGTCTCGCCAACCTCTGCTCACGCCACAACATTCCCAAACCGCCGCGTGGTTATTGGGCAAAGCTGGCCGCGGGCAAGCCATCGCCTCAAACCCCGTTGCTAGACCCAAACGACGGCGACCGCACGATCACCATTACCCGAACGCTCGAACCGCCCATGCCTGTAGCCGCCACCAGAGACATCAAGAACGCCGACCCAGAACCCGTGGTCATTCCCGAAACCATGTCTGGTTTGCACCCTATCGTCCGAGGCTGGGTCAACGACCATAAAGAGGAGCAGGCCCGCCTGCGCCGCGAAGCCAAGGGCCGCGACCCAGTTTTCAGGACCGCAGCGTGGCAGCGTGCCGACCTGACAGAGCGGGACCAATATCGCTTTCGCGTCACCAGTGCTTTCTTCAAGGAACTCGACCGCAAAGGCATTCCGATTTCGGATGCTCATGTCAACGGACGTTTCAAGCTGACCATTTCGGGGGAGACCGTCAACGGCACAGTCGTGGAAAGGATGCACAAGGCCTACACCGCTGACGTAGAGCCTTGGACGGCATGGCCAGAACACCACGCAGGACGGCTTAAACCGAGTGGCTTCCTGCGGCTGAAGATTGAGGCCCCTTGGGCTATTCAGATGGAACTGGTCGAGAGCGAAGCGCGCAAGGCGAGTACATTAATCCCTCAGTTGATGCTTTTCGCGGACGCATTGGAACCCCGCCTGCGCGAGAAGCAGGCGGAGCAGCGGCAGTGGCAAGAGGAGTATGAGGCCCGCAAGCAAGAGGAAGAACGCCGCGCCCGAGAGGCCAGACAGGAAGAGGAGCGCTGGCAGCAGTTTCGCTCCAAGGCAGGTGATTTCGAAGAGGTCCAGCGCCTGCGCGCGTTCATCGCCGCCTTACGCTCTTCGTGCAACGAGACAGGCGAAGACATCGACGGGAAGTCTATGGAAGAGTGGCTGGCGTGGGCCGAAGAACGTGCTACCGAATTGGATCCGCTCACAGACCCAACCCAAGTCTTCAAGCGGCCAAGCAGAACTGGTGGCGGTGAGTTCAGCCTGCACCAGTGTGAACCACCTGAAAACTGCGCCAGAGCATCTGGGCGAATTTCTCACAGTGAATAGATGGCGCTGACTTCGACCACGAAAAAGGTGGTACCCGTGTTGGGTGGTGTGCGAATTGTGAGTGTGGGGTAAAGTGTGGGGGTCTATGCCGTTCGGACCCCGGCCCCTCCACCTAGTGTATTGCAATTAGATGAAGAATTCTGGGTATAGTGGCGGAGGCTCAGTCCGCTTGGTATACGTCTTACCCAGTCTCATGCGAATTCACTATGCCCACCGTAGTAACTGATTTAATTACATTAATCCGAATTTCCATGTTCACATCGCATCATCTAGCCTCACCAAATCTCTTTCCTATTGTGGGCCTGAATGTGGGGCTGTTACTACAGACCCACGTGAAAAGGTGGTTAACGATGCTGACGGATACAAAGCTTAGGAAGGTGAAAACCGGTGAGAAGCCGCTTTCGGTGGGAGGTGCGCCGGGGCTCTGGTTCAAAGTGGGCGCACAGAATGGCCAAGGTAAGTTTTACCTCCGCTTCACTTCACCCCAGACCAGCAAGCGTCGTGACATGGGACTTGGGAAATATCCTGAGACAAGCCTTGCTCAGGCGCGCGCGGCGGCGCTGTCCGCTCGTGAGCTGATCGCACAGGGGCTGGACCCCATCGCCCAGCGCGATGCCAAGGCTAAAGCCGCAATCGCGGAACCAACGGTGCCGACATTCGAATGCGCAGCGCGGCAGACCTTTGCAGCCATCCAAGACAGCTACAAAAACGACAAGCATCGCGCGCAATGGCTCTCCACCTTGGAAAGCTACATATTCCCTGAGATCGGCAAGACACCTGTTGACCAGCTAAGCACTGCCGATTTCGCGACGGCTCTGGCGCCGATCTGGCTGACCAAGGCGGAGACGGCGTCGCGTGTCCGGCAGCGCTGCACACGTGTGATGAACTACTGCGTGGCGCAGCGATGGTCGGATATCAATCCGGTCTTTGCCGTCGATGCGCTGCTACCGAAACAGCCGAGCAAGGCAGACCGGGTCGCGCATCATCCTGCCGTGCCGTGGCGCGAACTGCCTGAGGTCATGCCAAAGCTTTTTCCCGATGACCTCTGGAGCGCCAGCCGCGATGCGCTCTTGTTCCTGATCCTCACGGCCTCCCGGTCTGGAGAAGTGCGCGGCGCGTCATGGGACGAGTTCGACCTAGAGGCAGCTGTCTGGACGATCCCTGGCGCGCGGATGAAGGCCAAACGTCAACATCGCGTACCTCTTTCCGTGCAAGCAGTTGAAATCATCGAGCGCCGTAAAGTGCGCTCGCCGGGCGGTGCGTTGGTGTTCAGCCACCGAGGCGACAAACCATTGAGCGACATGACGCTGACCAAACTCTTGCGAGACCGCAGGATTCAGAGCGATGTTCCGGAGCGTATCGCCACAGCACATGGGTTCCGCTCCAGCTTCCGGGATTGGGCGTCGGAGAACGGCTACGCCCGCGACCTAGCGGAACGGGCACTGGCCCACACCATTAAAAACGCGACCGAAGCAGCTTACCACAGAACCGACCAATTGGAGCAGCGCCGCCCGATGATGCAGGCTTGGGCGAAGCACGTGAGCCCGACGGAATAGTAATCGCCTTATGCTGCGACTGTTGCATTACCTCTTGCTGTCGGCCAAATTTTGGCTTTTGAGGTCCGCCATGCCAAGAAAATCCCCTTTCAAACATCATCGCTTTCCGAAAGAGGTCATTCTGTGCGCGGTGCGCTGGTAACTGCGGTATCCATCGTCTTATCAGGATATTGTCGATCTGCTGGCCGAGCGCGATGTCGCGGTTGATCGCTCTACAGTGTATCGGTAGGTGCAGAGATTTGGCCCGGAACTGACCAAGCGTACGAAAAAGCATGTCCGGCGCGCCAGTGTCGATCGGCACGTGGACGAGACCTACATCCGCGTCGTGGGCGGGAGTGGCGCTATCTCTGGCGCGCTGTCGATGCGAACGGGCAGATGATTGACTTCTGCCTAACCGCGCGGCGGGATACGAAGGCCACCAAGGCCTTTCTTAACAAGGCGATCGAGCGTAACACTCGAAACAAGTGTTCCCCTGCGACCGCTGAAGGTTGCTCTTCAGCCTTGGGCCTTCTTCGGTCTTCTGGCGGAAATTTCGTGGTTCGATACGTCCATGATCAATGAAGCTGACCTGCTCCCCATAGAGTCCGCGTTTATGAGTTCGCTCTGTTCAGGGTTTGGTCCTCTACTGACCGTTGGTGATACTCGCACGGGGTGAGCCCGTCGAGGCTCGTGCGCGGGCGATGGTGATTGTAATCTTCGCGCCAAGCCGAGATCAGTTCCCGGGCATGGCGCAAATTGGCAAACAGGTGCTCGTTCAGGCACTCGTCACGTAGTCGGCCATTGAAGCTTTCCACGAAGCTGTTCTGCATGGGCTTGCCGGGCGCGATGTAATGCCACTCGACCTTGCGGCTGTCAATCGGCACCGAATTTTGGCTCTGTCGCATATTGTGTGATTTTTGGCGGCCTCGTTCCTACATCTGGCTTGGATGCTGGAGAGGGGTGATCACCATGACAAAGCGTTTTAACACCGAGCTTTTGCCTGAAGGGCTTCGCGCCACCGGATATCACGTGGGCGGCGCGATCCTCGCGATTGACGCGGAGGTTACGGACGCAAGAGTAATTTGCCCGGGTTGCGGACAGAGGTCTACCCGTCAACATGGTCGTTACGT
>NZ_JBLZNC010000011.1:0-67383 GCF_048553715.1 Sagittula sp. SSi028 | reverse complement strand
TACAACAACGAGCGCCCCAACATGGGCATCGGCGGCATAACACCCGCCATGAAACTGAAAACAGCCGCCTGAATTCTACGGCTGGACCCCAGTAAAAATGGGGAGATTACCAATCCACTGCTGACCGTGCTTCGGGTTCAGCCCCTGCTTGGCGAGGCGTCGGTATTCAAGGGCTCGCTCGCGGGCGACGGTCAGGGTTATGATGTCAGCGCCGCCTAGACCGAAGTCCGTTCGGTTGGGCTTGCCCTGGCGATTGCGCTGCCCCTTCACGGTGACGCGCACGATCCAGCGACGGGCACCGGATGGATCGACGACGAGGTAGAGGCCATTGCCGTCGCCGTGCCGCCCCGGGCCGAGGGTGCGGACGAGATTCTTGGTCAGTTTGCCGGAGGTGTAGGCCATCAGACGTACCACCTTTCATACCACGGAACGAACAGAACCGAGCGCAATCGTAGTGAAACGAACGCAATCAACAAACGAGAATAAGCGCATAAGTTCAGTAACTACGCTATCAAGCGGTCCCATGGGGTTCAATGAAAATGGTGGGTGGCGGAGACGAAGGGATTCGAACCCTCGAGACCCTTCCGGGCCTACTCCCTTAGCAGGGGAGCGCCTTCGACCACTCGGCCACGTCTCCGTTGACGCGTATATCCAAGGAAACATGGGGGGTACAAGGCGAAACTGTGCGGTGCGGCAAAAAACTCCCCACTGTTAAAAGCCTCCCCGAAATGCAAGGAAGGGCAGGGAACGGGACCGAGTTCGGGCAAGATTTGTTCGATTTACGTTGTAGCAAATGCGCTCTCGTAAGCGGCTAGTGGTTTGTAAGGCTGGGCAGGTTGTGCGTGCCCTTGAAACGGTCAAGGTCTTTGCCGGCCGGATCTGCATGATCCGATTTTTTTCGAAACAGAGTTTGGGACATGAAGACCAAAGGCGAGGACTGGACCTGTCGCGGTTTGATGCCGCTCCCTGATAACCTTCGTTGCTGCAAAAGAGACGAATTATGGGACTGAAACGGAGCGACGAAATCCGTTCTGATGCAGTGCGGATCGCGCTGACCAGCGGGCTGACACGTTGGCAGGTTGCGGATGATTTGGGCATTCAGCTTTCGACGCTGAACAAATGGGGGAACGCGCACCGCGACACGGATGTGGTATCCTCCGAGGATCGCGAGCTTGTACGCGACAACGAACGGCTTTGGCATGAGAACCGCATCTCAAAGGAGAGCGGGACATCCTAAAGGAAGAAGGATGAAGAAAGGCTGCAATCGGGTGTTTCCCAGACGAATGCCAACTGGCTGTTCGCGTGCGAAAGAACATGAGGTGTCGGGTCGCCCACTGCACGGCCGTGCATTGAAAATGCACGAGAGGGGAAGAACATTGTGGCGCCTTCCGATCGTACGGCTATGTCAGGTCATGAACGTCAGCCCGCGCGGTTTGCGGGCTTTTCCTAGTCGAACTGCCAGCCGCAGACAGCGGGCGGATCTGGTTGTTATGGAGCTTATCCATCGCTCTCTCATCGAAAAGCAGTTTTGATCAAAGGGCACGAACAGTCGCGTCGGTTGCCCCCTCTCTGGACGTCTTGAGCCATAACAGATCAGACATGTTCGCCGGGCCGTTTCCGAAGTCGCAAATCTCGCCCCCCGGCAAAACTCGAGGGGCGAGAGCCTGAAACAGGCAACGTAATTCGCACGAAAAGACCTGTTGCCGAATTTACAGGAACGTCAGTCCCAGCGCGATGATCAGCCCCGTCAGGATCAGATGGACCACACAAAAGCCCATGATGTCCTTGGCGCGCAGCCCCGCGATCCCCAGAATGGGCAGGGCCCAGAACGGCTGGACCATGTTGGTCCAAGCGTCGCCCCATGCCACGGCCATGGCCGTACGGGCCATATCGGCGCCGAGCGCTTCGGCGGCGGGCAGGATCACAGGGGCTTGGACGGCCCATTGACCACCGCCTGAAGGCACAAAGAAGTTCACGATACCGGCGGACAAGAACGACCAGAAGGGCAGGGTGGCAGCGGAGGCAAGCCCAACCAGATGTTCGGAGATGCTCGCCGCGAGGCCGGACTGCACCATGATGGCCATGATTCCCGCATAGAACGGAAACTGGATCACGATGCCCGCGCCGCCTTTGACGGCATCTGTAAGCGCGTTCAGCAGGTTGCGCGGTGTGCCATGCAGAATGATCGCCAGTGTCAAGAACAGGAAGTTGATGACATTGAGCGTCAACCCGCCGCCATTTGCGAAATACTGGATCAACCACGCGGCCCCGGCTGCGCCCACAAGCACTGACAAGGCGTGGCTGTTTTCCAGACGTTCCGCCGGTGTGGGGCTGGCAGGCGGGGTAAAGGGCTCTTCCGCCAGCAAAGCGGGGTCGACGTAAACGGCGTCTTCGTCGCGCGGCATCATGGCTCGGTTCACCAGCGGCACCACGATCAGCAGCGTAAACACGATGCACAGGTTGAACACGGCAAAAATCGTGTCCGAGGTCGGGATGACCCCGGCGATCTGTTCAAACGGGTGACCTGCGGTCGCGATGGACAGTGGCACCGACCCCGCAAGTCCACCGTGCCAGATGATAAAACCGGAGTAGGCAGAGGCGACGAGCAGCCGGTAGTCGACCTTGATTGTGCGGGCGAGTTCGCGGGCAAATAGCGCGCCCACCACAAGCCCGAAGCCCCAGTTGATCCAGGACGCGGTCAGCGACACAAAGCTGACCAGCAAAATGGCCCCGCCCGCGCTGCTGGCCATCCCCGCCAGCGCCGCAAGCCCGCGTCGTACCAAGGGCGTCGAGGCCATCATATAGCCTGTGACAAGGACAAGCAGCATTTGCATGGAAAAGGTCAGAAGCGACCAGAATCCGTCACCCCAATAGGTGACAACTTCCAGCGGGCCGGTGCCCTGTGTCGCAACCGCCGCCACACCGGCGACGAGGGTCAAGATCAGCACAAATACAAAGGGATCAGGCAGATAGCGGTCAACGATCCGCACCATCGGCCGAGAAATAAAACCGAGCATCAAGCTCCTCCTGTCATTGAAGATCGGATATGTGCGAGACGCATATCAGTGCTTTTAGCATGTTGAAAGACGGTTTGATGCATGCACTGCAACGGGCGCCGCATATTCATGCAGCGCCCGGTTTCACATCGTGATCGGAGTGTTTGTCCCTGCGCGGACAGGCCTGATTAGCGACGTTTCAGCGTGTCGCCATAGGTGATGGTCGGCGTCAGCTCCACGATCTTGTCGGACATGGCTGACGGGTCTTGGACGCGGGCGGCGATGATCTCGGCCGCGCGGGTGCCGATTTCCGTCCGGCAGGCATCCATCGTCGCCAGTTTGCGGGGCAGGCCGTCCAGCAGCTCTACACCGTTGAACCCGGCCAGGCCCACACGTCCCGGCACATCAATCCCCGCATCCAGACAATGCAGCAGACCACCGGCAGCGATCATGTCGTTGGAGTAATAGAGAAAATCCAGTTCCGGCTCACGCTCCAGCATGGCTTTGGTCATTTCACGGCCCTTGGCGAGGGCAGACCCGCCGGAGTAGAATTCATGCTCGGCGATCTCCACACCTTCTTTGGCGAGCGCCTCGGTGAAACCTTCGAACCGCTTGCGCGCGCGGTGGTCGAGCGGCATTTTCGTGCCCATAAAGCCGATTTTCCGATAGCCCTGTTTCAGGATCGCGCGGGCCATTTCACGACCCGCGCGCCGGTGCGAGATGCCCACCGCGGTGTCGATCGGCGTGCCGTCGGTGTCCATGATCTCGACCACCGGAATGCCGCTGGCCTTCAGCATCGCCTGCGCGGCGTCGGTGTGTTCCAAACCCGCGACGATCACGCCGGAGGGGCGCCATGACAGCATCTCGTAGAGAACGCGCTCTTCCTTTTCGGGCATGTAATCCGTGACGCCCACAACGGGCTGAAGCTCGGTCTCTTCAAGCACGCGCGAGATGCCGGACATGACCTCGGGAAACACCATATTGCGCAGGGACGGAATGATCACCGCGACCAGATTGACCCGCTGCGAGGCCAGCGCACCGGCGATCTTGTTGGGCACATAGCCCAGCGTTTTTGCCGCTTCCAACACGCGTTCGCGGGTGGACTGGCTGACATCGCCACGGTTGCGCAACACGCGGCTGACCGTCATTTCCGACACGCCCGAAGCCTCGGACACGTCACGCAGGGTCAGTGGGCGATGGTCATCTGATGTCACGTCTGCCTGTCCTTATAATGGTTCGGTCATACGATACGCCGCCCAGCCGCAGATAGGCAAGCGCTGCCCGTGTGATGCACCATCGCCAATGTCTG
Source organism: Sagittula sp. SSi028 (assembly GCF_048553715.1). Lineage (NCBI taxonomy): Bacteria > Pseudomonadati > Pseudomonadota > Alphaproteobacteria > Rhodobacterales > Roseobacteraceae > Sagittula > Sagittula sp. SSi028. Next base: position 63,078 of record NZ_JBLZNC010000011.1, on the reverse strand, counting down.
AATGTACGCCGCGCGAACGGGGCAAACCGCCCCTGTGACATATGCCCGAATGCCGCGAAACTGGGCGCAGCCAAAAGCTGTCCCAACGGCAGATCCAAGAAAATTCTCGTAAAAGTGTTACAACGGTATGAGACTACCCCCACACCTATAGGGGGATTGTTCGATGGGTTTTTTCTGGAACGCGCCAAAGGGCGGCAAGTCTCGCGCGCATAAATTCGGCCTGAACGATATCGTTTTCGGTAGCAATCGCGGTGACGAGATCGATACCGGCATGGGGTTTGATCTGGTCTTTGCGCGCGGCGGAGACGACACGGTGCGTCTGGGTCAAAGCGGGATCGTCTTTGCCGGTTGGGGCGATGACACCATCTTTGGCGGCAGCGGATCGCTGCGCGCCTTCGGCGGTTTCGGCGATGATACCGTTCACCTCGCAGAGGGTGAGAACCAAATCGACGGCGGGCATGGTTTTGACACGGCGGTGATTTCCGGATCGATCACCGATTATTCCTTTGCCGCGCGGGGTCGCCACACGACGATCCTGACATCCCCCACAGGCCGCGACGTTTTGAAATCGGTCGAGGCGCTGCGGTTTGACGATTTCACTTATTTCACCGACGGGCGGAACAACGCCGTCTTTGCCGTGGATGACTTTGCCGCCACGGCTGAAAATGAAGTCCTGATGCTGACGGCGGACGCCCTGTTGGCCAATGACCGCGACTTTGACGGGGATCGGCTGAGCCTTGTATCCGTGGATGCCACCAGCGCAGCGGGCGCCACGGTGAGCTTTGACGGCGAAACGGTGACCTATGTCCCCGGCGCGGTGTTCGACGCCTTGGCCGAAGGTGAGACCGCCACCGACAGCTTCACCTATCAGGTCAGCGACGGGGCAGGCAGTATAGTCTCTGCCACCGTCACTGTGACGGTGACGGGCACAAATGACGCGCCGGTGCTGTCGGTCGACCCGATCTTTGAGGTAGCCGAAAACAGCGTGCTGGTTACGGCTGCAATCACCGCCAGCGACGCCGAAGGCGATGCCCTGACCTACAGCCTGTCGGGGGCAGACGCTGATCTGTTCTCTATCGATGCGGCGACAGGTGCGCTGACCTTCGACGCAGCCCCCGATTTTGAACGCCCCTTGGATGCGGATGCCGACAATCTTTACGATCTGACGGTGACCGTCAGCGACGGCAGCGACAGCGATGCGCAAGACATTCAGGTATCCGTGACCGATGTCGACGAATTTGTGGGCCGCATCAATGAATTCCACTACGACAACGCGGGCGGCGACGTCGGCGAATTTATCGAGATCCGTGTGGCCGCAGGCACCGACACCTCCGGCACCACTGTGGAGCTGTACAACGGCAACAACAGCGGTCTGTACAATACGCTCAGCTTGCCTGCTGCGGCGACCAGCAGCGCGGGTGGCTTTGATTACTACCTGATCGAACTGCCCGCGAACGGGTTGCAGAACGGCGGGGCGGACGGCATCGCTCTGGTCAACAACGGTGCGGTCGTGGAATTCCTTTCGTACGAGGGCACCTTGACGGCGGTTGACGGCGCGGCGGCGGGGATGACCTCGACCGATATCGGCGTGTCAGAGCCCTCCACCACACCCGTGGGCTTTTCGCTGCAGCGCGACGAGGACGGCGACGGGTGGCGCGCGCCCGAGGCGGACACACGCGGCGCGGAGAACGTCGCGGTGGTCGCGCCCTTTGTGGGCCGCATCAATGAATTCCACTACGACAACGCGGGCGGCGACGTCGGCGAATTTATCGAGATCCGTGTGGCCGCAGGCACCGACACCTCCGGCACCACTGTGGAGCTGTACAACGGCAACAACAGCGGTCTGTACAATACGCTCAGCTTGCCTGCTGCGGCGACCAGCAGCGCGGGTGGCTTTGATTACTACCTGATCGAACTGCCCGCGAACGGGTTGCAGAACGGCGGGGCGGACGGCATCGCTCTGGTCAACAACGGTGCGGTCGTGGAATTCCTTTCGTACGAGGGCACCTTGACGGCGGTTGACGGCGCGGCGGCGGGGATGACCTCGACCGATATCGGCGTGTCAGAGCCCTCCACCACACCCGTGGGCTTTTCGCTGCAGCGCGACAAGGACGGCGACGGCTGGCGCGCGCCCGAGGCGGACACACGCGGGGCGGAGAACGTCGCAAGCAATACAATCACCGCCCCCTACAGCTTTGATTTCGAAACCGATTTCGCGGAGGCCGACTGGCAGGCCGTGTCGGTTGACGGCGATGCGGCAAACACGTGGTACGATTCCAGCTTCAGCGGCGATGGCTTTGCGGCGGTCAACGCTTTTGGCGACACGGCGGCTGCGGATGACTGGCTGATCTCGCCGGAAATCGATATCTCTGGCCTAACCGCACCGGTGGCCAGCTTTGCCAACACCAAGAACTTTGACGACGCAGGCATCGCCGACCCGGAGGTGACGTTCCTCTATTCCACCGATTACAGCGGCAGCGGCGATCCCACGGCGGCCACATGGGTGGAGCTGCCCTTCACGGCCTCAACCGGCAGCTTTGCGGAAACGCAGTCCGGTGACATCGACCTGTCGGGCGTGCCCGCGGGGCCTGTGCATTTTGCATTCCGCTACGAATCCTCGGGCACGGGCGGGGGCAGCAGCTCGCTGTGGCAGATCGATGATTTCAGCGTGGGCGAGGCGACAACCCCGCCGCCGGAACCAACTGAAGTCACCTTGATTTCGACCATTCAGGGCAGCGGCAGCGCCTCCTTCCTTGAAGGTCAGACCGTCACCGTGGATGCCATCGTCGTGGGTGATTTTCAGGACGGCAGCGCCGGTGTGGATGGCGATCTGAACGGGTTCTATCTGCAAGAAGAGGACGCCGACAGCGACGGGAATGTGATGACCTCGGAAGGGTTGTTCGTCTACGAGGGCGCGCTGTCGCTGATGAACGTACAAGCCGGTGACCGCGTGCGGGTCACCGCGACGGTGGCGGAATACTTCGGCGAAACGCAGCTGACGTCGGTCAGCATGATCGAGGTGGTCAGCAGCGGGAATGCCCTGCCCACAGCGGCGGTGATCACCTTCCCTGTTGCCAATGTCACCACCAATTCCGATGGCGCATTTATCGCCGATCTCGAAGCCTACGAAGGCATGCTGGTCACCGTGCCGCAGCAGATGACGGTCAGCGATCTGTTCACGCTTGGCCGTTTTGGTGACATGGGCCTCAGCGCGCAAGGGCTGGTGGAAACCTACACGCAGGCGAATACGCCGGACGTCGACGGCTTTGCCGCCTTTATCGAAGAGCAGGTGAAAAACACGCTGGTCATTGATGACGGCTCGTCGGTGCAAAACCCGTCAGTAATCCCGTTCGAGATCGACGGCACCCCCGGTCGCATCGCTGGCGAATTCGACGCCGAAGACGCGCTGAGCGCAGGTGATACCGCGACCGGCCTGACTGGCGTTCTGCGCTATTCCCGCGGGTCGGGATCGTCGGGGGACGAGATCTATCGTCTGAACCTGACGCAGGACGCGGGCTTTGTGGACAGCGCACCGCGCGACACGGCGGCGCCCGACGTGGGTGGCACGCTGACAGTCGCCTCGTTCAACGTCTTGAACTTCTTCACCTCGCTGGGGGATGAGGGACTGTCGGCAGGGCCCAATGGCCTGAGCGTCCGGGGCGCGGACAATGATGCGGAATATGCCCGCCAGCTCGACAAGCTGGTGGCGGCCATTCAGGCGATGGAGGCCGATGTCATCGGACTGACAGAGCTTGAGAACGAGATCGGCGATCAGAATGGCGACGGTCAATTCGCGCTGGGGGCCTTGGTCGACGCGCTGAACGCGGCGGATGCGACGGCGAACTATCAGTACGTCGATCCCGGCGTCGATTATGTGGGCAGCGATGCCATCATGGTAGGCATGATCTACAACGCGGATGCGGTGCGCCTTGCGCCCGGCACCACGGTAGAGATCCTGACCGACGCGGATCTGGCGGGCTTGGGCGTCGATCCCGGCAACCCCGTGTTCGAAGGGTCGGGCACCAGCCGTGTGCCGATGGCCGCGAGCTTTGAGGAACTTGCCAGTGGCGAGGTCTTTACCGTCGCGGTCAACCATCTGAAATCCAAAGGGTCCGTCAGCCCCTTCGGCGACAACGCAGGCATCGGCGATGGCACCGGCAACAACAACGAGGCCCGTTCACAGGCTGCCATCGCGATCGACGCATGGCTCGACACCGACCCGACGGGGTCAGGCGACAGCGACGTGCTGATCATTGGCGATCTGAACGCCTACGCCAAAGAAGACCCGATCACCCTGCTGGAAGCCGAGGGCTACGAAAACGTGGTCGAAAGCTTCCTTGGCGCTGATGAATTCGAGCTGTCCTTCGGCTTTCCGGTGGATCTTGATCTGGCGCCGCAGGCGCAGACATTCGGGGCGCTGGACCACGCGCTGGCAAGCGGATCGCTGGCCGGTCAGGTCACAGGGGCTGCGGAATGGCGCATCAATGCGCTGGAGGCCGGGGTGCTGGACTACAACACCGATTTCCTGCCCAGCGATCAGGTCGACGATCTTTATGCCGCGGATCCCTACCGGTCGTCGGACCATGATCCGCTGCTGATTGGTCTAAACCTCGGCGGGGATCTGTTGGCCTAAGAGCCGCGCAACAGGCAACCGGGGTAGGCGCGGGGGAACCCATGCCTGCCCCAATTTTGTCCGGCCCTTAGCGGCGGGGGCCGGGCAGTGCACCGCGCAGGTCGTCGACAGACACGCCCAAGGTCTCGGCCACAGCGTTCAGGTCCGCATCCGGCCCGCCTGCGGCCTCCAGCGCCTCGCGCAAGGTCTGCGCATCCACGTCCAAGGTCCGGGCGATGGCGTCAAAATCCGGTCGGCCTGCACCCGGTCCATCACCACCCGCACGCGCAGACCCGATACCGGCGTTGGCGGTGGTCGAGAAATTATCCTCTGCCACAACGCCCATCAGGCAGGTGGGCAGGTTCGGAAAGCTCTCGCGGGCATGGTAGTGATAGACGGGCGTGCCGCCTTCTTCGGTCAGGCCCACGTGCCCGCCGCAGGCGTCCAGATCATCGGGGGTTGTGCCGTCGTAATTCTGTGTGCCGAACATGGCAAAGCCGTCAAAGGCATAGCCGAACTGGGCGGTCGGATCCTGCGCCACGCTCAAACATTCCGCGTCCACGCCCTCGGCATCATAGATCGCGTTCAGATCGGTCGATGTGGCGTGCCAGTGATACCAGCCACCGGGATCGATGTGGCCGCCGCAGGTGTCCAGCGCGGGCATATGGCCGGTCTCCAGCACCGAGGGCGCATCGGCAAAGATCGGCACCCCGTCCAGCCCGACCCCTATTTTCGCCACGGTCCCCAGATCAGACGGGGCATCCGCCACCACCGGATCTGCCGGGATCAGAATGGTCATTTCCACGTCGTCATCAGCGGTTGCTTGAATGCATTCGTTCGGCTCGGTGGGCTGTTCCGTGCGGATATCAAAGGAGTAGACCTCGCCCGCGTCATTGAAGAACGTGTAGCCTTGCGCATCCAGCATGCGCAGGAAATCACCGTCGATCCGGTACAGACCTGCCGCGTCCCCGTCCCAGTTCCAGATGCCGCCTGCGTCGTCCAGAGTGGCGGGACAAAACGGGCCGATGTCCAGATCATCTGGCAGGTGTTTTACCACATATTTCGCGCACTCGGAGGTCTCGCCATTCGCTAATGTACATTCGACAATCTCGGGCGCGCTGGCCAAAGCGCTGTCTTGAATAGAATGCGTATCGGCATGGGCAAAGGCCGCCGAGGCGCAGATCGATCCGACCGCCGACAGCATCAGCGCGCGCAAAGCGGGGCGTTTTGTTTCTGTAAAGCTCATGTGGTGCTCTCCTTTGGCAGCGGTCCCGGATCGGGACAACCGCCGCCTACCACCGCGCCATGCAGACAGTATGCAGATCACGGTCCCGCATTTTAGGAGATTTAGAGCGATGCAAGGCGTGGACTACCTGAGCGCAAGCTGAGGCCACCAAGACATTGGACAAGCGACTGCACCGCGATACAGGCGAGATGTATCGCGGTGCAGCTTGGGTCTTTGCGACTGGGGCGTTAGGCCACGCGGTCCTCTTCGACGACTTCGGCGAAGGACTTGAAGAACTTGCCTGCCAGTTTCTTGGCCGTGCTCTGGATCAGACGGCTGCCCAGTTGCGCCAGCTTTCCGCCGATCTCGGCCTTGGCGTCATAGGACAGAATGGTCTCGCCCTCCGCCTCGGTCAGGGTGACATCGGCACCGCCCTTGGCATGGCCTGCCGCCCCACCATTGCCCTGACCACTCAGCGACAAGGCATCCGGTGCCTGCGAGGTGTCCAGTTCCACAACGCCGCTAAAGCGTGCTTTGACCGGGCCGACCTTGAGCAGGATGGTCGCCTCGAATGTGTTCTCGGCGGTCTGTGTCAGCTCCTCACAGCCGGGAATACAGCGGCGCAGCACCTCGGGTTCTTGCAGCGACGCGCAGACCACGTCCTTGGAGGCATTGATGCGGATTTCGTCCTTGAGTTCCATGAAAGGGTCCTTTTGTCAGCAACAGGGAAATTTGATCTGGGCGAGGATGTCGGCCTGTTTGGCCGAAGGGGTCCATGTTTCGCGCAGCCGTGCCCACCAGCCTTGTGCGACTGGGGCTGCGGAGGCAGAGGGGGCGGGCGTTTGTGGATCACTCTGGGTCATGGGGGCCTCTGGTCTGGCGGCGGCGGATCTGGATTAGTTCGGCAAGGATCGACAGGGCGATCTCCTCGGGCGTGACCGCCCCGATATCGAGCCCCGCAGGCGCCGACACCGAAGCCACGCGATCCGCCGCGATGCCATCAGCGATCAGCTTTTCCGACAGGGCCGCATATTTCTTTTGACTGCCGACAAAGGAGACACTCTCGGCGCTTGAGGTCAGCGCATCCTTGAGCGCGGGCAGATCGCCTTGGCCTTGGGTCGCGATGACCACGGCGCGCAATCGGCGGCTTTGACCGGCCGGGCCGGGGGCATCGACCACCGACCACTGGAAACGCGGTGCGAGCTCGGCCAATGCCTTGGCCACGGGAGAGGCCCCCACCACCGCCAGTTCGGGCATTTGCAGGATCGGTTCGATAAAGATGTCGATGGTGCCGCGCGACGGACAGCCGTTGCGGGCATAGGTCACCCCGTCGCGTTCCGCGCCGGGCGTCAACCCGTTTTCGGTCAGGCGCTCCTCGGGGGTGACAGAGATCAGGCAGGGCGCTCCGCTGTCAAAGCTTTGCAATGCTGCGCGCCGAACGGCCCCCCGCGCGCAGCCGCCGCCCAGAAAACCGCTGAGGATATCGCCTTGGGCATTCAGGATCGCCTTTGCTCCCGGCTTGGCCGAGGTCGTGCCTGCCGTGCGCACGATGGTCGCAATGGCAAAGGCCTCCTCGCGGGCGCGCAGATCATCGGCCAGCGCGCGCATGTCTGTGTTCAGGATATCGACGTAGGTCACAGGCGTGTCAGCTCCGGTTCAAGGGCCGCCAGATCGGCCAGCGTGTTGGCGGGTTCAAACAGATCGAGATGCGGCAGCGCAGCCGCCATGCCGCTGGCGATCGGCTGGTAATCGGCCCAGCCTTTCAACGGGTTCAGCCATATGATCCGGCAACCCCGTTTGCGCAGTTTCGCCAAGGCGTCGCGCAGCTGGTCGGGGGGATCGGTGTCATAGCCGTCCGACAGGATCAAAACGACGCTGCGCCCGTCGACAAACCGCCGCGCGTAGGTCTCGCTGAACCGGGCCAGACTGGCACCGATGCGCGAGCCGCCGCCAAAGCCGTCCGCCATCAATGACATGCGGCCAATCGCGCGCATGGCGTCACGGTCTCGAAGCGCATCTGTGATCCGCACCAGACGGGTGTGAAACAGGTAGGCGTCCGCGCAGTCATCGCCGCCCATCAACCCCGCCAGAAAGGCCAGAAACACCTGCGCATAGACCCCCATCGACCCCGAAACATCGCACAGGGCCACGATCTTGCGGCTGCGATCGGGGCGCTTGCGCCGGTACAGGCGCAAGGGCTCGCCCCCCGTGGAAAGGCTGCGACGGATGGTCTTGCGGAAATGCAGCCGGTCGCCTTTGCGCGCGGCCACGCGACGGCGCGACCTGCAGTCCCGCAGGGCCAGACCTATTTTGCGGGCGACGGCCTCTGCCTCGGCAATGTCTTCGGGGCGGACCAGATCGCGCAGATCCCGCCGCGACAGGGCACGCATGTCCGTTGCCATCAGCTTGCCTTCGCCGTCTTGATCCGCAGCGCCGTCGCCGCCTGCATCCGGGGCGCTGGCCTGTCCTGCGCTGCCCAGATCCTCGCCCTTGCCATCACGGGACGAATGCACCGGATCATCGGCCTTGGGGGCGGTTTGCGCGGGCACGACCTTGGCGCGCACCCGTCCCATGTCCATCCAGTAGGCGGTGAACAGATCGTCGAACCGCGCGGCGTCTTCGGCGCATCCGGTGCATACGGCCCGCAAGGCCGCGCGCGCTACCATGGGGTCCGTGGCCCGTACATGTGTCAGCGCGGCCAGCGCTGTTTCGGTTTCCTGCGTTCCCAGCCGCAACCCGTTTTCGCGCAAATGCCCGAGAAAGCCTGCCATGCGCGCGGCAGGCCCGGGATCGCGGGCGGCAAATCGTGTGACGCGGCTCATGCGGCCTTGCCCGCCAGACGCTGCGCCACCTCTGTCGGGACTGAGGCCAGATCGGACTGCGTTTTCAAAAGCGTGGTCAGGCTGGCCTGTAACACGGCGGGATCGCGCGTCAGATCGGCAACGCCCAAACCCATCAGCGCGGCGGCAAAATCCAGCATCTCTGCGATGCCCGGCACCTTCTCCAGATCCTCGGCGCGCAAGGCCTGCACAAAGCCTATGACCTGCTCGGCCAGCCGGGCCTCGATCCCGGCGCAGCGCGTGGTCAGGATCGCAAGCTCGGTGTCGCGGTCGGGGTAGTCGACATAGGCGTACAGACACCTGCGGCGCAGCGCATCAGACAGATCGCGTGTCCCGTTCGAGGTGAGGATCACCACGGGTTTCGTGACCGCCGTAATGGTCCCCAGCTCGGGCACCGTAATTTGGTAGTCGGCCAGCATTTCCAGCAAGAACGCCTCGAATTCTTCGTCGGCGCGGTCGATTTCGTCGATCAGCAGCACCGGCGGATGCTCTTGGGTGATCGCCTGCAACAAAGGACGTTCCAGCAAATAATCGCGCGAGAATATGCGTGCTTCGACCTCGGCCGCGTTTGCGCCGCTTTCGGCATTGGCGCGGATCGCCAAAAGCTGGCGTTGATAATTCCATTCATAGATGGCCTGCGCCGCGTCCAGCCCTTCGTAGCATTGCAGACGGATCAGGCGGGTGTCGCGGGCCTTGGCCAGCACGCGCGCCACTTCGGTTTTGCCAACGCCTGCGGCCCCTTCCAGCAGCAAGGGCCGCTGCAACTGCAACGCCAGATGCAACGCCACGGCCAGATCGTCCGAGGCAATGTAATCCTGTGCCGCCAGGGCGGTTTGAACATCGGTCCAGATCATGTCGGTCCTCGTCAGCCGGGGCGGGCCAGACCGGCCCGCCCCATTGCCCTTAGCCGTGCAGGCCAAGCTGGTTCGCGGTCTTCCAGATGCGCCAGTGATCATGGGGCATATGGGTGTGACGCAGACCAAAGGCACGGAAAGCGTCGTTCACCGCGTTCGAGAAACAGGGCACACCGCCCACATGGGGACTTTCGCCCACGCCCTTTGCCCCAATGGGATGGTGCGGGCTGGGGGTGACGGTGTGGTCAGTCTCGTAGTTGGGGACCTCCCATGCGGTGGGCAGGAAAAAGTCCATCAAGGTACCGGTCTTGACGTTGCCCATCTCGTCATAGGCGATCTCTTGTCCCAGCGCGACGGCCAGCGCCTCTGTCAGACCGCCGTGGACCTGCCCCTCGATTATCATGGGGTTGATCCGCGTGCCGCAGTCGTCCAGCGCATAAAAGCGGCGGATGTCGACCTCGCCGGTGTCCACGTCGATGTCCATGACACAGACATAGGCACCAAAGGGGTAGGTCATATTGGGCGGGTCATAGTAGCTGACCGCCTCAAGGCCCGGCTCGACCCCCGGAATGGCCTGATTGTAGGCGGCAAAGGCGATCTCTTTCATGGTCTTGAACCGCTCGGGCGCGCCCTTGACCACGAAACGGTCGATGTCGAATTCGACATCGTCGTCGTGAACTTCCAAAAGGTAGGCCGCGATCATCTGTGCCTTGGCGCGGATCTTGCGTCCGGCCATAGCCGTGGCCGCCCCGGCCACCGGCGTGGACCGTGACCCGTAGGTGCCCAGACCATAAGGCGCGGTGTCGGTGTCGCCCTCTTCGATGGTGATGCTGTCGGCGGGGATGCCAATTTCCGAGGCAAGGATCTGGGCAAAGGTCGTGGCATGCCCCTGACCTTGCGAGATGGTGCCCAACCGCGCGATGGCCGATCCCGTGGGATGGATGCGGATTTCGCAACTGTCAAACATCCCCAGCCCAAGGATATCGCAGTTCTTGACCGGACCGGCGCCCACGATTTCGGTGAAGAACGTCAGCCCGACGCCCATCAGCTTGCGCGTCTTGCCTGCTTTGAAATCCTCGACCCGCTGTGCCTGTTCGGCGCGCAACCCGTCGTAATCCACCGCCTTCATCGCCTTGTCCCAAGCGGTGTGATAATCGCCGGAGTCGTACTCCCAGCCAAGAGCGGACTGGTAGGGGAACTGGTCCTTGCGGATAAAGTTGATGCGCCGCAGCTCTGCCGCGTCCATGTCCATCTCGATGGCCAGCACCTCGATCATGCGTTCGATGAAATACACCGCTTCGGTCACGCGGAAGGAACAGCGATAGCTGACGCCACCGGGGGCCTTGTTGGTATAGACGCCATCGACCTTCAGGTAAGCCGTTGGAATGTCGTAGGATCCCGTGCAGATGTTCATGAACCCTGCGGGGAATTTGGTGGGGTCCGCGCAGGCGTCAAAGCCGCCGTGATCTGCGGTGACCTCGCACCACAGGCCTGTGATCTTGCCCTCCGGCGTGGCGGAAATCTTGCCCTTCATCCAGTAGTCGCGGGCAAAGGCAGTGGTCATCAGGTTTTCCATCCGGTCCTCGACCCATTTCACCGGAACGCCGGTGACGATAGAGGCCACGACCGCACAGACATAGCCCGCGTAGGCCCCGACCTTGTTGCCGAAACCACCCCCGATGTCGGGAGAGATCACGCGGATGTTGTGCTCCTCGATGCCAGAGATCAGCGAGACCACGGTGCGGATCGCATGCGGTGCCTGAAAGGTGCCCCAGAGCGTCAGCTTGCCGTTGACCTTGTCCATGGACGCCACCGCGCCGCAGGTTTCCAGCGGGCAGGGGTGGGTGCGATGATAGTACATGGTTTCTTCGGCCACGATCTCTGCCGCGCCGATCACCTGATCGGTGGCGTCTTTTTCGCCCACCTCCCATGTGAAGATATGGTTGGGATGGTTGCGGGGGCCATGCGCGCCATCGGGCAGGCTGCCATCCTCGGCGACCAGATCCTCGCGCAGGACGACATCGGATTTCAGCGCCTCGAAAGGATCGACCACAACCGGCAGGTCTTCATATTCGACCTCGACCAGCTCGACCGCATCGGCGGCGATATAGCGGTCACGGGCCACGACAAAGGCGACCTCTTGGCCCTGAAACAGTACCTTGCCATCGGCCAGCACCATCTGTTTGTCGCCGGCAAGCGTCGGCATCCAGTGCAGGCCCAGCGGACGCAGGTCATCGGCGGTCAGCACCGCGATCACCCCGTCCAGCGCCAGCGCGGCAGAGGCATCAATCGATTTGATCCGGGCGTGGGCATAGGGCGAGCGAACGAAATCACCAAACAACATGCCGGGCAGTTTGATATCGTCGACGTAGTTCCCCTTGCCTTGGGTAAAGCGGGCATCTTCGACGCGCTTGCGTTTGCAGCCCATACCGCCAAGGGCGTCAACGCGGTCTTCGCGGGTCACATCATCCTTCATTGTGCTGCCTCCTTGGCTGAATTGAGTTCCTCGGCGGCGGCGAGGATGGATTTCACGATGTTCTGGTATCCGGTGCAACGGCAGATGTTACCTGCCATGCCAAAGCGCACCTCTTCCTCGGTGGGGGCGGGGTTTTCTTCCAGCAGCTTGGACGCCCGCGTGATCATCCCCGGCGTGCAGAACCCGCACTGAAGCCCGTGGTGTTCCTTGAACGCGTTTTGCAGCACGTGCAGGCTGTCGGGGCTGCCCAGTCCTTCGATGGTGGTGATCTCGGCGCCATTGGCCTGCGCCACGAACATGGTGCAGGATTTCACCGATTTCCCGTTCAACGTGACGGTGCAGGCCCCACAATGTGATGTCTCACAGCCGATATGCGGGCCGGTCAGGTTCAGCCGTTCGCGTAAGGTGTGGATTAAAAGCTCGCGCGGCTCAGCCAGAAACTCCTGTTCTTCGCCGTTGACCTTGAGCGTGATGTGCATCTTTTTCGACATGGTGTTTCCTTCGATCACGCGCGGGACCAGGCGCGCGCAATGGCGCGACGCAGGATCACAGCGGCGGCGTGGCGTTTGAATTCGACGGGTCCGCGGTTGTCTTGGGCGGGGTCAATGTCACCCAACATGGCGGCAACCGCCTGATCCACCGCAGCCTCGTCCACGGACGTGCCGATAAGCGCCTCGGCGGCGGCTTCGGACCAGATAGGCGTGTCACTGAGGTTGGTCATCGCGATGGATGCCGCCGCACAGTTGTCGCCGGCGCGGGTGATCTGCACCGCTGCGGCGGCGGTGGCGTAATCCCCGATCTTGCGCTTTTGTTTCTGGTAGGCGTAGCCGCCCTGCGGAATGGCAAAGCTGACAGCGGTCAGCACCTCGTCATCTTCGCGGTCGGTCATATAGGCCGCCTCGTAGAAGTCGCGGGCCTCGACCTCGCGGGTACCATCAGGGCCAACCAACGTGAATGTCGCGTCCAGACATTGCATCAGCCCGGGCATGTCATTGCCGGGATCGCCATTGGCGATGTTGCCGCCGACCGTGCCCATATAGCGCACCTGCGGGTCCGCGATCTGCAGCGCGGCTTCGCGCAGGATCGGCGCGGCAGAGGCAAGCTCTGCACTGCCGATAATATCCGCCTGCGTGGTCATAGCCCCGATGCGCACGCGCCCGTCTGCCACGGAAATGCCGCCCAACCCGTCCACCTCTTGCAGGTCGATCAGGTGCGGCACATCAGCCATACGCAGTTTCATCATAGGGATCAGACTGTGACCCCCGGCAAGCACGCGGGCGTCGTCTCCGTGCTCTTTGAGCACAGCAAGGACCCCGTCCATATCCTTTGGACGGTGGTATTCAAAGGCCGCTGGAATCATTGCCTCTCCTCCCTAAGCAATCAATCTGGCTGAGGATGAGGCTGGCGTGACGTTGCGATTTAGGCTTGCGAAAACACTTTAATTCCGCGTGTTTTGCACGAAATGCGCCGCTGGCTGCACGAGTTGCGCCACCGAATGCGCGCGCTTAGGCAAAGGCGGATTTGGCGTCTTTGAGGTGCGAGCGGCTGACTGGCACTTCGGGCAGATCCGCCCCGTCAAAACCGCAGCGGCCTTTGTCCTTACCCGGCTCGAAGCGGGTGACTTTGGCCGGATTCACAAGGTAGCTGCGATGCACCTTGATAAACCCCTCGGCGCGCAGGCGTTTGGTGGCTTCGGTGATCGGCCAGACGCAAAAGAACCGCCCCTCGGCGGTATAGATCTGCGTGTAATGCCCGTCGGCGCGGACAAAAGCCACGTCGCTTGCGGGCACGCGCACCTTGCCGCCGTCCTTTTCACAGGGCAGCCACAGGGCAGGCGCGGGCTGCGCTGCTGGGGTAGGGCTAAGCGGGGCGGCGGGCTCTGCCGGTTCGACCGGAACCAACAGCGTTGAGCCTACCCATAAGAACGCGCCGAAAATCACAAAACTGCTGAGGATCACGCCGATGGCCATGACTTCGTTGCTGATAAGCGGGCCGATTTCTTGCGTGGTGGCGACGGGCGTGAATTGGGTGCCCGCCATCGCAAGGTAATGGACCGCCGTGACCGCTGTGCCAAAACACAAGGTGCCAATCACAATGGTGCGGTTCGATCGGCTGTCATAGGCGACCCAGAACGCCAGAATGCACAAGCCAATGGCCAGCACCGACGAGCTGACGACGCCAAACACCGTGTAGACGGGGCGACACAGCTGCATGCCGGACATGCCCACGTAGTGCATCGCCAAAACGCCCATGCCCACCAAAGCACCGGCGGCCACAATGGTCAGGCGGGTGCGTTTGACGAAATGCAACAACAACAGCGCCAGCGTCACGATCAGGATCGCGATCAGCGCAGACACAAGGGTGATCGCCGCGTCGTAGTAGAACAGGATCGGCATTTGCAGGCCCAGCATGCCGACGAAATGCATCGACCAGATCCCGCCGCCCAAGGTGATCGCCGCCAGTGCAATCGACAGCTTGCGCTGGAATACGGTCTTTTTCGACAGATCTTTTGTCAGGGTCAGCCCGGTGCCCCCGGCGACCAAAGCCACCAAAAACGCGATCGAGATCAGCCAAGGGCTGTTTTGGTGGTTTATATATTCCATGGGCGGAACATTGCACGGGCCGCCGCGTTTGCGCAACATTGTGTTGCGTCATGCTGTCGCAAAGGTGATTTCACCCGCGAGGGCCTGACCCTTTGGCCCGCCGACGGGGCCAGCCAAAGGGCGTAAACGTATCAGCGCACCACGTAGACCGAACAATCCGAATGGCGCACAACGCGCGCCGCGTTCGGGCCAAGCAGGTAGTCCTTGAAGTCGGGACGGTGCGCACCGATCACGATCAGATCGGCACCGGAATAGCGCGCGGCCTTGAGCACTTCTTCGTAAACGTTGCCGATGGCGACCACGTGGCGGACGCCTGCATTGGCTTCGGCCCCCAGAACATCTGTCACCAGCTTGTTGAGCGCATCGGATGCCCCATCGCGCGCGGTTTTGACATGGTGGTCCTTGAAATAGGCCCCCACAACGCTGGCCCCGAAATCGGGCACCACCGTGATGACATCCAGTCGGGCATCATCCAGCGTGGCCAGTTTATGGGCCGTTTGCAGGACCGCGGTTTCTTCTGTGCCGCGGTTGATGTCGATGGCGCAAAGAACGGTCTTGGTCATGCGTGAGCTCCTTCCGGAAGGCGTTGCGCGCGGCGTGTTTGGGCGAATGCGATCAATGCCAGCAACAGCAGAGCGGGGATAAAGATCAGCTCTTTGGGCAGTTGGTCCGCCGTGGCCTGCACGCTGGAAATCTGCACCGGGTCATCCCCGTAGAAGTCAAAGCTCGACAGCGCATCGCCCAGATCGGTGCCAAACATCGGCTCGTCCAGCAATTGCAGATCGCCCTCGGGGATCAGCAAAAAGCCCAGTTCGTCCAGCCGTGCGTCTGCGCCGTCCACGTCGGGCACCGTGATCGGGACGGTGACTTCCTTGACCTCGAAGGTGTCGAAATCGGGGCCTTGCACGACCACGCGCCATTGGGCGCCGGGCTCTGCCTCTGCCAGGGTTTCGCTAAAGGCCGCAGGTGCGATATCTTCAAACGGGGGCTGGATCTGGTTCATGAAGAAACCGGGGCGGAACAGGGCAAAGGCGATCACCAGCATTGCCAAGGTTTCCCAGATGCGGTTGCGGGTCAGGAACCAGCCCATCGTGGCCGCGGTAAAGATCAAAATGCCGACGGTCGCGGTGATGAAGACAATGACGCCTTGCGTCCATGTCACATCAATCAACAACAGATCGGTGTTGAAGATAAACACAAACGGCAGTGCCACAGTCCGCAGGCTGTAGAAGAACGCGGTAAAGCCGGTGCGGATGGCATCGCCACCAGACACGGCGGCTGCCGCAAAACTGGCGAGGCCCACGGGCGGTGTCACATCGGCCATGATGCCGAAGTAGAACACGAACAGATGCACCGCGATCAGCGGCACGATCAGCCCCGATTGCGCGCCGAGCTCGACCACGACAGCGACCATCAGCGAGGAGACCACAATGTAGTTCGCGGTGGTCGGCAGGCCCATGCCAAGGATCAGCGACAGGATCGCCACAAAGATCAGCATCAGGATCAGGTTGCCGCCGGACAGGAATTCGACGAAATCCGCCATGACCTGCCCGATGCCGGTCAGCGACACGGTGCCCACGATGATGCCCGCCGTGGCCGTGGCCAGACCGATGCCGATCATGTTGCGTGCGCCGTCGATCATGCCTTCGACAAGGTCGATCAGGCCGTCTTTCAGACGTGCAATCGCGTTGTCCTCGCCACGGAAGAATGCCTTCAGCGTCTTCTGGGTCAGCAGAATAAAGAACAGCAGGAAGGTCGCCCAAAAGGCCGATAGCCCCGGCGATTTGCGTTCGATCATCAGGAAGTAGACCAGCACCACAATCGGCAGCAGGTAGTACAGACCGGATTTGTAGATCGCGGCCACGTCGGGCAGTTCGACCACTTCGGCGCTGGGGTCATCGGGTTCCAGATCAGGCGTCTGCGCCGCAAGGTAGATCAGACCCACATAGATTACGCCCAGAAGTGCTGCCAGAATCCAGCCCGAGCCTTCGGGGAACAGCGAGACGATCCAGCCCACGGGATATTGCGTGGCGTAGCACAGCAGCGCAAAGCCCGCGAAAAAGCCGAACATGCCAGCCACGGTGTTGAGCATATTCACCACCTTGTTGCCGATGGTGGGCATGTTGTTTTTCACCGCTTCGAGGTGCACGATATAGACCAGCGCGATGTAGGAAATGATCGCGGGCAGGAAGGCATGGGTGATGACCTCGACGTAGGAGATGCCCACGTATTCCACCATCAGGAACGCGGCAGCGCCCATCACCGGCGGCATGATCTGACCGTTGACCGAGGACGCCACCTCGACCGAGCCTGCCTTTTCCGCGGAAAAGCCCACCCGCTTCATCAAGGGAATGGTAAAGGTGCCGGTGGTCACCACGTTGGCGATGGACGACCCCGAGATGAGGCCAGTCGCGGCAGAGCCCACAACCGCCGCCTTGGCCGGGCCGCCTTTGAGGTGGCCAAGCGCGCCAAAGGCCATCTTGATAAAGTAGTTGCCCGCGCCGGCCTTATCCAGAAGCGCACCGAAGAGGACAAAAAGGAAGACGAATTTGGTCGAAACACCCAAAGCGATGCCAAAGACACCCTCGGAGGTGATCCACATATGGCTCATCGCCTTGCGCAGGCTGGCCCCGGCCCAGCGGATCTGGTCGGGCACCACCTCGGACGAGCCGAAGAAGACGTAGAACAGAAACACCACCGCAAGGATCACCATCACGGGTCCCAGCACGCGGTAGGAGGCAATGAACAGCAAGATCAGACCGGCCAGAGCGAAATAGGCGTCAGTGGTGTCGGCCAGCCCGCCGTTGCCCACGATCTTTCCGTAGAAGAAATAGCCGTAAAGGGCGAGAAACGCCCCCGCGATGCCAAGCACCCAGTCGTAGACCGGAATGTATTCACGCGGCGAGGATTTGAATAGCGGGTAGGCCATCGCCGCAAGGAAGATGGCAAAGGCCAAATGGATCTGGCGGGAGTTGTTGATGAGATCGCCGGGCAGCACATAGGGCGCGACCGGAGATGCCAACAATACTTGGAAAATTGACCACAAAAGGGCCACAGCGGCGACAAAGGTGCCAACGGCCCCCGTCGGACTGCGCGCTCCGCTGTCACTGGCGGCCACCAGTTCCTGAAGCTCTTCCTCGCTTAACGCGCGATTTTCTTGTGTCGACATCTGTCCCCCTTGGACCGTTTCATCCGGTGCGGTCTCTTGTCCGGTCACAGCAGGTCCCACATCCCGCTGCGATTGAATCGGGGGCGACCTGCGCCCCCGATGTTAGTATTGCGAAGATCGCTTATTCGATCCAGCCCTGCTCGCGATAGTATTTCGCGGCACCGTCATGCAGCGGCGCGGACAGACCTGCCGTTGCCATTTCTTCGGGCTTCAGGTTGGCGAAAGCCGGGTGCAGGGTTTTGAAGTCTTCGAAGTTTTCGAAGATCGAGCTGACCAGTGTGTAGACAACTTCTTCGGACACGTTGGAGGAGCTGACGAAGGTCGCGCCCACACCAAAGGTGGCGGTGTCCTCGTCGTTGCCACGGTACATGCCGCCGGGGATGGTCGCGGTACGGTAGAAGGAGTTCTCTTCGACAAGACCGTCGACCACGTCGCCGGCCACTTCGACCAGAACGGAATCACAGGCGGTGGTGGCTTCCTGGATGGAGCCCGACGGGTGACCCACGGTGTAGACCATTGCGTCGATCTGGTTGTCGCACAGGGCGGCGGACTGTTCTGCGGCCTTCAGCTCGGTTGCGAGCGCGAAATCGTCGTTGGTCCAGCCCATGGCTTCCATCAGCACTTCCATGGTGCCGCGCTGACCGGAACCGGGGTTGCCGATGTTGACGCGCTTGCCCTTGAGGTCTTCGATGGTTGCGATGTCCGCATCTGCGCGCGCCACAACGGTGAAGGGTTCGGGGTGCACAGAGAAGACGGCGCGCAGTTCTTCGAACGGGCCGGCCTCCTCAAAGCGCGAGGTGCCGTTGTAGGCGTGGTACTGCCAGTCGGACTGCGCCACACCGAATTCCAGTTCGCCTTCGCGAATGGTGTTGATGTTGTAGACCGACCCGCCGGTGGATTCGACGGAGCAGCGGATGCCGTGGTCGCGGCGGCCTTTGTTGACCAGACGGCAGATCGCGCCGCCGGTGGGGTAGTACACGCCGGTCACGCCGCCGGTGCCGATGGTGATGAATTCCTCGGCGTAAGCGGCCGGGGCCATCATGGCAGCGGCCACTGCGCCTGCGGCGGTGAATTTCAGTTTAGCGAACATCGTTTTCTCCCTTGGTGACATTCATTCAATGGTTCACAGGTCCCACACTTCTGCAAGAACCCGATTTGCATCTTCTACCCTTGCGATTCTGTTTCTAGCCTCTGGTCCGGAGCGGCTGATAAGCATACCGATCAGAGATTCCACAAGAAAAACAGTGACAACGTAAGAAGAATAAAAATGCGGGCTGTCGGTGGGCACAACAAAATGTGCCGAGGCATGTTTCAATGCCGGACAGCCCAGCGAATCGGTTATTAGCACCACATAGACCCCTTGGGCACGGGCCAGTTCGGCGGCGCGCAGGGCCTGACCTGAAAACGGCGGCTTGGTCACAATCAGCAGCGCATCGCGCGGGCCAAGGTCGGCCATGGCCGACCCCATCGACGCACCCATGCGCCCTGCAAGCGTCCAGTTTTCGGTGCAGAAATTGGCCATATAGGACAGATATTCGACCACGCCCGTCGACCCGAGCGCGCCCAAAAGCAACACGCGCCGCGCATCGCCCAGCCGTTCGGTGGCTGTCTCCAGCGCGCTGCGGTCGATGGTTTCCGAAAATGCCGCCAGATTGCGTTGGCAAGCGGCCAGATGGGCGTCAAAGAACCCTGTGGCGCGGTGCTGCGGGTCGCTGTGCAAACGCTCTGCCCGTTGGGCAAACCCTGTGACCCGCTGGTCGATTTGCAGGCGCATTTCGTCGCGCAAGTCGGCGAGGTCACCGTATCCCAGCGCGCGGGCCAGCCGCGAATAGGCCGCCGGAGACACGCCGCTGTCCTGTGACACGCTGCGCAGACTCCGCGTGGCCAGATCAACGGGGTGGCTGACGAGGTAATCGGCCGCCGCCCGCAAGGCACTGCTGAGATCGCCGTAGCGTTCTGCCAATCGCATCTCGAACGACGATGTCACGCTGGCCCCCCTTTGGTTTTGTTGACTGTCCAATTTGTTTCACTCATTGTCAACCGGCGAAACATCTGTTTCAGATGCGGCCATGTCCCTGCCGATGAAGGATCGCGCATGTCTCATGTTTTTCCGCGCCATACCAAGGCGACCCTGCCTTTGGCCACCCGTGGCGAAGGTATTTATATCTATGATTCTCATGGAAAAGCCTATTTGGACGGCTCTGGCGGGGCGGCGGTTTCCTGTCTTGGCCATGGTGACGCGGATGTTGTCGCGGCCATCAAAAGCCAACTCGATTCGCTGGAGTTCGCGCACACGGGGTTCTTCACCTCAGAGCCCGCAGAACAGCTGGCCGAGGCACTGGTCGCCAACGCGCCAGAGGGGATCGACCGTGTGTATCTGGTCTCTGGCGGGTCAGAGGCCGTCGAATCCGCGCTGAAACTGGCGCGGCAATATATGCTGGAAATCGGCCAGCCGCAGCGCAGGCGGTTCATCGCGCGGCGGCAAAGCTATCATGGCAACACGCTTGGCGCCTTGGGCACGGGCGGCAACATGTGGCGGCGCGCGCCATTTGATCCGGTGATGGTCTCCGCCAGCCATATCGCGCCCTGCTACGAATATCGCGGCCGCGCCGAGGGTGAGACCGCCGAGGCCTACGGCCTGCGCGTCGCGGATGAGCTGGAGGCCGAACTGCTGCGGCTTGGGCCCGAAACGGTGATCGGCTTTCTGGCAGAGCCGGTGGTAGGCGCTACGGCGGGAGCTGTGCCTGCGGTGCCGGGCTATTTCAAAAGACTACGGGAGATTTGCGACAAATACGGTGTTTTGCTGATCCTCGACGAGGTCATGTGTGGCATGGGGCGCACCGGCACCTTCTTTGCCTGCGAACAAGACGAGGTCCGCCCTGATATCGTCACCATCGCCAAGGGGCTGGGCGCAGGCTATCAGCCGATCGGCGCAATGCTGTGCAGCGGCGCAATTTACGAGGCCATCGAACAGGGCAGCGGGTTCTTCCAGCACGGGCACACCTATCTGGGCCATCCCGTGGCCTGTGCGGCCGCCCATGCCGTGGTGCAAAAGCTGACCATTGGCGGGATGACCGCGCGGGCCGCCACCATGGGCGGCTATCTGGCGGAGGCCTTGCACGACAGGTTCGGTGCGCACCCCCATGTGGGCGACATTCGCGGGCGCGGCATGTTCCGGGGGCTGGAATTTGTGGCCGACCGTGACACCAAAACCCCGTTTGATCCGGCAAAGGGACTGGCCAAACGGCTCAAGGCGGCGGCCATGGACAACGGGCTGATTTGCTATCCGATGAATGGCACGCTGGATGGGCAATCGGGGGATCACGTCCTGCTGGCACCGCCATTCATATGCACAAAGCCGCAGATCGACGAGCTGGTGGACAAGCTGGCCATCAGTCTGGAGGCGGTCCTATGATGGCGCTTCCACAAATCATGGTCGCACCCAATGGGGCCC
Source organism: Sagittula sp. SSi028 (assembly GCF_048553715.1). NCBI lineage: Bacteria > Pseudomonadati > Pseudomonadota > Alphaproteobacteria > Rhodobacterales > Roseobacteraceae > Sagittula > Sagittula sp. SSi028. Next base: position 41,845 of record NZ_JBLZNC010000011.1, on the reverse strand, counting down.
GTCTGGGCCGCGCGGACCACCCTGCCTTGCCGATCACACAGGCCGAGGTTGTCGATTGCGCCCGCGCCTGTTTTGCCGCCGGGGCAGGGGGGCTGCACGCGCATTTGCGCGATGACGCGGGGGCGCACCTGTTGGATGCCGCCGCCTACCGCGATCTGTTGCGTGATTTGCGGCGCGCGGTGCCCGAAATGGCGCTGCAAATCACGACGGAGGCCGCCGGCATATACGAAGCCGACCATCAGATGCAGGTCGCTTTGGACGCGGGGGCCGACATGGTGTCCGCCTCGATACGCGAGATTTTGCGCGCAGGCCCCGAGGCGGCACGGGAATTCTACGCCGCTTGCGTGGCCCAGGGCATCGCGGTGCAGCATATCCTGTATGACATCGCGGATTGCGATCTATTGGCGCAAACGCTGGGGGCGGCGGCGCTCGCGCGGCCGGAGCTTCAGCTGATCTACGTGCTGGGCCGCTACAGCACGGATGGTCTGTCCGATCCTGCCGATCTGGATGGCTTTGTGTCGTGGCTGGGGGCGCGGCAGATCACGCCGGATTGGGCGCTGTGCGCCTTCGGCCCGACAGAGACCGCCTGCCTGACCAATGCCGCGCGCCACGGTGGCAAGTGCCGCGTTGGGTTCGAGAATTCGCTCTATCTGTCTGATGGCCGCATCGCGGCAGACAATGCGGAAAAGGTTGCGGATCTCAAACAGGCGCTGGCGGCGCAGGATTAGTCCTGCGCGCGCGCTTCGGCGTCTTTGACCGCAAGCTGGGCCATCTCGACAATCGCCTCGCGCGAGCTTGCCACGGCGATAAAGCGCCCGTTGTGACAGAACTTGGCCCCTTTGACGCCGCAGGCGTCCTCTAGCGCGGCATCGGTCAGCCCCGCCCATGCCTCTGGCAGATCGGCGCGCAGATCGAAGGTGTCGCCGCCCTTGCGGATGCCGGTCAGGGTCCAGTCCTCGGCGCGGGGGTGGATGCAGTACAGCAGGTGATCGGCGCCTGTATCCTCGACCGCGCTGCGGAACGGCATGCCCATGGGCAGTTCCAGAACGCGGTTTTCACCGGCCGCTTCGATGGCGGTGACGACCATCCCGTAGGCGCGCAGTTTACCCGCACGACCGCGCACGGCGGCCTCGACCAAGCTACGGGCCACGCCAAGCCCCTCGGCAAAGGCATTGTCATCCGCATCCGGGCGCGGATCATCAAAGGCGGGTTTGAGCGTTTCCAACAGCACCGGCAGCGTCAAACCCGACAACGGCCCCGCGACCGAGGGTTCCATCGCGCCATTGTCCATCAGGTCGATGGGCAGAACCACGCCTTTGTCGATCTTGGCATGCAAAGTGTCGATATGCGCGTCAGGGACGTCCATCGCCCGCAGGTAGTCCGCGCCAAAATGTTTCCAGATCAGCCCGAACGAGCTGTAGGGCTGCTCATCCTCGCGCAGCGGGGCGGGTTTCTGGTGGTGGTCGTAGATGTTGCGATCCGCATCGTATTCGCGGCCCACGTCGTAGATGATGCGGTCCTCGGCGGGGGTGGTCCAAGCCGCGTCCCGGCTGCGCACCAGCGTTGCTTGCGGAAACAGGCGTGTCAGGATCACCGACGACAGCAGCTCGTCTGCGTGGAACCCGCCGGAATGTGTCACGAGATACTGAATGGTCATGGCCTGCCCGCTTTGCATGGTCTGTCCTTGGGGGCCTTAGACCTGCGTGGCAGTTGTCGCAAGTGTTATCCCCCATCGCAATGAACGCGGAGCTTCCCGCTGGACAAGCCGCAGGCGGGGGGCAATGCTGTGGTCATGCGGATCTGGCTGTTTGTTTTTGCGATACTGGCGGCCTGTGGGCGCCCTTTGACAGAGGCGGAGACCGCCTATCTGGGCGCGATCCATGGCGATGCGCTGGACACCTCGCGCATGCGGTTGGTGGACGGGCATTTCGCGGGTGAATTTACCTATACCCTGCCGGTGCGGCCCCGCACCACCTGTCAGGAACGGCTTTGGCCGGCGCTGCAACAGGACACAGAGGTGACAGTCGCCCCCGCCGCGACCGTTCTGTTCAACAAGGTTCTGCTGCGGCAGGACCTGTTCCGCGAGGATATGCTGGCGGGCTTTCCCGAACAGATTGACCTGTACGATGCAATGTTGCTGGCGCATGAGGCGACCCACGTCTGGCAATGGCAAAACAGGGCGCGCACCGGTTATCATCCGCTCAAGGCCCTGCGGGAGCATGTCACCACCAAAGACCCCTATCTGTTTGATCCCGACAGTGCGGGGCGCTTTCTCGACTACGGCTACGAACAGCAAGGCACCATTGTCGAGGAATACGTCTGCTGTCGTCTGCTGGACCCCGACGCGCCACGGACCGAGCGGCTGCGGGCGATGATCTCTGCCGAGATGCCGCTGGACAGGCTGGACCAGATGATCGACGGCCCGCGCGTCACGCTGCCTTGGGCAGGTGCGCAGACCGAGGGCATTTGCAGCGCGTCATACAGCGGTTAGATGCGGCGTTGTTCGCAGCGTGTCACCGGGCCAGGGGGCTGGACGATTGCCACGGGTCAACACCGCCTGCCCGCGCGCGCCGAGCCCCTTGCGCAGATCGATGCGCAGCGGCTGCCCGCCAAAATCAACAAAGCTCAAGGTGGCGGGCCTGTTTGCCTGCTCCAGCCTGTCGCGCAGGATGTTCAGGGCGATCGCCTCGCCGCTGCGCAGATCCTGCGCGTTCTCGATGGGGTGGTGATGGCCTGCAATCAGTCGGGCGAGCGACACATTCGCCGCCATATGCGTGACCTCACGGCCCAGCGTCAGCGCCGCCACCTGCGGCTGGCAGGCGGGGTCGTGGACGGTGCGCGTGGTGTCGAACACCGCTTTGGCAAGCGTGGCCAAAGCGCCGGTCACCGCCACCTGCGGGGTCAGATCGGCGGCAACGGTGGTTTGCCGTTCGACCTCCTGAAGCGGTAAGAAGAGACTGGTGTCAAAGCGTGTCTGCCCCTGCCGCAAGCGGCGGTTCAGCACGCTGACCCAGTGCAAGAGCTGCGGCGCGTGGTGCTGCAGGATTTCTGCGGCGTGACGATAGGGCGTGTCATCGTTCGGATCGCTCGCCTCGGCGCGGGCAAGCCAGGCTGTCATGCGCGCGCTGGTGACGGCAGGGCGCGACCACCGCGCGGGCTGGTTCATTTGGTGCAGGGTGGTCCGGGTGGCGCGGCTCGTGGCCTCTGTAATCATGTCGGACATCCCGTCAGCCGCCGTCAGCGGATGATCAGCGCCGATGCCGGGGTCAAACGCTGTGCCATTCTGGACTGCGGTGATCATGGCGCTTTCGAACAGGTCGTGGACCGGCACGGACAACAGCCCATCGAGCATCGCTTGCAAACACGATGGTGCAGCATCTCCCCAAAGCGTCGACATTTGCGCAGGGGAATCCCCGGTAACGCCAGCAGACAGCATCGAGGTCAGCGTTAACTGGCCCGTGCGGTTCAGCCGCCGCGCCCGACGGGTCTTTGCACCGTCATCAAGCTGCTGGGCGAGCTGATCAAACCACGGCAGCGAGCGCAACTCGCACAGAATTTCATGCAGGTTTGGTTGCGTAAGCCCGTCCAGCGGTACCACATGATGCGGGTCTGCCAGCTGGTCCACCGGCACAAGGCGCATCAGGGAAATAGCAAATATTTCAGCCAGTTCGACGGCAAGTTCCGGTCCGCTCTCGGGCGGCGTGTCAAGCTGGGGCAGGCTGCTGTAGCGCGGACCGCTGCGCTGCGGTGCCCCGCCGATGATGGCAGTGAACGGGCTGGGCGTGGGCACGGTGGTCTTGGACATGAAATCCCCCTGATCGGCTGCGGCCTTTGGCCATCTGACGTTGCGTTAGGGCCAGCTTCCGCAGTCTCCGTGATCGCAGCGTGAGCAAACCGTGAGAGCGCTGTGAATTTGCAGGGCCGGAACGATGAAAATCAGGGTGAACCATGCTCATGGGGCGTTAATTTTTCGGTAATGATGCTGCGGTTTCAGAGGTTTGCTTGACGTAACGGCGCGAACCGCCTTTTGTTGACCTATTTTGTGACAAGGGGGAATTTTGATGACGATTTACCCGCATTTGAGCTGGAGCGCGCCTCGGGAGGCCGTCTTTCGCGATTCTTATCTGGATTGGCACGCGCTTTTGACCGGGCGGCTGGACGCTTTGGATCCGGTGACACCGACAAAAGGCACGGCGTTCGAGCCGGTCTTTGTCAGGTTGGTGGGCGAGGACAGGGCGGCCGCGCGCAAGGCATTGGGCTCCTTGCTTGTCACCGATCCGGCATTGCTGATCGACGAACACGAACGCGCCATACTTGAAGACACAGCCTCTGCCGACATAGAGGAATTTGCCCTCTATCGCAGGGTGGGCACGCAGGATGCGCGCCATGACGCGGTGTTCGAGGTGATCGATACCGGTGTGCCGCTTTTGCTGGCGGACGAGGACACCCCCGCCGTCGGGATCAGCCACCTGCAAGCGGCGGATGCGCCATGGGCCGCAGGACAGCCCATCGTGGCGGTGATCGACGATGGCATAGGCTTTCTGAACAAACGGTTTCGGCGCGGCAGCCAAAGCCGCTTTCACGCGGTCTGGCTGCAGGCGCTTGAAACACGTGCCGCCGATGGCGGTATCCTGTCGGGCATGGTGCTGGATCAGTCCCAGATCAGCGACATGTTCAGCCGTGACGAAGCGGCGGCCTACACCACGTTGGACGAGGTTCTCAAAGGGCCACCGGGACGGTTCGCCCGCGCCCATGGCACGCAGGTGCTGGATCTGGCGGCGGGGGCCGACAGCGACAGCGGGGATCCCGTGGCCGACTGGCCCTTGCTCGCCGTCAGCCTGCCGCCACAGATGGTCGATGATACCTCTGGCACGGGCATGGAAAGCTATATGCTGCAAGGGCTGCGCTGGGTGTTGCAACAGGCCCGACAGATCGACGCCACCGCACCTGTGATTGTGAACCTGTCCTTGGGTGTCTCGGCAGGGCCAAAAGACGGCTCAGGGTTTCTGGCCTGTCAAATGGCGCGCGAGGCGGAGCGCTGGGAGCAGCGGACCGGACAGCCGGTGCGGCTGGTCTGGTCCTTTGGCAACGGGTTTCGCGCCGATCTGGCCGCGCGGGTGCCGTCTGATATGCCATCCGCCGCAGTGGACATGCGGGTTTTGCCGGACGACCGGACCGCTTCCTATCTGGAAATTCGCCCATCAGGCGCGCTGTCGCTGCGGATCACCCCGCCCGAGGGGCCCGCGTCGGACTGGGTCACGCTGGACGAGGGCACAGTACAATCGCTGGAGGATGCGCAGGGCCGTGCGGTGGCGCGGCTGTACCATCAGCCCGCCCGAAGCCGTGGCGAAGGGGTAACAGAGCCCGCCCATTACGTGCTGGCGCTCGCCCCGACCACGGCGCGCAAAGCCGCCGAGCCGGTCGCCCCCGCAGGGCAATGGCGGCTGGAGCTGAGCGGGGATGGCGCGCGCGGCGCGGATATTGTCATTCAACGTGATGACAGTCTGCCGGGCAGCACGAAACGGGGCCGCCAAGCCTATTTCGACCATTCCGCGTCCTACAGCTGGGATACCGCGACCTCGGATTATACTTCGCCCAAGCCGCCAAGCCCTGTGCAGCGCGCGGGCGGGTGCAACAGCCTGTGCAGCGCAGCCTCGCGCCAGACCTTCGCGGTGGGGGCGGCGATGCACGTGGGGCGCACGGGTGCCAAGGATCCCGCCAATTATTTGCCAGCGGTCTACACGGCCCAAGGGGCGCCGTGGGGCATGGCGGGGCCTACGGTGTCCGCTGTGGTCGAGGACGGAATGGCGGGCCTCGGGTTACCTGCGACCGCGCTGTTGTCGGGCAGTGTCTCGCGCATCCGTGGGACCAGTGCTGCGGCAGGCGTGATCACCCGTGCGCTGGCTCTGTCGGCGGATCGGCTGCGCGTGAATGCCCGAAATCCGCAAAGCACCCATCTGCAGGATTTCGAACCCGACGCTCTGGATCTGTTCGAAGTGCCTGACTGTCACGCGGATCGTCTGGGCGGCTATGTGGTGGCCCCGCTGCCCGCGCGTGTGCCAAGCGAGACCGTGGCGGTGTGAAACGAAACAGGGTGCCCTTTTGATGGGGCACCCTGTTCCACGGGTTACTGCCTTTGGGGACAAAGGCGCACTGGCACGCAAGTTACGGTTTACTGGCACTGGTCAATCGGGTCACCACTCGGCTTTGGCCTCGGCCCACAGGTCGCGCAGCCATGCGGGCACCAAGGTGCCGTCGAGCGGCGCGGTGCCGGTGGTCACATATCCTTCGCCCTCAAAGGCGGCAGACAGGGCGGCAAGGGTAAAGTCGCCGGGGTAGCTTTCGCCGTGGTACAGACGCGTCGGCGTCTCTGAAGCACCGTCGAGCAGACGGATCAGCCCTTCGGCCAATGTCACACCCAGCACAGCGCCTGCCATGCTGTCGGTGGGGAAATGCACCCCCGCAATCGTGCGGTTCATGGCGATGCGTTCGGCATGGCGGTACAGCGGGTTGCCGTCCGCGATCTCCTTGGCCGGATCAAAGGGGCGGTCAAAGAAAAGCCGCGTCAGCAAGGTGGCCGATGCAAACGCCTCTGTCGCGTGGCCCGAGGGCCATGCGCCATGCGGCGGGGTCTGGATGACGGGCTGCACCTTGGACGACATGGCAATGGGGCGGGCCACGTCAAAACCATGTTTAAGCGGCATCTCCAACAGATTGCACAGACGATAGATCGCCTGATTAAGACACAGGGTCCATTTTGTAGCCTCCGGTGCCATATAGCCCACAAGCGCAAAGAACGACTGGATGTCGCCCGTCTGCATGATGATCTCGTTCAGCCGGTCGCTGCGCAGGTCCGAATAGGTGCGCAGCCACGGCAGCTGTTTTTCCTTCAAAAAGGTGGTGGTGGGCTTTTTAAGGGTGACGATGGTCTGCCCGGCCAGTCCGATATGGCCTTCGGTGTTGGCAGAGGTGCTATGGCTCAGCGACACAGACGACAGGCTGGACAGCGTCTGATCGATCACGGCGCGCCGTTGATCGGTCCCCATGACCTTGAGCGCGGCCCAGCCCGAACGGTTTTGTCCCAGCGGGTCACGGTCGGCGCTGCCATCCCAATGGCCCACAGTGCCCATGCGCGCAGCCCCCAGTGCCGAGCCTGTAAACCCGGTGTCAGGCCCGCCCTGATGGCTTTCCGTTGACTGGTGGCTTTGGTGGGACTGGTGGCTTTGATGCGATTGATGTGATTGATGCGACTGGTGAGATTGGTGCGACTGATGGCTCTGGTGGGACTGGTGACTTTGATGGGACTGATGACTGTCCAAACTGTACAATGGCATTTCAAAGGTCCTTTCTAAAATTAAGGCTATCTTGGGCCGCGACGCAAAATGCGTCAAAAGCTGTTCGCGGCGCTGTTTTCTTTTTACGCTATTTTAACGCCGGTTGTCGGAACAACCTGCGGATGCTACGTTTCCAGCGCTTGCGGAGGGTAGTATGGCTGGCTACAGGCAGGATCTGTTCCGAATTGACGTGTTGGGACCGCTTCGGTTGACCTCGGCCGATGGCGTGGATTGCACGCCGAAAGGGGCCAAGAACCAGGCGTTGATCGCGATGCTGGCGCTCAGCCCCGGCATGGAACGCCAGCGCCGCTGGCTGGAGGACAAGCTGTGGTCCACCTTCGGCCCTGAACAGGCCAGCGCGAACCTGCGTCAGGCCCTGTCCAAGCTACGCACCGCCCTTGGCGACGATGCGGACCTATTGCAGGCCAGCCGCGCGCGTGTCGGTCTGGATCGTGCGCGCATCCGCGTTGATCTGCACGAAGAGGTGGTGCCAGCCGACGACCGGACCGAATTGCTCGAAGGGATGGACGTCCGCGACGCCGAGTTCGAGGACTGGCTGCGTCAGGAACGGGCGCAACTGGACGCGATGGTGGCGCGGGCCGCACCGAAACCCGTGCGGGGCATCCTGATCACCTGCCGCACCGAGGACACAGCCCCCGGCCGCGACCGGATGAGCGTTGATGTCCTGTCGAACCAGATTGGCGAGAATATCGCAGAACATGTGCGGGCGTGGCGTCAGGTCGATCCCGATGACATCGGCGCGCCGGATGCGCCCATGTCGGACGTTGTGATCCACAGCCAGCTCACCGAGGACGGCAACGGCCATATGCTGTTTCTCAAGGCGGTGCATCAGCCGAGCGCCCGCATTCTCTATTCCAAACTGCAGCGTATCGATCAGCTTGAATCCATCCTGAACTTTGAAACCGACATCGCCCGCACGGTGTTCGAAGCGGCGGACCAGATTGTCGGCAAACTGCCGCATGTTCTGGACAAGGACCGCCCCGAGACCCGCGCCACAGCCCTGTCCCGCCTTGGCCTGTACCGGATGTTCAGCTTCGATCAGGACGCCCTGCGCGAGGCCTACGGCCTGATGGATCAGGCGTTCCGCCATGATGAAAACGGGCTGTATCTGGCGTGGAGCAGCCTGATCCGGCTGACGCAGATGATGGAGATGGCAGAGGCCGACAAGGCCGCCCTGCAAGAGGAGGCAGTCGCGCTGTATTATCGCGCGATGGAGCTGGATGCCGACAACGGGCTGGTGCAGGCAATTGTGTCCAAGGTCCGCAGCACCGCCTTTGGCGACACCGCCGGGGTGATGGATCTGGCCCGCACAGCGGTGGAGCGTAACCCCTCGGGGGCCTTTGCGCTCAAGGCGCTGTCAGAGGCCTATCTGGGCGCGGGCGATCTGGAAAAGGCGTTCGAGACCTCGGCAAAGGCTGTGTCGGTGGCGCGGTCCTCGCCGTTCAAACACTGGTGGGACACGGGGCATTGTTACGTGGCGCTGGCCTGTAACCGCAATGACGAGGCGATTGTTGCAGCCGAGGCCGCAACCCGCGCCGCCCCCTTGTCGCGCCCGGCGCAGCGGTCGCTGCTGGCGCTTTACGCGGCGCAGGGCGAGACCGAAAAGGCGCGCAAAGTGGCCAGCAAAATGGCCAAGATCGAGCCGGGTTTCAGCGTCGACAAGATGGTCAACGACCCCGAATATCCGGTCAGAACTTTACGCAATAAGGGCCTTCTGACACCCCTGCGGGCGCTGCTGTAGGCGCGGCATGTGTCGCGGTTGTAAGGCCTAACCCACTGTAAACCATAGTGTTGAATTCCGCCGGAACTCCGGCTGGTTTGCGCATTCCCGCCATAATTGTCGCGTCATTGGCGCCGCGGTACTGTGCGCACCCTCGACCGGCTCTTTTCCCCTGTAAGAGCCTTCCATGGGCTGTCCTTTGCCGCGCGCAGCGTATGAGGAATGGCACATGGCAACCTATTCGGTCACCACCGCGAACTGGAACGATGCGGGCTTTTGGTCCGGCATTTCGGCCACGCCGGGGGATAAGCTGGATTTCAGTGCCTTGGGGGATGCCTTTTCCGTCCGCTTCGACGCGGATACGGGCTATTTCCTGATCAGCGACGGCACCGCCAGCTATATCGTGGGGCAGGCCGACCGCAGCGGGGGAAATGCGCGTTTTGCCTCTGGCCGGTTGAGCGATTTCACCTTTGTCACCGCGCCCGATGGTGGCAGTGCAATGCAGAGCGGCGGGCGCGACGATACACTGTGGGGCGGGGACGGCTCCGATACGCTGATGGGCGGACGCGGTGACGATTCCATGGTCGGTGGCGCAGGGTCGGATGTGTTCGCCGTGGGTGAAGGGAATGACACGGTCGTGGGCGGGGACGACACCGCGACGGATTATTTGTCCTTTGTGGCGGATGGTGATGGCGTTTCGGTGACCTTCATTGACGAGGGAGAGGGCAGCTTTTCCGATGTCGACAGCGCGGGCAGTTTTGATGGCATCGAAGGGGTTGTTCTCAATGACAACGACGACAGCGTCGATGCCGGGGCGACAACCCAAGGGGTCGAACTCTATGGGGCCGGCGGCTCAGACACGCTGACCGGCGGGTCGGGTGACGACTATATCTCCGGCGGAGAGGGCGACGATTCCCTGACGGGCAATGCAGGCAACGACCAGATCAACGGCGGCGAGGGGCGCGATACCCTGTCGGGCGGCGACGGGTCCGACACCCTAGAGGGCGGGGCAGGCCGTGATAGTATCACCGCAGGCAGCGGCGACGATGTGGTCTTGGGCGGTGGCGGCGCTGATACGATCCTTGGCGGCACGGGCAATGATACGATCCACGGCGACAACGGGGATATCGGAACCGTGGCGGGCACGCTGTCGTCCTTTGATTGTTCCACGATATCCGAGACCGGCGGAACCGGCGACGGCATCATCGGGACTTATGCGGTTTATGACAATGTGGGCGTCACGGATATGGGCGTCACGGTGCAGATCCGCCTGACAATTGTCGACGCTGACGACCCCAATATGGATGTGTCTTTCGGCAACAACAGCGTCTGGATCAACGATAGCGGGATGAGCGCCTCTGGCACCTGCCTGAAGCTGCGGTTCGAGGCGTTTGATCAGGCCACCGGCGCACCGATCCTGATCTCTGGCGCGCTGACCTTTACCGATGTCGACACCACGTCCGAGACGGTCAGCGTCGATGCGTCGGATGTGACGGGGGTCTCGGTCTCCTCGACACCAGCGAGTCATCTGACCGTAAGCAGCACTGGCGAGATGATGACGGTGCAGTCGGACAATACCTCCTCCACCCCGGCGGACGAGGATCATTGGGCGCAGTTCCACTATGCGGACCAGCACAATCTGACCTTTGGTGTGACCGCGCGCGGGGCGGGGACGAATTACACCTTCTCCATGCAGGAATTCACCAATACGCCTGTCACAACCGCCCCTTCTGCCGATCCGCAATCGGATTCCATTGATGCGGGCGCGGGGGACGATCTGGTTTATGGCGGTGCAGGGGCGGACACCATTGATGGCGGCGCGGGCTCTGACACGTTGCAGGGCAACGGCGGCAATGATCTGCTGCGCGGCGGGGATGATGCGGATATCTTCGTGGTCTCTGACGCGTTCCACAACGATACGATTGTCGGGGGCGAAGGCGCAGGCACCACGTCCGACACGGACCGGCTGGACTTTGAAAACCTGAGCCATGGCGTCGATGTTACGCTGTCCGCAGACGAGGCAGGCAGCGCCAGTGACGGCGCAGATTCGGTCAACTTCTCCGAGATCGAAGCCTTCACGCTCACCACACAGGCCGACACCTTCGACGCATCTACGACCGGTGCGGGTGTGTTTGTGAATGCCTCAGGCGGCGATGACAGTGTGATCGGGTCCGGCGGCGATGACGAATTGCACGGCGGGTCAGGCGCGGACACGCTGCGCGGAGACGCGGGCGCAGACACGATCCACGGTGACGGTGGCGAAGACAGCGTCCATGGCAACGAAGGGGATGACAGTCTTGACGGTGGCGCAGGGAATGACTCCCTTTACGGGGATGCGGGCAACGACTGGGTCAGCGGCGGTGCCGGGGACGATACTGTCGAAGGCAACGAAGGCGATGACACGCTGCTTGGCGGAGAGGGCAACGACTGGTTGCGGGGCTCTTTTGGCAACGACGCGCTGCACGGCGGCGCGGGTGACGACTACCTTTGGGGGGGCTGGGGCGACGATACCTTTGTCATAGAAAACGGCTTCGGCAATGACACGGTGGACGCCGAGGGGGTGGATGAAACCACCGGCGATGTGCTGGACCTGTCCGCCGTGACGGATGATCTGACGATCAATCTGACCGCCGCCGATGGGGAAAGCGGCACCGTCAGCGATGGCACAGGCACCCTGTCCTTTGTCGAGATCGAGCGGATCGTGCTGGGCGGCGGTCGGGATACGATCATTCTGGCTGACGGGTCGGGCGTGGACCGGATCGAAGGGTTCGACCTGACCAACAGCGGCGATGGTTCGGCAAACGATCAACTCGATGTGTCCGGGCTGACCTCTGACGGGACAACACCCGTGACTGCGGGGGATGTGACCGTGACGGATGACGGCTCCGGCAATGCGGTTTTGTCCTTTCCAGGGGGGGAGCAGATCACGTTGATCGGGGTGGCGCCAGCGTCGCTGTCCACGTTGGATGATCTGTATGCCATAGGACTGCCAGCCACGCGCGACCACATCGTCGAGGGCACGGCAGGCGCGGATGTGATCGACGGCAGCTATGTCGGCGACCCTGACGGTGACCGTGTGGACGCGGGCGACAGCACTGCGGGCACCGATGATGACAGCATCGATGCGGGCGCTGGGGATGACGTAATCTCAGCCGGGGCAGGCAATGACACGGTCCGCGCGGACGAGGGGGACGATACCGTTTATGGCGGTGCGGGCGATGATGTGCTGTACGGGTATGAGGGGTCTGACAGCATCTATGGCGGGGATGGTGACGATCTGATCAACACGCGCACCTCTGTCGGGACGGCGCGACCGGATACACCCTACCCAAGCCTTTACTCCGCCGACACGGATCCGGGAAACGATCGGGACACGGCGATCGGTGGGGCTGGAAACGATACGATCCTGACAGGCGATGACGCCGATTATGTCGAGGGTGGCACGGGCAACGACTCTATTGAGGCGGGCATTGATGACGACACCGTTTTCGGGGGATCGGGCGCGGATACCATCCTTGCGGATGAGGGCAATGACAGCGTTGATGGGGGCACCGGTGACGACCTGATTTACGGTGATGGCACAGACACGGTCACAGGCCCGCTCAACGTGGCCGACGACACAGACCCCGCGCCGACCAACAGCCGCGACACCCTGTCGGGCGGTGACGGATCGGACAGCATCTACGGTATGGACGATGCGGACACGCTTTATGGTGATGCGGGCGACGATCTGGTCGACGGCGGCATCGATGATGACGTGGTGTATGGCGGCACAGGCCGCGATACGGTTCTGGGCGGAGACGGCTCTGACACGCTGTATGGCGGTCTTGGGGATGACAGGATTGACGGCGGTGCGGATGCGGACCGCATCGTCCTAGAAGACGGCTTTGGCGCGGACACGGTCAGCGGGGGCGAGACCGTCACCTATGGCACTGACGACGATACGCTGGATGCAGGCGGGCTGAGCGCGCCGGTGTCAGTCACCTACACCGGATCAGAGGCGGGGATGCTGCGATCCGGGACCAATACGGCGGAATTCGATGGGATCGAAGGTCTTACCCTGACCTCCGGCGATGACACTGTGGCAGGTGCGGGCGATAGCGCGGGGATCGACATTAACGCGGGCGCCGGGGCGGACCGTGTCACCGGCGGAGCAGGGGACGATTCCGTTTCGGGCGATGCTGGTGATGATACGCTCACCGGCGGCGCGGGCAGCGATACGCTGCGCGGCGGTGACGGCGCAGACCGACTGCGCGGCGGTGATGGCGGTGATCTTCTGGACGGTGGGTCCGGTGATGACAACATTCAGGCGGGGTCGGGCGATACGGTCCTTGGCGGCGCGGGCGACGATGTGTTCAACACCGGCCCGTCGCATATCACCGGCACGGATTTCAGCATCATCGGTGGTGAAACCGGCGAGACGTCGGGCGATACGCTGAATGTCACGGGGCCTGCAACGATCACCATGACCGGCGCAGAGTCGGGCACTGTGACTTGGTCGGACGGCACAACCCTGACCTTTTCGGAGATCGAGACGGTTAATTACGTTCCGTGTTTTACGCCCGGCACGCGGGTCAAGACGGATCAGGGCGAAATAGACGTGGCTGAGATTGCGGTCGGGGACCGTATTCTGACGCGGGACAATGGCTATCAGCCGGTACGCTGGCGGGGGACCAAGGCGCTTGGCCATCGCGAGCTGTGCCGCGATCCCAGCCTGCAGCCGGTCCTGATCCGCGCCCATGCCTTTGGTCCGGGACGCCCCGAACGCGACATGCTGGTGTCACCGCAGCACCGTTTGTCCTTTACCGGGGCGCAGGTGCAAATGTTGACCGGCGAGGAAGAGGTGCTTGCTGCCGCATGTCACGCATTGGATCATGCTGCGGTTCAACTGTCGCGGCCTGCGCAGGGGGTTGAATATATCCACTTCATGTTCGACCACCACGAGCTGGTGATGTCGGATGGGGTGTGGACCGAAAGCTTTCAGCCCGGCGTCATGTCTTTGGCCGGGTTGGATCAGCGCCAGCGGGTAGAACTGTTGCACCTTTTCCCTGAACTGGCACAAGGCGATTGGGAAACGGCTTATGCCAGCGCCCGTCCTGCCTTGCGGCAGTATCAGGCGCGGCTTTTGATGGCGGGCTGATCAGCCAAGCGAGGCCAGCAGCGACGGTGACGGGGAGCCGGTGACGGCCAGCCCTTTCGCACGCTGGTAGGCCGCGATGGCGGCCTCGGTCTTTTTGCCCAGCACGCCGTCGGGGGTGCCCGCGTCAAAACCGGCGCGCGTCAGTCGCGATTGCAGCGCCTTGCGATCCGCCAAGGTCAGCCCGTAGCGGTCAGAACCGAAGCTGCCGACCAATGGCCCGCCACCTGCCAGACGAGACGCCAGATAGCCGACGCCAAGGCCGTAGTTTTCCGACGGGTTGTAGCGCAACAGGATGTCAAAGTTCCGGAAAACCATAAAGGCCGGGCGTCCGATACCCATAGGGGCGAGGATGGCCGCGCTGCCGCCATTGGGCAGGCTCCCACGGGCCGCGCGGACACCCTGCGCCTGCCAATCGGCAGCGCTGCGCTTGCTGCCCCGCCCGACACCGGCAGAAAAACCGTTGGGCAGGATCACCTCCGCGCCCCAAGGCTGTCCGTTTTGCCAGCCGGACCGTTTGAGGAAATTCGCAGTGGTGGCAAAAGCATCGATTGGGTTGTCGCCCCATACATCGCGACGGCCGTTCCCGTCGAAATCTACGGCAAAGCGCTGAAATGCATTGGGCATCAACTGCGTGTGGCCAGAAGCACCGGCCCAACTGCCGCGCAATTCGTCTGGGCGGGCGTCCCCGGCTTGCAAGATGCGCAGGGCGTCGATCAGGTTTGATTCAAAAAACGCGCCGCGCCGTCCTTCCCACGCCAAAGTGGCCGTGGCCGAGATGACGGGGATCTCGCCGCGCCGCGTGCCGAAATAGCTCTCAACGCCCCAGATTGCGGCGATGATATCCGCGTCGACGCCGTAGCGGGCCGCGACCTGATCCAGTCCATTACGATGTTGCGCAGCAGCGCGGCGGCCAACGGCGACCTTTTCCTCTGGAGCAACCAGCGCTAGGTAGTCTTCCAGCGACCGTTTGAATTCGGTCTGGTTGCGGTCACGGTCCACCACGCCGGGCAGATAGCCCTGTCCGCGGAAGGCCGTGTTCAACGTGGCCTCGGAAATCCCCCGCGATCTGGCGCGCCCTTTGAAAGCTGCGAGCCAGCTGTCGAACGATGCGTTCGGCGTGGGGCGGAATTCTGGTCCAAGGGATGTTGTGGTGGGGCGCTGTGTCCCCGATCCCGCGCAGGCGGTCAGGGACAGTGCAGCGGCACCCGCAAGGAACGTTCGACGGTGGACGGTCATGATGTCTCTGCCAGTGGGAAACAGAGCAAGCTATCCCACGGATTTTCCGCCGAGAAAACCGTGGCGCGTTGCAATAGGCGTTAACCCGCCGCCATCGCAGGCGTTAGTCCAAACACAGTCGGTGCGAAGAAAAACACGGCGCCGATGCACAGAGCGCCTGCGGCCCCCCAGAACCAATAACGGTTCCGAAGCGGGGTCTTTCGAAAGCAATAGGGGCAGGTCGAGGTTCCAAAAGCAAGTTCGTAGTTACACTTGCAGCGCATTAGGCGTAGCTTGCGATCAGCCATATTTCCGTCCTTCTCCATGACCGAAATACGGCCACACTTTTGTTTCACTCGTAAACCTGCTCTCCAACACGGGACAGCTTTGATACAAAACCGGGTTCGTCAGCGCCTCGATGCGTCAGAAGTAACGGTCCTCAAAGAAAAGTTAATGGGGAAATGCCGGCCCGTTGTGCCAGCATCATCTCGTACGTTCAATAGAGCGGTGCACAGGAAACGGCATAAAATAAAATGTTCCGTTGCGTTTGGCGCACCGAGCCTCGCGAACCGTGCCTCTCGGATCGAAGCGGAACGTGAATAAAGGCGGCCCATAGGACCGCCCTTTTTCGTCTTAATATCCAGCGTATCAAATGTGGGCGTGACGTCCGCCGCGCGGGCCTGCCACCAGCCATGCGATAAAGCCCAGAACCGGCAGGATCAGGATGGCGAGGGTCCAGACGATTTTGGCAAGGGTGGAGGCACCCGAGGTCAGCGTCTGATAAATTGCGTAGATGTCAGCGATCAGGATCAGCAGACCCAAAAGACCATATTCCATTGTTTCAACTCCTGTCTGTGTCTCTGGCTGGAAAACGACGATAGGTGGATTTTTGTTCCCGAGATCGTGAGAACGGGTGTACGCAGGGTGCGGCGGTACATGCGCTCGCCTCATGATCTTATCCAGAATTATGAATTATCTTTCTGTGAGCGCAGGCGGTATGGATGCGCCCTCAAGAAAGGTGCCCCCATGCTCGATTTCACTTTGCCGCGCGCGCCGGCCTTTGACGCGCTGACCAAACTGGCAAAAGACCGCATTCTTATACTGGACGGTGCCATGGGCACGCAGATCCAGACGCTGGGCTTGGACGAGGATGCCTTTCGCGGTCACGGTGGCCACCAGTGCCGCCATCACAGCGATCACCCTCAAAAGGGCAATAACGACCTGCTGGTGCTGACACAGCCCGACGCGGTGGAGCAGATCCACTATGACTTTGCCATGGCGGGTGCGGATATTGTCGAGACGAACACCTTTTCCTCGACCACCATTGCGCAGGCAGATTATGCGCTGGAACAGGCCGTGTTTGACCTGAACGTGGCCGGGGCACAGGTGGCGCGCCGTGCCATGGATCGTGCGACGGCGACCGACGGCAAGCCCCGTTTCGTGGCGGGGGCTGTGGGACCTACGAACCGCACGGCCTCTATCAGCCCGGACGTGAATGATCCCGGCTACCGCGCGGTGACGTTTGATGATCTTCGCATGGCCTACGGGCAGCAGATCAAAGGGCTGATCGCCGGTGGGTCTGACCTGATCCTGATCGAGACGATCTTTGACACGCTGAACGCCAAAGCCGCAATTTTCGCCTGTTTCGAGGCCTTCGCCGAGCACGGGCAGCAATTGCCGATCATGATTTCGGGAACCATCACCGATGCATCGGGGCGGACCTTGTCCGGTCAGACGCCGACGGCCTTTTGGCATTCGGTGCGCCATGCCCAACCGCTGACGGTGGGCTTGAACTGCGCGCTGGGGGCGGATGCCATGCGCCCGCATCTGTCAGAGCTGGCAGGCGTGGCCGACAGTCTGATCTGCGCCTACCCGAACGCGGGGCTCCCCAATGCGTTCGGCGCCTATGATGAGACCGCCGAAGAGACCGCCGCCAAAGTCGCGGTTTTCGCCCGCGAGGGGTTGGTGAACGTGGTCGGCGGATGCTGCGGCACCACGCCTGACCACATCCGCGCCATCGCCGAACAGGTCGCCCCCTTTGCGCCGCGCCCGATCAAGGAGACATCCTATGTCTGATCATCTGTTGCGTCTTTCGGGGCTGGAGCCCTTTGTCCTGACGTCGGACATCCCCTTTGTAAACGTGGGCGAGCGGACAAATGTCACAGGCTCTGCCAAGTTCCGCAAACTGATCACCAACCGTGACTATGCGACCGCATTGGACGTGGCCCGCGATCAGGTGGAAAACGGTGCCCAGATCATCGACGTGAACATGGACGAGGGGTTGATCGACAGCAAACAGGCGATGATCGATTTCCTCAACCTGATTGCCGCCGAACCTGATATTGCCCGCGTTCCGATCATGATCGACAGCTCCAAATGGGAGGTGATCGAGGCCGGTCTGCAATGCGTGCAGGGCAAGCCTGTGGTCAACTCGATCTCGCTGAAAGAGGGAGAAGAGGCGTTTATCGCGCAGGCCCGCTTGTGTCTGGCCTATGGTGCGGCGGTTGTGGTTATGGCGTTTGACGAAACCGGACAGGCCGACACCTTGCAGCGCAAGATCGACATCTGCCAGCGCGCCTATACGGTGCTGACCCAGAAGGTCGGCTTCCCGCCCGAGGATATCATCTTTGACCCCAACGTCTTTGCCGTGGCGACGGGGATCGAGGAGCACGACAACTACGGCGTCGATTTCATCGAGGCCACGCGCTGGATCCGCCAGAACCTGCCGCATGCGCATGTGTCGGGTGGGGTGTCCAACTTGTCGTTCTCGTTCCGGGGCAACGACACGGTGCGCGAGGCGATGCATGCGGTGTTCCTGTATCACGCCATTCAGGCGGGCATGGATATGGGCATCGTCAATGCGGGCCAGCTTGCGGTTTATGACCAGATCGATGCGGATCTGCGCGAGGCCTGCGAGGATGTGGTTCTGAACCGCGCCCCCGCCAATGGCGGCAATGCAACCGAACACCTGCTGGAGATCGCCGACCGCTACCGTGGCGACAAGCGCGAGGCCAAGGTCCGTGATCTGGCATGGCGCGACTGGTCCGTGGAAAAGCGGCTGGAACATGCGCTGGTCAACGGGATCACTGAATTCGTCGAGGTTGACACCGAAGAGGCGCGGCAGGCGGCGGACAAACCCCTACACGTCATCGAAGGGCCGCTGATGGCGGGGATGAACGTGGTGGGTGATCTGTTCGGCGCGGGTAAGATGTTCCTGCCACAGGTGGTGAAATCCGCCCGCGTGATGAAACAGGCGGTGGCCGTTCTGTTGCCCTACATGGAAGAGGAAAAGCGCCTCAACGGAGGCGACGGGCGCGAAAGCGCGGGCAAGGTCCTGATGGCCACGGTCAAGGGCGATGTGCACGACATTGGCAAGAATATCGTCGGCGTTGTGCTGGCCTGCAACAACTACGAGATCATCGATCTGGGCGTGATGGTTCCGCCGCAAAAGATCCTAGAGGCCGCGCGCGAACATGATGTGGATGTGATCGGCCTGTCCGGTCTGATCACCCCGTCGCTGGATGAAATGGTGCATTTGGCCGCCGAGATGCAGCGAGAGGGCTTTGACATCCCCTTGCTGATTGGCGGGGCCACCACGTCCAAAGTGCACACCGCCGTAAAGGTCGCGCCGGAGTATATCAACGGGCAGGCGGTCTATGTCACCGATGCCAGCCGCGCGGTGGGTGTGGTGTCTGCCCTGCTGAGCGAAGCGCAAAAGCCGGACTATGTCGCCGGTATCCAGAAAGAATATGCAGAGGTGGCGGAGCGTCACGACCGCGCCGAACGGGCCAAGCAAAGGCTACCGCTGTCGGCGGCCCGCGCCAATGCCAAGCAGATCGACTGGACCGGCTACGCGGCACCGACACCGACCTTTACCGGCACGCAGGTGATTGACGATTGGGATCTCGCAGAGATCGCAAAATACATCGACTGGACACCGTTCTTCCAGACGTGGGAGCTCAAGGGCGTCTATCCGCGCATCTTGGAGGATGAAACCGTGGGCGCCGCTGCGCGGTCCTTGTTCGACGACGCGCAGGAGATGTTGGGCAAAATCATCTCGGAGCAGTGGTTCAAACCGCGTGCCGTTTTGGGGCTATGGCCTGCGAACCGGGACGGGGATGACATCCGCCTGTTCACCGACGACAGCCGCGCGGTTCCGCTGGATACCCTGCACACGCTGCGCCAACAGACGTCCAAACGCAAAGACAGCCCCAATCTTGCGCTGGCTGATTTTGTCGCCCCCGAAGGTGTGCGCGATTACGTCGGCGGGTTCGTCGTGACCGCCGGGCCTGAGGAAGATGCGCTTGCCAAATCCTTTGAGGCGGCGGGCGACGATTATTCGTCCATTATGGTCAAGGCGCTGGCCGACCGCTATGCCGAGGCCATGGCCGAGATGCTGCACGAACGGGTTCGGCGCACCCATTGGGGCTATGCCCCGGATGAGGCATTCGCCCCGCAGGAGCTGATCGGCGAGCCCTATGACGGCATCCGCCCCGCGCCGGGCTATCCCGCGCAGCCTGACCACACGGAAAAGCAAACCCTGTTCCGTCTGCTGAATGCCGAGGCGAACACCGGCGTCACCCTGACCGACAGCATGGCCATGTGGCCGGGGGCGTCCGTTTCCGGCCTGTATATCGGCCACCCTGACGCCTACTATTTCGGCGTCGCCAAGGTGGAGCGGGATCAGGTCGAAGATTACGCCGCGCGCAAAGGCATGAGCGTCGAAGAGGTCGAGCGCTGGCTGTCTCCGGTGCTGAACTACCGCCCGGCGGCGGTGGCGACCACCGCCGCCGCATAAGGGCAGACGGGATCACTGCGGCACGGTGATCCCGATTTTGCCGACGTGGGATTTGGTCAAAAAGGCCTCTTGCGCCTTGCGGATGTCGGCGAGCGCGAAGGTTTCGGCCACCACCGGCTTGATCTCGCCGCGTTCGATATAGCCGACCAGATCGCCAAAGACTGTTGCGTCCTGACGGGTGCTGCCAATCAGGGTCAGATCCTTCAGATAAAGGGTGCGCAGGTCCAGCTCGACAATGGGACCCGCAATCGCGCCGGAGGTTACGTAGCGGCCACGGGTTTTCAGCGCCTCCAGAAGTTCGGGCCAGCGGGGGCCGCCGACCAGATCCAGCACCACGTCAAAGGCGCTGTCCGGCAGCGGGTCGTCCCGCGTCAGCGCCGCGTCCGCGCCGAGGTCGCGCAATGTGTCGATCTTCGCCGCGCTGGTGACAACTGTCACATGTGCGCCGCGCCGTTTCGCCAACTGGATCGCGGCAGATCCCACACCGCCCGACGCGCCCGTGATCAGCACGCGTTCGGCGCCAAGGGTCGCGCGTTGGATCATGCCCTCTGCCGTGGAAAAGGCGCAGGGAAAGCTGGCAAGCTCTACATCGCTCAGCCTGCTGTCGACCTTGAGCGCGTGTTCCGACCGGATGGTTGTGTATTGCGCAAACGCCCCGTCCCGTTCAGAGCCAAAGGTCTCCAACGCATGCGGATCGGCATCGCCTGTGGGGTGGTACATCGGCTGAACCATGACCCTCTGCCCTATGCGGGCGGGGTCCACACCTTGGCCCACGGCCACGATCTCACCGCAGCAATCCGCACCTTGGATGCGCGGAAAGCTGAGCGCGCCAGACCATGCGCCATCGGCGTCTCCCGCCCCGTCGTAGCCATCTGTGGCAGCGGAATTGGTGTCGCCCCGCACCGCCTTGGAATACCAGCCGGTGCGCGTGTTGATGTCTGTGTTGTTGACCGCGGCGGCGCGGACACGGATCAGAACTTCGCCCGCAGCGGGCGTCGGCCGCGCCACATCCTCGCGGTATTCCAAACGGTCCAATCCGCCGTGTCCGGTCAGAACAATTGCTTTCATCGTATCGGGCAGCGTCATGTCGGGGTCCTTTGCTTGGCGTGTTTCTGGGTAGGAGATGGGGTAGAGTGAATCTTCTACTTGCGTAGGTAGAGTGATCTCTCTACTGCGTCAAGCATGACCGAAACACAGCAGAAAATCGCAGCAGGGCTCGAGGCGGGCTTTGCCGCCCACGGGTTCGCCACGCCGAACGTTGAAACCCTGCGGGATGCGGCGGGGGTCAGCCTGCGCACCTTGTACAAATATGCGCCGTCGCGGGCGGATATGGTGTTGATGGCGCTCGAACATCGCCACCAACGGTATCTGACGCATCTGTTCGACGCTCTGCCGTCCGACCCTGCCACAGTGCTGGATGCGATGTTGGATCGAGTGGGCGACTGGATGGAGGCCGAGACCACCCATGGCTGTCTGTTTCATTCCGCTGTTGCGGCAGATCCCGGCAATAGCGCCCTGCGGGCTTTGCTCGACCGGCACAAGGCGGAGGTCTCGCTTAAGGCGGTCGCTGTGACCGGGGCCGAGGGGCGCGGCATCGACCTGTTGTTGCTGATGGAGGGCGTGATGCAGACGTGGCCGCTGCACGGGCGTGCTTCCGTCACGGCTGCCAAGCGTTTGGGTCGAGGTTTGCGAGCAGAAAATCCATGAAACAGCGCACTTTGGGCGTCAGCACGTTGGATCTCGGGTAGATCAACCACAGCACGGACGCGTCATCGAGCTGCCAGTCCGGTAGAACGTGCACCAGACGGCCCGCAGCCAGATCATGTGCCACGCTCCAACGCGAGTTGATCGACACGCCCGCGCCTGCCAGCGTGGCAATGCGCTGCGACGTGCCATCGTCAAGGATGACGCGGCATTTCGTCTGCCTCGGGTCTAGGGTCACGCGCGCCCCGTCGGAATTAACCAGATCGCGCGGTGCTGCACTGGCCCAGGACAACAGGTGATGCTCGGTCAGCTCTTCGGGGCGGGAAGGCTGGCCGTGCTGCGCGAGGTAGTCGGGCGAGGCACACAAGATGCGGGTGTCATCGGCCAGCTTGCGCCCGCGCAGGCTGCTGTCCTTCAGTGGGGCATTGCGCAGGGCCAGATCATAGCTGCCTTCGATCAGGTCAAACCGTGTGTCGGACAGCCGCAAATCCAGCGTAATTTGCGGATATTGCGCGTGAAAATCCGGCAAGAGCGGCATGATGTGCAACTGGGCAAAGCTGCTTGGCGCGGCAAAGCGCAACGTCCCTGACGGCAGGGCGGCATTCAGACCCAGCGCTGCGCGGGCGGCCTCGGACTGGGCAAGGATTTCGCGCGCGTAAGGCAGAAACGCAGCGCCCTCTTCGGACAGGGACACCTTGCGCGTGGTGCGGTGCAGTAGCTCGGCCCCCAGTTCGTGTTCCAGCTTGGCCAGTCTGGCGCTGGCCATCGCAGGGGCGAGCCCGAGACTGCGGCCCGCCGCCGAAATATTCAGCCGCTCTGCGGCGGCCACAAATAGCCGCAGGTTGTCCGTGTCCATGCCGGCCCCACTATATCGGAATTCCGAATTCTAAAACCGTATATGCGCCGTTTTTCTTCAAAACCAAAGGGGTATGTTTGGCGCAAGGCAATCGAAGGATCACAGCAATGAAGGCAATTGGCTACACTCAGGCGGGACCGGTGGACGGTGAAGGCGCTTTGGTCGCGTTCGAGGCAACGCGCCCCGATCTGGGTCCGCAGGATGTTTTGGTCGCGGTCAAGGGGGTGTCGGTCAATCCGGTCGATACAAAGCTGCGCGCGGTCCGTGCGCCTGCAGGCGGTCACGGCATTTTGGGCTTTTAATGCCGCTGGTGTCGTGGTGGAGCTTGGCGCGGAGGTGACGGATTATGCCATCGGTGACGAGGTGTTCTATGCCGGGGATGTGACCCGCGCCGGATCGAATGCAGAGTTTCAGGCGGTCGACGCGCGTATCGTAGGCCGCAAACCGAGCAGCCTCGATTTTGTCGATGCCGCCGCTGTGCCGCTGACCGCCATCACGGCATGGGAGATGCTGTTCGACAGCTTCCGTCTGCAAGAAGGCACCGGCGCGGGCAATGCGCTGCTGGTTATCGGTGGCGCGGGCGGCGTGGGGTCCATCCTGATCCAGCTCGCCAAACAGCTGACCGATCTGACGGTCATCGCCACCGCCTCGCGGCCGGAAACGCAGGATTGGGTGCGCAAGATGGGTGCCGATCACGTGGTGGATCACCGTGGCGATATTTCAGCACAGCTGCGCGATCTGGCCATTGCGCCGGACTATGTCGCGGCCCTGACAGCTACGGACCAGCATTGGGCGGCCATCGTCGAGCTGATCGCGCCGCGCGGGCATATCGCGTTGATCGACGATCCGCAGGGGCTGGATATTTCGATCGCCAAGCCAAAGGCGCTGACCATGTCGTGGGAATTCATGTTCACACGGTCGATGTTCGAAACAGCGGATATCACCGCACAGCGTGACCTGCTGAACCGCGTGGCCGAAATACTGGACCGTGGTGTTCTGCAATCCACCGTGACCGAACGGGCGGAGGTTTTGACACCGGAAACCCTGACTGCCGCACACCAGCGTCAGGAAAGCGGACGCCTGATCGGCAAGCAGGTTCTGCCGGGCTTGTCGGCCTGAAGGTCGAAAGGGGAAACCATCATGCGCGGCGATCAACGCACGAGCTTCCCGCAGTTGAACCGGGGCTACAATGCGACGTTTAAACCGTTCAGGCTCAGCCTTGGGCTGGTGTTGCCGGTCGCGCGCTATGACAACAGCAGTCGCCCTGACATGGCGGGCCATCTGGAACGTGTCAAACTGGCCGAGGATCTGGGCTTTGGCGCGGTATGGCTGCGCGATGTGCCCTTTGACGTGCCAAGCTTTGGCGATGCGGGGCAGCTGTATGACCTACCCGCGTCCCGGTGAAAGCCTGGCCCCCCGCGTTTTGGAAGACTGGCGGCAACGATTGATGCAGGCGGGGGAACCCGACAAACCGGTGTTGCAGCCGCTGTATATCGACTTGTCGGACAATCCCGACGCAGGCTCCGAGCCGATACATTTGGGCGTGCGCACGGGGCGGCGTTGGCTGAAAACATATCTGGCCCTTCTCGAAGAGATCGGGGTGAACCACGTGGCGCTGAACCTTCGGTTTAATCAGCGTTCTATCGAAGAGGCATTGAAATCGCTGGCAAAAGATATCTTGCCTGCCTTCAGCTAAAAGGGCATTCCCATGACCAAGACGATCCTTATCACCGGTGCGACGGACGGGCTGGGGCGGGCGACTGCACAGAAACTGGCCGCTGATGGTCATCGCGTCATCATCCACGGGCGCAACGCGCAAAAACTGCAGGACACGGCGGCCGCCATCGGTGCCGCAGGTCAGGTGCGGGCGGATCTGTCGGACCTGACAGCCGTGGCACGTATGGCCGAACAGATCATGGTCGATCACCCCCGCATCGACGTTTTGATCAACAACGCGGGCGTGTTCAAAACCCAGAACCTGCGGACCGCCGAGGGTCACGATGTTCGTTTTGTGGTGAATACTCTGGCGGACGTGCTGCTGACGCGGCGGCTGATGCCGGTCATGTCGGCGGATGCGCGCGTGATCCATCTGTCGTCGGCGGCACAGTCGCCTGTGAATCTGAAGGCGTTGCAAGGGCGCGCGCCGCTACAGGATATGCCCGCCTATGCCCAAAGCAAGCTGGCCATCACACTCTGGAGCCAGCATTTCGCGGACACCTCCCCTGATGCGCCGGCGCAGATTGCCGTCAATCCCGGCTCGCTTCTTGCGACGCGGATGGTGCGCGAGGGCTTCGGCACCTCTGGCAATGACCTTAACATCGGGGTCGATATTCTGATGCGGGCCGCGCTGTCGGATGAGTTTGCGCAGGCGTCCGGGCGTTACTTCGACAATGACGCAGGCCGGTTCGGAAATCGCTACCGCGAGGCCATGGCCGCTGAAGTGGCAGAGGTCATCGACGCGATGGTTGACGCGGTATGACAAATCTTGCGCGGGCCAGTCGGGCTGGCCCTCGTAGGCGACAGGATTACACGTCCAACTCTTCGACGAAGCGCGCGTTTTCCTGAATGTACTGAAAGCGCAGCTCGGGCTTTTTGCCCATCAGCCGTTCCACAAGATCACCGGTTTCGCCCGGTTCGTCCTCGTCGATGGTGACGCGGATCAGGGTACGGGTGGCGGGGTCCATTGTGGTTTCTTTAAGATCCTTGGCGTCCATCTCGCCCAGACCCTTAAAGCGCTGCACGTCGATTTTACCCTTGCCGCCCAGACCTTTGGCCATGGCGGCCTCCTTGGCGGCATCGTCGGGCACATACAGGCGCTTGGCCCCTTGGGTCAGACGGTACAGCGGCGGGCAAGCCAGATACAGGTGGCCGCCATCAATCAGCGGGCGCATTTGGGTAAAGAAAAATGTCATCAACAGCGACGCGATATGGGCGCCGTCGACGTCCGCGTCGGTCATGATGATGATTTTTTCATAACGCAGGTCATCAAGGTTGAACTTGGTGCCCAGCTGCACGCCCAAGGCCTCGCACAGGTCGCGGATCTCGGCGTTGGAGCTGAGTTTATTGGACGCCGCCCCCAGTACGTTCAGGATCTTACCCTTGAGCGGCAGCAGCGCTTGCGTTTCGCGGAAACGCGCGCCTTTCGCGGAGCCACCGGCCGAGTCGCCCTCGACGATGAACAGCTCGGTCCCCTCGCGGGATTTGGCGGTACAGTCCGTCAGTTTGCCGGGCAGGCGCAGCTTTTTGGTGGCCGATTTGCGCGCGGTTTCCTTTTCCTGACGGCGGCGCAGGCGTTCCTCGGCGCGCAGGATCAGAAAGTCGAGGATCGCCCCGGCGGATTTCGTGTCCGACGCCAGCCAGTTGTCAAAGTGGTCACGCACGGCGTTTTCGACCAGTCTTTGCGCCTCGACCGTGGCGAGGCGGTCCTTGGTCTGGCCGACAAACTCGGGCTCGCGGATAAAACACGACACCAGTGCACAGCCGCCCGTGATCAGGTCGTCGCGGTTGATCTGCGCGGCCTTTTTGTTGTTCACCAATTCACCATAGGCGCGCACGCCTTTGAGGATCGCGGCCCAAAAACCGGCTTCGTGTGTGCCGCCCTCGGGGGTGGGGACGGTGTTACAGTAGGACTGGATGAAGCCGTCACGCGACGGGGTCCAGTTGATCGCCCATTCGACTTTGCCCGGTGTGTTGAACCGTTCCTTGAAGTCCACGACACCGGCAAACGGGCGGTCGGCATAGGTGGTGGATTTGCCCAGCGTCTCTGTCAGGTAATCCGCCAGACCACCGGGAAAGTGGAATGTCGCCTCTGTCGGGGTTTCCTTGTCGTCGATTTCGGACTTCCAACGGATTTCGACGCCGGAGAACAGATAGGCCTTGGAGCGGACCATTTTGAACAGGCGCGCGGGTTTGAACCGGTGCGAGCCAAAGATCTGTTCATCCGCGTGAAAGGTCACCGCAGTGCCGCGCCGGTTCGGGGCGGCACCGATCTGTTCCACCGGTCCTTGCGGAATGCCGCGGGAAAACCGCTGTTCGTACAGTTCCTTATTCTTGGCCACTTGCACGACCATAATGTCCGACAGCGCGTTTACCACGGATGCGCCAACACCGTGCAGACCGCCGGAGGTCTCATAGGCATCGCCAGAGAATTTACCGCCCGCATGCAGGGTGCACAGGATCACCTCCAGCGCGGATTTGTCGGGGAATTTCGGGTGCGGATCAATCGGGATGCCGCGCCCGTTGTCGCGGATTTCGACCGAGTAGTCCGCATATAGCGTGATTTCGATCCGGTTGGCGTGGCCTGCGACGGCCTCGTCCATAGAGTTGTCGAGGATCTCTGCCACCATGTGGTGCAGCGCGCGTTCATCGGTGCCACCGATATACATCCCGGGGCGCTTGCGCACCGGTTCCAGCCCTTCGAGCACCTCGATCGAGGAGGCGTCATAAGAAGGCTCGTTGGCGGGCTGGAGAAGGTCGTCGGCCATAGGGTGTCCTGCGCGTGTGCTCGGTTTGTTCTGATGCTTGGCGGTCAGTATGGCAGAAGCCAAAGGTGGGGACAACGGATTGCGCGGGTTGTCCACAACAGATGTGGCCCCGCAATCTAAAGCTGCTTTTTCCTCGGGCGGCTTAGCGGTCGCGCAGCAGTTCCACAGCTTTCGCCGGAATGTCGCTGGCCGTTAGATCCAGCGCGGCCCGCGTCTGCCAACCTGCGCCGATCTCGGGGAAATACGCGTCGGCCCCGTCCACGGCCGTGTCCACATGGGTCAGCAAAAGCCGGTCGGCCAAGGGCAACATTGCCTCGTAGATGCCTTGGCCGCCAATGCCGTAGAGGCGGAAATACCCTTCGGCCCGTGCCAGCGCTATGGCGTCATCAATCGAGCCTACGACATGTTCATGCAGGCTTGGATCGCGTGAGACGACAATGTTCAGCCGGTTTTTCAGCGGCTTGAAGGGGAGCGATTCCCACGTCTTGCGCCCCATGATAATCGCACCACCAAGGGTTTCGCGTTTGAACAGCGCAAGGTCCTCTGGGATGTGCCACGGAATGTCCCCGTCCTTGCCGATGGCGCGGTTGCGGTCGTGGGCGGCGATAAGCGTGATCATGGTGCTGGGCCTTTAAACTGCCACATCGGCTTTGATCGGGGGATGGGGGTCATAGCCCTCGACCGAGAAATCCTCGAACCTGTAGTCATCAATGCTCGCCGCCTTGCGGGTCAGCGACATCTTCGGGAAGGGGCGCGGGTCCCGGGACATCTGCAGCCGGGCTTGGTCGAAATGGTTGCTGTACAAATGGGTGTCGCCGCCCACCCAGACCAGTTCGCCCGGCGTCAGATCCGCCTGCTGGGCCAGCATCAACTGTAGTGCTGCGGCGCCGGTGAAATTGAACGGCGCCCCCAGCAGAAGATCGACAGAGCGTTGAAACAACAGGCAGTTCAGCCGCCCGTCCGATGTGACGTGATACTGATAAACCATATGGCAGGGCGGCAGCGCCATATCCCCCAGTTCCGGCACGTTCCAGCCGTGAAACAGCATCCGGCGGCTGGCCGGTGTTTCGCGTAGCGTCTTGACCAGCGTTGCGATTTGGTCGTGCTCGCGGCCATCGGCCCCTTGCCAGCGCCGCCACTGTTTGCCGTAAACAGGTCCCAGATCCCCCCACCGCGCGGCAAAAGCGTCGTCTTCAACGATCCTCTGTTCAAAGGCGTCCTGACTTATGTCCTCGCCGGTGGCGCGGCGATATTTGTCCAGCGGCCAGTCCGACCAGATCCGCACGTTTTCGCGCAAAAGGGGCTGGATGTTCGTGTTGCCGGTCAGGAACCACAGCATCTCTTTGACCGCTGGTTTCCAGTAGACGCGTTTCGTTGTCAGGATCGGGGCGTGGCCGTCAGACAGATCAAACCGCAGCATCGCGCCGAAAATTGACTTGGTGCCGACGCCTGTGCGGTCCATGCGGGCGTCGCCCTTTGTCAGGACCTGTTCCATCAGGTCGAGATACTGGTATTCGGCGTGACGCATGTCCGGCTCCGCTGGCGGTGTGTTGGTCCCCAGAGGGGGTCGCACAGGGTGTACCGCGCTGACGGCTGAATGCAAATAGGCCGAGCCAAGGCAGTTTCTGGGGCAAATGTGTCGCACATCGGGCCACAATCTGCACGCTCAATTGACTTTTCCAGCTTTGCGCAACATCGTGTTTGCAAAATAATAGGCAAGACCTGAGGCAGTCATCATGAAACGTATTTTCGCAGCGCTCGCGCTGACGGGCGCGCTTGGCGCGTGTGCGTCCAGCAGTGGCGGTTCTGACAGCGATGGCGCGGATGTTCTGCGCAGCACGGATACCGTGGGCATCGGCGAATGTGATCAGCCTTTGGTGTCCGAAGACACCGGCTGTGAGGATGACGCCGACGATGGCACGACGGACACGGACGAAACCGTCGATCCAAACCAGTACAATGGCAACGTCAGCAACATCGGCTTTGACACCGCCACCGGCGAGGTGGTGATCGACGGTCTGCCGTTTGACGGCGACAACAGCTATACCCGCAACGCATTTGCCTCGGACAGCAGCGCGCTGGCCACCAACAGCAGTTTTGACGCCTATACCGCTTCGAACGGGTCGACGACCTATTACGCTCTGTTTCGCCGCAGCGAGTCCGGCTACGCGCAGGTCGGCGCGTCGGCGACGGACCGCTATATTACCTTTGGGCCGACAGGGGCAGGCGCGCAGCGACTGGCAGGTGATGGGGCGCTGCCGTCATCGCAGAACTCCTATCAATTCAACGGTGAATACGCGGCGGTCCGCACCATCGTCGATGACGCTGCCGATACGGTGGTGCAATATGTGTCAGGGACCATACGGCTAGACGTTGACACTGACGACTTCGACGGGCGCGGAGAGGTCAGTGGTGTCGTTCAGGACCGCGTCTTCTATGACACCAACGGCAATACGCTCTTTACGACTGACACGTCCGTCGGCGGACGGGATCAGGAATATATCTCGCTGACAGATGGGGCGATCGATTTCGACGATTGGACGATCAGCAGCGCGTCGGGCAGCGCGGCGATTGTGGCCAATGGCGCATTGTCCGATCCGGGCGCGACAGGTGTGCCTGCAGATGCCGAAGGCAGCCGCCAGATCACGTCGGGCGATTGGTCCGGTGTTTTTGCAGGCCCGAACGGCGAGGAAGTCGCCGGTGTTCTTTTGGTTGAAGGGCAGGGCGCGGTCGGCATCGATGAGAGCACCGGCCAGACGATCATCCTGACCGCAGACAACATCCAAGAAGTCGGCACCTTTGTGGCGCGTCGCTAAGCACGGATGGGCCGCAGCCTATGCGCTAGGCTGTGCCTGTTTGGCGGGGGCCATCGGTTTGGCTGCAGGATCCGCAACGGCCGAAGAGGTCCGGCTCAGCCTGTCCGAGGCGCGCGCGGCGTCGGTCACGGCGCTTCAATCCGGTAGGCCCGAGCATGCGCTGACCTTTGCCAAGGGCGTTTTGCTGGGCGCGCCGGATGATACAACCGCATTGTTTGTGCGCGCGCAGGCCTTGAACGCCTTGGGTCAGCCGGATGCCGCCATAGATACCGCGCAGGCGCTGTGGAGCGTCTCGGACGATGCGACTGAACGCTATTTTGCCGCGCGGCTGATGGGGCGTTTGCGCAGCGAGGTGGGGCAGGGCACGGCGGCCCAGCTTTGGTTGCGCCGCGCCGCACAGCTTGCCCCCGAGGACGGGCTAAGGGCCGAGGCGGTTCAGGATTTCCGCGATGCGCGGGCCAAGACGCCATGGCGGTTTGCCATTGATGCCTATGCCGCACCTTCGGACAATCTGAACAATGCGCCAACCGAGGTTCAGGAAGTCGCGACGGGCTATGTGCGTGTCACAGCGCCGGTCTCGGGGTTGCGTTACGGGGCTTCCGTGGGGGCGCGCCGGACGGTGCAGATTGACCCTGTGTCGCGGTTGCAAATCGGCCTTCTGGCGATGGCCTCCGACGCAGACCCGTCGGACAGCGGGAGTAAGGTGGATGGCGCGGAAAACCTTGATTTTCGTCGCCACGCTGCAGGCTTGACCTTTGGCCTTGATCGAAGGTCGCGGAATGCCGACAGGCTGTACCGCGCCCAAATCGGCGTCTATCGGCATTGGCACGCGGCCGAGTTGCTGGCTGATGTAACTCGGCTGGATCTGGGTCTGGAGCAAGCCTTGGGCGACGCCACGCTGGGTCTGGGCATTGGCGCCGAGGCCGTGCGCCGGCATGATAGCGCGACGGGGGATGCAGACCGCAGGGACGCGGCGGTGTCGTTGGGCCATGGCTTTGGTCCCGGCCAATTGGCTCTGCGTCTGAGCGTGGGCGAAACGTTGTCTGCGGCGTCCAGTGTGGGCCGGCGCGATGGTCGCCTGTCGCTCAGCTATGGCCTGCGGCGGCCCGTTGTTGGTGTGCTGCCAAAACTGACGCTTGCCTATGGTGTCTACAACTACGACGATCCTTGGGGCGGCACGCCTGACGGGCCTGCGCGCAAGGATCGCGCGCGCAGGGTCGATCTGGACCTTCTGTTGCCGCAATTCGATTATTACGGTTTTGCGCCTGAAATCGGGGTTTCCTTCGAGGACCGAAGCTCCAATTATAACCTCTACGAGAGCCGCACCACCGATGTGCGGATCGGAGTGAAATCGATTTTCTGACCGTGGGCCTGTCCCCGGTCGCGGGAGGCGCCTTATGGGCATCAAATATCTGCACACCATGGTCCGTGTGAAGGATCTGGATAAATCCATCGAATTTTACAAACTTCTGGGTTTGGTCGAGCGCAATCGCAAGGAAAGCGAGCAGGGGCGGTTCACGCTGGTGTTCCTGTGCCCGCCGGATCAGGCGGATGGCCACCACGATGTCGAGCTGACCTACAACTGGGATGGTGACGACGCCCTGCCGTCGGATTCGCGCCATTTCGGCCACCTCGCCTACACCGTGCCCGACATCTACGAGATGTGCCAAAAGCTGCAGGATGCGGGCGTTGTGATCAACCGTCCGCCGCGCGATGGGCATATGGCCTTTGTCCGCTCGCCCGACAACGTGTCGGTGGAACTGCTGCAAGAGGGGGAGGCGCTGGCTCCGCAAGAACCCTGGGCCAGCATGGAAAACACAGGCCATTGGTAAGGGCAGCCGCCTGTCTGGCGGCGATGCTGCTGCCCGGTTCCGCGCAGGCGTGTAAGCTTGCGCTGATACTGGCGTTGGACGTGTCGTCGTCGGTGGACGGTCTGGAATATGCGCTTCAGCGTGATGGCTTGGCCGCCGCGCTGGAGTCGCCTGATGTGGTCGAGGCCATCACGCAAGACGGCCCAATCGCGCTGGCCATTTACGAATGGAGCGGCCGCAATCAATCGGTGATTGTTCAGGATTGGACCATGCTGGAGGATCGCGCTGGCGTGGCGCAGGTCGCCACCCATTTGCGGCAGCAAGAGCGCAGCTACCGCAGGTTTCCGACGGCTTTGGGCTATGCGCTGGGGTTCGGGGCAGGTCTGTTCCAGGCGGCCCCGCAATGCGAGCGCAAGGTCATCGATGTTTCCGGCGACGGTATGACCAACGATGGGTTCGGCCCGCAACATGCCTATCGTCATTTCCCCTTTGACGGGGTGACAGTGAACGGGCTGGTGGTGCTGGGGGCGGACCCGTCGGTCCTTGAGTATTATGAGATGGAAGTCATTCGCGGCCCAGGCGCGTTTGTGGAAATCGCCTACGGCTTTGAAGAGTTCGAGGACACGATGGCCCGAAAGCTGTATCGTGAAATCCGCGCGCAGGTCATCGGGCAGCTGTCACCCTAAGCCGTGCAGTCACTTCGCAAATGTCTGGAAAGAGGCCCCGTGTTGCGGTGCAACCATTGGCCTGTAAAGTAGGGAAGCCCGGCCATTCTGGCCTATGCGCAACCAATGGCGCGGGGCTTAGTAGATGTAACGGATCTGATCCGTCCAGTAGCGTTCCACGCGGCGCAGCGCGCCGGTGATGTCGTCGATGCCGTCAGAGGACAGGACGTTGCGCCCCTGAAGCCCCTCTGCGTGGCGACCAAACAGATCGGTCACGATATCGCGGATCTCGCGTCCGCGCTGGGTCAGACGCACGCGCACCGACCGTCGGTCGATTTCGCAGCGCTGATGGTGCATATAGCCCATCTCGACCAGTTTTTTCAGGTTATAGCTGACGTTCGACCCCTGATAGTAGCCGCGCGTCTTAAGCTCACCTGCCGTGACCTCGTTGTCGCCGATGTTGAACAGCAGCAGGGCCTGCACCGCATTCACATCGATGATGCCCAGCCGTTCAAATTCATCCTTGATCACATCCAGCAAAAGACGGTGGAGCCGTTCCACCAAGCTGAGCGCGTCGAGATAATTGGCCATGAAGCTCTGGTCCGAGCTTTGGTTCATGGCTGAATGTATGCTCATATCCGTTTCTCCGCCTGTTACGATGGGCGGAAGCTTTCGCGGATAAAGCCGAACATAGGGTTAAACCACGCTGAAACCCGCGAAAATTGGATATACTTTCGCTAGAAACTTGCCGAAACCTTATGGCAAAGCGCGCGCGATCAACCGTTGGCGGCGACCGATGTGATGTCTGCAACCAGCGGCGCGTGCTGTTCGGGCGCGGCTGTCTGCCCGGAAATCCACTGGTACAGATCCTGGTCGTTCTCGTCCAAGAGCGCCTCGTAGGCGTCGAGCCCTGCGTCATCCATGGCGGCAAGACGTGCCTCGGCATAGCGGATCAGGATGATGTCCATCTCTTTGGTGCCGCGGCGCATGGACCGCATGTTCAGACGTTTCAGACGGATGTCGCGGGGCTCGGTCTGGCTCACAGTTGGCCTTCCTCTTTCAGTTTCGCGCGCAGGCGCTTTTCGATCTGGGCCATCTTGTCGGCCTTTTGCACGATCTGGGCGCGCAGGGTGCGCAGTTCAAGGAACAGCGCGCTGACATCGGCGGATAAGGCGCCGTCTTCGGGCGCGGTGACCCCTTCGCCTTCGCCATTGATCAGCCACATCATCGACACGTTCAGAATGCCCGCAAGCATCTGCAGCCGGTTGGCGCGCGGCTCGGCCAGATCATTCTCCCACGTCTGGACGGTCTTGACCTTCAGGCCCAGCCGTTTGGCAAGGGCCTCCTGCGTCATGCCTTGTGCGTCGCGCGCAGCAGCCAGCCTGTCGCCTAATGTTGCGACTTCGGCGCTGTACCAGTCGGTCGTATCGTTTGCCATTCGTCTCTCTCCCTTGCGTTGCCGCTTGAACGGGGTTGGGGTGAAGCCTAAGACAGGCCGTGCCGGAACACAAACCGATGGAGATCCCATGCCCTTCTTGTCCGATACACTCGCGGCCGTAAAGCCAAGCCCCACCGTGGCGGTGACGCAATTGGCCCGAGAGCTGCAGGCCAAGGGGCGCGATATCATCAGTCTGGGTGCCGGTGAGCCCGACTTTGACACGCCTGACAACATCAAGGCTGCGGCGATTGCGGCAATCGAGGCGGGGAAAACGAAATACACTCCCCCCGATGGCATCCCCGAGCTGAAGCAGGCGATTTGCGACAAATTCGCCCGCGAGAACGGGCTGAGCTATCAGCCTTCACAGATCAGTGTCAGCACCGGCGGCAAACAGGTGTTGTACAACGCGTTGATGGCAACACTGAACCCGGGCGACGAGGTGATCATTCCCGCGCCCTATTGGGTCAGCTACCCCGATATCGTGCGGCTGGGGCAGGGGACGCCGGTCATCGTCGAAGGCGAAGAGGCGCGCGGGTTCAAAATCACCCCAGAGGCGTTGGAGGCCGCGATCACCCCCGCGACCAAGTGGTTTATCTTCAACTCGCCCTCGAACCCGACAGGTGCCGGCTACACCGAGGCTGAGCTGAAGGCGTTGACCGACGTGCTGCTGCGTCATGACCACGTCTGGATCATGTCCGATGATATGTACGAACACCTTGCGTTTGACGGGTTCCGCTTTGTCACGCCCGCGCAGGTGGAGCCGCGTCTGTACGACCGGACCCTGACGGTGAATGGCGTGTCCAAGGCCTATGCCATGACCGGCTGGCGCATCGGCTACGCCGGTGGCCCCGAGCATCTGATCGCCGCCATGCGCAAGATCCAGGGCCAGTCCACCACAAACCCGTCGTCGATCAGCCAATGGGCTGCGGTCGAGGCGCTCAATGGCCCACAGGACTACCTGTCCGAACGCTGTGCGGCCTTTTCTGCACGCCGTGATTTGGTGGTGGCGGGGCTGAATGCCTGCCCCGGCATCACTTGCGCGGTGCCCGAGGGGGCATTCTACGTCTACCCATCGGTGGCGGGCTGTATCGGTGCGGTGTCTTCCGGCGGCAAAATCATCGCCACGGACGAGGATTTCTGCACCGCGCTGCTGGAAGAGCAGGGCGTGGCGGTTGTCTTTGGCGCGGCCTTTGGCCTGTCCCCCTATTTCCGCGTCAGCTACGCTGAAAGCGAAGCGGTGCTGGCCGAGGCCTGCGCCCGTATCAAAACATTCTGCGAGGGGCTGCACCATGGCTGATTTGCCCAGCTACTACTTCCGCGTCCGCGAAAACGGCGCTTTGGTTTTTCGGGTCGATACGGAAAACCGTCAGCGCCGGATCGAGATGGAACAGATCGCCATCGTCAATCTCAACCGCAATGAGATCAAGCCGCAGGGGGACGAGACGCTCAGCGATACGGATCTGGCAGAGATCCGGCGCTGGATGGGGCAGCGCAAGGCGTTGTTGGCGATGCGTGACATCGACGACATCCATCGCGCGGTGGACTATCTCAACACCACCACGCAATGGGTGCAGTCCAAGGCCACGGACGATCAGTTGGAAGAGATCACAGATGATCTTTTGCTGGCGATGCACGATTTGCGCAGTGTTCTGGTGCGCAAAAAGGCAGATCGGGTCATGAAATCCTGACCTCACGCCGCGTTGCGGCAATTTATCGGAACGGCTTGGGGCCTGGCCGGTTGGTATTACAACCGCAACAGGAGCCAACCCCATGCCGACCCCCTCTGACACAGAGGGCGATACCAAGACTGTCCCCGATCGCCCGCGATTCTTCCCCCTGTCCCCCGCTGCCATCCGCGCCTTGCGCGCCGGGGATACGTAGGCGAGCCGGAAACAATCGTCAGATTGGCCCGTATTCGGAAACAATTCTCGCGATCTCCGCTGGAAAGACAGTTAAAATTTGACTTGCCCACAGGGGGTGGTAGCCTCCAGAGCGATTTCTGCGATTATTCGTAACCAGTCACCATGGGGGACAACATGAGACTTTTTTCCGCGGCTGTGACCGCATTTGCGCTCTCGGGCAGCGCGGCCTTTGCATGGGGCGACATGTACATGGGCGACGCCACCAACAATCCCAATTCCAATGCGCTGATGCACGCCTATGATGCGCCGAACTACTGCCCCGCAGGCTTGCAGCCGGTGATGATGGGCGGCGTGGTTTGCTGTGGCACCCCGAATGCAGGCGCGTATGTGAATCGCCCCGGCAAGGTTCACAAGAAAGTCGTGCACCGAGCGGCCACACCGGCCCCCCGCGCCTACGCTCCGGTGGGTGAAAAGGGCGTTGTTTACCGCTGATTGGTTGCGAATAGGGGCCGGTTTTGCGACAAACCGGCATCAACCCTTGGCAATTGCCGTCAGGCCGCGTATAGGCGCGGCCTGATTTCTTTATGTCGTCTGGAGGCAGGCCCATGCAAGGCAGCGCGAATCTCAACATCATGATGAAGGCGGCGCGCAAGGCGGGGCGGTCGCTGGTCAAGGACTTCCGCGAGGTGGAAAACCTGCAGGTCTCCGTCAAGGGCGCAGGCGATTTCGTCAGCCGCGCCGATCTGGCCTCCGAGGCGATCCTCAAAGAAGAGCTGATGGGCGCGCGGCCGACCTACGGCTGGCTGGGTGAGGAAACCGGCGAGATCGCGGGTGAGGACCCGACCCGCCGCTGGATTGTCGATCCGCTGGATGGCACGACCAACTTCCTGCACGGTCTGCCGCATTGGGCGATCTCCATCGCTCTGGAACACAAGGGCCAGATCGTGTCCGGCGTGGTCTATGACGCTGCCAAGGACGAGATGTTCTACGCCGAGCGCGGTTCGGGCGCGTGGCTGAACGACAGCAAACGCCTGCGGGTGTCCGGCCGTCGCCGCATGTTCGAGGCGCTTTTTGCCACCGGCGTGCCGTTTGGTGCGAAACGCACCTTGCCCGCCACGCTGAAGGATCTGGCCAAGCTGATGCCGGAATGCGCCGGTGTGCGCCGTATGGGGGCCGCGTCGCTTGATTTGGCGTATGTGGCCGCAGGGCGTTACGACGGCTACTGGGAGCGTGAGCTGGGCCTGTATGACTTTGCCGCGGGCTACCTGATCGCCAAAGAGGCCGGCGCCATTGTCGAAGGTGTCCGCGAGGATCAGGACCCCTTCGAGACCAACACCATCCTTGCGGCCAACAATGATATCTTCTCGAGCTTTGCCAAGGTGCTGCGTTCGGAATAAGTACTTTGCGCACGGCGCGGTGGCTCACGTAGGGCGGGGATCTTCCCCGCCCTTTTACGTGTCCGACGGGTGATTGACCCCGTCGTTCCAATGCACCGGTTCAAAG
This sequence comes from Sagittula sp. SSi028, assembly GCF_048553715.1. NCBI lineage: Bacteria > Pseudomonadati > Pseudomonadota > Alphaproteobacteria > Rhodobacterales > Roseobacteraceae > Sagittula > Sagittula sp. SSi028. The sequence goes on along the minus strand of NZ_JBLZNC010000011.1, from coordinate 4,478 downwards.
GCCTTCGGCTCCATCCCGTCGATGCAATACAGGTTCACGCCGAATTCGTTCGGGTTCGACCGGCGGCGGTGGTACATGTAGATGCCGCAAGTCTTGCAGAAATAATGCCGCGCCGTATGGGTGCCCCAGGTGTATTCGCTGAGATGGTCCGCCCCCTTGATCACGCGCACCCCGTCCAGCGGGGCTGACACCACCGCTGCGGGGCGGCGCCTACAGTAAGAACAATCGCATTTGCGCGGCGCATTGGGCCCATCGATCAGACGCACCTCCAGCGCGACGGCCCCGCAATGGCAGGTGGCCGTCAGCGGGGTACTGGGCAGGTCTGACATGCCAAGCGCTCCTTTAAGTTGCACTGACAAAGCTAAACCCGTCGTGTGACTTCTGCGCAAGCTTTTTCCAGTCTCTGTGAAGCTGCGGCGCGGCGACGCATGGTTGGAAAAATGTCCGGTAATGGGACTGAATAGCCCCGTGTATTGTGGACGCCTTCTACGCCAACTTTGAGGCAAGGAGACCATGATGGGCACAGGGAATTTCACAGGCGATTTCAAGCGAGATGCGGTCGCGCAAATTACTGGGCGAGGCTATCGGGTGAAGGAAGTGTCAGACCGGTTGGGTGTCAGCACGCATTCTCTGTATGCGTGGATGCGCAAGTTTGCGAAGGCAGTGTCAGGCGACACCGAGAAGGACGCCGAGATCCGCAGGCTGAAGCGCGCGCTGCTGCGTGTGACGTCGCTGCGGCAGACAGTGTCTGGGTGACAGACATCACCTCTATCCGGACCCATGAAGGCTTCGCCTATCTGGCTGTTGTCATCGACCTTTATTCCAGAAGGGACGTAGGTTGGTCGATGCACAGCAGGCAGACCACCGATGTGGTTCTGCAAGCTCTCTTGATGGCGATCTGGCGTCGAAAGCCCCGCGATAAGGTCCTGATCCACTCGGATCAGGGCAGCCAGTTCACCAGTAAGGGTTGGGCTGCGTTCCTACGCGCCCACAAACCGGAACATTCGATGAGCAGGCGAGGGAACTGCCATGATACTGCCGTTGCAGAGAGCCTCTTCAACCTGCTCAAGCGCGAGCGGATCCGGCGGCGGACATACCGCACACGTGCAGAAGCAAGGCAGGATGTGTTCGACTGCATCGAAATGTTCTACAATCCGAAACGCACCGCATCTTGCCGGAATGCGTCCGTCCGTTTCAGTCCCATAGTCAGTCTCCATTGTTGCAGTAAATGCTGTCAAAGGAGGGGCATCAAACCGCGACAGGTCCATCAGCGAGGGCTAATTCATGCAAGCGCCTTTTGAGAACCGATAATGATCTCGAAAAAAGCGTGTCGTAAGGAGATTGCTCCTTGTGAGCGTTATCGTCCTGTATCGACACGTTTTTAGATGTCCGCCGGTTGCAGGCTGCATTGCAGCGGCGCGGTGCCATATGAATTATCTGGAAAGGGCCAAAGGGTCCCGGAATGGCCGTCGGATATTGGCGCTAAGCGCCAATATCTGGGGCAACGTTCATCTGAGATGAATTCCACGTTATGGATCAGATGCAACGCTTACGGTCGATCAATCGACCTTAAATATCCTCGACCGGCAACAAACCTTCGTCTTGGGCTGCAATCATCTCGTCTTCGGTCACGATTTTACTGTCGTCGGTATCGACAAGTTCGAAAAAGTCCAACAGGCTCATCTGCCGATAGAGACGCTCGGATACGTATTCCTCGACCTCTTCGCGCGTAACGACACCATCCGCGTCAAGATCGCTGCCGTCAAACGCGTAAGGCGGGTCAACTTCTGCAAGCTCGTCTGCATTGAGTTCACCATCGGCGTCACTGTCGTATTTGTCGAAATACGCAACCATGCCGACCTGACGCTCCGGACCCATCGCCACGAAATTCTCCATTTCGGCATAGGTCACCTGACCGTCCCGATTTGCGTCGGACGCGCTGAGCGGGCCGTAGGGGCCGGGAACGCGTGGGCCATCGGCCAATGCATCCGATTGAGCGGGAGGCGTTTGCTGCGCGGCCGCGCCTGACGCAACGCCGGCGCTTAGCGCAAACATCAGGCCGTATAGGGCGCCTTTCAAGGGAGAAATCGACATAAGGAGCTTCCTGTGATTGGTCGTTTCATTCGACATATAACGAACGAACCACCGTCTGGTTTCCGTCGCTATACCGCTGAACTGTCTGACAGCGATGGTTCGCCGAAGATGCGCCATATCCCTTAAAGGCTCAGCACCGGACCCGAGCGGTCAACCTCGAGAGACGTCAGCCGAAGACATCTTCAGGAACGGGGGGTCACCACAGCACTTTCAGCGGTTGGGAAGGAGCCCTTCCTAAAATTCAAATCTACCATTGCGTGGCCAATGCCACCCATATGCCAGCGAACATCAATGTTCCGCCGATATTCACCCATTGGTGCCAAACGGCATACCGGTAAGGCATAGATTTTCGTGCGTAAAACACCGTTCCAATGGCATAGGCGGCGGCCCCCGCCAAAACGCACCATAAGGTCGCAATAGGGAAATCCGTGTAGTCCGGCAGGGCACATAACCCCATTCCGCCCAACCCAAGGTAGGATGCGGTTGACCATCGTGACTTTACAGTTTCATTCGTGATTTTGTTCCAGGCAGCCAAGGCTGTCAGACCCCAACAAATCCACAGTAAGGCCATCGTCCATGAAGTGCCTGCCAATACGAACAGGGGTGTAAAAGTGCCCGTAATACTGGGGTAGATCGCGGCATGATCAATGCGCCGCAATAGTTTGCGTCGGTTATGCCACGTGGAAAAGTGATAGGCGACAGATGCCAAATTGGACGCCAGTGCGCAAAGCACGTAAATCACGACCGCCAAAGCCAATGTGGGGTCAAGGTTGAGCACGGATTTGTAGACAAGCACTCCGCCAGCCGTAAGGATTGCCAAAAGTCCAATGGCGTGGACGGCAAGGTCGGCACGGCGGTGCGATAGCACGGGGCTTGGATATGTCTGTTCCGTCATCTTTTTCCGGCCAAAAGTTTTTCCGGCGCTACATCCAGGTAAACGGAATGTCCATTCGCGCGAACCCGCAAATGGCGGCGCTGTGACAGATAACCGCTCCTTTGCTTTTGCCGACATCCGACTGCGCAGCCATGCGGCACGACGCATTGAATAGGCGCTGTTAGGGAACAACGCCACAGCCAAGCCAGTTATGATCCTGGGCCAGATAGGGCCGATCCGTGAATGTAAAAAGGAAGAGCCCACGCTATGCCTAAACGCAACCCTGTTTCGACACTCGTTTTTGACGTCAACGAAACACTGCTGGACATCGCCACGCTTGAGCCTTTGTTCCAGCGTCTGTTTGGCAATGCGAACGTGCTGCGGGAATGGTTTGCCGAACTGATCTTGTATTCGCAGACGATCACGCTGTCCGGCCTTTATACGCCCTTTGGTGATCTGGCCGGAGGCGTGCTGCGCATGGTGGCCGAGAACAGGCGCGTTGCCGTGAGTGAAGACGACGTGGCCGAGCTGAAATCGCTCATCGGCTCCATGCCGGCGCATCCGGAAGTGAAGCCCGCGCTAACCCGTCTGCGCGAAGCTGGCTTCAAACTCGTCACGCTCACCAATTCCGCACCATCACCGTCACCCACGCCGCTGGAAAAGGCCGGGATCGCGTCGCTCTTTGACGGTCATTTCAGCGTCGCCGATGTGGGCAAGTTCAAACCCCACCGGGCGACCTACCAATTTGTGGCGGACAAAATGGACGTCGGTACATCGGATATGTGCATGGTCGCCTGCCACATCTGGGACATCATCGGTGCCCAAGCCGCCGGGTGTCAGGGTGCCTTCATCGTCCGACCGCACAACAGCGTGCTGAACATCCCGGAAGTGCCAAAGCCTGACTTTTCCTCAGCTGAGCTCGTTGACCTTGCAGACCAGATTATCTCAGCAAATTTCTCAGCCAGCTAAATGGGAACAATCCCATCTCGCCACTTACGCTGCTTTATCGCTGAGGTGACGAGAAGCATTCGCTATGGATCAGCGCGACCGTTCTGGGTCATGCGGCAGATCCCCCCGCTGGTACTGCGAGATAAGAGATATACGCAATGGTTGCGCCACTCAACACGACGGATGCAATAGATATTACGAGGTCGGATGTGGTCATGCGCTATCTTGGCACAACTGCAGGGAATTGGCACAGGTCGCTTTCTGCCTGTTAATTGTCACAAAGAACTGATGGGGTGGATTCCCCCTTCCAACGGCATCGCCATGTATCAAGGTGATCACACGTGAGGGCCAATTCCGATCGTTTGCTGCACGTCCGAACGAACGCTTGCTTCAACCAGCGCGCGGACATTCATCCGGGCTCATGCTGCCGAACCGTAGTGATGAACAGGCATGGGCGTATTTTGTTGAAAAGCTCGTGCTTGATCGAAGGGCCGTCGGCTGCTTCAATTCCTGAAGAGATTGGGAGGATCGGCGATGATGGGACCGCGGCAGGAGGCGCAAC
>NZ_JBLZNC010000010.1:0-99632 GCF_048553715.1 Sagittula sp. SSi028 | reverse complement strand
GGCGCGATCTGGTTCTGCCGATCTTTGCGGCGACGATTGTAGGCGGCATCGGGTCGATCTACGGCGCGCTTCTGGGCGGGTTCATTGTGGGCATCGCGGCGAATATGGCGCTGCTGGTGCTGCCATCGGGCTACAGCCCGTCGGTGCCCTTTTTGATTATTCTGGCGGTGCTGCTGGTGCGGCCCAACGGTCTGTTCGGGGAGGCCCGCACATGATCGGGGTGATCTCGTATCTGGTGTTCTTTACCACGATTGCCGCGATCCTTGCGATTGCGGTGCTGGGGCTGAACCTGCAGTGGGGCAACACGGGGCTGTTCAACGGCGGGGTGGTCGCGTTCTTTGGCGCGGGGGCCTATGGCACGCTGTTGTTGGGGGGCGCTCCGCAGGAGGCGCAGCTTGGCGGTTTTGGTCTGGTGTATCCGCTGGCCTTGCTGGGGGGTATGGCCATCGCCGGTGCGCTGGCCTGGGTTGTGGGCGTTCTGACGCTGCGGCTGCGGCATGATTATCTGGCGATCTCGACCTTCGGGGTGGCGGTGGCCTTCGAGAACGTGATGCGCAATGCCGAATGGCTGAGCGGCGGCGCCAAGGGGTTGCGCGGCTTTGACCGCCCCTTGCGGGACGCGCTGGGGGACGGGTTCACCTATAATCTGGCGTTTCTGCTGGTGGTGCTTTTGTTGCTGGCGGGGACCTATATGTTTCTGGAGCGGCTGTCGGCCTCGCCCTTTGGACGGCTGTTGCGCGCGGTGCGCGAGGACGAGACCGCCGCGCAGTCGCTGGGCAAGGCACCCGACCGCGTGCGCCTGACCGCCTTTGTCACCGGATCGGTGCTGATGGGGCTGGCGGGGGGCCTGTACGGCACGTTCTATGCCTTTGTCAGCCCGCAGGATGTGCTGCCGACGCTGACCTTTCAGATCTGGGCGATGCTGATCGTGGGCGGGGCGGGCAACAACCGTGGCGCGGTTCTGGGCGCCTTTGTCATCTGGGCGGCGTGGACGGCCAGCGGCTGGGGTCTGTCGCGCTTCGCACCGATCGAGGCGCAGCTTTACACCGGATCGATCCAGTATGTGCTGATCGGGCTGGTCATCGTCGGCATGCTGCTTTGGAAGCCGCAGGGGCTGTTGCCCGAGCGGTTGGTCGTTTCACAGTCACGCCGGTCAGACGCGTGACACATCAACGGGAAGGAACGGGTACTATGACACAGACGGGACATAAGGCGCTGCTTGGGGCCTCTGCCGTGGTTTTGACCATGGTGGCGGGGGCCGCATCGGCACAGTCATGCACGACCAAGATCGGGGCCGTGCTGCCGACCTCTGTGGATTGGGGTCGCCCCATCGCAGAGACCGCGCAATTCGTGGTCGAGCAGGTCAACGCCGCCGGAGGCGTTGCCGGTTGCGAGGTCGAGATGGTGCTGCGCGACAGTCAGGTCGACCCCAAGGTCGGCGTCGACGCGGCCAAGGCGCTGGTGGATCTGGACGGGGTGCAGGTGCTGCTGGGGGCGGTGTCCTCTGGTGTGTCGATGCCGATCCTGACCTCTGTCACGGTGCCCAGCAAGGTGATGCAGATGTCGTGCTGTTCGTCCTCCACCGCCTTTACGCAACTGGCGGCGGAGCAAAAGACCGACGGTCTGTGGTTCCGCACCTTTGCCACCACGGGCGTGCAGGCGGCTGTGGGGGCCAAGGTCGCCGCGGATGAGGGCTATGGCTCGGTCGCGGTTCTGTACAAGAACGACGACTGGGGGCAGGATCTGGCCAATCTGATTGTCTCTGACCTTGAGGCGCTGGGGATCGAAGTCACCGCATCGGTGGCGATCAACGACGGCCAGCCGTCTTATCGCGCCGAGGTCACCAGCGCGCTGGCGGGCAATCCCGATGCGCTGTATCTGGGCCTGTATCCCAACGAGGGCACCGCCGCCGTGCGCGAATGGCTGTCGCTGGGGGGCACGCAGAACATGATCATGGCCAATTCACTGAAATCCGAGGAATTCCGCGACAATGTCGGGCTGCAATATCTGGGCAGCGCCATCGGGACGGACACGGCCTCGCCCCGCGTGGACAGTGCGGCGGCCTTTGTCGAGATGTACAAGGAAAAATTCGGCAGCGAGCCCAGCGGCCCCGGTCTGGCCAACAGCTATGACGCCACGATGATTGCGCTGCTGGCGATGGAAGCGGCAGGCAAGGACGCCACAGGCCCCGAAATCGCAGCCCAGGTCGCCCGTGTCACCGACCCCGAGGGCACGCCGGTCACCGCCGATGGCGAAGGCTTTGCCAAGGCGCGCGAGATTCTGGGGCAGGGTGGCAGCGTCATGTATCAAGGCGCCACCGGCAATGTGCGCTTTGACGCCAACGGCGATGTCTCGGCCCCTGCGGTGCTGTGGTCCTTTGCCGAAGAGGGGGTGGAGGAGCGGTCCTATATCTCGCTCGACGAGGTGGATGCCTTTATCGCGTCGCTGAAATAAACCCAAAAGGGTTACACGATCACGCGGCCCGCCCTGACCGGCGGGCCGTTTGCTGTCTGCGGGTTTGTGGCGCTGGCGGTTCTATGCCACGCTGCCGGGCGAAACCGTCGTGGCACAGCAAAAGGGCAGCTTATGAAAATCGGCATTATCGGAACCGGCGACATCGCCAAGGCCATCGTGACGGGCATCATGCGCAGCGATCTGGAGGTCGAGGGCATCGTGGTCTCTGCCCGCAGCCGCGCGGTGGCGGCAGAGCTGGAGCAAAGCTATGCAGCGGTCACGGTATGCGAGGAGAACCAGCAGATTGCCGATGCGGGCTGTGATCTGGTGTTTCTCGCCGTGTTGCCGCAACAGGCGGAGGCGGTGCTGACGCCTCTGCGTTTCGCCCCCGACCAAGAGATCGCAAGCCTGATTGCCACGGTGCCGGTGGAAAAGATCGCAAGCTGGGCGGGGCCGTGCGGGCAGATCACCCGCGCCATCCCTTTGCCGCCGGTGGCGGATCATCGCACGGTGACGGTGCTGTCTGCGCCCTCGGACCGGCTCAGCGCCATTTTTGACCGGCTGGGCGGCGTGGTCGTGGCGCAATCGCTGCAAGAGCTGGATGCTTTTGCGGTGCTGACGGCGCTGATGGGCACGTTTTACGGGCTGCAAGAGGTGGCAACAGACTGGATGGCGGGGCAGGGGGTCGCAGCCCCCGATGCGCAGCGGTTCCTGTCGGGGCTGTTTCTGGCGCTGGCCCAGACCACGCAAGACAGCGGCAAGACCTACCCCGAGCTGCGCGAGGCCCACAGCACGCCCGGCGGTCTGAATGCGCAAATGTTCGAGGTCTTCGACCAAAGCGGCGGGTCAGAGGCGCTGCGCCGTGCCATGGGCGACGTTCTGGCGCGTGTGCAGGCCGCGCGATAGGCTTTGGCCTGCACGGCGGTCATCACATGCCGCGGATCATGCCGCCGTCGACGCGGATCATCGATCCGGTGACATAGGCCGCCTGTTGCGAGCACAAAAAGGCGACCATGGCGCCGAATTCCTCCGGCGTGCCGTAGCGGCCTGCGGGAATGGTGGCGCGGCTGGCCTGTTGGACGTCCTCCAACGAGGCGCCGGTTTTGTCGGCCTTGATGCCGTCAAGCTGGGCCAGCCGGTCCGTGGCGATGCGTCCGGGCAGCACCATGTTGACGGTCACGCCGCTGGCTGCGACCTCGGCCGCGAGGGTTTTGGACCAGCCCGCGACCGCGCCGCGCACCCCGTTGGACAGCGCCAGATTGGGGATCGGCTGCACAATCCCGGACGACCCGATGGTGACCACCCGCCCCCAGCCGTTTGCGATCATGGCGGGCAGGGCCGCATCGGTGATGGCAAAGATCGGCGCGGCCATGGCGTCAAAGGCGGCCTGCCATGCGGCGCGGCTTTGGCCCTTGGCGGGACCGGCGGCGGGGCCACCGCAGTTGTTGACCAGAATATCGACCGGCTGACCGGCCAGCCGGTCGATCAGCGCGGCGACGCTGTCGGGGTCGGCCAGATCCAGCGCCAGTGTCTCCATCCCGTCGGCGGGGGCCGCGCCAGAGCGTGAGGCGGCAATCACATGCGCGCCCTCGGCGGCAAGCTGTCTGGCGCTGGCCGCGCCGAGGCCACGGCTGGCCCCCAAGACAAGGGCGGTTTTTCCGGTCAGTCCCAGATCCATCAGTTCAGCTCCTGCAGTCGTTTTGTCTGACGGTCGAGCAGACGCTCGACCTCTGTTATGGCTTCGGGGGTAAGACCCGCAGAGGGGGCGCGCGCGGCGCTGCTGGCGATGGCCCCGCGTTTGGCCAGCACGTATTTGCGCACGGCCAGACCCGCGCCGGGCTGCTGTTCGTAGCGCACCAGCGGCAGATAGGCGTCAAAGATATCCTGCGCACGGTCCAGATCGCCGCTATCCACCAGCCGCACCACATCGGCGAGCATTTCGGGGAAGCCGAAGCCGGTCATCGCGCCGTCGGCGCCACGGGCCATTTCCTCGGGGAGGAAGACACCACCGTTGCCGCACAGGATCGATATGCGGCGGCGGCCCTCGGCCTCGGCGCGGCGCAGTCTGGTGATCTTGGACAGGCCGGGCCAGTCCTCGTGTTTGAGCATGACCACCTGCGCGATGTCGTCGATGATGCGGGCCAGCACCTCGTCCGAGATATGCACGCCGGTGGCGAGCGGGAAATCCTGCAACACAATGGGCACATCCGCGCCAAGCGTCTGCGCCACCTGTCCAAAGTAGCCGTGGATCTGGGTGTCGGTTTTCAGGCTGCCGGGCGTGGTGACCATGCAGCCTGCCGCGCCCATGTCCATCACGGCGCGGCCCAGCTCGCCGATGGCGGCCAGACCGGGGGCAGAGACCCCGACCACCACGGGTTTGTCGCCTGCGCGTTTGATGACGCGTTCGGCGATGGCGCGGCTTTCGGATTGGGTGAGCTTTGGCGCCTCGCCCATCATGCCAAGGATGGTCAGCCCGTCCGCGCCCTTGTCAAAGTAGAAATCCACCACGCGGTCGAGGCTGTCCCAATCGACAGCACCATCATCGGTGAAGGGGGTGACAGAGATCATAAAGACGCCACGGGCGTCCGAGGTCAGCAAAGGCATGGGTCGGTCCTTGGGTGAGGTATGAAGGGAAAGGGTCAGGCCGGGGGATCGGCGATCAGCAGGTCATTGTCGGTAAAGGCCGCGCGCAGGTCCGACATGAAGCTGTGCAGCAGGCTGGAATGGGGCAGGCCACGGCGCGTGTACATGACGGCCTTGACCTCGGAGGCGGGGAGGAAGGGCTTGCCCACCAGCGCGTCGGTCATATGGGTGCTGGCGGAATAGGGATCGACCACGGTGACCCCCAGATGCTGGGCGGCAAGGGCGGCGGCGGTGGCGCAGTAGCGGACCTCGATCCGGGGGGTGTAGGCGGCGCCGACCTGTTCATAGGCCTTGCGCACAAGCTGGCCGAGGTTCGACCCCGCATCCAGTCCGACCATGGGTTCGGATTGCAGGTCCAGCGCGGTCAGATGCGGTTTGTCCGCAAGCGGGCTGTTGCGCGGCACCAGCGCGATCATATGCGCCCGTTGCAGCACATCCACGCTGACAGAAGCATGCCGGTCATGGTCGATGGCCAGCCCGATATCGGCCTGACCGCTTTGCACCGCATCCTTGACCTGTTCCAGCCGCCGCACGTCAAAGGCGATAGAGACATCGGGGCGGGCCTCCAGAAAGCGGCGCAGGGCGGCGGGCACCACGCTGTAGCCAAGCGGCGGCGTGGCAATCACCTTGAGCCGCCCCGCCATGCCCAGTTTCATGTCGCGGGCGCGTTGGGAGAACCCGCGCATCAGCCCGAAAACAGGGCGGATCTCGTCATACAGCGCCTTGGCCTCGGCGGTGGGTTGCAGGCGGCGGGCGGTGCGTTCGAACAGGGTCAGCCCAAGCTGGGTTTCGAGCTGCCGCAGCCCGGAGGACACGGCGGGTTGCGAAATCCGCAGCTGTTCGGCGGCCTCGACCGTGGTGGCGCAGCGCATCATGGTGGCAAAGATTTCCAACAGGCGCAGGGAGACATCGGGCAGGCCGGGGTCGCCGGTCATTGCGGCCCCCCGACCATGCCAAGCGCCATGGCAACGCCCGCCTGCACCGGATCGATCACGGCGATGCCGATGTCGCGTTCCAGCCGCGCGCGCACAGGGGCCATGCCTGCGCAGCCCAGAACCACCGCGCCTGCGCCCAGATCCGCCAACTGGCGACCGATATCGACGCACAGCCCATAGACCGCAGGATCGCGGCCCGATGCCTCGGCCGAGACGCCGGGCAGGGCCAGTTCACCGGCAAAGCGCGCCTGCACCCCCATGGCGCGGATGCGGACACGGTGACGGGCGACAGAGGCCGGTGACAGCGCGATGATGCCGAACAGATCGGCGCGCGCCATGGCGGTCAGGATGCCCGCCTCCTGAATGCCGATGACGGGTTGGGACACCAATGTGCGTGTCAGCTCGACCCCGGGATCGGAAAAACAGGCCGAGACATAGGCGCAGGCGTCGGGGCGGCTTTGGGCCGCTTCGGCAAAGCCCAGACCGGCGCGCGCCACATCCTGCGCCGTCATGATGGTGGCGGGCATGTGGGGGAGGTCCACGGCCTCGAACGCGGGGCCGGTGACAGGGGCGAGATGCGCCACCGCATCGCGGATGCCTTGCGTGACCGTGGCCGAGGAGTTGGGGTTCACAATCAGAAGCGGGCCGGTCATCGCAGCACCGCGCCGAAGTTCTGGCTTGGGTCGAGCTCCTTGGCCGTCCAGCCGGGTTTGCCGCGCAGATCCACCGGCTGGCGGGCGATGAACCGGCCCTGACCCTCTTGCGCCATAAGCTGCCCGTGTTCGACGATCACCGCGCCACGGGTCATGACGATCTCGGGCGCGCCGGTCAGGGTCATGCCCTCGAACGGGGTGTAATCCATATTGTCGTGCTGGTCGGCGGCGGTGACGGTGGTCTGTGCCTCGGGGTTCCAGATGGCGATATCCGCATCCATCCCCGGCGCGATCCGCCCCTTGGTCGCGCAGCCAAAGGTGCGCGCCGCATTGGTCGAGGACAGCGCCACAAACTGTTCCAGCGTGATCCGGCCCTTGGCCACACCTTCGGAGAACAGATAGGGCAGGCGGGCGGCGATGCCGGGCATGCCATTGGCGATCTTGGGGTAGGGGACATCTGCCCCGTTGATGAATTTGCCCGTCGCGTCAAAGCGGTAGGGCGCGTGGTCGGAGCTTACGCTTTCAAAGGTGCCCTGCGCGATATGGTGCCACAGCGCATCTTGGGTGGCGTGGTCGCGCAAGGGGGGTGAGCAGATGTATTTCGCCCCCTCCATGCCGGGCCGGTCGAGATCGTCACGCGTGAGGGCAAGGTACTGCGGACAGGTTTCGGCAAAGAGCTTGGCACCGTTGAATTTCTCGCGCCGCACGATTTCGGCCCCGCCAGCGGTGGACACATGCACGATGAACAGCGGCGCATCCACCAGTTTGGCCAGTTGGATGGCGCGGTTGATGGCCTCTTCCTCGGCCAGTTCGGGGCGGGAGACAGCATGGTATTTCGGCGCGGTCAGCCCCTTGGCCGCGAGCTGGCGGTTCATCCATTTGACCATGTCGTTGTTTTCCGCATGCACCATGGTGATCGCGCCATGCGCCCGCGCCACGGTCAGAATGTCCAGCATCCCGCCATCGCCAAGGTTCATCAGATCATAGGTCATAAACACCTTGAACGAGGTGATGCCACGGTCGAAGGCGCGCGGAAGCTGATCGGTCAGCACCTCCTTCGTGGGGTCCGAGATGATCAGGTGATAGGAGTAATCGATGACAGAGCGCGCGCCGCGCGCGTCATAGGTGGCAATCACATCGTCCACGGATTGCCCGCGCTGCTGTGCTGCGAAGGGAATGAAGGACGAGTTGCCGCCAAAGGCCGCAGAGATCGACCCCGACAGGTAGTCATCCGCCGTCATCACCCCGGCAGAGCTTTCCTGCGCGATATGGGCGTGGGCCTCGATCCCGCCGGGCATGACGATCCGCCCGCCCGCGTCGATGCGCCGGTCGCCGCCGTCCAGCCGTTCGGCCACCGCGGCGATGCGCCCGTCCTTGATGCCGATGTCGCCTTTGGCAATGTGGTCGGCTGTGGCGATGGTGCCGCCGTGGATCACCGTATCGAAGTGCATCTGCTGTGCTCCTGTGTCTTGTCAGTCGGGCGCCTGCGCGCCGGTCTGTGTCGCGATCAGCCCATAGTGTTCGATCCGGCGGTGCGCGGCAAAGTTGAACACGGTCGATTTGCCGAAATCGCATTTGGCGAAATCCGCGTGATGGACGATGAGCTCGTCCGCTTCGGTCTGGGCGCGGGCCACGACAAAGCCGTCGGGGTCGACGATGATGGAGCCTGCAAACATGTGGTTGCCGTCCTCCAGCCCGCATTTGGCAACGGCCACGGCGTAGGTGGCGTTCTGATAGGCCCCTGCGCAGACCGACAGTTCGTGGTGGTAGATGCGGCGCTCGGGGCCTTCTTCGGCTGACAGGTTGTTCTGGCTGGGGGTGTTGTAGCCAAGCGCGACCAGTTGCACCCCCTGCAGCCCCAGCATGCGCCAGCTTTCGGGCCACCGGCGGTCGTTGCAGATGGCCATGCCCATCACGGCACCCTGATTGCGCACCACGCCAAAGCCCGTGTCGCCGGGCAGGAAATAGCGCTTTTCCAGATGCTGGTGGGTGCGTTCGGGTTCATAGTCCGCATGGCCGGGCAGGTGGGTCTTGCGGTATTTCAGGACGATCTCGCCCTCGGGCGAGACGATGATCGAGGTGTTGTAATGCGCCCCCTCGGGGGTCAGTTCGCAATAGCCGAAGGTAAAGCCCATGCCATAGCCGCGCGCCTTGTCGAACAGCGGCTGCACCGCCGCATTGGGCATCTGTGTTTCGAACCAGTGGTCGAATTCGGTGCGGTCCTCGACGTAGAACCGGGGAAAGAACGTGGTCAGCGTCATTTCCGGGTAGACCAGAAACTGAACGCCTGCGTCGTGGGCCTGATCCATCAGGGCCATCATGCGGGCCACGACCTCGGCGCGGGTTTCGTCCTTCTGGATGCCGCCGATCTGTGCGCCGCCAATGATGAGTTCGCTCATGGGGTGTTCCTTTCAAAAGACGTTCAATGCGCGGCCAGCCCGCGTTGATAGCGCGAGATCAGCCGCACCAGCGGCCAAAGGATCGCAAGATAGATCACAGCCGCCAGCACCAGCGGCGACGAGTTATAGGTGACCGAACGGGCCATATTCGCGGCGTAGAGCAGCTCGGACAAGGACACGACAGAGGCCAGCGATGTCAGTTTGACCACCTCCACCGTGTTGGACAAAAGGTCCGGCAGCACGTTGCGCACCGCCTGCGGCACGACCACATGCAGCAGCGTTTGCCCTTGGCTCAGGCCGGTGGCGCGGGCGGCCTCTGTCTGGCCTTTGGGCACGCTTTGGATGCCCGCGCGAAAGACCTCGGCGAAATAGGCGGAGTTGTTGAGAAAGAAGGCGATGACCACCGCCATAAAGGGGCTGAGCGCGAGGCCGGTGAAGGGCAGACCGGAATAGACAAAGATCAGCAAGACCAGCGGCGGCAGCGCGCGGAACAGGTCGATGAAACAGATCGCGGGCCATTTCAGCGCGCGCCGTGGCGACAGCGCGGCCAGCGCCAGAACCAGCCCGCCCGCAAGCCCCAGACCGATGACCACGGCACATAGCTTTAGCGTGACAACCAACCCCTTGAGCAGCAAGGGCCAAGCCTGTGCCATGATGTCGAGGTTCAAGAACAGGTCGATAAAGTTGCTCATATCCGATCCTCACACCGTCCAGGCAAAGCGGCGTTCCAGCAGCCGCGACAGCACGACCACCGGCAAAAAGATCGCCAGATAGGCCAGCGCGGCCATGGTCAGCGGCGTGGCGGAGCCGGAGAAGCTTTGCGCCGAGGAAGACACGGCGAGGATCTCCTTGACGCCGATCACCGAACCCAGCGCGGTCATCTTTGTGATGGCCAGCGCGCGGTTCACCAGCGGCGGGATGCCTAGGCGGATCGCCTGCGGCAGGGCAATGTCGAACAGCGTGCGGCCAAAGCTGAGACCGGTGGCGCGGCCTGCCTCCCACTGGCCTTGGGGCACGGCGGTCAGACCGGCCCAGAAGATTTCCTCGGCGAAGGCGGCCAGAACACCCCCCAGCACAAGGATCAGCACCATCGGGCCGGACAGGTTCAGCCCCAGACCGGGCAGGCCGAAATAGCATATCAGGATCAGCACAAGCGGGGGCAGGGCGCGGCCGATGTCGGCAAAGGCCACGATGGGCAGCGTCAGATACCAGCGCCCGAGGCTGCGCAAACAGGCCAAGCCGAGCCCGAGCGCCAGCCCCAGCGTCACGATCACCGCGCTGAGCAATAGGGTCGTGACAATGGCGCCCAGCAGGTCGGGCAGGTAACGGGCCATGACCGCGCCGTCAAAGAAGGTGTCGAAAAACCTCATGCCGCGCTCTGGTTCAAGCGGGACAGGAAGGCGCGCAACCGGTCGGATTGCGGATTGCCGAAGATCGCGTCGGGCGGGCCTTCTTCGACGACGACACCGCCGTCCATGAACACCACGCGGTCGGCGGCTTCGCGGGCAAAGCCCATCTCGTGGCTGACCACCACCATGGTCATGCCTTCGTCGCGCAGCTGCTTCATCACCGCCAGAACCGACCCGACAAGCTCGGGGTCCAGCGCCGAGGTCGGTTCGTCGAACAACATCACCTTGGGGTCCAGCGCCAGCGCGCGGGCGATGGCGACCCGTTGCTGTTGGCCACCCGACAGCGCGCCGGGCATGGCCTGCGCCTTATGCGCCAGACCGACGCGGGTCAGCATGTCCATGGCGCGGGCTTCGGCCTGTGGTTTGCTGCGCCCAAGCGCGTGGACCTGCGCCAGCATGACATTGGCCAGAACGGTTTTATGCGGGTAGAGGTGAAAGCCCTGAAACACCATCCCGATCTTGAGCCGCATGGCGTCCAGCGCGCGCCCGTGGCAGGCGGTGACATGCGCCCCGTCCAGCAGGATCGTGCCGGATGTGGGTTCCTCCAGCCGGTTGCAACAGCGCAGCATGGTGGATTTGCCAGAGCCGGACGGCCCGATCACAAAGACAAGCTCGCCCCGTTTGACGCGCAAATCGATGGAGGTCAGCACCTGCGTCTGCCCAAAGCGTTTTTCAAGCTGGTTGATTTCCAGCATGGGGCGGTCGTGGACCTGTGGTGGCGGCGTCGGTGCAATGGGCATCGGGGGTCTTTCAAAAGGGGGGGGGCAGGGCGGTCCATCCGCCCCGCCCGTTCAGCGTGGATTACAGATCGCAGGTGACGTCATGGGCGGTGTCGTCATAGCCGTCGAAGCCAGGCGTGCCGTAGCCTGCGGTGGGGGTGACGATGGTTGCGCCCTCGGCCGGGGTGACGCCGAACCATTTCTCGGACAGGGCGGCCATGGTGCCGTCCGTTTTGAGGCATTCCAGAACCGTGTCGATGGTGTTGCGGGTCTGGGTGTCGTCCTTGCGGAAGGGAAAGGCCCAGACCAGCCCCGTGGGGTATTCATAGCTGAGATCGATGCGCGGGTTCTGTTTGGCGGCCCATGCCGACACGGTGGCCCCTGCCAGATTGGCGTCCGCGCGGCCTGTGGCGACGGCCTCGACCGCGTCGGTGTTGGTGCCGTAGGACACGACCTCCCAGCCGTATTCCTCGGCGCGGTCGGTCAGAAAGCTCTCGTAGACGGAGCCTTTGTTCACAGCGATGGTCTTGCCCTTGAAGGCGTCGAGCCCGTCCATCGCGTCGCTGCCTGCGGGCACGGTAAAGGCAAAGTTGGTGTCCATGAAGCCTTCGGAGAACAGCAGGTTCTCGGCGCGTTCGGCGGTCACGGTGGTGGGCGCCACGAGGAAATCATAGGTGCCCGCCTGCAGCGCGGGGATCAGGCCGGAAAACTGCGCGGCGATGACCTCCATCTCGGTGCCGAGCTTGTCACCGATGGCTTGGGCGAGATCGACGTTGAAACCTTCGACGCCGCCGGACAGGCTGGGCATGGCATGGGGGGCAAAGGTGCCGTCAAGCGCGACCTTGTAGCCGTCGGCCTGTGCTGTGGTGGCCGCCAGAACAAAGGCTGTGGTCAAAAGAGCGTGGGAAAGGCGCATGTGGAAACTCCGTGTTGGTGGGCTGTCTTCTTGATTTGAGGGAGGCGAGACATGCCTTTTAGGAGCCGGATCCACCCTGCTCGGGCAATAGAAATCCCGATTATAATAAGACTATCAATATAAGTTTTGTTTATAGTTAGGGTGTCATTCCGCTGTCGCAAAACGTGGTTATCGGGTGATTAAGTTTCTGAATGGTATTGGCTTTGTTATGGCCGGGGCACTGCTTTGGCGGGGTCTGCTGGGGGGTGGGGTGTGAAATCCCGCCCCTTTACGCTGCACAGCAAATGGGCAAGTTTCGCGCACATTCCGGGCATATCCAAAGGAGCCGCCATGCAGTCTGTTTTCCATCTTGCGATTCATGTCACCGATCTGGACGCGGCGCGCCGGTTCTATGGCGAGATTCTGGGCTGTGCCGAGGGGCGGTCGACCGACACATGGGTCGATTTCGATTTCTTCGGCCATCAGCTGTCGCTGCATCTGGGGCAGCCCTTTGCGACCACGCGCAGTGGCAAAGTGGGCGATCACATGGTGATGATGCCGCATATGGGGGCGGTGCTGCGGCTGGACGACTGGCTGGCGCTGGCGGACCGGCTGGCGGAAAAGGGCGTGGCCTTTGACATCCCGCCGGTCATCCGCTTTGAGGGTGAGCCCGGCGAACAGCGCACCATGTTTTTCTTTGACCCCTCCGGCAATCCGATCGAAATCAAGGGCTTCAGGGATTTTGAGGGGCTGTTTTCGGCCTGAGCTGCGCCCCGCGCCGCTGCTTTGGGCTTTCATGCCTTGGGCGATGGGTCTATCGCAGCGGAGAACAGGGCAGCGGGGCGCGCAGACCATGGCATTGAAGGCCACCATCTACAAAGTTGATCTGTCCGTGTCGGACATGGACAGACACTACTACGAAAGCCACAAACTGACCGTGGCCAAACATCCGTCGGAAACCGACGAGCGGATGATGCTGCGGCTGGTGGCTTTTGCGTTGAACGCGCATGAGCATCTGGAACTGACCAAGGGGCTGTCCACCGATGACGAGCCCGACATCTGGCAGAAAAGCCTCAGCGGAGAGCTGGATGTCTGGATCAGCCTCGGTCTGCCCAGCGAGAAAGTCGTGCGCCAATCCTGCGCCAAGGCCGGTCAGGTGGTGATCTACACCTACGGCGGGCGTCCGGCAGAGATCTGGTGGGACAAGATCAACGGCAGCGTGCAACGGTTCGGCAATCTGCGGGTGGTGAACCTGCCCGAGCCGGAGACACAGGCGCTGGCCGCACTGGCGCAGCGCAACATGCAGATGCAGGTCAACATCCAAGACGGCGAAGTCATGGTCGCCCTGGGGGATGCGGTCGTCTACCTGACGCCGGTGGAGCTGAAAGCCGCCAGCTGATCGCGATGGAGGCATGCGCGGCCTGTAATCTGTGTTATGTTGAGTAGAATTGTTACAATCCTGCGGGCCGCATCATCGGGTTTCGTGCGACTTTGGGGCATTCACGCTCACGCCGCGTGAATATTGAAACAAAAGCGTTGATCCAGCAACCGATCCACACACGGGCCATCACTCCGCCGCGAGGGGTAATATTCAGTTAGCATCACGCGGTGTATCGATTGTCAGGTCAAAGACCCAAACGATCTGATCAAAAGGACCTACGTGATGAAATGGATCATTTCCTCGGCCGCTGTGCTGATGACTTCGGCCACCTTTGCCTTTGCCGGTGAACAATATATCGACGAGACAGGCTTTGCCGTGTCGGGCTATGACGTTGTCGCCTATTGGGACATGGATCAGAACCCCGTGGGCACAGCGCAGCCTGCCGCCGTTCCGGGAAAGGCGGACATCACCGCTGAATACAACGGCGCGACATTCGCATTCTCGAGCGAGGAAAACCGCGACACCTTTGTGGCGGACCCTGCGAAATATGTCCCCGCCTATGACGGTCACTGCGCTTACGGCGTGTCCAAAGGCGGCAAGGTTCCGGCCAACCCCAATCTGTGGCGCATCGTGGACGGCACCCTGTATCTGAACATCACAAAGGATGTGGTGGGCTTTTGGGAAGAGGACATTCCCGGCAACATCACCCTTGCGGAAAACAACTGGACCGGCATCGAAGGCAAGGATGCCTCCACCAACACCATTCCGCAGTTCAGCTCTTCTGCGCCGGTGAAGTAAGCGGTTTTGGACCGCGATACGGATCAATCCCCACGTGGCGGCGTCACGCGTCGCCGCGTGTTGGGGATCGGGACCCTCGCCCTGTTGGGCGGGGGTGTCTTGGTTGTGCAGACGCGATTTTCGCGCGCGCAGGAGGCCGGGGTGATGACCCCGCCAGAGGCGTTAGAGGCCGCCGCAAAGGGCGATATCCTGCTGGTGGATGTGCGCAGACCGGATGAATGGCAGGCCACGGGCCTGCCGCAAAACGCCGTGGGCATTGATATGCGGCGGTCGGATTTCGTGTCCGCCGTGCTGGTGGCGCGGCGCCATGCGCAGCAGCCGGTGGCCGTGATCTGCGCGCGCGGGGTGCGCTCTGCCCGGGTGACGCAACTGTTCGAGGCCGAGGGGGTCTCGCCCATTATCGATGTTCCCGAAGGCATGTTGGGCAGCCGTGCCGGTCCGGGCTGGCTGAAACGCGGGTTGCCGGTGGACAGGCCATGAGAACGGGCATTTTGCGGGCTTTGGGCCTGATGGCAGGGATGAGTTTCGGGCAACAGGCGGTGGCCTGTTCCACAGACACCGCCTGCAGCGTGGATGGGCGCGATTACTACATCGCGCTGCCCGACACACCGCCCGAGGGCGCGGTGGTCTATTTGCACGGCTGGGGCGGCTCTGGCGCGGGGGCGCTGCGGGTGTCGCGGATGGTTGACGGTTACCTCGACCGTGGCTTTGCCGTGATCGCGCCGGATGGCGTGCCGCGCGCGGGGCGCTCTGGTCGGTCGTGGCGGTTCCACCCGTCCACGGGGCAGCAGATGC
This sequence comes from Sagittula sp. SSi028, assembly GCF_048553715.1. Taxonomy (NCBI): domain Bacteria; kingdom Pseudomonadati; phylum Pseudomonadota; class Alphaproteobacteria; order Rhodobacterales; family Roseobacteraceae; genus Sagittula; species Sagittula sp. SSi028. The sequence continues at coordinate 84,551 of NZ_JBLZNC010000010.1, read as the reverse complement.
AGGACGTGGACTTTCTGACAGCGGTGCGTGACGATGCGGCAGCGCGGTTCGGGCTGGACCCCGCGAAGATGATCCTTGGCGGGTTTTCCATCGGCGGGTCCATGGTGGCCTATACCGCCTGCCTCGCGCCCGACAGCTTTGCCGCCTATGCGCCGCTTGGCGGGAATTTCTGGCGCCCCCACCCCGAAAGCTGCGCGGGTCCGGTGAAAATGTTGCACACCCATGGCTGGACCGATGGCACGGTGCCGCTGGAGGGACGTGTGGTGAACCGCGTGCCGATCACCGACCCGACCGCACGCGCGCAGGGCGATATCTTTGCCGCGCTGCAGATCTGGCGAAGGGCCAACGCCTGCGTGCATCTGCGTGCCGACCGGTTTGAAACCGACGGCCCGTTCCTGCGCCGCGCATGGGACCGATGTGCGCCGGACAGCGCGCTGGAACTGGCAATATTCCCCGGCGGACATGTGGTGCCCGAGGGGTGGTCCGCGCTCGTAATGGATTGGTTTGAGACGCTATGATGACATTGGTTTTGGTGACGCTTGTGGCCGGTGGTTTGGGGTTTGTGCTGACCCCGCGCTGGGGTGTCTGGGGCTACCTCGTGGCGGCTGGGCTGAGCTTTGCCGTGTTGGTGGGGATCAAGACGGTGGGCGGGTTCAACGGCGGCTCAATCGAAGAGAGCCTGTTGCTGTTCAACGGTTCTTTCGCGGCCTATCTGGGCTTTACGCTGCAGGTCAGCTACCGCGCTTTTGCGCTGCCGTTGCTGGTCTTGGGGGCGGTCGCGGTCGTGCGCAACACCTGCCCCTAAGTCGGGTTCATTCAGCGGCAATGGTTGCGGCAGGCTCTGCGGGGACTGTTTGACCGTCCAGCAGGCGGCGCAGTCTGGCGCGTTCCTGTCGGGCGGTGCGCACGATGGCGGGTTCGCGCAGGCTGTGCGGTGTGTCCAGCCGCAGCACGCGGGCAGAGGCATCGGTGACGCGCCAGCCGCTCAGCCGCGACAGGGGCACGGCCCCCATCAGGCTTATCGCAATGGGCGCGATCAGGGCGGGCACGTGGCCTGCATACATCCCGCCAAGGATCACCACCCCCAATAGCGTCTCGACCCAGTGAAAGCGCAGGGTTTCGCCCCAACCGTATTGGCCGCCGCTGCGGTTTTGCGGCGCCCATCCTGCGGATTTTCCCAGAACCGCGTAGAGCGTGGCCGTCGTCTGCTGCACCATGGTGATGGGCGCATAAAGCACCGACAGCAGCAATTCGACACAAATCGAGCCAAGATAAACTCGGCCAGATCCATAGGCGATCCGTGTGCGCGGGCGCATCCCGAACAGCGCCGCGCCAATCAGTTTCGGGAACAAAAGCATCCCGTAGATGAACAACAGAAAGAACCAGCCGATTGTGTCGTCCATCGCCTCTGGCCAGGTGGGAATGAGCGGATTGCTGGGCGAGAAATAGCTGACCGGCGTGTCATCGGTGATGCCGACCAGCGCCCAGATCACCAGCGCGGCCAGCCAGACCGGCGACATCAGAAAGGACAGCGCCCCCTGCAGCAGATGCAGCCGCGTGATCGGGTGAAAGCCGCGCGCGGCCAGCAGGCGCAGGTGCTGCATATTGCCCAGACACCAGCGGCGGTCGCGCAAGGCGTGATCGATCAGGGTCTGCGGTGTTTCTTCGTATGAGCCGGTCACACGGGGCAGCAGACGCACGCGCCATCCCGCGCGACGGAGCATGCCCGCCTCGATAAAATCGTGACTGAGCAGCAGCTTATCCCGCCCGCGAAAGCCGCGCAGATAGGGGAGGCGCGCGCTTTGGGCAAAGGCGCGGGTGCGGATGATGGCGTTATGGCCCCAATAGTTGCCCTCGTCCTGCGACCAGCTTGCCACGCCTTCAGCCACCAGCCAGCCATAGACCGCGTTCGAGAATTGCTGAACGCGGCCAAATAGGGTCTCGGCCCCGATCAGGACGGGGCGGCTTTGGATCAGGCCGGCGTCGGGATCGGCGGCCAGCGCATCGGCCAGTTGCCGGATGGCGTGGCCGCTCATCAAACTGTCCGCATCCAGCACCAGCATGGCGTCATAGGCCGCGCCCCAGTTTTCGATCCAGTCCGCGATATTGCCGACCTTTTTGTCAGTGTTCTGCGCACGGCGGCGATAGAACACCTGCGCGGGGCCGCTGGCATCGGCCTGCAGGGCGGCAAAGGCGCGCTCCTCCAGCGCGGCCACGCTCGGGTCGCGGGTGTCGCTGAGGATGAACAGGGTAAACCGGTCACCGGATATGCTTTGCAGCTCGCGCAGCATGGCAGCGGCGTTGCCGAACACATCCCACGGGGTCTCGTTATAGATGGGCAGCAGCATGGCGATCTCTTGGACCGTGGCAGGCCGTTGCGGCGGCAGGTCGGGCTGGCGCGCAAAACGCACCACGCCCAGACAGGCCGAACTGGCCGCGAACACCAGCCACACGGTGCTCAGCGCAATCAGGCCCACGGCGGTTGCCTCGATCACGGACACACCGCCTTGCCCCAGATAATCGGTGACGGACACGCAGATCGCGATGGTAACCAGCACGGTCGGGATGAATGCCGCCGCCCGCCACAGCCAATGGCGCGGGTCGCGGGGCTGGGCCTGCGCGCGCTGTGCCGCCGGTCTGCCAAAGCTTTGCGGTTGCATCTGCAAGGGCGCGCGCGGCGGCATGTCTGCGCGGGCGTACTCTGTCATGCGGTCCATCGATACAGCCATGTTTCCGTCAGCGGTTGACCGTTGAGGCGCAGTTGGGCGCGAAATTCGATCAGCCGGGCGGTGCCCGGGTGGAATTTGAAGGCCAGTCGCGGACCGCCGGTTTCGGGATTGCGCTGCACCACACCGCTTGATGCCTCTCCGGCGCTGGCGTTGACCACAATGTCGAGCTGCGACAGATCCTGCGGCACGTTTGGTCCATCAGCGAAATCGATAACCGCGATGATCCCGTCATTGTCAAAGGCCGACCCGATGGCCGTGTTCAGCACGATCAGCCCCTTGCCATAGGCGACATCCGCGCCCCAGGTCAGCAAATAATCAAAACGGTGTTCCGATCCGGCGGCCAAGCCACCTGCGGGCCGCCAGTAGCAGACGATATTATCAAAGACCTCGGACGGGGTCGGGATTTCGACCAGTGCCACCGACCCCTGCCCCCAATCGCCCAAGGGTTCGATCCACGCGCCGGGCCTGCGGTGATACTGCGCCTCGAGATCGGTGAAATCGCTGTACCGGCGGGCGCGCTGCATCAGGCCAAAGCCTTTGGGTGTCTCGTCGACAAAGGCGCTGATTTGTAGCGTTTCAGGGTTGGCAAGCGGTCTCCAGATGGTTTCGCCCGCCCCGTTGTTGATCAGCAGCCCGTCGCTGTCATGCACCGCCGGTCGCCAGTCGGTAAAGCGCGCGCGGTTCGTCTGGTCGTATTGGAACATCGATGTCAGCGGCGCGATCCCCACGTTGTCCAGATCACGACGCGGGAACAGATGGGCCGTGACCTGCATCACCAAGGGCTGGCCGGGGGTGATTTTGAACCGGTAGGCGCCGGTCACGCTTGGGCTGTCGAGCAGCGCATGCACGGTGAAGGTGTCCTGCCCCGGCGCAGGCTTCTCGATCCAGAAGGCCCGGAAATCGGGGAACTCCTCCCCTTCGGGCGCGGCGGTGTCGATGGCCAGACCGCGCGCGGACAGACCGTAGATGTCGCCCGTGCCGATGGCGCGGAAATAGCTCGCCCCCTGAAAGACGGCGAATTCCTGAAAGATACCGGGACGTTCCAGCTCGGCCCGCAGGCGCAGCCCAGAATAGCCCAAGCTGTCATCGACGGGCAGATCGGGGAAACGGTCGGTCTTGTCAAACACGTCCAGATCAAAGCGCAAAGGCCGCTGGTGCCCACCGTCCACCACCGAGATATCGACCGGCGTTGCGAAATACAGACCCGGCGCAAAGACATCCATCCGCAGGGGGGTGTCGGCCTCTGATCGCCACAGGGCATTGCGCCCGTCAAACCAGATCGCGGTGTAATCCTCGTAGCTGATGTTGGTCCATGGCGCGGGCACAGGTTGGGGCGGGACGTAGCGGCTTTGCGCCCTGCGCCGTGCGAGATCGACCACATTCTTGGGCGCAAAGGGCGTGGCGCGGCCCAGTTGCAACCCCGGCTCGGCCTGTTGTGCGAATGTCGGGCTGGCGGTCAGCGCGCCCAGCAGGCCCAGAAACTCACGCCGCAGCATGGGCAGGCCCCTTCACGCGCCACGGCTGCGATTTCATCCAGCCCGCGACATAGGCGGTGGTCACCAGAACGGTCATGCCGAACAGGTTCACCAAGGTCACAGTCATCCAGTCCCGCCCGATGATGTCGAGAATGGCACCGTTCAGGCGGCCCACCACGATCGAGACGACAAACACCGCCAGCGATTGCTGCCCGACCTTGAGCAGCATGGCCAACGTCGGCTGCCACAGGTGCGACAGCGTGCCGGAGCCTGCGCGAATACGCGCGCCCTTGTCCCCTGCGATGACCCACGCGAGATAGGCCAGCGCCATAAACTGCACAAAGCGCAGGATGCCGTGGTCGGATTTGGAGAACCACTGGCCGTTGTCCGCGCGCCAGTTGCGGGCAAAGTCAAAGCCGAATTCACGCACGCCGATGTTTGAAAACGGGATGTTCAGCAGCACGATGGCCAAGGCCAGACCGATCAGCCATGCGGAGACGGGCGGTTTGGGAATCCAGCCGCGCATAAAGGCAAAGCCCGTGAAAAAGATCAGCTGCCAGCCAAAGGGGTTGAGAAACCACTGTCGTTGGCTGCCATCATCGCGCAGCCAAGGCTCGGCGGAGAAGTTCAGATACGGCAGGCCAAGCGTGTCTGTCAGCGCCCGTTGCGCCAGCAGCCAGACAGTGACCGAAGCGATCACCACCAGCCCGAAATGCACCCGCGCCAAGGCGATCACCGCAGGCATCATGGCCAGAATGACCATATACATCGGCAGGATGTCGAACAGGTTCGGCACCCATTGCAAGGTCATGAAACTGAACAGGATATTGGGGTTTTCCCAGCGGTCGCTTTCGGTGAACAGCATCCACAGGTTCAGGTTGCCCCAGTAGTTCTGGCTGGTGATCTCGAGGTCGGTCAGAAAGACCACCAGCGCCGTGGTGGCAAAGAACAGGCCCACATGCGCCCAGTAGACCTGCCATATGCGAAAGCCCACCCGCGCAGTGCCCAGCACCATGCCCGCCCGATCAAAGGTCGCGCCAAAGGCAATGGCACTGGCCATGCCAGAGCAGAACACGAACATCTCGGTCGCGTCGGAAAATCCCCAGCGGGCGGGAATCCAGCTGGTCCACGGGTTGCCCGGCGTATGGGCGAAGAGGATGATAAACATCGCGATGCCCCGAAAGAAATCCAGCCGGATGTCGCGCGTGCGCTTGGACGCGGGCGTGGCGGTTGTCGCCCGTGACGGGGACAGCATGTTGGTGTCAGCAGTGGTCATCTGGGTCGGTGTCCGTCTTATTCGGCGGCGGTCGAAACCGCCTGAGCGCGGCGCATCTGGGCGATCTGGCCCATGCGTGCGGCGGCAAAGCTGTCCTCATGGCCGCCGCGCAGGGCGGTGCGGGCCAGAATCAGCCGTTCGGTGTCATCGATGCGGCCCGCGCGCAGGCCTGCCTCGATCGTGAGGCGTTCAAAGACGTCGCGCTGTGCGTGGCTTCCGCCCATGGCCTGAAAATGCGGTTGCGCGGCATGCAACTGGGCGAAGGCCGTGGCGTAATCCGCCTCGCCAAAGCATTCCAGCCCGTGCGACAGGGCCAGACCGGGGCTTTGCATGACACGGCCGATGTCGTCATCAATCTGCGCGCTTTGCGCCATGCGGGCGGTCAGGCGACCCGCGGCGCCGCTGTCGGTGTCCCCCATGAGCGCCAGCATATAGTGCATGTCGGCAAAGGTCAGACAGCCATCGTCGCTGCGTTTGGCGGCCAGCGTCGCCAGTTCCACCCAGCGGTCCCCCACATCGACGCCCTCAAGTTCGAGCCGGACAAGCAGCGAGGACGCGTTGGAGAAGTCGCGGTAGTCGTCGGTTTTCTCATCCCGGATCTTGGTGTCGTACAGATCCAGAACAGTGGCAATGTCGCCTTGGTCAAGGTGCAGCAGCGCCTTGTGCCACCAGACATGGAACCGGAAGTTGTTGCAGTGCGACCACGCGTCGGGGAAGCCGTCGATCAGCGCGATCCCCTGTTCGGTCATATGGGTCATGTCATAGACATGGGCGACCGCGTGCAGCCCCCATGCGTCGTCGCGGGCAAAGTCCAGACCGCGCCGTCCGGTCTGCTCCGCCTCGTCATAGCGGCCCACTTCCTCGAGCGCGAAGGCCCGGCAGCCCAAGGCGTAGCCATACAGAGGGTGGCTGTGATCATGGGCGCCAATGACACGGTCGACGGAGCGCAACATGCCGTGGTTGTCGCCCAGCATGAACCGGATGCCATGGGACAGTTTCATGCTGATGGTGTCGGCGGGGTTGAGGCGCATCGCCTCTTCCATGCGGGCAATCGACTGCGAGGGTGCGCCCGCCAGCCAATCCTGCAACGCCTGACACCACAGGCGTTCGCGTGCGGTGGCCCCGCCCAAGGACAGGGCGCGGGTGGCTGCGTCACTTGCGGCCTGTGCCGCGTCAAACAGTTCGCGGCGGCCCAGCATCAGACAGGCCAGCCCCTTCATCGCGTGGCCCATGGCAAAATCAGGGGCCTGTGTGGTCAGCGCGGCAAGATGGTCGCCGGTGGCCTGCCCGTGCGACAACACCCCGTGGATGACTCCGTTCCAGTGATGCAACGCCTTGTCGTCATCCAGACTGATGTCGCTGGTGCTTATGTCGGTTCGCATTGAAACGCCTTCCATCGTTGACCTGTCTGCAACGTGGATAGCGCGACCTATCTAAAACATCGTTTCACCTGCCCGTGACCTCCCGAAACGTGATCGGTCAATGAATTTACCGTGAGGATGACGGTCCGCGGGCTTGATCCAACAGGCGTTTCAGGTCGTCGGTGTCTGCGCCGAAACGCGGCGGCGCTTTGGCGTATCTCACCGGTGTTCGAGACATTTTCAGCGGATTTCCCAGTAAATCGACGTGTCCGGCGCTGGTATCTGCCTGAATTTGCACCACAGCGCCGCGCGCTTGGGCCTGATCGGAGTGCAACGCCTCGTCGATGCGGTGGATCGGGCCGGAGGGCACGCCGTGGTCGCGCAGCTTTTGTAACAAATCGGCGCTGCCCATTTCGGCAAGTGTTACAGAAATGAGACCGGTCAACTGTTCGCGGTGCTCGATGCGCAACGGATTTGTTGCAAAGCGCGGGTCGGCTGCCAGATCGGGCCGGTCGATTCCCTTGCAAAACGCCTGAAACTGTCCGTCATTTCCGACCGCCAGAATGATGTGGCCGTCCTGCGTGGCAAAGACATCATAGGGCACGATGTTGGGATGACCGTTGCCACGGCGCTGCGGTGGCGTGCCGGAGACCAGCGTATTTGTCCCCTCGTTCACCAGCCAAGCCATCTGGCTGTCCACCAGCGCGAGGTCGATCTGTTGCCCGTCGCCGGTGGCCTCGGCGTGGCGGAGCGCGGCCAGAATGCCGATGGTCGCATACATCCCGCACATGACATCCGCGATGCCCACGCCGACTTTCATCGGGGGGCCATCCGGCGCGCCGGTGATCGACATGATACCGCCAAAGCCCTGCGCCATCAGATCATAGCCCGGGCGGTCCCGGTTCGGACCGGTTTGGCCAAAGCCTGATATGGAACAATAGACCAGCGCGGGATTGATCTGGCGCAGGCTGTCGTAATCCAGCCCGTATTTCATCAGCCCGCCGGGTTTGTAGTTTTCGACAACGATCTGCGCCTGCGCCGCGATCTGGCGGACCAATGCCTGCCCCTCTGGCGTGGAAAGGTCGGCGGCGACGGAGAACTTGTTGCGGTTGGCCGCAAGGAAATAGGCGCTCAGATCGCTTTGCCCGTCGGGCGTGTCCACGTAAGGCGGCCCCCATCGTCGGGTGTCATCGCCGCCGGTTTTGGGGTTTTCGATCTTGATCACCGTGGCGCCAAGATCGCCCAGCATCTGTGTTGCGGTCGGTCCGGCAAGGATCCGCGACAGATCCAGCACCAGAACCCCGTCCAGCGCGCCGGGCGTGTCAGAAGCTTCCGTCATAGGCCTGCCTGTCGATGTGAACCGCAATCACCGTAAAGGTTTCCGCGCTCATGGCATCGGTCAATGCCTGACGCAGCCCGTCCGCATCGCGCACCGACACGCCGTTGCCCCCGAAGGCGCGGCCAAGCGCGGCCATATCCGTGCCCTGGAAATCGACGCCCACGTTTTTCATCTGGCGTCCGCGCTGTTTCAGTTCGATCAGCGCCAGCGAGGCGTCGACGAAGACCACGAAAATCGGGGCGAGCCCCTGTTCGGCGGCGGTGGCCAGCTCTCCGACCACCATCAGGAACCCGGCATCCCCGCTGAAGGAGACAACCGTGCGGTCGCGGTCCGCCAGCTTGGCGCCGATGGCCAGCGGGACGGCGCAGCCCATGGTGCAAAACCCCGAGGATTGCGTCAGCGCGCGCGGAAAGCGACATTCCCACATTTGCGACAACAAGATCCGGTGTGCGCCACTGTCGGCGGTGATCAGCGTGTCCTTGGGCAGCATATCCCCGCAAATGGCGATGGCCTGCGACGGTCCCCATGTGTCGGAGGGGGCAAAGGCCTGTTGCATCGCGGTCTTGGCCTCGGCCGCGGCGGGGATGTCCCAGCCGGTAAGCGGTGCCTCGGGCAACAGCGCGGCCACACTGTGCACCGGATCGCCGACAATGTTGTAGGTGGCGTGGTGCATGTAATGGTCATTGGGCACGGCGGTCACGTCGATGACCGTCTGGCGCGCGGGGTCCCACGGGTTGGTCCACCCCTGCCGCATCTCGATCGGATCGTAGCCGATGCACAGGACCACATCCGCCTGCGCGATCAGCGGCAGCAGGATCTGGTCCGCTTTGGGCGACAGACCGGCGCCGCCCAAGGAAAGCGGGTGGTTTTCCGGCAGCAGCCCCTTGGCCTTGTAGGTGGTGATGACGGGGGCCTGCAGCGTTTCGGCGGCGCGGGTGACAATCTTGGCCCCCTCATCGGACAGAACATCCAGACCGGCGACAATCAGCGGGCGTTTGGCCCCTGCCAGACTGTGTCGGATGGCGTCCACGGCAGGACCGGCAGGCGCGGTGGGCAGGGCGGGCGGGCGCAACGTACCGCCCCCGTCGGCCGGCGCGTCGGCCACGGAAATCGGCACGTCGATATGCACAGGACCGGGCCGCCCTTGCGTGGCGAGGCCAAGCGCCTTGTCGATGATCACATGCGCGGCCCCTGCGGTTAGGGTAAAGCTGCCCTTGGTGATCGGGCGGAACACCTGCGGCTGGTCCAGCACCTGATGGGTGTAGACCTGCGCCGTATCCGCATCGACGCAGCCGGTCAGCACGATCATCGGCACACGGTCCTGACGGGCGTTTTCCACCACGTTGATCCCGTTCAGCGCCCCCGGCCCCACGGTGGCCAACAAGATGCCCGGCGCGCCGGTGCGGTGATACGTGGCCTCTGCCATGAAACCGGCGGCGTTCTCGTGGCGGCACAGGATGAATTCGATCCCCGCCTTGTCCAAAGCATCCAGAAGGGTCAGCACCTCGCCGCCCGGCATGCCAAAGGCATAGCGGCATCCCTGTTCATACAGCCGTTTGGCGATAACGTCCGCTGCGCGCATGGTTCATCCTATTGTTGTTTGCGCAACTGGTGCATGATCGCCCCCTGCCGAACAAGCCCACCCCACGCAAACGTCATCCACAGGTGAACGGCTACCGCCCGAGAGGTTTCCGTTTGATTGAGCGCGCCGGAATTCGCTCTGCTTAGTCGGTAAAGTTTTACCGATAGCGGGCAGCGGGTCACGATCCGTACACGGCAGGATTGTAAAACGCTGGTGAGAGAATTTTTTCGGGATCGCGCGACGGAAATTCCGCGTTGACCCGTGGTAAAGGTACTTTGCAATAAAAGGTCGCGCCATGCCTCACCGTCTGATCCCTGCTTGCCTCTTGGTCCTGCCCATAGCGGCGCAGGCCGAAACCTTTTCCGCTGATGTCTGGGCCGACAACTGGTTCGAGATGCATATTGATGGCGAGGTCGTGGCAACCGACAGCGTGCCCATCACCACGGAGCGGTCGTTCAACAAGGAAAGCTTTACCTTCGAGGCAGAGCGCCCCTTTACCATCGGGCTGATCGCCAAGGATTTCAAAGAGAACGACACAGGGCTGGAATACATCGGCACGCGCCGCCAGCAGATGGGCGACGGCGGTGTGATCCTGCAGATCCGCGATGGGGACGGCGCGATTGCGGCGGTCAGCGACGCCGCGTGGCAGTGCAAGGTGATCCATACCGCGCCGCTGGATAAGTCATGCGAGGATGTGGCCGATCCGGTCGCCGGTGAAGGGGCCTGTGGCTTTGCCGCCGAAGACGCGCCCGAGGGATGGGATCTTGCAGAGTTCGACGCCAGCGACTGGCCTGCGGCAAGCGTCTTCTCCGCCGCCGAGGTCGACCCGAAATTCGGCTACACCGAGGTCGACTGGACCCCCGAGGCACAGTTCATCTGGGGGCCGGATCTGGAACAAAGCAACACGGTGCTGTGCCGTTTGACCGTTAACTAATCCTAACAAGGGAACCTAATATGTTTACCAAGACACTTTCCATCACTGCAGTCGCGGCGTCCCTGTGCGCCGGTGCTGCTTTTGCTGACACGGTCGAGGTCTACGCCACAGACAAGCTGGACAATATCCAGAACGGCTACTGCATCGATATCTCTGGCGGCCAAGGCGCGCAGGCCGATCCGGCGGCGGGTCTGCAAGGGCACACCTGCTACAGCCCCAAGGGCGAGATCTTTGTCGATCAGGGATTTGATTCCGACCAATTCGCGGATGGCGTGTTCTATATGCCCGAGTTTGACGTCTGTATGCAGCCTGTCGACCTTGCCGCCGGGGCGGAACTGGAGCTGGTCGATTGTGACGGATCTGACGCGCAGCAGTTTGTTTTTGACGGCGAAGGCGTGATTTCGCCCGCCGCTGACGAGACGCTGTGCCTGACCTTGGGCGAGGACACGCGCTTTGGCCGCAGTCAGGAAAACCAGATCAAGGAGCTGACCCTTGCGGCCTGTTCCGACGATGCGGCTGCGTCGCAGACCTGGGCCTATCGCACCGCTGACTAAACCGCAGTGATCTGCGTCCCGCCGGATGTGGCGGGGCGCAGATATGGCGCGGTTTACAGCGCCCAGCCCCCGTCAATGCAATGCGCCTGCCCCGTGGTGTAGGTGGCCGCCGCTAGGTAGACCGCAAGGTCAGCGATCTCTGACGCCTCGGCGATCCGGCCAAGCGGTTGGCGCGCGATGAAATCCGCCCGTGCCGTGTCGTAATCGCCGGTTGCCGCCAGACGGTCGTCGAGCGAGGGCGATTGCACCGTGCCGGGGCAGATTGCATTGCAGCGGATGCCACTGGCCACGTAATCGGCGGCGATGGATTTCGTCAGCCCCAGCACAGCGGCCTTGGTTGTGGAATAGACGCAGCGGTTCGGCACGCCTTTGACCGACGAGGCGACCGAGGACATGTTGATGATCGCGCCCGATCCGCGGTCCACCATGCCCGGCAGCACGGCCTGCACCATGCGGATCATGGATTTCACATTCAGATCAAAGGCGAAATCCAGCTCGTCTTCGGTGCAGTCCAGCACGGTGCCGCCGTGAACGAACCCCGCGCAGTTGAACAACACATCAACCGGCCCCGCCTGTGCGCAGACCTGCGCCACAGAGGCCGCATTCAGCACGTCCAGTCGGGCGGTGTCACAGCCGGTCAGCGTGGCCAGCCCGCTTTCGTTGAGATCGGTCGCCAACACGCTGGCACCGGCGCGGACAAAGGCCTCGGCGCTGGCGCGGCCAATGCCCTGCGCGGCGGCGGTCACCAGCACGCGCTGGCCTGTCAGATCAAAACTCATGGTCTCTCCTGTCTTTGGGCATCACATCACCGCCCCGATTTGCCATGGCACAAATTCCACCGCGCCAAAGCCCTGCGCCTCGCTTTTGGTTTGCGCGCCAGAGGCCGTGCGCAGCATCAGGTCAAAGATCTCCTGCCCTTTGTCCTGCAGGGTGACGCCCTCCAGAATATCGCCGCAGTTCACATCCATATCGGTCTGCATCCGCCGCCACAGATCGGGGTTGGAGGCGATTTTGATCGAGGGCACCGGCTGATAGCCCGACACGCTGCCCCGTCCGGTGGTAAAGGCGATCAGATTGGCCCCCGATGCGGTCTGTCCCGTGACCGAACAGGGATCGTAGCCGGGGCTGTCCATGAACACGAAACCGGGCCTGTCGATGGGTTCGGCGAATTTATACACCCCTGCCAGCGGCGCGCTGCCGCCCTTGGCCACGGCCCCCAGCGATTTCTCAAGGATCGTGGTCAGCCCGCCGCGTTTGTTGCCCGGCGAGGGGTTGTTGTCCATCTCGCCAAAGTTGCGGGCGGTGTAATCCTCCCACCAGTCGATCAGATCAATCAGCTTATGGCCGGTCGCGGCATCGACCGCGCGGCGCGTCAGCAGGTGTTCCGCACCATAGATCTCTGACGTCTCGGACAGGATCGAGGTGCCGCCATGCCGCACCAGAAGGTCCGACGCGACCCCGAGCGCGGGATTGGCGGTGATGCCGGAATAGCCGTCCGAGCCGCCGCATTGCATCCCCAGAACAAGCGCGCTGGCCGGAGCGGGGGCGCGGGTGGCCTTGTTCGCCTCGGCAGCAAGCTCGCGCAGCAGGCCCAGCCCGCGATCCACGGTGGCGGCGGTGCCCCCTTCGGTCTGGATGGTCATATAGCGAAAGCGCGCGCTGTCCTTTAACGCTTTGCGGTCGATCAGGTCGGGGATCTGCATCACCTCGCAGCCCAAGCCCACCATCAGGATCGCGCCGAAATTCGCACTGTGCCCGTAACCGGCCAGCGTCCGGAACAGGGTGTCGTACCCCTCGCCCTTGCCCGACATGCCGCAGCCGGAGCCATGCACAATCGGCACGATGCCGTCCACATTCGGAAAGACGTCCAACAGGTTCGCCCGCTCTGCCGCCTGCGCGATGAAACGCGCCACGGAGCCTGCGCAATTCACCGAAGTTAGAATGCCCAGATAGTTGCGTGTGCCCACACGGCCTGACGGGCGGTGGAAGCCCTGGAATTGCGCGGGGGGATCGATCGGTGGCAGAGCCTGCGCAGCGGCACCAAAGTCATAGTCCTGCTTATGCGCGCCCATACCAAGGTTATGCACGTGCACATGCGCGCCCGCCCGAATGGCTTCGGTCGTTGTGCCGATGATCTGGCCGTATTTGACGATAACGGCCCCCGCGTCTGTATCACGCAGCGCAAGTTTATGGCCTGCGGGGATCACATCACGGGTGGTGACACCCTGCGGCAATGCGGTCCCTGCGGGAATGGCGCGCAGGGCGACCAGCACATTGTCCGCTGCATGCAGGCAGAGCGCAAAGGGGCTTTCAGTCATATCAGTATCTTTCACGGCGTCACCAGCACCTTGACCAGATGGCTGCGGTCTGTGGCGATGGCGGCAAAACGGGCGGGCAGATCGGCCAGCGGCATGACGTCGGACAGCAGGGCATCCGTCGGGATCTGGCCTGCGCGCATGGCCGTCATCACGTGGTCGAAATCCGCGCGCAGGGCGTTGCGGCTGCCGATGATCTGGCTTTCGCGTTTGTGGAATTCCGTGTCGGCAAAGGTGATGTGATCCTTGACCACGCTGACCAGAACGCTGACGCCGCCATGCGCCACGAGGGCAAAGCCCGCCTCGATCGCCTTGGCGTTGCCGGTGGCATCGAACACCACGTCAAAGCCGAACAGCCGCGACACGGTGGCCAGCCGGTCGGGGCTGAGATCCATCATATGCACTTCTGCCCCGGCGATCCGTGCAAACAGCGCGGTGCCGATGCCGATGGGGCGCGCGCGTTGTTCCAGACCAAAGCGGCCCGGCTCAAGGCAGACACCGCAGGTCATCGTATCCGTGGGGGTGTCTTTCATTGGGCCGCCTCCAGATTGCGGGCGGACCAGTCGGCGGGCAGCTCGCCCTTGACGATCAGGCTGAGAACGTCGTCCTTGGTCACCTCGTCAATGTGATGCGCCCCTACCAGCGTGCCCTTGTTCATCACCACCACGCGGTCGCAGAGTTCAAACACATCATGCATGTCGTGGCTGACCAGCAGAATGCCGATGCCCTCGGCCTGAAGCTGGCGAATCAGATCGGCCACCATCGCGGTCTCCGACGGCCCAAGCGCCGCTGTCGGTTCGTCCATGATCAGGATGCGGGTGTCGAAATAGATGGCCCGCGCAATGGCGTTGACCCCCATCTCTCCCCTCACGAAAGAGCCCTGCACGGCGGTGGCTTCCATCAGCCCGTCGCGCACAAACTGCTGCAAATCCTCGTTGCCATCAAAGCCGAGGGCGACCAGATCTCCGGCCTTGCCCGCCTGCATGATGGCGCGCCCCATGCCCGCGGCGGTGGGTTCATTGGCCCCGAAGATGCCGACCAGATCGGGGTTGGAGGCAAGAATATCCGTCGTCTGGTTCAGCGCCAAAGCCATCTGGCTTTGTGAATAATAGGGACCAACAATTTCCAGATCGGAATGCGCCGCGAGATAGCCCGGGAAACAGCCCACACGCCCGATTTCAGACCCGACGCCCGCCACATAGGACATAACGGCAACCTTGCCGGTGGTGCCTGTCTCGTCAATCATGCGCTTGGCGACTTCCTCGCCGGCGCCACAGTTGTCGGTGGACAGAAACGCCTGAAAGGTGCCTTCCGCCGTCTCGGTCAGGGCGCTGTCGGTGGCGGGGCCGTCAAAGCTGAAGCTGTGTTCCGATTGCGCGGCAATCGCGGCTTCTGCGCCTTTGTTCACGTTCTGCCAGAAGTTCGAGCCGGTGGTTTTCACGATGACCGCGATTTCGCCCGCCTGGGCCAGCTCCGCTGTCATGGCCAGCGCGGACGCCAGCATACCTAGTATCAAGCCACGCATCTCATTCTCCTCCACTGAGATTGGGGTTGATCGTGTTTGGACGGGGGTGCGCCCCTGCCTCCTCTGCAGGTGGGCATCCGTCTGTGACCGTCAGCGCCTGTTGCGCATCTGGTCGATCCAGACCGCGCCGATCCCCAACAGCCCGATCACAGAGGTCTGCAACAGCACCGTCAGCCCGTTGTTGACCGAAAAGAACGCAGGGCTGGCAAAGGCAAAGCCCGCAATCAGCAAAAGCAGCGTCATCAAGGCGCTCAGCCGGTGCAGCTTGGCTGCGCCGGGCATCAGGCCGATCAGGGGCGCACCCCCTTGGGCGGTTTTGATGGCTTGAGACATGACGCTCCCCCTTGGACCGGAATTTAATTATTTAGTACATAAACGGTTCAGCTTGATTCCTGTCAAATGTTTTTTATAATAATGAACAAGAACATTGGCCCACAGGCCGCAATCGACAGGATCTGCCATGGCGCGCACGGACACACGCTTCAGAGAGGCCTATAACGATATCCTCACCTTTTGTGAGGCTCTGGGCATCGACGCCTCCATCCCGTCGGAAACGCGGCTTGCGGAAAAGGTGGGCGTCAGCCGCACGGTGATCCGGCGCTGTCTGGCGCAGATGCAGGACAACGGGCTGATTTCATGGGAGGGGCGGGACAAACACCTGTTGCGCCATCCGGTGAAGGCCGATCGCATGTCCCTGCCCGAAGCGGCGCAGGACCGGCGCGATCTGGAACAGAGGTTTCTGGACTGGGTGCTGCGGTTCGATGTGCCCGCAAACACCCCGCTGTCGGTGGCGGAACTGTCGCGCACCTTTGACGTGCCCCAGCATGATTTTAAGGAATTCCTCGCCGGTCTCAGCCGTTTCGGGCTGGTGTCGCGCCGCCCACAAGGGGGCTGGATGCTGCTGGGCTTTACCAAGGATTTTGCGATCGAGCTGTCGGATTTCCGGTCGGTGCTGGAATTAAACGCCATCGCCCATGTGGTCGAGGCCCCGGTGGATCATCCGGTCTGGGCCAAGCTGGCAGAGCTACGGCACGACCATCTGGCCCTGCGTGCGGCAATTGATACGGATTTCCACGCCTTCTCGAAGCTCGACGAGCGGTTCCACCGCGCGCTGAATTCGGTGGTCTCGAACCGGTTTATTGCCGAGTTTCAAAAGGTGATCTCTTTGATTTTCCACTATCATTACATGTGGGATAAGACAGAGGAAAAGGACCGCAACGCCGCCGCCATTGACGAACATCTGGCCATCATTGATGCGCTGGAAGCCCGCGATGCAGAGGCCGCGCGCCAAGCGGCGCAACGCCATTTGCGGACGTCCAAAACCACCTTGCTGTCATCGCTGCGCCATCACGATCTGGGCTGACGGATCACGCAAACAGGGCGTCGAACTGTTCCGCCCCGTGGGTGTATTCGCCGAGGTCATGCACATACAAAATGTCGATACGGTCGCGTCCCAACCGCTGGCAGCTTTGCTCAAAGCTCTCTTCGATCCCGTCGCCGGAATAGTCATAGCGCACACCGTTTTGCGCGGGCGCGACAAAGCCGTCGGCCTCGGCAATCGGCTGTTTTGCGGGCGACAGGACGCGCCCGACCTTGGTGGACACCACCACATCTGGGTGGTCCGCCAGAAAGCTCCCCAGCCGCATCTCGGACAGGCCGCGCCCGTAATGTGGCGCAGTGTCAAAATAGCGCAATCCCGCCGCCCACGCGCTGTGCAGAACGGCCTGCGCCTTGGCATCCGTGGTGGCGCGATACAGATTGCCGATGCTGGCGCAGCCAAAGGCCAGCGGGCTGACGCGCACGCCTGTTGTGCCGATGTCTTGCGGGGTCATTGGATGCCTCCTGTTGCTTCGAGCGCCGCAACACAGGCGGGATCGGCCAGAGACAGATCCGCGTGGGCTTGCAAGAGCCGGTTAGAGCCGAATTGCACAACGCAGGAATTAGACATTGACGGGCCTCCCTTTTCGGTTTGTTATTATTTAGAACAATTCACGACGCAAGGAAAAACCGTGATCATCGACGCGCATCAGCATTTTTGGCGGATCAACCGGGGGGATTACACCTGGATGGATGACAGCGTGGCGCAGATCCGGCGCGATCTGCTGCCCGAGGATCTTGCGCCATTGGCCCGTGCCGCCGGGGTGACGGGTACGGTTGTGGTGCAGGCCGCGCCCACATTGGCAGAGACCCGCTTTTTGCTGGAACTGGCGGATCAGACGCCACTGGTGCGCGGGGTGGTCGGCTGGGTGGACCTTGGCGGCGATGTGCCCGCGCAACTGCAGCAGATCGCCCATCCTCGGCTGAAGGGGGTTCGCCCCATGCTGCAGGACATCGACGACACAGACTGGATCCTGCGCGAGGATGTGTTGCGCGGCTTGCGTGCGGTGGCGAATGCCGGTCTGCGGCTGGATGCATTGATCACGCCGCGGCATCTGGCGGTGATCGAGACGCTGGCCCGCCAGTTGCCGGATCTGTCCATCGTCATCGATCACTGCGCGAAACCGCGTTTTGACGGGAATGACCCAGGCCCGGACTGGCGGCAGGGTATGGCCACACTGGCCCGTCACCCGCAGATCATGTGCAAACTGTCGGGGCTGGCGAATGGTGGGCCGCGATGGAGGAGGTGTTCCACCTCGATTGAAACGAAGGGTTAGCCCTCGGCGCAGTCGTCCAACAGGGCCTGCGTGTCCGGCATGCGTTTCAGCGTGCTTTCGATGCGTGCGCGCCATTTCGGACCGCGTGACAGGGCGTCGCTGTAGGCCTCCCACAGATCGGCGGGGCGGTCGTCGGCCATCTGTTCGATCAGCCACGCCGCCTGCCGCCGGTCCTTATGCGCCTTGTCTGCGTCAGGGCCTTCGCGCCTGCGATCCGCGACGATCAGCTTGTGAATGGCAAAGCGTTCGGGCCGCGGGATCTGCACCAGCACCCCTTCGCGGTAGAGCGCCGCCGCCGGGATCGGGTCCGCAATCAGATAATTCAGGTGGTGCAGCGCGCGGGCTTTGACGCCCAAAGCAGGCAGCGCCTTGATGCCTTCGTCCTCTTCGAACGACGGGGTGAGAAATTCGATCAGCGTGCCCGATTTCGCCTGCTGCCAACGCCAGACGCTGTTGCGGTCCAGCCCGTCGATGGGGTCAAACTTCAGCGCGGAAAACGTGTCGGCCAACGACGGTTCCACCTGATCGCCAAGGGCCAGTGACAGCCGCTCAAACTGTGCAATGTCCACATCACCGGTGGTTTCGGCCCCATCTTGCGGCAGGGTCACGCCCAGCTCCCCCTCCATCAGGCGAAAGGCATGGGTGCCGATCAACGTCCCGCCCAAGCGGAAGGTGCCGACCTTGGCCATGTTGTACAGCAGGCTGCCGGTTTCGCGGTCCATGGGCGTCAACCCTTCGGCGCGCAGCAGGCGCACCAGACGTGCCCGTTCCCGCCTGCGGTCAGGGGCCTGTTCCTGCAAATGCCGCAGCTGGTCGATCCTGTGGCGCGTGTCGTCGGTGTCGGGGCCGATGTACCACCATTTCAGGTCCCGCCCGATGCGTTCGGTGCTGTACCAATGCAGCTTGCCACCGATGGTTTTTGACCGCACAGAGCCGCGCAGCGCCCCCACTCTGTCGTCTTGCAGCAGGCGCAGCAAATCCGAATAGGCCGAGCGCGCGCCGCTTCGCAAATCCGCCATAAGCTGCCCTCTCCCCGCGTTACTAAACAAAAGTTGGTCTTGTATAGCAGCGTGACTACTATACAGGAAAGTATTTTGTTTAGTAATTGGCGAAAGACCCGCTATCCCGCCGACATGACGCCGTTGATCACCGCGAACAGGCCTGCCGACAGAAGGGCGGCGGCGGGCACGGTGATGATCCATGCGGCGATGATGGTCATGAAATGCGACCGGCGGACCAGCTTGCGGCGGCGGCGCTCTTCGGGGGGCAGGCGTTTGGCGCCGGGGATCACGGCCTTGGCCTTGCGCATCCGGCGCTCTGCGTCCCATTCACGGAAGAACCCGACGCCAAAGACACCACCGACCGCGATATGTGTCGAGCTGACCGGCAGGCCCAGCCAGCTTGCCACGATCACGGTGATGGCAGCAGACAGCGCCACGCAATAGGCGCGCATTGGGTTCAGCTTTGTGATCTGGTTGCCGACCATACGGATCAGCTTCGGCCCGAACAAAAACAAACCAAAGGAAATCCCGAGCGCGCCGATAACCATGACCCACAGCGGAATGCCAAAGGCATGGGTGAAATCGCCGGTGGTCGACGCCTGCACAATCGCCGCCAGCGGGCCGACCGCGTTGGCCACGTCATTGGCCCCGTGGGCAAAGCTCAGCAGCGCGGCCGAGACGATCAACGGGATGCCGAACAGGACCTTCAGCGACTTGTTACGGTTTTCCAGACCCTCGGACTGTTTGCGGATCACGGGGATCATCACCAGCCAGATCACCACGCCAGAGACCGCCCCGATCAGCAGCGCATCGCCCAGATCAATGGACACGATGCGTTTCAGACCCTTCACCGCCAGATAGGTGGCAAAGGCCCCGCCCATGATGCCCACCAGCACGGGCACCCAGCGTCGGGCCGAGGCGATCTTGTCCTCGGTGTAGATGATGTTGGATTTGATGAACCACAAAAAGCCCGCTGCCACGACACCGCCCAACACGGGCGAGATCACCCAGCTTGCCGCGATGGCGCCCATCTGATCCCAGCTGACCGCGCCAAAACCCGCAGCGGCAATCCCCGCGCCCATGACGCCACCGACAACGGAATGGGTGGTCGACACCGGCGCCCCGATCCACGTCGCCAGATTGACCCAGATGGCAGAGGCCAGCAGCGCCGCCATCATCGCGGTGATAAACGTCCCCGAGGTGCCAAGGCTTTCGGGAGCGATGATTCCCTTGGCGATGGTGGACACCACATCCCCGCCCGCCAACAGCGCGCCCGCGCTTTCAAAGACGATGGCGATGGCGATGGCCCCGCCCATGGTCAGCGCATTCGCCCCCACCGCCGGTCCCATGTTGTTGGCCACGTCATTGGCACCGATGTTCAGCGCCATATAGGCCCCGAAGGCCGCCGCAATCACCACGACAAGCGTGTTGTTGGCCTGCCCGAACACCATCGCCGCCAAAAGCGCGGCAAAGACCATGAACAACAGCCCGACACCCAATCCGATGACCGGACGGCTGGTATAGGATGTGGCGGTTTCCAGCGTGGACAGCCGCCCCAGATCGCGGTCGAGGGTTTCAAGGTGCTTCGGGTCAAGTTCGTTCTGTGGCATCATGCGCTCCTGCGTTGGCGCGCGCCTTACCCAGAATGTAACAGATATACAACAGCCACCGGGATGAACGCGCGATCAGGCAAAATCGCGCAATATGTCCTGCAACTCGGGCTCGGCCACCATGGTGGCGGCCTCTTGCGGGCTGACCCAGACACGCCTGCGCTGCCCTGCCTCGGGAAATGTCTCTTCCAGTCCGGCCACTTCCAGCGGAAAAACAAGAACGGTGGTTTTGACCGGCAGGCCGGACCGTTTCATCTTGAGGTAGGAGAATTCCCCGATCATCGGCTGCGGCGCGGAGAGCGGACGCACCCCCGCTTCTTCCCAGGCTTCGGTGGCGGCGGCCTCTGCGGCGCTGAGACCGCGCATCAGGTTGCCCTTGGGGATCACCCACCGTCCTGTGCCACGGCTGGAAATCAACAAAACCTCACGCGCGCCGGACGTCTCCCGATAACACAGTGCCGCCGTTTGATACTTGCCGGGTCGGGACAGCATCGGGCGGATGTAATCGGTCAGAACGTGCAGGATCAGGCGCTTCAATCAGGGGAATCCGTGTGGTTTGGGGGCAGTTTGGCTGTCGGTGTGGAACAGGTCCACGCCAGCCCACCGGTCATGTCGTGTTTCGGGGCGAACTGCAAGCCTGCCCGATCAGGGAAGAAGCCACGGAACCCAACTGGGTTGCAACTGTTGTCCTGAACACAAGGAAAGGGTGTCCCATGAAACTGAATATTGACGGGCGGCTCGCCGTGATCAGCGGGGCTGCCGGCGGGATTGGCATGGCCACGGCGCAGGCCTTGGCCGAAGACGGCGCGCGGCTGTTTCTGACCGACACAACGCAGGACGGGCTGGACCGCGCGGCTGAGGCCGTGGGCCCTGCGGTGTGCGGGCAAAAGGTGGCGGATCTCACGGATGATGCGCAGGTCAAAGCGCTGGCCGCCAGCATCGCCAGCCACGGGGGCGCGGATATTCTGGTGCATATGGCAGGCATCACAGGGGCTAAGGGCGACCCGCTGGAGATGAGCTATGACGACTGGTTCGAATGCTGGAACGTCAATTTCATGTCCGCCGTGCGCATGACGCAAGCCTTGGTGCCGCCCATGGTCGACAAGGGATGGGGCCGCGTTGTCTTTACCGTCTCCGAGAACGCGGTGCAGCCCTATCCGGACGAGGCGGTCTATAACGCCTCCAAAGCGGCGTTGCTGAGCTACACCAAAGCGCTGTCCCTGCCCTATGGCCCGCGCGGCGTTCTGGTCAACGCGGTCATGCCCGCCTTTATCGAAAGCCCGATGACCGACGGCATGATGGAAAAGCGCGCCGAGGCCAAAGGCGTGTCCCGCGATGAAGCGATCAAGGGCTTTCTGGACGAGGAACGCCCCTATCTGTCGCTCAAACGCCGTGGCCGCGCCGAGGAGGTCGCCGCAGCCGCAGCCCTGCTGTGTTCGGACCGGGCGAGCTTTACCAACGGATCGGCATGGCGCGTGGACGGCGGGGCCGTGGCTGCGATCAACACCTAAGCATTCAGGTGCATCCCATGACACAGGACAAGGTTTCCCATCTGCCGACGCCCGAATACATCGACGACCACTATCGCGGCTCGGGCAAACTGCAGGGGCAGCGCGTGCTGATTTCTGGCGGGGACAGCGGCATCGGGCGGGCGGTGGCCCAACACATGGCGCGCGAGGGGGCCAAGGTGGCGATCATCTACCACTCGGCAAAGGACAAGGCCGAGGACACCCGCCGCGCCATCATCGCCGAAGACACGGAAGCGCTAGTGATACAGGGCGACACGGCCTCCAGCGCCGATTGCGATGCGGCGGTGCAGGCGGTGATCGACGCTTGGGGCGGGATCGACGTTCTGGTCAACAACGCCGGTTTCCAGAAACCCTATGCCTCGCTCGAAGAGGTCAGCGATGACGACTGGCGCGCCCATTTCGACGTGAACATGGCGGGCATGTTCTATCTGTCGCGCGCCGCCCTGCGGCATATGACACGCGGCGCGGCCATCGTGAACACGACCTCGATCAATGCCTTTGTCGGCAACGATGCGCTCTTGCCCTATTCCGCGACGAAGGGGGCGATCTCGACCTTCACCCGGTCTTTGGCCAAGCAATACATGGATCAGGGCATCCGCGTGAACGAGGTGGCCCCCGGCCCCGTCGCCACCGACATCCAGGAGGTGTTCGAGGATTTCGACGAGGACATTTTGCGCAACATGGCCGCCCCCATTGGCCGTGTGGGCCACCCGCGCGAGATCGCGCCGGCCTATATCTTCCTTGCCAGCCGCGACGCGTCTTTTGTCACCGGCCAGACCATTCATGTGAATGGCGGCATGATCGTCGGCGCCTAAGGGCAGAAAACTGCCGTTGTCCAAGGAACTTAGCGCGGGTTCCCGCCGTTGGGCAGGTGCGCAGATTTTAGCAACCTTTGGCTGATGAAGAGGGCGGCATGAACATCCCTAATGCGATTTCACCTTTGCCCGTCTCCTTGATCTGCGCGCGTTGAATTCATCCCGCATGCCCTGACCGGCGTGCGGGTTTTTTTGATCCCGCGGCCCTGCGCCGCCACAGAAACGGGAAAGCGATCGTGGACTCTATTCAAAGCGCCATCACCGGACTGGATATTGCGGTAATCTTTGTCTACCTCGCCGTGGTTCTGGCCATCGGTGTCTGGGTGTCCATGCGCACCAAAACCGGCGAGGACCTGTTTCTGGGGGGGCGGTCGCTGACTTGGGGGGCCATCGGGTTTTCGCTGTTTGCCTCCAACATCTCGACCACGACGATCATCGGGCTGACGGGATCGGCCTATGCCACGGGGATCGCGACCTCTGCGTTTGAGTGGATGTCCGGCGTGCCCTTGCTGCTGTTGGCCTTTGTGTTTGCGCCGCTCTATCTGCGGGCCAAGGTCACAACGACACCGGAATGGCTGGACCGCCGCTATTCGCGCGGGGTGCGGCTGTATTTCTCGGGGCTGACGATCTTTTTCACGGTCGTGGTGGAAACCGCGGGCGGGCTGTATGCCGGCGGCGTTGTCATGACCACGTTCTTTCCCGATCTGTCGCTGTGGGTCAGCTGTATTGCCGTGGGCCTGTTTGCGGGGGGCTATGCGGCCACCGGCGGGCTAAAGGCGGTGGTCTACACCGATGTGTTGCAGGCCATCGTGCTGCTGGTCGGCTGTTCCATCGTCACTTACCTGATGTTCCAGTCGCTGGATTTCTCTTGGGCGACGGTGCGCGAGGCGCTGCCCACCGGCCATCTGGACATGGTCAAACCCACGAGTGATGAGAGCCTGCCGTGGCCCGGTCTGTTTTTCGGCGTGTGGATGCTGGGCTTTTGGTACTGGATCACCAACCAGTATGTGGTGCAGCGGGTGCTGGGCGCGCGCAGCCTGCAAGACGCGCAGCGCGGGGCCATTCTGGGCGGTCTGCTGAAATGCGTGCCGTTGTTCATCATGGTGTTGCCCGGCGCGATGGCGGTGTCGCTGCTGCCGGATTTGCCGGAAAAGGACATGGTCTTTCCGGTGATGATTACCCAGATCCTGCCCGCGGGCCTGACGGGTCTTGTGCTGGCCGGTCTGGTGGCGGCGATCATGTCGACGGTGGATTCCACGCTCAACAGCTCTTCGACGCTGGTTGTGCATGATTTCATCACCCGCCCCGAGGACGACATCGACCCGCGCGCGGCGCGCAAATACGGCAGCATCAGCACCATCGTCTTTATGCTGATTGCCGTGCTCGTCGCCCCGCTGATCCAGTTTGCCGGTGGCATCTGGGACTATCTGCAGCAGGCGTTTTCCATCATCGTGCCGCCGATTGTGGCGATCTACTCCCTTGGCGCGCTCAGCCGCAGGGTCAGCGACCGCGCGGCGCTGGTCACGCTGTTGTCAATGCACGGTCTGGGTGTGGTGTTGTTCGGTCTGGGCCAGATCGGCGTCTGGCCGCTGCATTTCACGGTCACGGTGCCGGTGATGACGGTGCTGTCCTGTGTGGTGCACTACGGGCTGTCGGTGACTGTGCTGCCGCCACAGAGCGCGCCCGATGACATGCTGATCTGGCGTCCGCACATGGCCTATTCCACCGCCGAGGGCACAACCGGCGGGCTGCTGGATGTGCGCCTGTGGGGGCTGGTTCTGACGGCTGTGATGGCGGGCATCCTGATCGCCTTCTGGTAAGCTTTGCCCACGCGCCGCGCGCGTTCAGGCGCGCGGCGTGCACAAATGAACATCTGATTTACCAAGATGTCACCTTATCGTCATCGCCCTGTCACCTGCGTTGCTCAAATGAGCAAGGGCAAGGGGGACGCGATGAACCGACAGCTTCTTATTCTGGACAAGGCCCGTGTGGCGGGGCGCGTCGGCGTCGATGATCTGGCGCAGGATCTCGGCGTGTCGTCCCATACCATCCGGCGCGACATCAACGCGCTATGTGCCACGGGCAAGCTGCGCCGCCTGCATGGCGGGGCAGAGTTCATCGAACAGGCCGCGAACCTGCCCTATGCCGCGCGCAGTGTTCTGAACGTGGCCGCCAAACGGCGTATCGCCGCGCGGGTGGCCGCGTTGATCCCCGACGGGGCGACGCTGTTCTTTTCCATCGGCACGACGCCTGCGCTTGTTGCGGCGGCCCTGTCACAGCGCAAGGGGCTGACCGCGATCACGCCCAATCTGAACGCGGCCATTGCGCTGTCAGACGCGCCGGACGCCCGCATCATCCTGCCGGGCGGAGAACTGCGCCTGCCCGACCGCGATATTCTTGGCCCGCAGGCGTTAGAGCTGTTTGGCAAATACCGCGCCGATGTGGCGATCTACGGCGTGGGCGGGATCGATCCCGACGGCAGCCTGCTGGATTTCGACGAGACCGAAGTCGCCATGCGCGAGACCATGCGCCTCAACGCGCGCCAGTCGATCCTTGTGGCGGATGTGTCCAAATTCGGGCGCCCCGCAGCCGCTGTCGGCGGGCATCTGCGCGACGCCGATCATATCGTGCTGGACGCACACCCCGACGCGGGCTTTGCCACGATGCTGGGCAACCTGCCCCAAGCGCCCCTGATCGCAGAGGTGCAGGCATGAGCTTTCTTCAGCTGCAGCAGATCACCCGCGATTGGGATGGCCAAGGCGGCGTGCGCGACGTGTCCCTGGACCTGCCAAAGGGCGCATTCCTGTCGATCCTCGGCCCCTCGGGCTGCGGAAAATCGACCCTGTTGCGCCTGATTGCGGGGTTGGAGCAGCCCCGCCAAGGACGGATCGTCATAGACGGGCGGGACGTCACTGCCCTGCCGCCGGGGCAGCGCAACTTGTCGATGGTGTTCCAGTCCTACGCCCTGTTCCCGCATCTCAGCGTGGCGGAAAACGTGCTGTTCGGGCTGAAGGTCCGGCGCGTGCCTGCGCGCGAGCGTCGCGAGCGGTTGGCGCGCGCCCTGCGGATGACGGGGCTGGAGGGGCTGGAGACCCGCAAACCCGCAGCCCTCTCCGGCGGCCAACGGCAGCGCGTGGCACTGGCGCGGGCCGCCGTGTCCGAACGCCCGCTGTGCCTGATGGATGAGCCGCTGTCGAACCTCGACGCCAAGCTGCGCCATGCGGTGCGGCGCGACATCCGCGCGCTGGCCCGCACGCTGGGTCTGACGGTCGTCTATGTCACCCACGACCAAGGCGAGGCCATGAGCCTGTCTGACCGCGTGGTGCTGATGCAGGGGGGCCGCGTGGAACAGATCGGCAGCCCGTCCGATCTGTATGACCGCCCCGCCACGCTGTTTGCCGCGCAATTTATCGGAGAGCCGCCCATGGCCCTGATCGAAGGCAGCGCTTTGGGCCTGTCGCAGCGCGTCACCGTCGGCCTGCGCCCCGAACACATCCGGCTGAGCGATCCGTCTACCGCGGACCTGCAGGCGCGCGTGCTCGACCGCGAATTTCTCGGCGCAGATACCCTTGTGACGCTGGACCATCCCGGCGCGCAGGGGCTGGCGGTGATCGTCGCAGGCGCGGCCCCGCAGGCGATTGGCGACAGCGTGGGCCTTAGCCTGCCCGCCGACCGGCGATTGTTCTTCGACAGCGCCAGCGGGCGGCTGACCGATCCACAGATTACCACCCCGCAGCCGGACCGGATGGCCCGTGATGCGGCAATACCGCGACCTCAGCAACTCAACAGGACGACATCATGACCCGTTACACATCATTGGCGGCACTGTTTGCCGCAACCTCTTCTGCACTTGCGCAGCCCACAGCCGCGCAAACCGAGCTGACCATGTATTACCCCATCGCCGTCGGCGGTGCCCTGACCGAAGTGGTCGACAGCATCGTGGCGGATTTCATGGCGGAAAATCCCGACATCACGGTCAATGCGATCTATGCGGGCAACTATGACGACACCCGAATCAAGGCGCTGTCCGCGCTTGAGGCAGGCGAGCCCGCGCAGCTGGCCGTGATGTTTTCCATCGACGCCTACGACCTCATCGAACAGGATATGATCGTGCCATTCGAAAGCCTGACCGACGATCAGGACTGGCTGAACAGCTTCTACCCCGCGCTGATGGCCAACGGCCAGATCGAGGGGCAGACATGGGGCATCCCGTTCCAGCGTTCGACCATCGTGGCCTACTACAACAAGGACATGTTCCGCGCGGCAGGTCTTGACCCCGAACAGGCCCCGACCACCTGGGACGAACTGGTGGAGATGGGCAAGGCGCTGACCACGGACGACCATCACGGGCTGATGATCCCCTCGACCGGCTATCCCTACTGGATGTTTCAGGCACTGGCGATCCAGAACGGCCAAGAGCTGATGTCCGACGACGGCACCACCACCTTTTTCACTGACCCCGCCGTGGTCGAGACGCTGGAGTTCTGGAAATCCCTGTCCAGCGAGCATGGCATCATGCCCGAGGGCACCATCGAATGGGGCACCCTGCGTCAGGCTTTCCTTGAAGGGGATACCGCGATGATGTGGCATTCCACCGGCAACCTGACCGCTGTGAAAAACGCGGCGCCCTTTGATTTCGGCGTGGCCATGCTGCCTGCGCAGGAACGTCTGGGCTCTCCGACGGGGGGCGGCAACTTTTACGTGTTCAAAGATGCCTCCGAGGAGGAACAGCAGGCCGCGCTGAAGCTGATCCAGTTCATGACCGCACCGGAACAGGCGGCGGAATGGTCGATTTCCACCGGATACATGGGCGTCTCCCCCGCCGCCTACGACACCGAGGCGCTGCAAAACTACACCGCGGAATTCCCCCCGGCGCTTGTGGCGCGGGACCAGCTGGAACATGCCGTGGCAGAGTTCTCGACCTTCGAGACCGCCCGCGTGCGCGACGGTCTGAACGCCGCGATCCAGTCCACGCTGACCGGCGAGACATCCGCACAGGACGCACTGGCCGAGGCGCAGGCCGCCGCCGAACGCCAGCTGCGCGCCTACAAGTAACCCGCACCCAAGGGGTCTGCCCACCGTGGCAGGCCCCATCCATCACAGAGACCCGCCATGACCGATCCGCTTCACCTTGCCCGCCGCCGCCGCGCCATCCACGGCTGGCTGCTGCTGTCGCCTGCGCTGGTGATGCTGTCGGTCTTTGCGCTGTATCCCTCTGCCGCCACGTTCTGGAGCGCGCTTTGGACCAAGGGCACCCGCCGACGCCCGCCAGAGTTCGCAGGTCTGGACAACTACCGCTTTTTGTTTGACGACCCGACCTTCTGGAAGGTGGTCTGGAACAACCTGCTGTATGCCGGTGTGACGATCCCCGCCTCTATCGCCATTGCGCTGACCATGGCGCTTTGGGCGAATTCCAAACTGTCCGCGCGAGGCTTTCTGCGCACGGCCTATTTCACGCCGACCGTGCTGCCGATGATCGCGGCGGGCAATCTGTGGCTGTTCTTCTACACCCCCAGCTTTGGCATCCTGAACCAGATCGGGGCACTGTTCGGCGCGCCGCAGATCAACTGGCTGGGCCAGCCCGACACGGCGCTCTGGGCCATCTGCATCGTGACGATCTGGAAAGAGGCGGGGTTTTTCATGATCTTCTACCTCGCGGCGCTGCAAACCATTCCGCCCGATCTGAAAGAGGCCGCCGATATCGAAGGCACGCCCCGCCGCACCTATCTGCGCCGCGTCGTGCTGCCGCTGTTGATGCCGACAACGCTGTTCATTCTGGTCAATGCGATGATCAATTCGGTGAAGCTGATCGACCATCTGTTCATCCTGACAAAGGGCGGGCCTTCGGACAGCTCGAAGCTGATCCTGTACTACATCTGGGAAAACGCATTCGCCTATTTCGACCGGCCTTCTGCGGCGGCGATGACCACCTTGGTTCTGCTGGCTTTGGGTCTGCTGGCGGGGGTGCAGTTCCTTTTTCTTGACCGCCGGACACATTACCGATGATGCGATATGTCGAAAGCCTGCTGGCCCTTGCGCTGGCTGTGATCTGGATTGCCCCGCTGCTGGTGGCGGTCTGGGCTGCGGTGCACAATGTGTCCGACGCCATCCAGTTTCGCGCCGATGCCCCGCTGACGTTGGACAATTTCCGCACAGCCTGGGCCGGGGCGCCGTGGCTGCGGTATTTCGCGAATACATTCGCGCTGGTGACGCTGATCCTTGTGGGGCAGTTCGTGCTGTGCACGCTGGCGGGCTATGCCTTTGCCCAAACACGGTTTCGCGGGCGGGACACGGTCTTTGTTCTGGTCCTGCTGCAGCTTTTCATCCTTCCCGAGGTGCTGATCGTCGAGAATTACCGCGTGGCCGCCACCCTTAGCCTGCTCGACAGCCTGTGGGGGATCGGCGCGCCCTATATGGCATCGGCCTTCGGGATTTTCCTGATGCGGCAGGCGTTCAAATCCGTGCCCCGCGATCTGGAAGAGGCCGCCCGCGTCGAAGGCTGCGGCACATTGGCGGTGCTGTGGCGAGTCTATGTCCCCGCCGCGCGCCCCACTTATCTGGCCTATGCGCTGGTGTCCGTCTCGACCCATTGGAACAACTTCCTATGGCCGCTGATCGTCACCAACTCGCCTGAAACGCGCCCGCTGACCGTGGGGTTGTCGCTGTTTGCGGCGCCGGAAAACGGGGTCGATATCTCTGTCATCTCGGCGTCGACGCTGATGATGGTTGCGCCGCTGCTGATTGGCTTTGTCCTGTTCCAGCGCAGGTTTGTGCAGGCCTTCCTGACCGCCGGGGTCAAATGATCTAGGCGCGCAGGGTCGCCCCGCCATCGACATACAGATCGGCCATCGTGACATGGCCCGCTTGATCGGACAGCATGAACATCACGCTGGCGGCGATGTCCTCTGGCGTGGCGATCTTGCCCAGCGGGATGCCGGTCTTGTGCAGTGCCAGATTGCCCTCGATGACACGGGCCGCGCCGCTGTCATCGGCCCACATGCGGGTCTGCATCGTCGTCAGCGTTGATCCCGGGGCCACAATGTTGCAGCGCACGCCTTGCGGGGCAAGCTCCAGCCCCAGACAGCGCACCATCATGTGCAGCGCCGCCTTGCTGGCCGGATAGCTGCCCATATTCACGCGCGGAATGCCCGCCGCGTTCGATCCGATCACAACAATGGCCCCTTGGCCCCCCTGCGCCATATGCCGCCCCAAAGCGGTGGTGACATGAAACGCCCCGTCAAGGTTGACCGCCAGCACGCGCCGCCATGCCTCGGCTGAGGTCTCAAGCAGCGCGCCTTCGGCCAGAATTCCGGCGGCATAGACACACAATCCGATGGGGCCGTGATCGCGGATCGTCCGGTCAACGCAGGCGGTCACGGCATCGGCATCCTGCACATCAAGAGCCGTCCACGTCACCCCATCCATCTGCGGCGCCTGTGCAATCGCATCCGGCACATCGGTGGCCACCACCTGCGCGCCCGCCTGCGTCAGCGCGCGCACCACCGCCAGACCGATCCCGCCCGCAGCGCCGGTCACAAAGGCGGTCTGCCCTTCAAACCCCGTCAGCCTCATGCGCCCGCCTCCAGCACGCTCAGCGCATCCTGCGCCAACAGCGGCACGCCAGAGCAGCTGGCCACCCAATCCACCGCCATACGGTGCTGCGCCTCTGAGAAATCCGCCAAGGCATCGGAGACGAAAAACGGCTCTATATCGCGCTGAAATGCCTCCGTCGCGGTCGCGAGACAGCCGATATGCGCGTAGATTCCGGTGATCAGCAGCTGATCGCGCCCCCGCGCCCGCAGCAGCGTCTCAAGGTTCGACCGCTGGAAGGCGCTGTAGCGGTGTTTCGTCAGCACAATATCCCCGTCGGCGGGGGTGAGCGGTGGAATGATCTCTTCATGATCGGGAATGGCCTGCATCCCCGGTCCCCACAGATCCGCCTGCAACCCGCGATCGGGGCGGAACTGGTTGCCCTTTTGCGCGGTGTAGAACACCGGAACATGTGCGGCTCGCGCAGCGGCGACAAGCCGCGCGATCGCAGCGCTGGCCTGTCCCAGCGGGCTGCCGTCACGCGTCCACGGGCTGTCGCCATAGGCGGCACAGAAATAGCGTTGCATGTCATGCACCAACACCGCAGCGCGGTTGCGTTCCAGCACAAAGGGCGCGCGCGGCTCTGGCAGGTCTTTGGGCAGGGCGTAGTCGGGAATTTTGGGCAAGGCCATGTCAGATGTCTTTCAAAGCGTCGTGTCGATGCCAAGCGCCGCGCGCATGGCCGTGAATTTGGCGCGGGTTTCCGCGATTTCCGCCTCCGGCGTGCTGTCGGCAACGATCCCCGCCCCGGCATAGAGCCGCGCCCGCCGGTCATCGAGGATCGCGCAGCGCAGCGTCACATACCACGTGCCGTCCCCTTGCCCGTCCAGCCAGCCCAGCGTGCCCGCGTAAAAGCCGCGCGGCTCGGGTTCGGCGTCCGCGATCACGTCCAGCGCCTCGGGCAACGGGGTGCCTGCCACGGCGGGCGTGGGATGAAGATTGGACAACAGTTCCAGACAGGGGGTGTCGGGGTCGCGCAGCGTCCCACGGATCATGGTGCCCAGATGCCACATGCTGGCGGTGCAACAGACATCGGGTCGCGCGGGGGTGTCCAGTTGCGCGCAATAGGGGCTGAGAATGTCATGGATGTAGTCGACGACGTATTTATGCTCGGCCAGATCCTTGGCCGATTGCAGAAGCGCATCGGCCACGGCACGGTCGGTCTGCGGATCGGCACTGCGCCGCGCCGATCCGGCCAGAGGGTGCGAAACCACTTGCCCGCCCCGCTTGTCCAGCAGCACCTCTGGCGTCGCGCCCACCAGCCACAGCGGCGTCGCTGCGGCGCGCGGCAGGGGCAGCGCGTAGCTGGTCACGTGGCTGTCCTGCCCCAGCCTGTCCGCCACCGCATGCGGATCGATCCGCCCGTCGGTGCTGTAATCCAGCGCGCGCGCCAGAACGACCTTTTGCAGCGGGTCAGACCCATCGGACAGGCGTGCGACGGCACGGGCCACTGCCTGCCCGTAGACCTGCGGATCGGGCAAGCGTTGCAGGGTATGGCCCGCTGTCACCGCCTGTCGGGTATGCGCCTGCGGCACCACATCCGCGGGCGTGGTGTCATACAGCCAGCCCGCCGCACCGCGATCAAAGGGAAAGACCCCAAAGCGCAGCCCCTTCGCACCGCCCTGCGGTCGCACTGCGACATCCGCCAGCCGCCCCGTCTGGGTGGCATTGATCCGGGCGGTATGCGCGCCCAGCCGCAAGGTCTGGCCAAGGCAGCTTTCCGCGGGGTCGAACAGGTCTGTGGTCAAATGTCCCAAGGGTACGCTCCGGTTGAATGGCCCCTATGACGGGGCGGGTTGGATGCGCGGCTGCCTTCCTTGGGAGGTGGGTGACCGTTGTGACAGGCATATTCCGACAAATTCAGTCGGTCAAAGCCGCACAGCGCAACTTCGTCGTCTCGTTTCTGGCTCGAGGCCCCGTGGGCCTAGGCCGTTTGAACACTGTGCCCCGCGATATGCGGCAGGTAGTGGCGCAGGATGTCCGGCTGGATCAGATCATGGTGGCGACAGTCCAGCGTGATGGGGTGCACCGCGCTGGTGAACGGCTTCCACAAGGCCGCGCTGCGCGGGCTGCCGATCTGATCCTGCAGCGCCGTGACATGCACCAAGGACGTGGTGATCGCGCGTTCGAGATGACCACGCACCAGCGCGTTGGTCGATTGCACCGAGCGCACGACACCTTCCTGCACCGCCTCAGGCAGCAGGCCCAGCGGGTGCCCCTGTTGCGCCAGAAATCCCATGATGGCGGGCCGCGTGGTCAGCTGCGGGTGATCCAGCGGATCGATCCCCGCAATCGCCAGCAAAGCGGTCAGCGCGGCGGTCTCGTCCGGTTCAGGCTCCGCCCGCCAGACCGCGGACGGGTAGCTGTCCAGCAATGTCAGCCCCGTGACATGGTGCCCCCTATGTTCCGCCTCGGCGGTCATGGCATGGGCGATGATCCCCCCCAGCGACCAGCCCAGCAAGGCAAAGCCCCCCTCGGGGTGCAGCGCCTCAATCTGGTCGACGTAGTGCCGTGCCAGTGCGGACAGGCTGTCGGGCTGTGCGGCCTGCGGGTCCAGAAGCGGCGATTGCAGCGCGACCACCGGCCGGTCCATGGCCTGCGCCAGACTGCGATAACACCAGCCAAGCCCCCCTGCCGGATGCACCACAAACAGCGGCACCCCCTCGGCGCGGTTCAGATGCAACACCGGCCCCAGCCCCAGATCGGGCGCGGCCTGCCCCGATTGGTCCAGCCAACGGGCCAGATCGCGCAGCACCGGTCGTTGCAGGATTGCGCCGATCCCGGGGTTGCGGCCAAAGCGGCGTTCGATGGCCAGCCCAAGGCGCACCGCCCCCAGACTGTCCCCCCCGGCGAGAAAGAAATCCGTCTCCGCCATGGGGGCGTCCAGTCCCAGAACCGCGCGGTACAGCTCGGCCAGCGCCTGCTCCGTCGCCCCCTCTGGCGGGGTCTGGCCGGTCTGCGCGGTCTGCTCCGGCACGGGCAGCGCCTTGCGATCCAGTTTGCCGCTGGGGGTCAGCGGCAGCGCATCCAGCCGCAGGATATGCGCGGGCTGCATAGAGGCCGGCAGCCGCTGCGCCAATGCTGCGCGAATGTCATGCTCGGGCGTGTCCGTCACCAGATAGGCCACCAGTTGCGCCGCGCCGGTCGCATCCTTTTGCATCAAAACCACGGCCTGCTGCGCCAGACCGTCGGCCAGACAGGCGGCCTCGATCTCGGCCAGCTCAATCCGCACGCCGCGAATTTTGACCTGCCCGTCCGCCCGCCCGACAAAGCGCAGCACCCCGCAGGCATCGCGGGTGACCAGATCGCCGGTGTCATAGACCCGACCTGCCTGCCCCAGCGGGTCCACGGGGAACCGCTCTGCTGTCAGAACAGGCTGGCCCAGATAGCCGCGCGCCAGTTGCCGCCCAGACAGATACAGCCGCGCGGGCAGATCCTCGGGGGCAAGACGCCCGCGCGCGTCCAGCACCGTGCAGCCGGTGTTCCACACGGGGCTGCCGATGGGCACGCTGCTGCCCTTTGCCCCCGCCACCGCCTGCCACGCGGTCACATCAACCGCCGCCTCGGTCGGGCCATAGAGGTTGTGCAACACACCGTCGATGCGGGCATAGAACAGATCCGCCAACCGCTGCGGCAGCGCCTCTCCGCTGGCAAAGACACGTGGGATGGACAACCCGTCGCTGTCCGGTGCGGCCAGAAACAGCTCCAGCATGGAGGGGACAAAATGCATCGCCGTGATGCCTGTCTCGCGCACGATCCGCGCCAGCCAGACCGGATCGCGGTGCGCCTGAGGCGGTGCGATGACCAGCCGCGCGCCTGACATCAGCGGCAAGAAGAACTCCCAGACCGACACATCAAAGGTGGCGGGCGTCTTTTGCAAAATCCGGTCCTGCGGGCCAAAGCCATAGGCCTCGCGCATCCACAACAGCCGGTTCACAATGGCGCGGTGGTCAATCACAACGCCTTTGGGCTGTCCGGTCGAGCCGGAGGTAAACAGCGTGTAAGCGGCATCGTCGGGGGTGATATCCGGCAAGGGCGCCTCCCCGTCCAGATCCGCCACCTGCATCACCGGAACCGATGCTGGCCCAAAGCCCGCGCCCGCAAGGATCAGCGCAGGCGCCGCACGGTCCAGCATCGCTGCCCGACGGTCTGACCCGTCATCAGGATCCAACGGGACATAGGCCGCGCCCGCGCGCAGAACGCCCACCAGCGCCACCAGCAGATCGATGGATCGCGGCAACGCCACTGCCACGCGGGCGCCGGTGGATATGCCGCGCCCCACCAGTCCCCGTGCCAGCCGCGCGCTGCGCGCGTCCAGCTCGGCATAGCTGAGCGTCTGGTCCCCGAATTGCAGCGCCACAGCCGTAGGGCTGGCCTGCATCTGGCGTTCGATCAGGGCCGCCAAGGTTGTCTCAGACACCGGATGCGGATTGCCTGCCTGCGCGCGATCAGCCTCGGCCGCGGTCAACGTGGCAACCCCCGCCAGCCGGTCAGACATCACGGCCCGCGTCAGGAATTCACGCAACCGCGCCACATGCCGGTCCGTTTCCGCCTGCGTATACAGCGCGTCATTGCCGTCCACCTGTAGCAGCAGACCGCGTTCGGGATCGCCACGATAGCAAAAGGTCACATCCTCCACCGATCCCGCCCCGAGGATCTGCAACCGCGTGTCGCAGCCGTTGATCTGCGGGCAGGCATCAAAAGGCAGGATATTGACCAGCGGCCCCCACAATCTGCGCCCGGCCCCGATGCGCCCGGTCTCGCGGGCCAGCGCCTCGCCACGGTAACGCGCATGGCCCCGCATCTCGGCCAGTTGCCCGCCCACCTGTGTCAGCCAATCGGTCAGGGGCCTGTCCTCGTCGATCTGCAGATGCAAAGGCAGGACATTCACCTGCGTCGACACCACGCGCGCCACCCGCCCCATGCGGTTTTGCAACGGAATGCCCAGCACCACATCCGACGCCTCGCCCATGGCCACAGACGGCAGATGCCGCCCCACATAGGCGCCGGTCAGCGCGGTCAGCACATCGCTCCAATGGGTGCCGGTTTGCTGTGCCAGTGCGGCCAGTTCTTGGGCGGTTTGTGCGGGCAAGGTGGCCTCGGCGCGGTGGAACCAGTGGCCTGTGCCGTCTGCCGCACCGGATCGCGCCATCGGTTCGACCTGCGGCAGGTCACGCAGCCGCGCGTGCCAGTGGTCTGCCTGCCGTGCCTGACCCGCCGATCCGACAAAGCGTGCCTCGTCCATCAGGCTGCGTTCAAACGGGGCCAGGGGCTGGTCCGTCGCGCCATTGTACAGCGCCGCAATCCGCTGCGTAAGCTGCGCCATGGCATGCCCGTCGGCGGCGATGTGATGCACCCGCTCGACAAGGATGTGATGGGCGGGCGACAGGCACCACAGGGCAAATTCCGCCACCGGCCCCTGTTCCAGATCCATCGCGCGGCGGGCATCTGCGGCCAAGGCGTGCGCGATCTCTGCGTCGGACGCCCCCGCCATATCTACCACGCTCAGGGCCAAATCCTGCCCCGTGATGCGTTGCTGCGGCCCGTCCGCCGTGTCGCGGAACACCAGCGTAAGCGCCTCTGCCTCCGCCCCAAGCGTGGCGATTGCACGGGCGAGCGCGCGATGGTCCAGCGGGCCATGGATGTGCAACGCCTGCCCCGTCACAAGACTGGGGTCAGCGGGCGCGCGGGCCTGCGCGTACCAGATCCCCGCCTGCGCCTGTGTCAGCGGCTTCCAGCCTGTCACGACGCCACCCCTGCCGCTTCGGCAAAGTCTTGCAGCGTCTCGCATTCATACATCTCCGCCTGCGGCAGATCGGGTCGAAGCGCCTCCCACTTCAGCAAGATCCGCATCAGCGCGATGCTGTCCAACCCCAGATCGCCAAGGTGTTCGTCCATCGGCACCTCTGCGGGGGTCATGTCCAAAGCCTCCGCCAGATCGGCGCGCATCTTGTCCAGTGTCAGGGTCATGATCTGTCCTCTTGCATCAGGTCCGCGCGCAGGGCATCGCGCAATTGGCGGCGGCTGATCTTGCCCACCGCCGTGGTGGCAAATGCGTCCACAAAGCGGATGTCATCGGGGATCTTGAAGGCCGCGACCTCGCGCCCGCGCAGGTATTTGCGCACCGATGCAACGGTCGGTGCAGTGCCGCGTGGCTGGATAAAGGCGCAGGCCCGCTCTCCCAGATGTTTGTCGGGCACCGACACCACCACCGCGTCAAAGACATCCGGATGGCCGATCAACAGATCCTCCACCTCCTCGGCGGAGATCTTCTCGCCACTGCGGTTGATCTGGTCACTGGCGCGCCCCTGCACCACCAGATGGCCCGACGGCAGGCGCACCACGATATCGCCGGTGCGGTAGAACCCGTCCTGCGTGAAACTGCGGGCATTGGCCTGCGCATCCCCGTGATAGGCGCGGATGGTATAGGGGCCACGGGTTTCCAGATGCCCGGGCGTGCCGTCCGGCACAGGCTGACCCGCGTCATCGACCACGCGCAGCTCGTCATCGGGGGACATGGGACGTCCTTGCGTGCCACACACCAGATCGTCGGGATCATCGAGGCGGGTGTAGTTGACCAGACCTTCGGCCATGCCAAAGACCTGTTGCAGCCGCACCCCCAGCACGGGACCGACGCGGCGCGCGCTCTCGGCCAGAAACTTGGCGCCCCCCACTTGCAGGGTCTGCAAGCTGGGCAGATCCGGCGGGCTCTGTTCCGCTGCCTCCAGCCAAAGCAACGCCAGCGGCGGCACCAATCCGGTGAGGGTCACCCCCTCCTGCCGGATCAACGGAAAGGCCACATGCGGCATCGGCGCGGGACATAAAACAACCCGCCCCCCCGCATACAGCGCGCCAAAACAGCCCGGCGAGGACATGGTAAAGTTATGCGCCACCGGCAGGGTCGCCATAAACACCGTGTCCGCCGTGACATTGCAGACCGCGTTGCTGCAGCGCAGGCTGTAGATGTAATCGTCATGGGTGCGCGGGATCAGTTTCGGCAAACCGGTGGAGCCGCCGGAAATCTGGCAAAAGGCCACCGATTGCGGGTCGGGATCGGCGGGCAATGCGGCGGGGTCGCCCACAACTTCCGCCATGGCAATCGCACCATCGGGGGCCGCACCTTGCACGATAACATGGGCCAGATCGGGCAGATCCGCCTGCACCGCCAGCGCCATGGCCCCGTGATCGAAACGGTCGATCCGGTCTTGGGTGATGATGGCGCGGGCCTGCGCCTGCTGTGCCAGATGCGCCACCTCTGTGCGGCGATGGGCGGGCAGCGCGTAGACCGGCAAAAGCCCTGCGGCAAAGGCGCCGAACACAGCTTCGAAAAAGGCGGGCACATTGCCCATCTGGATCAGCACCCGATCGCCGGGGCGCAGCCCAAGCGCCAGCAACCCCGCGCCAAAGCGGTGGGCGCGGGCGTTCAACTCACCATAGCTCCAACGGATATCCCCGCCGATGATGGCTTCGCGGTCGGGGTGGGCCTGCGCCCTGTCGCGCAGCATGGCGGCGAAGGTCTCGCCCCGCCAATATCCGCGCGCCTTGTAGCGGTCTGCAAACGCGGCAGGCCAGATCTGTTGCGGTCGGGTCATGGGTGTCCTCGGCAGTCAAGACCCGCGCGCAGTTGTGTCCCGCGCGGGTCCATATCGGTTTATTTCGCGGTGATGCGGGTCAGACGGTTGGCCGACGGGTCATCCTGACCGGCGGATTTGTTGACCACATAGACCTGCCCCTGACCGTCGGCTGCCAAATGGTTCGGCAAGGACCCCACCGGCAGATTGGCCAGAACCTCGCCCTCGGGCGACATCACCACCACCGCATTGCCGTTGCGCAGCGCGACATAGACATTGCCCGTGGTCGGCTCGACCACCGCGTTCAGCGGGTTTGCCCCGATGTTGACCTGACGGATCACCTCGCCTGAATTGCCGTCAAGGATGGTCACCGCGTCATTGCCCTGCGCCACGGTAAAGACCCGCGCGCCATCCGCTGTCGCGGCCAGCCCGATGGTGTTGTCAGAGCCGTCGATCACGAAACCACCCGTCTGGGTATCGCTGACCATGTCGATCACCGCCACTTCCTCGGAGCGCAGCGAGGACACGAACAGCTTGCCCGCCTCGGGTGCCAGCGACAGGCTGGCGGTGGCAAAGGCCTCGCCCCGCCGTTTGGAGGCCAGCTCGATCACGGCCACCTCTTCAAGCGTTTCGGTGTCAAAGACATGCACCTTCGGCTCGAAGGTCGCGGTCACATAGACCTTGCCGTTGGCATAGACCGCATCGCGCGGATGGCCCACGGTGTCCACGGGGAACTGTTTGATCAGCGACAGATCGTCAGCGGAATAGACCGCCACGCTGTTCTGGCGGGTGTTGGTCACCCAGACCTGACCGGCGTCCTCGGCCAGACCGACACCGTAGACGGCAAAGACACCGCCGCCACGGCCTGTGTCGTTCTGCGGGGCCTCTGGCGGGGTCACGCGGGCGACGATTTCCAGCGTGGCGGGGTCCAGCTTGGCCAGCTCGGACACTTTGACCGGCGGACGGCCCACCGCCCCGGTGACAAAGATAGCCTCCTTGCCCACGGCAACCTGATAGGGGTTCTGGACGATCTCGACCGCCTGAAAATCATACGCGTCCTGACCCATCGGCTCGACCTGTTTGGAAACTTTGAGATCCATGATTGTGGCAAAAGGCGCATCGCCTGCCGCCTCGACCACCACCGGATAAACGCCCGGGGCGGCGCTGGCGGGAATGGCAATCCGCGTTTCCAATGTGCCGTCCTCGGACGCGGTGAAGGGCGCGCCTTCCAGCGCCTCGCCCCCTTGGCGCAGGGTAATCTGCTGACCCGCAGCCAGACCACGGGCGGCAATCACCGCCTCGCCACCTGCCACGATGGGGCCACGGTTCGGACCGGAGGCCCCGATGCGCCCGTCAAACGTGCCTGTGGCGGCAAAGGGGTCGGCGCTGGCCGCCGTGGCCACCAGCAGCGCACCCAGCGCCACGCCAAGCCGCCATCCCGTCTGTGTCATCTTCGTCATGTTCAGCCTCTTTCAAGCAATGGGGACATGGCCCCGATCATCTGTTTGCCCTTGGCTGCGGCCCGTTGGGGCCGTGGCTGATGTCGCGCTGCACATCACAGCGGGCAGGGTCGGACCACCCCGCAAAAGCTGCGCCGCCTAGGGCGCGCGCCCCGCAAACACCGCGTTGAGCGTGTGCAGGGCCGAGGCCCCAAAGCTTTCGCCATGGCTGAGCCCCGGAAAGACCGTTTCACGCACCGGCACACCGGCCCCCGCCAAACTGGCGGCGAGATCCTCGAACGCGGTCTCAGACAGCGCCGCCCGCATCTGCACCAGCTTTTGCGCGTTGGGATTGGTCGGACGGCTGGCGCGGGCGCGTTCCTCTGCCCCCTGATGCAGGGCCAGCGGGCGATTGGGGAAATCGGGCGCGGCACGCTCCAGCCTTGCCATAAACTTGGCGTAGTCCCACCACAGCGAAGGGCTGGCCGAGACATGCTGGGCAAAGGGGCTGTCCGCCTGCATCGCCGCATACAGCACAAACAACCCGCCATAGGAATGTCCCCACAGCGTGCTGCGCCCCGCATCAACCGGCGCGATCTGCGCCACACGGGGCAGCACGTCAGCGCGCAACCGCTGCAAGAACGCCGCCGCCTCGCCCGCGGGCCTGTCGCGCGGATCAACCACGGGCTGGCCATCCTCGGCCGGGGGGGTGTAATCGCGGGTCCGCGCCAGCGTGGCGAAACGCGCGTCGGTGTCATAGCCCAGCGTGACAATCACGGCGGGGCTTGTGTCCGGCAAACCGGCAAGCGTGCCGTCATCCAAAAGCTCCAGCACCGCCTGACCGTCCAGCATGTAAACCACAGGAAAGCCCGCCTCAGGCGCGGGCCCGCGCGGCACCAGCACACCCACGCGGTAATCCGGCCCCGCATCCGGCGACGGCAGGGTAAAGTCATGCGTCATGACAATATCAGAGCCGGTGTCGATCACCGATGGCCCCAAAGGGTCGGACGCTGGCTGCGCCACCACCGCAAGGGTCTGGAAAAACAGGGCTGCGATTGCAATTCGGATCATCTCCGCGCCTTTTGTGTCGTGATGGGGTGTCAGCGCCCCCGCAACATCGCTGCGGGAGGCGCACAGGATCAGAACGTCTTGGTCAGACCGACGTAATAGGCCCGACCGGGTTCGTTATAGGTGTTGGCCCCATCGCCCGACCGCAGGATGTCCTTGTCGAACAGGTTGGTCACACCCGCGCTGAGATCCAGACCGTTGTCGAACTCATAGGACATCGACAGGTTGTACAGCGTGTAGGAGTCGCGGTCCTCCAGATCGGCATCATCCACGGCATAGCCGGTCGTGGCGCTGTATTCCGTGGCCTCGATCTTGCCGTAATGGGTCAGCGACGGGATGATCGACAGCCGATCCGTGGCCTGCCATTCCAACGATGCGTTGATCGTGTATTTGGGGACCAGCGACAGCGGCACAGTGACGTTGGACCCGCCATCCAGCTCCAGCTCTTGCTCGGACGCGATCATATAGGTGCCATTCGCGCGGAAGGTCAGGTTGTCGCGCAGCGGCGCGGAAAAGCTGCCCTCCAGCCCTTCGACCCGCGATTCAGAGACATTCATCCATTCGTAGATGCGCACGTCGTCACCGTCGACCACTGCGGACCCGATCTGTTGCGTGCCAGCCTGGATCTTGTCGCGGTAATCGTTGTGGAAGTAAGTCAGCGTCGCATTGATGCCGTTCAGCCCGTTGTAGGCCACACCGATTTCCGAGTTGATCGAGGTTTCTGGATCAAGATCGTCATTGCCCAGAACGTAGCAGGGTCCATCGCGGTAGTTGGGATAGGGACAGCCGTTGCCGTTGGTCACATACACATAGGTGTCCGATGTCTGGTACAGCGTCGGCGATTTGAACGCCCGCGCCACGCCGCCCTTGATCGTCCATGCGTCACTGAGCGCATAAGACGCGTTCAGGCCCCCCGAAGCGTTCCAGCCAAAGCTGTCACCCCAATCCAGACGCGCCGACGGGGTCAGCGTCAGTCGGTCGGTCCATTGGATGTTGTCCTCGACATAAAGGCCGACATTCAACTGCTCGGTGACGGGATCGCCGCTTTCGGAATCATACGACCCGTCGTCCGAAGTAATCGTGCTGAAAGAGCTGTAATCCTCCAGATCCAGACGCTCCCACCGCACTTCGGCGCCAAGCGTCAGGCTTGACGGGCGCTGGCCAAACGCATGGTCAAGATAGACCTCGGTCTTGCCCGCGACCGCTTCCAGCACCGCCTCGTCAAAGGTATCGTCTGCGTTGATGCGGCCTTCGCCACCGCCCGCTGCGCCTTCGGTCAGGCGACGGTTGGAGGTGTGTTCGTACTGCAGATAGCTCATGATGCCGCCCCAGCCGTAATCCCCGCGATGGGTCAGCGCGACCGTATTGCGGGTCATCGAATTGGTTTCTTCACCATCATCGGCAAGGTTGTTGATCAGCTCGTTGCCGCTGGCCCCAAGCTGCCCGCCCAACAGAACATCGCCCGCATACAGGTTGCCCTGCCGCGAATACCCCAGATCAAGATCGAACGTGTCTGTGGTGTTCGGCTGCCATGTCAGGCGCAGTTCAGCATCCTGATTGATCACACCTTCGGACCCTGCTGCGACGGTTCCGCAGGTCTCCTCGCCGGTGGTGCTGTCCGTGGTACATTCGGCCGTCGCCTCGTTGACGTCCGGATCATCGGCTTCGGTCTTGTTGTAGCTGCCCGAGAAGCGCAGGGCGAAATCCTCGTTCAGGCGTTTGGCCCACAGCAGGTTGTAGCGCTGCGTTGCCCCTTCCAGATCGCTTTCGGGGGAATCGAATTTCATCGACAGTTGCAGCAGGTCGTCTTCGGGCGCTTTGGTGATGATGTTGACCACACCACCCGCCGCGCCAGAGCCGTAGCGCGCCGCCGCCGGGCCACGGATGACCTCGATGCTTTCGACCATCTCGGCGGGCACCCAGTTGGTGTCGCCCCGCGTGTCACGTTCACCCGACCGGCCCTGTTTGACCGCCGTGCGCGACAGCACGGGCTTGCCGTCGATCAGGATCAGCACGTTTTCCGGCCCCATGCCGCGAATATCGACCTGACGCTGGTTGCCGCGCTGCCCGGACGGCGAGGTGCCGCTCAGGTTCACGCCGGGCATCTTGCGGATGGCTTCGGCGATGTCATTGACGACGGGCTGTTTTTCCAGATCCTCGGCGGTGATCGTCGACACCCCGAGCGCCTGTTTGATCTGTTCCTCGGCGGTCAGGACCAGCACGCCAAGATCGGTGCCCTCCTGTGCCATTGCCGGCGCAGCCCCAAGTGTCCACGCCAATGCCAACGCCGTCCCGTTGGCGAGCCTTTTCCCCGCATTTGCCATGTCTGTCCCTTTGTATGATTTGGCAAAGCTGGCGTTGGCTGGCTTTTGGTGTCCGTCGCTGCATTTTTCACGAGCGAAAACTGCATGCGATCTGCACATTTATGTCGCTCGCATAAGATGCGCATTGCCGAATCGCAAGACCAATTCTTTTTGTCGGGAAATAAAATCTGCGCTTACTGGTCGCGCGGGAACACCGTCGCGCGCTTGACCACCCCATAGGCAAAACCCGTGTCAATCGACGCGATCGACGTAATGCGATGCAGTTTTTGCCGCACGAAGCGCTCGTAGGCCTGCAGGTCCGCGACCAGCACGCGCAGCAGGTAATCCGCCCCGCCCGCCATGACGTAACAGTCCTGAATTTCCTCGATATGGCGCACGCTTTCTTCGAAATTGCGCGACACTTCCTCGGTATGGCGTTCCAGCGTGATGCGCACAAAGGCGGTCATCGACAGGCCCATTTCCGCCTCGTCCACAAGGGCGGTGTAGCCCCGGATCACCCCGGCCTTTTCCAGATTGCGCACTCGCCGCAAGCATGGAGAGGGCGACAGGTTCACCCGCTCTGACAGTTGCTGGTTGGTCAGCCGCCCGTCCCGCTGCAGCTCGCGGATGATTTGGCGGTCTTTGTCGTCCATGGCGCACCTTTTGGCATATTCTGCTAAAATATACCCTCCGCTTGATCTATTACGCAATCCGTCCGCAGGCGCTTTGGCGCATATTGCCCCGACAGAACTCAAGGGCACAGACATGCAGGCAGACACCAACATCCCCCTCTCCCGGCCCGCCGATGGCGCGCGCCTCATCGGCATAGCTGCCATGGCGCTGACGGTGCTGATCTGGGCAGCCTTCGCGTTGACCACCCGCGCCACCGCCGCCAGCCCGCTGGCCTTTGGCGATGTGGCACTGGCCCGCGCGTTGGTGCCCGGTCTGGTGTTCCTGCCGTTCCTGCCCGCGCGCCTGAAGATGATCCGACGCGCCGGTTGGCGCTGCTGTGCGGTGATCGCTGTGGGCGCGGGCATCCCCTTCTTTGCGCTGGCGGTGACCGGCGGGGCGCTGACCTCTGCGGCGCATGTGGCGGCGCTGATTGCGGGCATGGCACCGGTCGGCGTTGCCATCCTGATGCGGCTTCTGACCGGCACAAGCCCGTCGCGGCGCGGCATGCTGGCGCTTTGTGTGA
This sequence comes from Sagittula sp. SSi028, assembly GCF_048553715.1. Lineage (NCBI taxonomy): Bacteria > Pseudomonadati > Pseudomonadota > Alphaproteobacteria > Rhodobacterales > Roseobacteraceae > Sagittula > Sagittula sp. SSi028. Next base: position 40,686 of record NZ_JBLZNC010000010.1, on the reverse strand, counting down.
TCACCGGCGGCGCGCTTTTGTTGATCGTGGCCCAAGGGCAGGCGCTGCCGTGGCAAGGGGCGGCGGCCCTGCTGTGTGCCAGCCTGTTCTGGGCCGCCTATACCATCGCCATGCGGGTGTCCGGGCTGGACCCTGTGGGCTGCGCGCTGGTGATTGCCCTGCCGTCGAGCGCGCTGATGCTGGGGCTCGTCGCAACCGGCACGGTGCCCACAAACTGGGGGCAGTACAGCCTGATACAGGCGCTCCCCTTTGTGCTGGTGCAGGGCTTGGGCGTGGGCGTCATTGCCAGTGTCACCTACGGATTTGCGATCATGCGGCTGGGGGCAGAACGCTGTGCCACCATGGGGGCCGCAGCACCTGCGCTGGCGGCGCTCATGGCCATCCCCCTGCTGTCCGAGCCGCTAAGCCTTGTGACATTGGCGGGCATCGTGCTGATTGGCGCAGGGGTGGCGGCCTTTAACTGCGGCTAATTCCGGCGATCACGCGGATGTGTATCAATTCCGCATGAAAAAGAACAAATTCTGCGACGGGAATCCCCTGACACTGCGTAAAGAAGCCATAGCTCGCGCTTTGTCAGCCAAGGGACGCCCGTATGCGGAATATTCTGATTTTTACCATTTCACTCGCCATTTTATGCGGGGCCTACAGTTATACCTTTGGCCTGCCTGCCATTGTCGCGCCTTATCTGGGCGGGGCTGAGGACAGCAGCGCCAAGGCGGCACCGGCCGCAGGCGGTGGGCGCCCCGGTCCGGGCGGGCGACGTGGGGGCGGTGGCGCGACAACTGTCGTGCTCGCCCCGCTTGAGGCGCAAAGCTACACCGCCACGCTACGCACCGTCGGCAGCGCCAAATCCCTGCGCAGCGTCGCGGTGATCAGCAGCGTCAGCGGGCAGGTGGTGGACACCCGCCCCGCCAGCCAGCCCATGGTGAAGGCAGGCGATGTGATTGCGCAGCTTGACGATACCGTCGAACAGCTGGAGCTGGAGATCGGGCTGGCTGAACGCGATCAGGCGCAGGCGACCTTTGACAGGTATGACACGCTGGGCCGCCAGACCGTCGCAGGGGCCACCATCCAAGAGGCCGAGGTCGCCCTGCGTCTGGCCGAGGCCAACGTCGGTCTGGCACAGGACGCCGTGGACGAACGCATCATCCGCGCGCCCATCGCCGGACGCATCGGCCTGACCGATCTGACCGTGGGCGACTACCTTCAATCGGGCGAGACGATTGCCACCGTGGTCGACACCAGCAGCATCGTGGCCGAATTCGAGGTGCCCGAACGCTCCATCGCCTTTCTCGAGGTGGGGCGCAGCGTGACCATCGGCACGCCAACCTATGCCGGTCGGACATTCACCGGAGAGATCACCGAATTCGATGCCAACCTTGATGATGTCACCCGCAGCGCCACCGTCCGCGCCGAGATCGACAACTCCGAAGGACTGCTGCTGCCCGGCATGACCTTTGCCGTGCGGCTGAGCCAGGACTATGACCCGATGCCCACCGTGCCCGCCACCGCCCTGACATGGGACCGCAGCGGCGCGGGCATCTGGATTGCCACCGAGGGCAAGGTCAGCCGCCACCCCGCCACGATCCGCTACCGTGACGGCAATACGCTGTGGATCGACACCGATGTCGATTTGGGTGCCATGGTGGTGACCGAAGGCGCGGCCAAGCTGCGCGAGGGCGCCACCGTCGTCGACGCCAGCCAGCCGCGTGGTGGTCAGAATGGCAATTGAATCCGCCCTGCGCAAATCGGGTTTCGCCCAAACCTTTGTCGCGCGCCCGATCTTTGGCATCGTTCTGAACCTGCTGGTCATCATCGCAGGCATCGCCGCGCTTACAGCCGTAGACGTGCGCGAAATGCCCGACGTGGACCAGCCGGTCCTGTCTGTGCGCACCGATTACGATGGCGCGGTGCCCGCCACGGTCGACAAGGAGATCACCCAAGTGCTGGAGGACGCGCTCAGCGCGCTCGAAGGCCTGTCCTATATGGAATCGACCTCCTCCAGCGGGCAAAGCCGCATCACGATTGATCTATCCGATGATACGGACGTGGATGTGGCCGCCAATGAGGCCCGCGAGATCGTGTCCGACACGCTGCGCCAGCTGCCCGATGATGTGGATGACCCCACCGTCAGCAAAAGCGACAGCAACTCCGACGCGATCATCCGTCTGGCGCTGTTGGGAGATGCCTCGCTCGATGAGCTGACACGGCTGGCCGAGGATGTGGTCTATGAACGCCTGTCCACCATCGACGGCATCGCCGAAGTGACGGTCCGCGGCAGCCGCCCCAACGAATTCCGCGTCACGCTGAACGTGCCGTCGATGCTCAGCCGTGGTCTGGATGTGTTCGACGTGGCCGATGCGCTGGAAATCCTGCGCGATGACACCCCGCTGGGCGAGCTGGAATCGCAGACCCAGACCCTTGCGCTGAGCGTGGCGAACGAGAATGTCACCGTCGACATGATTAAGGAAATTCAGGTCAACGACACGACGCAGGTGGCCGACATCGCCCTTGTGCAACTGCTGCCCGAGGACAGTGACGTCTTTGCCCGCGTGAATGGCCAGACCGCCATCGGGCTGGACATCACCCGCCAGTCCATCGGCAACACGCTCGACATCTCGCGCGAGGTGGGCACCGCCGTGGCAGAGCTGCGCCGCCAGATGCCGGAGGGGGTCGAACTGCTTGTCACCTCGGACGACGGGATCTTTATCGAAGGGTCGATTTCCGAGGTCTTTACCTCGATCCTGCTGGCCACCGGCATTGTGGTGGTGGTGATCTTTGCCTTTCTGCGCTCGGCCCGTGCGACCTTTATCCCGGCTGTGACGATTCCCGTGGCGCTGATCGGGACGCTGGCCGCGATCTGGCTGACGGGGTTTTCGGTCAACACCATCAGCCTGTTGGCGCTGGTTCTGGCCACGGGCATGGTGGTGGATGATGCCATCGTTGTGATCGAGAACATCGTGCGCAAACGCAAGGAGGGGATGGGCCCCTTTGCCGCCGCAGCCGCCGGCACGAACGAGGTCTTCTTTGCCGTGATTTCCACCACCGCCACGCTGGCTGCGGTGTTTATCCCGATTTCTTTCCTGCCCGGGCAGGCGGGCGGCGTGTTTTCCGAATTCGGCTTTGTGCTGGCCTTTGCGGTGACGCTGTCGTCCTTTACCGCGCTGACGCTGGCGCCGGTGCTCAGCGCGTTGCTGGACCCCGGTCGCGGACAGGCGGCAGCCCCGACAATCACCGCCCCCAATGCGCTGTCGCGCGGCTTTGACCATGTGATCGACTTTGCCATCCGCACCCCGCTGCTGGTTCTGGCGGTGGCCGGTGGCTTTGTCATGATTGCCGTGGGCGCGGCCACCACCCTGCCCTCCACCGTCACCCCAAGCGAGGATCGCGGCTTCTTTCTGGTGCAGGCGCGCGGGGCTTCTGACACCACGGCAAGCTATCTCGATGAACAGGTCGCACTGGTCGAGGATATCCTGACGCCTTACCGCGAAGACGGGCGGATCGAGACGGTGCAAAGCATCATCGGCGTCGGCGGGGGCACCAATGCCTTTATCATCGTGCGCCTGCCCGACTGGCAGGACCGTGATTTCACGCAGGATTCTCTGGTCTCCGACATCAGCGGCAAGCTGTCGCGGGTGCCCGGCGTGCAGGTCAGCGCCCGCACCACCAACAGCCTGAACATCCGTGGCGGCGGCAGCGGGCTGACGCTGGCTGTGACCGGCACCAATGTCGATGCCATCACGGCGGCGGCGGAATCCCTTGTGGCGGCGATGGCGCAGGACGACACCTTTGCCAACCCGCAGCTGTCCAACGATGCGGTGGATGCGCAGCTTCAGGTCACAATCGACAAATCCGCCGCCGCCGACATGGGGCTGACCAGCGCCGAGGTCACCAGCCTGCTCAGCGCGATGGTGCAGGGGGAAACCGCCATCAGCGTCTATCAGGACGACACAGAGGTAGACGTGAACCTTGTGCCCGGTGGCCCGCCGATTGACGACCCGTCGGATATCGAATCGATCTCCATCCGGCTTGACGATGGCAGCTATGTGCCCATGTCCGCCCTTGCCACGCTGGAAATGGCCGTCAGCCCCGCACAGATCGAACGTCAGGGCGGTGCCTTGTCGGTGTCCGTGCAGGCCAACCTTGGCGACGGGGTCGATCTGTCCACCGCCATGGACCGCGCCACCACGCTGGCCGACGAAATCCTGCCCGATGGCATGGGCGTGACCTTCACCGGCGAGGCCGCAACCCTGAGCGAAAGCACCAGCTCCATGTATATGGTGTTCGGCGTGGCGATGATTGTGGTCTTTCTGGTCCTCGCCGCCCAGTTTGAAAGCGTGACCAGCGCGGTGGTGATCATGCTGACCGTGCCCTTTGGTCTGGCAGCCGCCGTTCTGGCCATTTCCCTGTCGGGCGGGTCGCTGAACTACTACAGCCAGATCGGTCTGGTGATGCTGATCGGTGTGATGGCCAAGAACGGCATCCTGATCGTCGAATTTGCCAACCAACTGCGCGAGGAAGGCCAGAACATCGACAGCGCCATCCGCAATGCCATGCGTCTGCGCATCCGGCCTGTGATGATGACCATGGTGTCGACGATCTTTGGCGGCCTGCCGTTGATCTTGACCTCTGGCGCGGGGGCAGAGGCGCGCATTGCTGTGGGCTGGGTGATTGTCGGCGGGCTGGGCTTTGCCACGGTGTTTACCCTGTTCCTGACGCCGGTGTTCTACCGTCTGATCGCAGGCTGGGGGGCGGCACCGGGGGCTGCGGCCAAGCGGCTGGAGACCGAAGTCTCCGCCGCGCAAACCGCCTGACGGCGAAGGGGGGCGCTGATCTGGCGCCCCTCAGTCCGCGATCGGGGTAAGCAGGCTGACACGGTCGGGCGACATCTCGGCGATCACGATCACGCCTTGGGCCGTCACCGCCAGACCATGGCCGAAAATCGAAAACGTCCGGCAGCGCCCGACCAGCGTGCCCTGCGCGTCATAGGCCGACAGGCGCGGCGTCTGATCGGTCACCAGCAACAGCCCGTCGCCCGTCATGGCCAAAGCCATCGGCTTGTACACACCGGTGATGCTGTCGAGATACCGGCCCTCGGGGTCGAACCGCTGCACGCGATTGTTCTCTCGGTCGGCGACGCACAGCCGACCGGCGGCGTCAAAGGCCACGTTATGCGGGGTGGAAAACGCGCCCGGTGCCTCTCCCGGCTGACCAAAGCTGCGCAGATGCGCGCCGCCCGCGTCAAAGATATGCACCATCGCGTTGCCGTAGCCGTCCGAGACATACCAGCGCCCGTCAGGCCCCTGCACACAATCCGTCGGGTGGTTAAAGGGACGCCCCAGCGCTGGTCTGTTGTCGCAATGCAGGCGGCCTGTCTCGATCAGATCAGGCGACAGAAAGACGACCTTATGGCCGTCCACATCCGTCACCGCCAGCCCCTCCGCACTGGCGCGCAGACCATGCGGCCAGACAAAATCCGGCAGATCGGCGGTGGTCATAACCTCTCCGGCCAGATCCATCACCACCAGTTCCGGCGCGCCCCGCCGCAGCACGACGATGCGATCCGCCAACATGGCCACATCACAAATACCGCTCAGCAGATCGTGGCGAATGTGGTCGACCCGATAGCGCTGCGCCCCGAGCGCTATGATAGGCGCGGGCCTCATAGCCTGCCCTGCAGCGCCTCGGCCATGGCCACCAGCGCCGCGTCACAGCCCCCCGCCGCAGTCAGCATCAGCCCTGCACCGGCACAGTCCGCCAGCGGCAACGACACCGAACAGCCGTCGATCACATTGCCAAAGGACGTGTTGCGCAGCGCCAGAAGGTTGATCCGGTCATATTCCGCATCCTCGGCCAGCGCATCCAAGGCGGGCGGCAGAATGGCCACAGTGGGCAGGGCGATCACCGCGTTTGAAAACAGCCTTGCCGCCTCGGCGCGCAAAGCCTCGCGCGCGGCCAAAGTGCGGGCAAAATCAATGGCGCTGACCCCGTCGGCCCGCGCCATGCGCGACGCCACACGCGGGTCCAGTGCCTCGCGCTGATGATCGTATTCCGCGCCGTGATGGGCGCGCGATTCCACGGCCGAGAACTGCCACACCGGCAAGGCGCGGTAGCGATCAAAGATGTCCAGCGCCAAACGTTCCACCGCAAAGCCCGCGTGCTCCAGCGCGGTGACAGCTGCCTCGAACGCCTCCGCCACCTCGGCATCTACCCCGTCGAGGCCAAAGTTCTGCGGCACGATAATCCGGCGCGGCACAGCGGCCTGTCCCAAAGGCGCATCGCGCAGCACATCCAGCACCGGACGCAGTAAGCCCGCCTCGCGCACCATGACGCCCACGCTGTCCAGCGAATGCGACAGAGCCACCGCCCCGTCACGCGGCACGCTGCTGGCCGTGGGCTTGAACCCGTACAGGCCACAAAACGCCGCCGGAATGCGGGCCGATCCGCCGGTGTCCGTCCCCAGCGCCACATCCGCCACGCCACGCGCCACGGCAGAGGCGCCGCCCGATGTGGACCCGCCCGCGATGCACCCCGCCCGCAGCGGTGTCAGCGGCGTGCCGTAATGCGGGTTCAGCCCAAGGCCGGAATAGGCGTATTCCGTCATATTCGCATGCCCCACCAGACCGGCCCCTGCGGCGCGCAACCGTGCCACAGCCGTGGCATCGGCCAGCGCGGGCGCGCCATCTGCGCGCACTCGCGTGCCGGCGCGGGTCACATGCCCTGCCACGTCGAACAGATCCTTGACCGCCACCGTCAGACCGCTCAGCGCCCCCTGCCCTGTGACGGGATCGTCAAACACGGCGGTGAAATCCGGGGCTTTGGCCTGCGCGCGGCTTGCGTCCAAACGCTTTTGCGGGGTCTGGGTCATGGCTGTCCTCCTTACAGCGTTTGTTGCACAAGCCACGTGGCGATCTGCGGGAAAGCCGTCAACAGCACCACTGCCAGCACGAGGATCATGAAATAGGGCAGCACCATCCGCGTGATCTCGAAGATGGATTTGCCCGTCAGGTTCTGGATCACAAACAGGTTAAAGCCAAGCGGCGGCGTGATCTGGGCCATCTCGACCACGATAATCAGGTAGATGCCGAACCAGACCGGATCGATCCCCACGGCGGCCACCGCAGGCATCACCACCGATGTGGTCAGAACCACGATGGAAATCCCGTCCAGAAAGCAGCCCAGCAGCACAAAGAACACCGTCAGCACCGCGATCAGCCCCGCAGGCCCCAGCCCGCTGCCGGAGATGATCTCGGCCAGTTGCGCAGGCAGGCCGGAAAAGCTCATGGCCGAGGTCAGAAAGGCCGCTCCCAGCAGGATCAGACCGATCATCGCCGAGGTCCGCGTCGCCCCATAAAGCGAGTCGATAAAGGTGCGCAGGTTCAGCGACCCGCCAAGGGCCGCGATGATCAGCGCACCGGCTACGCCAATGGCGGCGGCTTCGGTCGCGGTGGCCACACCGGCATAGATCGACCCGATCACACCGATGATCAGCCCCACCACCGGCAGCAACAGGCGCAGACGGCGCAGACGCTCGCCAAGGGTGATGCGATCCTCCGGAGCGGGCACGCCTTCGGGATTGAGCTTGGACCAGATGGCGATGTAGCTGGAAAACATCACCATCAGCATCAGCCCCGGCACCACCCCTGCGATGAACAGACGGTTGATCGACACCTGCGCCGCAACACCGTAGACGATCATCACAATGGATGGCGGGATCAACAGACCCAGCGTGCCCGACCCTGCCAGCGACCCGATAGACAGCCGGTCGGCATAGCCGCGCGATTTCAGCTCGGGCAGCGAGATGCGCCCCACGGTGGCGGTGGTCGCAGCAGACGAGCCCGACACGGCGGCAAAGATCCCGCAGCCCACCACGTTCACATGCGCCAGACCGCCAGGCAGCCGCCCGACCCAAGGGGCCAGACCGGAGAACAGATCTTCGGCCAGACGGGTGCGGTACAGGATCTCTCCCATCCAGATGAACAGCGGCAGCGCGGTCAGCGTCCAGCTTGCGGAATGCGCCCACATCGTGGTGCCAAGGATCGCGTCCACCGGCGTCGAGGTAAAGATCGCAAAGATCACAACGGCAGAGGCCAGCAGCGCCACGCCCACCCAGACACCGGCCCCCAGCAGGACCAGCAGCGTCACGATCAGGACGCCGGATTGCAGTGCAATATCCATGATTATTCTCCGTGGCCCTGTTCTTCGGTGTCGTCTTTTTCGACCGGCAGACCAAGGATCAGCCGCAACGTGCGTTCCGCCAGCGCGATGGCAAACAGCACCGATCCCACCAGCATGCCCGATTGCGGGATCCACAAAGGCACCGCCACGATGCCTTGGCTGACATCATTGTAGACCCAGCTTTCCTCGACATAGGCAAAGATCGCCCAAGCGACCCAGCCCATCATCGCCGTGGCAAAACCCGACGCGAGGATATCGGCGATATGCCCCAGCTTGGCGGGCAAAAGTTGGCGCAGAGAGGTCACGCGGATATGGTCGCCATGCACAAGCGCTGCGGGCAGACCCAGAAAGATCGACGCGCTCAACCCCCAAGCGGCGAAATCATCGGCAGAGGGGATCTGGCTGCCCATCAGGCGCAGCCCGATCTGGGCAAGGATCAGCGCGGCAATCCCCAGCAGGGACAGCGCGGCCAAGGCCCCACAAATGTTGAACAGGTGGCGTGTCAGCACCATGGCAGAAGGCTCCTATCGCGTGGCGGCGTGATGCGCAGCGGGGCAGGCCCCCTACGCAAAGGGGCCGCATGTCGAAACACGCGGCCCCGCTTGGTCGATCAGTTCAGGGCGTCGACGATCTTTTGACCGTTCTCGCCCGCCTGCTCCAGCCATTCGGCCTGCATTGTGGCGGCGATCCCTTCGAAATCGGCGGCCAGACCTTCGGGCGTGGGCAGCACGTTCATGCCGTTCTCCGCCATGGTATCGGTGGCCACGCCGGTGGCTTCCTCGGCCATCTCGAACCCGCGGTCCTCGGCGATCTTGGCCGCTTCCATCAGCGCCTCCTGCACCTCGGGGGACAGGCTGTCGTAGGCGGATTTGTTCACGATCACCATGTTCTTGGGCAGGAAGGCCTGCACATCATAATAGTGCGACACGAAATCCCATGCCTGGCTGTCCACACCGGTCGAGGGCGATGTGATCATCCCGTTGATAACGCCGGTGGAAAACGCCTGACTGATTTCCGAGGTGGCGATGGTTGCGGGCACAGCGCCCAGCAGCTCTGCCAGACGGGCGGTCGACGGGTTGTAGGCGCGGAATTTCACACCATCGAAAGAGGACGCATCGCTGACCTCTTTGTTCATGTAGACCCCCTGCGGCGGCCAGGGCGCGGCGAAAAGCAGGACCAGACCCTCCTCGGCCAGCTTTTCTTCGTAGATGGGGCGCGATGCGGCCCACAGGGCGCGCGCCTCGTCGAATGTGGTGGCCATCAGCGGCACCGCATCGGCGGAATACACCGCGTCCTCGTTGCCAAGGGCAGAGATCAGCACCTCGCCAATCGGGACGATGCCGCGCTGGACGCCGCGCTTGAGCTCGGCGCGCTTCAGCAGCACAGAGTTGGACACAACGTCGATGTCCAGTTCGCCCTCGGACAGGCGCGCCACGTCTTCGGCAAAGGCGCGGATGTTCTGGGTCAGGTAGTTGCCGTCGGGCGCGTCAGCGGACATTTTCCATGTCTCGGCCTGTGCCACACCTGCGGTCAATGCGGCCAAAGCGGCCCCGATCAGAAAGCGTTTCATAGTGGTATCTCCTTGTTGGGGTGGTGTTTTTTGGCCCGCCCTGCCCCAAGGGCAAGACAGGCAGGTCTAGGTCAATCGTCCAAAGCGGGCAAGTCGTGTTCGTCCAGTGCCCACATCAGACGAAAGGTCTCTGCCTCGCGTACCGCACCGCCGAGCTCTTCGGTCAGATAGCGCAAGGTCGCCTCGGCAATCGGCTCCGACGACACATCCACCGCCAGACAGGGCGCAAGAACGCGGCCTTCGGTGGCCTCGGACGGCAGCGGGGTCGACAGGGTCTCGTCAGGGATCATGTGGTGGACGCGCAGCACGCCCTCAGTGCTCATCAACCCCTGCATGAGAGTGGTCATGACCGACGGATCGACCACGCCGGGCGCCAGTTCGATCAGCACCAGCGCGCCACCCCAGCCAAAGCCACCCTCTTGCGCCACATGCATCACGCGGCGGCGGGTGTTCGACATGCGGCCAAAGTTGGTGACAGACCACTGAGTCTGTTTTGTAAACGCCTTTTGGTAGGCGGCAGAGGTGAAATCGGACAGGGCGCTGGCACGGTACAGCGCCAGATAGCGCCGCGCCGATCCCGACACCGCACGATAGCGGCGCGCGCCGGTAAAGCCGGGAATGCGCACGCGCTCTTCCATGTGCTCGCGGTCATACCACTGGTTGAAATCCGCCTCGTGGTCGGGGTCGATGTCGCTCCATACGAAAAGCTGCGCCTGTTCGGTCTCGCGGATCTGGGTCATCGGGTATCCTGATGTTTGGGCAAGCCTGTCCCGTCACCGCGCCAACAGATGCTGCCGGTCGCGCTGTGGGGTCTCGCCCGTTCGATGGGTGTTAACCAACCTTGACGCAAAGTACGCCGCAGCAAAAACGGATTTATCTAACAGGGGGTGATCAGGTTTTCCGATCACCCGTTCACAAACCGCCTAAAGATTGGCCTGATGCTGAAAGGCGCAGTCGGTGGCCAGTTCGGAAATCGCCTTGTAGACGCCCGCATCGGTGGACCGCCGCCACAGGCAATACAGCGGCAGACCGGGCAGCGTGCCGTCCACGTCCAGCTCTGCCAACCCCGGCCCGTCCAGATCGCTGGCGCGCGGTAAGGTCGCCACCCCCAGCCCGCGCCGTGTCAGCCGCGCAATCGCCGCCATCGAGGTGATGCAATGCACGATCGACGGGCGCAGGCCGCGTTCCTCGAACAGGGCCAGCACGTTGGCATGGGGCCGTGAATTGCGGGTAAAGGTGATTAACGGCCCGTTCACCACATCCGCCAGCGTCAGCTTTTCGCCGCGCATCCCTTCGGGGCCAAACCAGCCCATCGGCAGCTCTGGCAGGTCGACACAGACGCAGGTTTCGTCATGCCGCGGCTCTGTCGTCAGCAGCATGTCCAGCGTGCCACGCTCGAACGCGGCGGCAATGTTGGGCGTGGGCTCCACCGTCAGTTCCAGCTCCAGCCGGGGGTAGACGCGGGCGACCTCCTCGATCAGGTCACACAGCCAGGTGTGCACCACCGAAGACACCAGCCCCAGACGCACCCGCCCCACCGCCGTCGCCGGATCGGTCAGGGTCATGCGCAGGTTCCGCTCCATCGCGAGCATGTCCTGCGCCTTGTCCAAGATCAGCGCCCCCGCCACGGTGATGCGGGTGGCGTGGAATTCACGGTCAAACAGATCCACCCGCAGCTCTGTTTCCAGCGCGGAAATGCGGCTCGACACCGTGGCCTGCGAGACGTTCAGATGCTCTGCCGCCGCGCGAAAGCTGCCCAGATTGGCCACCGCAACAAATGTTTCCAGAAATCGCGTGTTCACGTCCGGCCCCTTACGTTGCGTGATCCAGACCAGCCCTAGCGCAGCGCGCAGGCAAAGTCACCCACGCCGCGCGTCAGCTGCGCCATGCCAGAATGCGACGTTCCACCAGCCCCACCAGCGCCGACAGGATCACCCCCAGAACCGACAGGATGGTGACGCCGGCGAACAGCCGTTCCAGATCATACAGCGACCCCGCCTGCAGGATATAGGCGCCGATCCCGTGTTCCGCGCCCAGCATCTCGGCCGCGACCAGCAGGATGATGGCAATCGCCAGACTGACCCGCAGCCCCGACAGGATCCCCGGCATGGCACCGGGCAGCACGATGCGCAAAACAATGGTCGACCACCGCAGGCCAAAGCTTTGCCCCATGCGGATCAACGACCGGTCCACATTGTCCACCGCGCCATAGGTCGCAACAACTGTGGGCGTAAACGTCCCAAAAGCGATCAGCGCGTATTTCGACGCCTCGTCAATGCCGAACCAGATCACGAACAGCGGCAGCAGCGCGATTTTGGGGATCGGGAACAGCGCCGCGACCAAGGGCACCAGCCCCGCGCGCACCGCCGAGAACAGCCCGATCATCACACCCACCGCGATGCCCACAGACGCGCCCAGCACGCCGCCCACCAGCAACCGCATCAGCGACGGGCCAAGGTTGACCCACAGCGCGCCCGACACGGCCAGATCCCACAGGGTCAGCGCCACATCCGACGGGCGGGGCATCGTCAACTGCGACACCACGCCCGCGCGGGTGCCCCATTCCAGAAATCCGATCAACAGCACAAAGACCGCCAGCCCGACCCAGCGCGGCTGCGCGGGGCGGAACCCGCCCCCACGAAACGGCACGGGGCGCGCGGTGGCCTGCGCCACAGAGGGGGTCACGTCACTCATCCAACAGCTCCATATCTGCGGCCTCTGCCTCGGCCCGCATCAGACCCCACAGATGGGCCTGCACACGGTCCAGCGCCGGATCGTCGCCCTGTCGTTCGGCCAGAGGCGTGTCGATCTCGACCACCTCGCGGATTTGTCCGGGACGGCGCGACAGAACCACGATGCGATGGCCCAGCCGGACGGCCTCGGCCAGATTGTGGGTCACGTAACAGGCGGTAAAGGGCGCGCGCTGCCACAGCCCCACCAGATCATCCATCAGCAAATCGCGCGTCTGGCTGTCCAGCGCGGACAGCGGCTCGTCCATCAACAGCACCGCCGGATTGACCGCAAGCGCCCGCGCGATGGCCACCCGCTGCTTCATCCCGCCGGACAATTGTTTCGGCAGCGCCTTGCGGAAATCCGACAGCTTCGTGCGGGCCAGAACATCGGCAATGATCGCCTCAGCCCGTGCGCCACGCACCCCGTGATCGCGCAGGATCAACGAGATATTCCCCTCGACGCTGCGCCACGGCAGCAGGGCAAAATCCTGAAACACATAGGTCAGCGGGTTCAGACTGTCTGCGGGCGGCTCGCCCAGTTGCACAACCTGCCCGCTGGTGGGACGCTCCAACCCGCCCAGAAACCGCAACAGGGTGGATTTGCCACAGCCCGACGGCCCCACGATGCAGGTGATCTGCCCTTGCGGCAGGGACAGGTCGATATTGCGAATGACCTCCACATCGCCATAGCGATGCGAAACGCCTTCGAGTCTGAGTTCCATAGGGTCCGCTTTCCGAGCAGCCGTCAGGCCCGCATCGGGGCCTGACAGTCAAAGATGTTACGACAGGATGTCGACATAGCTTTCGTCGACCAGCGTCTCGTAGCTGACCGAGGATTTCACCAGACCTTCGGATTTGAACCAATCAAGCTGGTTGGCCACAGAGGCCGCGTTCAGCCCCATATCCGCGTTGATCCGCATGGCCCCGTTGACGATGGGCGCGCGCGCGGCCTCAAGCTCGCGGTCGGGGTAGATGTTGCGGGCCAGCAGGGCGATGATCTCCTCGCGCTCCTCGGCCTCGGCGGTGTTGTCGACCAGTGCCGCGTTGAAATCCGCAGCCCCCCGCGACAGTGCGTACAAAAACGCGCGCGTCTGTTCCGGCGCATCGGAGGCATTGCGCGCCGAGGTGAACACCGTCGTCACCTGATAGTCGGGGATGTAATCGGCGACCTCGCCAATGATCTGCACCGCACCGGCATCGGCCAGCGGCTTTGCGATATGCGGCACGATGGACCACGCGTCGATCTGGCCCGACTTGATCGCACCAATCACCGCACCGGTCTTTTGCAGCGGCTTGAACTTCAGATCCACATCCTCGGCGGCGGCGATCTGCGATCCCATATAATGGAACGACGACCCCGCCTGTGTCATGCCGAAGCTGCGGCCATCCAGATCGGCAGGCGTTTTCAAACCGGCCTCGAACGCCGCATTGGAGGCAAGGATCTTTTGCCCCGAAATGCCCTTTTCCTCGGCCAGCGCACCGCCGATCACCTTGGCCACGCCTTTGTCGGCCAGCGAAATCAGCCCGCCGGAAATTGCCGTCATCGCATAGTCGGTATCGCCAGAGGCAATCGCCACCGCCATAGGCTGCGCCGCCTCGAAGAAATCAAAGCTCACGTCCAGACCGGCCTCGGTGAAATAGCCACGTTCATAGGCGATGTAGCTGGGCGCATGGCTGACAAAGCGCAGCGCGCCGACATTCACAGCCGTCCCCGCCCGCGCAGAGCGCACGACAAAGGGCGAGGCCACAGCCCCCCCGATCAGCCCCAAGGTCGCGCGGCGTGTAAAATGTGTCATTGTATCTCCTCCCTGAAAGTCCTGCGGCGGCTGGCCCGCTATGACCACCCCCCGCATTGCCCGCAGCCTAACACCACAGGGCAAACCCGTGCCAAAAACCCACAGGCACGCGAAATCTGCGACTTTCTAGGTGGTGCCCGCAAAAAGGGTCAAGCCGCCCCACCCTCCAGTTTTGCAGTCCCGTGGTTGCAGCGGTCATGCCCGCCCTGCACCGCTGTGCAGCGATTTTCACAGAACTGACACGCAATGCCTGTGTGGCTGTTACACAAACCCGCCACTCCTGTGCACACGTGTGCACCTCCTCGCTGCGCACACCACCAGCTTAGGACATGGATTGCAATGAAACAGACGACTTGCGCCCTCGCGCTGATTGCTGCAACAGCCGCCACGCCGGTTTTGGCCGAAGACATCACCATCACCGTTTGGGCCGGCGGCTCTAACGACAGTGACCATTACCGCATCGACAACATCCAGATCGCCGCCGACATTCTGTCGCGCGAAGCCGCCATTCGCGGCGAAGAGCTTAACATCACCGTCGAAGGCAAACGCGATTTCGACGGCTGGGACGGCTTCAAACAGGCGGTCACGCTGGGCGCCGAGGCAGGCAATGCGCCCAACATCGTGGTGACCTCCCACCTTGATATCGCGCCTTGGGCCTCTGCGGGCTACATCGTGCCGGTCGAGGATTACATCGACCTCGACGCATGGCCGCTCAACAACGTGTACGGCAACCTGATGGAAATCGCCGCCTTTGACGGTGTGCAATGGGGTGTGCCGCAGGACGCCGAAAGCCGCCCGTTCTTTTACTGGAAAGACACCTTCGCCCAGCTCGGCTATGACCAAGCCGACATGGACGCCATGGTGGACCGCGTAAAATCCGGCGACTACACCCTGCGCGACATGCTGGCCGACGCCACCAAGGCGGTTGACATGGGCCTCGTCGAAGAGGGCTACGGCTTTTATCCGCGCGTCTCCAACGGTCCCGATTACGCGCAATTCTACCAGTCCTTCGGCGGCGAGCTGATGGATGCGGACAGCGGCAAGCTGGTGTTTGACCGCGCCGCCATGGAAGAGATGTACCAGTTCTTTGTCGACGCGGTTGCGGCGGGCGTGACCCGCAAGAACCACATCGGCACCGACTGGGACCAGTGGTATTCCGAAGTCGCCAGCGGCAAGGCGGCCTTCTGGCACGGCGGCACATGGCACTATGGCCGCTACACCGGCAAGGAAGGCAACGACGACTTCTTTGGCACCATCGGCTTTACCCTGATCCCCGCGGGCAACGACACGGGCCGCGCCAACACCGTGACCCATCCGCTGGTTTATCTGCTGACCGATCAGGCCGACGACCGCGCCGAGGAGATCGCAGCCCAACTGGTGGCCATCGCGTCAGAGCCGCGCCTGAACACGCTGCATGCAATCAAATCCTCGCATCTCGCCATCGGTCAGGCAGAGGCCGGTGTGGATCTCTATGCCGGTGACCGCTGGGCCGCCGAGGCCACAGAGGTCCTGCTGCCCCACGCCAACGCCCAGCCCAACCACCCCAACTACGGCGCCTTCTCCGAGGCGATGTTCAAAGGGCTCGAAGCGGCATGGACCGGCGTGCAAACCCCGGCCGAGGCCGTGGCAGAGGTCGAGGCACAGCTGACCGCCACCTTGGGTGACGAGCTGATCGTCCGCTAACCGTGCAAACACCAGCGGCGGCCCCATGATCCGGGGCCGCCGCTCCCCCTGCATCAAAGGAGCCTCATCATGTCCCGACAGACCCTTCTGGGCCTTGGCTTTATCGGTCCTGCGCTGCTGGCCACGGTGATGTTCTTCCTGCTGCCCGTGGTGCTGACGGTGGTCTTTGCCTTCACCAATATGAGCACCTCCACCGGCATTCTGGGCGGTGACTACCAGATCAGCGAAAGCGATCTGCGCCGCCTGCCCGCCGCCGGTGTCATTGACCAGACCGTGACGCTTTTGACCGGCGCGGGCTATGCGGTGCAGCCCGACACGCTGGCACGCTTTGCCGCCGATTTCGGGGACAGCCGCGCCGAGGAACTGGCCAGCCTGCATGATGGCGCGCGCTTTGACGACCGCCGCGCCATGGAACGCGCGCTCAAGGACCTGCGCCGCGAACCCTTGCGCAAAGTGCGCGACCGCAAAACCGCAGCCGAGCTGTTCCGCGTCTCGATCCTTGGCCAGCGGTTCGACAACGAAGCCGCGTTTCAGACCGCCATCACCGATCTGGGCGTGCCCCAGACCGATCACGCCGCGCTGACTGACGCGGCCTACACCGGCTGGACCTTCACCACCCAGAATTTTGAACTGTTGTGGGAGCTGCCCGCCACGTGGCGCTATGCGCTGAACACGGTGATCTACGTGGCGCTGACGCTGACATTCAACGTAAGCGTGGGGCTGTTTCTGGCCCTGTCGACATTCTACCTGCCCAACCGCAGCGCCCAGACCTTTCGCGCCATCTGGTTTCTGCCCCGCATCCTGCCGCCGGTGCTTTATGTGCTGATGTGGCAATGGCTGACATGGGATCAGGGGTTTATCTCGGCCATACTGCGCCCCTTTGGCGTCGAGCCGATCAACTGGATGCGCCACACCGCCACCCACGCCTGGACCTTTATCGTGCTGATCAACGGCTGTGTCGGCGCGTCGCTGGGGATGATCCTGTTCACCTCTGCGCTGCGCGCCATCCCGCAGACCCAGCTGTATGCCGCGCAGGTGGACGGGGCGAACCGCTGGCAACAGGTGCGCCATGTGCTGCTGCCACAGATGCGTTGGCCGATCCTGTTCATCACCTCCTACCAGACGCTGTCGCTGCTGACCTCGTTTGAATACATCCTACTGGCCACCGACGGCGGCCCCGGCCGCCAGACCGAGGTCTGGGCGCTTGCCGCCTATCACACCGCCCTGTCGAACTATGGCGGGAACCTCGAATACGGGTTGGGCGCGGCCTATGCGCTGGCGCTGGTGGTCATCGGCATCCTGTTGTCCGCGCTCTACCTGCGGTTCTTCAACTTCTCCGCGCTTGTCGCCAAGCCAAGGATTGAACAATGACCCATTCCGGCAACCGACTGTTGGTCACAGCACTGGCGCTGATCTCCGCCCCGCTGGTGATCATGTATGCCTTCCAGATCATCGACAGCGTCTCGCGTCCGGCACCCGGCGGCATCCTGCCCCGCGCATGGGAGCTGGAAAACTGGCGCTTCCTGTGGACCCAGATCGACAGCGCGCGCCCGTCGATCTGGCGTGTGACCTTCAACACCTTTGTCTTCGCGGCCTCCACCGCGCTGCTGGTCTGCGCCTTTTCGATCACCGCCGCCTATGCGCTGTCGCGGCTGAACTTTCCCGCGCGGCGGTTCTTTCTGGCGGGGCTGATCATGCTGCACGCCTTTCCCACGATTACCCTGATCATCGCGATCTTTATCGTGCTGCAGTTCCTTGGGCTCTACGACAGCCTGATGGGGGTGATTTTGGTCAAGGCCGCGCTGGAGCTGCCCTTTGGCATCTGGATCATGAAAGGTTTCTACGACGCCGTCCCGTGGGAGATCGAGATGGCCGGCGTGCAGGACGGGGCCTCGCGCTTTCGCGTCTGGCGCGAACTGATCTTGCCGCAAGTCGGCCCCGGACTGTCCGCGCTGCTGATCTTTTCGTTCCTCGCAGGCTGGTCGGAATTCATCCTGCCGCTGGTGCTGGCACCCGGTGCCGATGCACAGGTGCTGGCCACCTACATGAACGCGGTCATCGCGGATGATACCCGCCCTGACTACGGGCTCTTTAAGGCGATCGGCATGTTCTACGCATTGCCCGTCATCGCCGTCTACCTGCTGTTCCAGAAACGGCTCATGAACATCTATGGCGGAGGCACGAAAGGCTGATGCAGATCTCATTGCACAACTTTACCAAACGGTTCGGCGACACCACGGTGATCGACGATATGTCGCTTGACATCGCCTCGGGCGAGATGATCGCCCTGCTCGGGCCGTCGGGCTGCGGCAAATCCACCACGCTGTTCGCCGTCAGCGGCATCCACCGCATCGACGCAGGCCGCCTGCATTTCGGGGACCGCGACGTGACCACCCTGCCCCCGCAGGACCGCCCCGTGGGCGTCGTGTTCCAGAACTACGCCCTCTATCCACATATGAGCGTGGCGCAAAACATAGGCTTCCCGCTAAAGGTGCAGGGCCTCAAGACGGCCGAGATCCGCGCCCGCGTGCACGAGATGGCCGAACTGGTGCAGATCGCCAACCTGCTGGACCGCAAGCCGCAGCAACTCTCGGGCGGACAACAACAGCGCGTGGCGCTGGCCCGTGCGCTGGTGCGCAAACCGGACGTGCTGCTGCTGGACGAACCGCTGGCGAACCTCGACGCCAAACTGCGGCTGGAAATGCGCTCGGAAATCCGGCGGCTGCAACGCGAAACCGGCATCACCGCGATCCTTGTGACCCACGACCAGATCGAGGCGATGTCCATGTGCGACCGCATTGCCCTGATGAAAGACGGGCGCATCGAACAGATCAGCACGCCCTCTGAGATGTACGAACGCCCCGCCTCGCGCTATGTGGCGGGCTTTCTGGGCAACCCACCCATCAGCTTTGTGCAGGCCACGGCGGCAGATCAGCTGACCCTCGGCCCCAACAGCCTGCCCTGCCCCGCAGCTGTACAAGGGCCGGTCACACTGGGCATCCGCCCCGAACATTTCGGCCCCCAGCACGCAGGCCCCGGCTTAAGCGGTCGCATCACCTTTATCGAACCCCAAGGGCGCGAGGATCTGATTGACGTGACCCTGCCCGATGGCCAATGGCTGCGCGCCATCGTGCCCGCCGGTCACGCCTTTACGCTGAACCAGCATGTCGCATGGCAGGTCGATATGGCCCGCGTCCACCTGTTCGACCCATCGGGGGTGCGCCTGTGACGCTGCCCGACTGGACCCGCCCGCAACAGCCCCTTGCCATCGCCCATCGCGGGGCCTCTGCCTATGCGCCGGACAACACGCTGCGGGCCTTTCGTCTGGCGCATGACCTCGGCGCAGATATGTGGGAGGTGGACATCCGCCTGACCCGCGACGGCCAGATCATCGCCTTTCATGACAAGATCCTCCCCGACGGGCGCAAGATCAAAGACACCGATTACGCCGATATCCTGTCCGCCACCACACAAGCCGCCCGCCCCTGTCCCCTGCTCGATGATGTGCTGGCAGAGGCCGCCCGTCTGGGCGCCGCAATCTACGCCGACATAAAAGACACCGACGCCACCCTGCCCACGCTGGAAATGCTGCGCCGCCACCGCATCGACCGCGCCATTCTGGGGGCCTTTGACCCGCGCGCGGCACAGATGCTGGACACGGCCCAAAGCCCCTACCCCCGCAGCGTTCTGGTCCCGCTGGGGGCAGAGCCCTTTGCCTATGCCGCCGGCGCCGATGTGATCCACCTGTGTTGGGAGCGTATGGACCGCCCGCAGGACACGCTGACCGATGCGCTGTTCGACCGTGCCTTCGCCAATGGCCAGTGCATCGCCCTGTGGCACGAGGAAGACCCCGCGCGTATGGCCGCGCTGCGCACGCGTCCGGTGGTTGGTATCTGCTCGGACCGGCCCGAACTGGTCAACCAGCCGGGGCGCGGCCTGCCGTTTCGCACGGTCTGTCACCGTGGCGCGAACAAGATCGCGCCGGAAAACACCCTGCCAGCCTTTGAATGCGCGCTGGCGGCGGGCTTTGACGTCATCGAATGCGATTTGCAGCAGACCGCTTGCGGGGCCATCGTCGTGCATCACGATCCCACGCTCGAGCGCACCACAAACGGCCAGGGCCCGATCACCGCGCAGCGCCTGCCCGATCTGCTGGGACTGGACGCGGGGCGCTGGTTTGATGCGCATTTCACCGGCACCCAGATCCCCACGCTGACACAGGTTTTTGATCTGCTGCA
Source organism: Sagittula sp. SSi028 (assembly GCF_048553715.1). NCBI lineage: Bacteria > Pseudomonadati > Pseudomonadota > Alphaproteobacteria > Rhodobacterales > Roseobacteraceae > Sagittula > Sagittula sp. SSi028. The sequence goes on along the minus strand of NZ_JBLZNC010000010.1, from coordinate 20,489 downwards.
CCGCTACGACGGGCACGCCTATCTAGAGCTGAAATCCGCCCCGCCTGCCCCGGTCTGGGACGCGGTCTGCGCCGCAGGGCTGCAGAAACGCGTGTTCTTCTGGTCCTTTGACCGCGACGCGCTGAAAACGCTGCGCGCGATTGCGCCCTCGGCGCGGATCATGGCCCGCAGGCAGGATTACGACACGCTGGATCAGACCCTGTCCGACCTGTCGCCCCAGATCGTCGAATTCACCCTGCCCGAGGGCACCGGCGATTACGCCGCCACCCGTGCGGCAGGCGCGCAGGTGATGCTGGCCGCCATGGCGGGGGATGATGCCACGCTGGACGCGGTGATCGCCGCCGCCCCCGATCTGGCGAATGTGGACCACCCCTTTGCTCTTGCCCGCAGGCTGCGCCGCGATGGCTGAGCACCGCCGCCCGACCTCGCATGATGTGGCCCGACTGGCAGGCGTGTCCCGCTCCGCCGTGTCGCGCTGCTTTACCCCCGGGGCCAGCATCGCCGACGACACAAAGGCCAAGATCCTCGCCGCCGCAGGGCAGCTTGGCTACCGCACCAATGCGCTGGCCCGGAACCTGAAATCGCGCCAGTCCCAGCTTGTGGCCATTCTGGCCTCGCGGCTGGACACGCCCTTTCGCGCGCGGCAGGTCAAACATCTGGCCCGTGCGCTGATCGACGACGGCTTTCGCCCGCTGCTGCTGACCGCCGACCAGCCCGAGGATCTGGGCCCTTTGCTGTCGTCGATGCTGGATTACAATCTGGCGGGCATGATCGTGACCTCAGACACGCCGCCCGCTGCGGTGATTGATGAATGTCAGCGGCTGCGCGTGCCCGTGGTGCTGATCAACCGCAACCCCCACCCCGACGGAGGCGACCGCATCCAGCTGGATACCGGCGCGGCGGCGGCCATCGTGTTCGATATGCTCTATGCCGCGGGCGCGCGCCGGTTTGCCGTGCTGTCCCCCGATGATCGCACCTACACGGTCAAGGGGCGGGTCGACGGCTTTCGTGATCTGGCCTTCGGGCGCAACCTGCCCTGCGCAGTGCTGCCCTGCGACGGGCAATCCTATGCCGCAGGGCGCAGCGCCATGACCCGCCATGCCGCAGCCCTCGGCCAATGTGACGGGCTGTTTGCCGCCAATGACCTGCTCGCCTGTGGCGCGCTGGACGGGCTGCGTCAGGATCTGGGCCGGTCCGTGCCCGGCGACATGGCACTGGTGGGCTTTGACGACATCGAACAGGCCGGCTGGGCCGCCTATGACCTCAGCACCGTGCGACAGGATGCCCGCACACAGGCCACCATGGCCGTTGAACTGATGCGCAACCGGCTGCAAAACCCCGATGCGCCTGCCCTTTTGAAACACCCCCCGCTGGACCCTGTCCCGCGCGGCACAACCTGAAAGCCCCCTCATGACCATGCAAGACCGCCACCGCTTTGCCCTCGACCTCGCCCAAGAGGCGGGCCGCCTCGCCCAGACCATGCGCGCCGATGCCACGGGGCTGCGCGTCGACGCGAAGGGGCCGCAGGATTTCGTGACCGCCGCCGATCTTGCGGTGGAAACGCTGATCCGCGACCGCATCACCGCCCGCTTTCCCGATGACGCCATCATCGGCGAGGAAGGCGGCCACCACGGCAATCCCGATGCGGCCCATGTCTGGATCATCGATCCCATCGACGGCACGACCAATTTCATGCGCGGACTGCCCGATTGGGCCATTTCCATCGGCTGCACCAATGCGGGCACTTTGGATCTGGGGGTGATCTTTGCCCCCGATCTGGGGCTGACGCTGGACGGGCTGTGCGGGCAGACGCCCAAGGCCACGATCAACGGCAAACCGCTGACCCCCTCCACCCGCACCGCCGCCGCCGAGGCGCTGGTCGCCGTCGGCTGGTCCGCGCGCACCCACTTTGCCCAGCATGCCGACCTGCTGGATCAGATCGTCACCGCAGGCGGCGAATACCGCCGGTCCGGGGCGGCCACCATCGGGCTGATCGGCGTGGCCGCAGGCTGGGTCGATGCCTATGTGGAACAGCGGCTGAACCTGTGGGACGCCGCCGCCGGCATTGCCATCATCCGCGCCGCAGGCGGCGTGATCGAAGCACCCGCTTTCTCGCCCACCTTGCGCGAACCGGCCCCGTTTCTGGCACTGGGCCGGGCGGATCACGCCCTCGCCCCCCTGCTGCGCCGCTACGCCACAGCCGTCTGATCCCTCACGCGGGCGCGTCGATCACCTGCAGATCCAGCGCCCGCGCCGATTGCCGCAGCGTATCGGCCAAGAGGGGCGCGGCCCGCTCTGTGCGCCCCGCAGGCACCAGCAGGCTGATCACGCGGGACGCGTCGTCCAGCACCAGCGGCGCCACATGCACCTCGCTGCGGTGCACCCCTTGGCGTCGCGCGAACAGATCCGGCAGAATGCCAATCCCCGCCCCCGTCGCCGCCATCAGCACCACGGAATCCAGACTGGTCCCTTCGTAATCATCGGACACAATTGCCCCGCTGCCCCCGGCGATGCCGTAGACGATCCGCGCCAGCCGGTGGCCGGTGTCCAGCGTCAACAACCGCTGCCCCGCCAGATCCGCGCCGCTCACCCGCGCAGCCCCCGCAAGCCGGTGATCGCGCGCCACCGCCACCCACAGCGGTTCCACAAACAGCGGATGCTGCACCGTGTTGGGATGATCCTCCGGCGTCGAGATTATGGCATCGAACCGCCCGTGCCGGATTCCTTCGTCAAGGTTCTGGGTGTTCTCCTCGCGCACGATCACCCGCAGGTCCGGTTCCGCCGCATGCAGCGCCCGCACCGCTTGCGGCAACAGATACGGCCCGATCGAGGGCAACACCCCCAGCCGCAGACGCCCGCCAAACGGCACGTCCGAGGTCATCACCGCGCGCAGGTTTTCCACATCGGACAGGATGCGCCGGGCGCGCATGACGAACTCCAGCCCCTTGGCCGTGGTCCGCACCCCGCCGCGCCCGCGTTCAAACAACCGCACGCCCAGATCCGCCTCGACCGTGGCAATCTGGTTCGACAGGCTGGGCTGGCTGACGTGCAACGCCTGCGCTGCAAGGCCAAAGCCCCCCAGCTCGTGCACCGCAACGATATATTCCATTTGACGCAAACTCGGGCGCATCCATAGCCTCAGACTATTCAAGAAACAATTTAATAGTATTTTAACTATCCGGCGAAAGCAGGCAACAGGCGCGCAGCCAAACGCCAGCCGCCGGAGACACATCAATGCAGATCATCGACAGCCTTCTGGGCAACCTCATGGTGCCCACCATCATGTTCTTTGTCCTCGGGCTTGTGGCCGCTGTGGTGCGCAGCGATCTGTCCATCCCCGAAGGGGCGGCCAAGTTCATGTCGCTGTATCTGCTGCTGGCCATCGGGTTCAAAGGCGGCCACAGTCTGGCAGAGCACGGCCTCGACGCGGCGCTGTTTGCGGCCCTTGCAGCGGGGCTGGTGCTGTCCTTGGCCATCCCCTTTATCGCCTACGCCCTGCTGCGCAGCCTCACACGGCTGGACGCGCTGAACGCCGCCGCCGTGGCCGGTCACTATGGCTCGATCTCCATCGTGACCTTTGTTGCCGCCTCCAGCCTGCTGGATCTGACGGGCATCGCGGCGGATGGCTATATGGTGGCCGTCGCCGCCACGATGGAGGTCCCCGCCATCCTGTCCGCCCTGTGGATCGCCCACAGGTTCGGCCAACCCGGCAAAACCGGCGGCGTGCCGCTGCGCGAACTCTTTGCCAACGGCTCGATCGTGCTGCTGACCGGCGCCTTTGTCATCGGCGCGCTGACACAGGACAAGGGGATGCAGATGATCGCCCCCTTCGTGGTCACGCCCTTTACCGGCATTCTGTGTCTGTTCCTGCTGGATATGGGCCTGTCCGCCGGACGCAGCCTGCTGCGCAACCGCCATATGCTCAGCGCGGGTCTGTTCGGCTTTGGCCTGCTGATGCCGGTGGTCGGCGCGCTTCTGGCATGGGGCTGTGGTACGCTGATCGGCCTGCAAACGGGCAGCCTGTTTTTGCTGATGGTTCTGGCGGCCTCGGCCTCCTATATTGCGGTGCCCGCCGCGATGAAGATCGCCCTGCCCCAAGCGGAAAGCGGCATCTACCTGACCCTGTCGCTGGGCGTGACCTTTCCGTTCAACATCACCCTTGGTCTGCCGCTGTATCTGTGGCTGGCGGGCTTGGGCGCGGCCTAAGAACCGGATGCGGCAGGGCTGGACCCTGCCCCCGCTTTCGGTCCACCCTGCGCCCCAAGCCCCGCAAGACAAAGGACCGGCCATGACCGACACGACGCAGGACTTTCTGGACATGGCCACGGTGCGCGGGCGCTTCCCCGCGCTGGTCAACGGCTGGCTGTTTGCCGACAACGCCGAAGGGTCGCAAACCCTGCAAGGGGCGATGGACCGGATCGTCGAGTTCCTGACCCACCGCGACGTGCAGATCGGCGGCAGCTACGAGATCTCGCAAGCCGCCGCGCAGGCCCTGCGCGACGGACGCCAAGCGGCGCAAACGCTGGTCAATGCAAACAGGCCCGAGGAGATTGTCTTTGGCCCCTCCTCCACCGCGCTGATGCAGACGCTCGCCGCCGGTCTGCGCGGCCCCCTGCAGGCCGGGGACGAGATCGTCGTCACCCACGCGGATCATGAATCCAACATTGGCCCGTGGCTGCGGCTGCAGGACATGGGCGTGGTGATCAAGGTCTGGCCCTGCGATCCCGCCACAGGGCGGCTGGCCCTGTCCGATCTGGATCAGGTCATGACCGACCGCACGCGACTGGTCTGTGTGCACCATGTCTCTAACCTGCTGGGAGAGATCAATGACATCGCCGCCATCGCTCGGTTTGTACACGCGCGCGGCGCACAGATTTGCGTCGACGGCGTGGCCTACGCCCCGCACCGCGCCATTGATGTGCAGGCATGGGACGTGGATTACTACGTCTTCAGCCTTTACAAGTGCTACGGCCCGCATCTAGCTGTTTTATATGGGAAATACGACCTTCTTCATGCGCTGGAAGGACAGTACCACTACTTCTACGGCGCAGACTCCCTGCCCGGCAAGCTGGAGCCGGGAAACCCCAATTACGAGCTCGCCTATTCCACCACCGCCGTTGTGGATCACCTCTGCCAGATCGGCGGTGCCAAGGGGCGCGCCGGTGTCGAACAGGGCTTTGCCGCCATCGCCGCGCAAGAACAGCGGCTGACCGACCGGCTGCTGGCTTGGCTGGCCACCCGCGACGATTGCGAGGTTATCGGCCAGCCCGTCAACACCGACAACCGCCGCGTGCCCACCATCGCCTTTCGCTGTGCTGGCCTGAATTCAGCCGCCATCTGCGCCGAGATGGACCAGCACCGCATTGCCATCCGCCACGGGGATTTCCACTCTCGCCGGTTGGCCGAGCTGATGGGCCAGACCCATGACGGCGGCGTGCTGCGCGTGTCCATGGTGCATTACAACACGCTGGCCGAGGTCGACCGCCTGACCGCCGCCCTCGGGGATGTTCTGGACCGCCTGCGCGGCTGACAGCGCCGCTTAGGGCGCGCCCAGCAGCCGTTCCAGCTCCACCATCGCGGCCTCGACCAGCTCGCGGTCCACCTGCCGCCCGTTCAGGCGGATGAACCAGCCCTGCCCGTCCTCGCCCGCCTGCAACCGCACCCCGGCCGAGGTCTGCCGTGGCGGCGGCGTTTTCTTGGGACGTCCGCCGCGCTTGGGGTCGGACTTGCGCTCGAACCCGTCCAGCACGCGGGCAATGGCTGCGGCCTCTTCCTGCGCGGTCTCGACCTGCTCTTCGGCCAAGGCCGCGCGCAGCCGCGCCTCCCCCCCGTCGCGCAAGGCAGCCGCCATCCGCAGCCCGTCCTTTTCGCGCAGCAGATCGGGGAACTCCAGCATATCGCCCAGCTCCTCAAAGATCAGCGCAAAGGACCTGATCTTGGACCGCTTCGCCTTGGACGCCTGCGGGAACAGCGCGTTCACCGCCTCCTCGGTGTTCACAAACACCCCCTGTTGCGCCGCCAGAACGGCGATCCGCCCGCGTTCAAAATGGCTCAAGCCGGCGCGGATCTCGTTCTCCTCGATCATCGCGGCAAAGGTCGCGCCCATCGTATCGGGCTGGCGCACCACCGCCTTGATCGTCGCGTATTTCTCCGCCTCGAGGTATTCGTACAGCTCCTGCACCGCCATCATCCGGCGATAACCCGACAGCAGACCATAGGCGAAATCGGGGTCGTCCGGCGTGGCAAAGACCTCCACCGGCAGACGCAGCCCGTTGTGCAAAATGGAATGCTTCAGCTCGTCCAGCGCCTCGCGGTCGATCACCGCGCGGTCACGCTGAATGGCATCCCGCTTGATCTGGGACAGCGGGATTTCCACCATGACCAGACCCTGCGCCAGAGCCTCGCGCAGCTTGACCGCGTCGGATTTGTCCTTGGCCGCGGCCTCGCGTTCTGCGGCACTGCGCGGGTCATGCGCCGCGGCGGTCTCGGCGGCGACCTGCGCGATAGGGGCGCTCGGTGCGTTCATAATTCCCTTAGAGGTTTCGCGGCGAAACTCCTCTTCGAGCTTGCTGAGATCCTCTGCCGATGGTGCTTCCAGCTTGCGTCGCTTTGCCATTACTCAGCCCCCTGCCCCAGTTGCGCATCCCGCCACCATGTCCCAAGGATCACTTCCTTCACCTCGGCCCATGTCCGGTCAAACGTCTCGCGCCCGCGCACATAGGTGTCACGGTTAAAATCGCGGTAATCTGTCTCGTAAATTCCGCTGACCTGTTCACCGGCCTGCCCGACCATCGCCGTCATCTCTTGCCGGTAGGTGGTCATGAAATCCCCGAAATAGGCCTGAATGACATTGGCCAGATCCGTCTGCTGGTTGGCATCGAACCGCGTGACAAGCGCGCGCACGGCGTCCCATTCAAACTTCATCTCCGGCAGCCCACCGGCCCGGCGGGCGCGGTTCTCCCCCTCTTCGATCGAGGCAAAGGTGGAATAGATCATGTCGAAAAACCGTCCCGTGGAATCGAACTCCAGAAACGATGCGCCCAAAGGCACCAGCAGAATATCCGCCGCTGACAGCGCGTTGATCGTCAGATACCCCAGCGCGGGCGGCGTATCGAGCAGGATGATATCGTAATCGTCCATCATCCCCCCTTCTTGCATCGCGTTCAGCAGCGCATCCCACAGCGGCCAGCCACGCGCCTGCATCCGCCAGACCGGCACTTGGAACTCTGCCCAATACAGGTTCAGCTGCGCGCCGATCAGATCGATGTTGGGCCAATGGGTTTTCTGCACGAGGTTTCGTGGCGAAACCTCTAACGCAGCGGTCAGTGTCTCATCAAAGGGGAAAGGATTTTGCCCCTCGGCGGTGCGAATCCGGTTTTCTTCCTGCAGGTGCTGCGCGTAGTCCCGCGCCAGCATGGGGAACACCGTCTGCCATTCGTCCTCGACCTTGCCGCCCATGATCGACGTCATCGACCCCTGACTGTCCAAATCAACAACCAGAACCTTGTAGCCGTCCAACGCCGCCGACATGGCCAGATGCGCGCAGGTCGATGTCTTGCCGACGCCGCCCTTGAAGTTCGCAACCGCCACCACCTTGGCCGGAAGGCCCTCGGGCCGCCAAGCACGGTATTCCTTGTCCTTGGCGCCTTCCTCGGCAAAGAAGGTCCGCAGGGCAAGGATATCTTCCAGCGTAAACCACTTCGATCCACCTTCGCCCTCGCCTTGCGGCAGATCAGGGTTTTGCCGCAAAACCCGCCGCAGATGGGCGGGGTTGACCGGGATCAGATAGCGGCAGATCTCCCACGTGGAAAAGCGGCGTAGCCGTTTCGCGCCGTCGGGGGCATAGCCGCGTTTTGCCAGATCATCGCGCCCGCGCATGGCAAAGGCCGCAGCCTTGGCAAAGCGGGCTGTGTCGATGGGATCGGCCAGCTTATCCGCCGCGCGGGCGGGATCGATGTTGAAATACGGGGGAAGATCGGGTTTCGATGTGGGGCCAGGTTTTTGTGCCATGATTGTGCTGCGTCGCCTCGTCATGTTCGCTGTTTTCCGCGATATCGCGGAAACTATGGCACATCCGCTCGCCTGAGTGAATCAGGATTGTGGCTCTTCTCTTCGGAAATTCATAAAAAGAACGACAAGCAGATGTTTGTTTGAGAATCTTTTGAATTTTTAAGAATCTTTATGTTAGAATTACGTATCTAATATCAATTACTTAATCCACATAAGGTGCCCGTTTGCAGGGCCAAGGGTGCCTCTCCGCAGGGTCAAAGGTGCCCATTTGCAGGATAAAGCGCACCGATTCTCGGTCCTCTCATTCCCAACCCCGACAGAACGCAGCGTTTAAGCTGTATTCGACCCTATATGCCGCGAATCGGACTGGCGCCGATTCGCGGCCTGCCGACCCTGATCCTGTATTTGGGTCCCTTTGGCCGAACCGACCCCGCCAAAGGTGCCCGTCTACGGGATCGTCTCAAAGGTGCCCAACACGCTCTTGTCTGCAGATACCTTTTCCCCGATGATAGGCGCAACCGTGGCCGACTCTGTCGTGATCATGGACGAGGCATCACAGACGCAGCATTGCGGATAGGGCAGAGCATGGATGACATTCCCAGAGACCAGCTGAGCGGTTCGCTGCGCCGTGGCGCGGTCAAGAAACACGTGGCGGCGATCCATGTCTCGGGCAAGCTGACGCTGTTGCAGCGCAAGCTGTCCAACGTGCTGCTGCTGAATGCCTATGACACGATCACCAGCCAGACCCGACACCAGATCGATGCGCGTACGCTGTGTTTGATGATTGGTTACAATTCCAACGATATGGACACGCTCAAGGCATCCCTGCGCGGCCTCGCCGAGACGGTCGCCGAATGGGATATGCTGGACGAGAAAGGGCAGCAGGAATGGGGCGTCTCGGCGCTGTTGAGCTATGCCAAACTGTCAGGCGGGGTCTGTGAATATGCCTACTCTCCGGCGCTGGCCGAAAAGCTGCACGACCCCAAGGTCTTTGCCCTGATCAACCTGAATATCCAGCGCCGGTTCACCTCCGGCCATGCGCTGGCCCTGTATGAGAACTGCTACCGTTTCGTGCGCACGGGATCGACGGGATGGTGGTCACTGGATTTGTTTCGCCGTCTGATGGGGGTGGCCGACAGCCCGTATTACGACGTCTACAAGAACCTGAATGCCAAGATCATCAAACCCGCCGTCGCAGAGGTAAACAAGACGTCAAACATCGTGGTCACGCCGGAGGTCCGCAAAATGGGCCGCGCTGTGACCGACATTCGCTTTAAGATCGCCGAGAACCCGCAGCTTGCGATTCTGGATATCGACGATGGCGAGGGGCTGCGCAAATCCGAGGTCTACGCACGTCTGCGGGCCTTGGGGGTGTCGGACCGTTTGGCGCGGCAATGGGTGTCCGAGCATGGCGAAGACACCGTGCGGGCCAAGCTGGATTACGTGGCGGGGCAGGGCGGTGTTAAGAACCCGGTAGGATATCTGACCGCGGCCTTGCGCGACGACTATGTGGCGGGGCAGGGAGGTTTCGCCGCGAAACCTGCGAAACCCGGAGAGCTTGCCAAACCGCTAACGCTGCGCGCGAAGCGTTTGGCCCGTGTTCAGGAATTGGCCGCGGCGCGCAAACCAACCCAGCGGGACGCGGACAAACGCCTGTTTTCGGCCCGCCTGTCGGGAGATCTGCGCGATGATTTTGACCGGCACGGCTGGATGTCGGGCCTGAATGCCGAGGCGATCCAGACCTTTTGGGAGGAACTTTCGCCGGGCGCTTTCGACGATATCGAATAGCGGGGCAGGGGGTCAGGAGGCGATGGGAAAGCTCATCTCGACGCACATGCCATTGCTGCCGTCCACATGCAGCTTGCCCAGATTGCCGGACACGGTGGCGCGGATCATGCGCCAGCCCAGCGAGCCGGAGCGTTCGGGCTGTTGACCGTCCTCTAACCCTTTGCCATCGTCGCAGAAACGGTAGTGGATCATCTCGCCGTCGGTGGTCAGGCCGATGGTGATCTGGCCGGTGCTGCGCCCCTCGAAGGCGTGTTTAAAGGCGTTGGTTATCAGCTCGCCGGTGATCAGGCCAAGATCCAGCGCGAGACGCGCGGGGATCGGGGTGTCGTCACCTTCGACATCCACCGCCACGGTCAGATCGGTCCGGTTGAACGTCACCGCCAGCGCCGAAATCTGTTGCAGATAGGCGCGGGCCCCGACGGTCTCTGCCTCGCCAGTTTGCAAAAGCTTGTGGGTGCGGGCCATCGCCTCGACCCGGATACCAAGGGAGGCCAGCACATCGGATGTCTCGCCCTCGGTGGCGCGGCGCTGTTCCAGCCGGATCAGCGAGGAGATCATCGTCAGATTGTTGGCGGTGCGGTGGTGGACTTCGTTAATGGCGAGTTCGCGGGCCGAAAGCTCTGTTTCCAATTGCCGGATACGGCGGTCGGAATTGCTTTCGCGCATGAGGATTTCGTCACAGCGGTTGCCCGCGATTTCGGCACAATCCGCCATGTCAGAGGTTTCGATCGGCGCGGTGAAATCGGCGCGCACATGGGTGCCGCTGCTGCCGGTGTCGATCTCGAAATCATCGGCCATACGTTGCACACCCGCCAGCCCCAGACCCATGCCGGGGCCGCTGGAACGGGCATCATCATGGCCCGACAGCACCGCCTGCGGATCGTCGATGCCATCGCCCTGATCGGCAAAGTTCATCCGCAGCACCACATTGCCGCCGCGCGGTTCATGCAGGCTGAGCCGCGCGTAACCGCCGCGCCCGTGTTCGATGACATTGCGCGCCAGCTCCATCGCGCAAGTGGTCAACCGCGTGGCGTGAAAGGGTTTGTAGCCGATGATCTCTGTCACCGACTTGGCGATCTGCTGCAGGATCTTGATGTCATCGGACACCGTCAGCGACAGGGATGTGATCGTGTAAGGCATCAGACAGGGTTCCGCATATTTCGCCTAGTGTGCCGCAGGCCAGCGGGCCACGGCAATGCCAATGTCGTCTTTCCGGCGCAAGTCCTGCCTCGCAAGCAGTTGTGCGGCCACCATCAGGGCGCTGTAATTGCAAAGCTGGTCCAACTGGTCGCTGTCGATGCTGCGCAGCCCGTCGCTGTGCAAGATCAACAGATCCCCCGCCTGAAATTCATGCTCTTCTTCCATCGGGCGGCCGTTGGCGCTGCCGATAAAACCGTCGCGGGTGACAAGGCGCTTTGCCTCTCCCGCACAAAGCCGTAAGCCACTGATATTGCCAAGATTTCCGTAGGTCACGCGCTGTGCATCCGGCGCAAGGTCAAGGATCGAGACCACGCCGCCACGGCTGCGTTGCAGGTCGTGGACCATTTGCCGGATGCGGGCCTTTGGCGTGCCTGCGGGGCGGGCCAAGGCCATGTCGATCATGGTCTGACCGGCATCGGCGGCCTTTGCGCCATGGCCCATGCCATCGACCAGCGCCAGCCGCAGTCCGCTGCGATGGGCCACCGTGCCCCAGGCGTCGCCGCAGACGGATTCATTGGGGTAGGCCAGCCGCAGACCGGCAATATCCAGACCGTGCGGGCAGGTGGTGTCCTTGTCAAAGCGACAGGCCCAGATCGTGCCCGCCGGTCCGGTGGCCATCTCCGCGCTGGAGGAGAGCCGTTCAATCGCGCCGATGCCGATGCCCGCGCCCTGTCCGCCGCTGACGTGATCCTTGCGCGCGGCGGTGGGGTCGGGGATGCCCGGCCCCTGATCTGTCGCAATCAGCGCCACGGACACCCCCGCCGGTTGCGGCATGACCTGCGCCAGAAACCGGCCGCCATCGGCGTATTTGATCATGTTGGTGCACAGTTCGGTGGCCACGATGGCGATGTCTTCGGCGCGCGCCTCTGGCAGGCCAGCCCCCAGCGCCTCGGCGCGGGATTGCTGGCGGGCGGCGGCCACATCGGCGCGCTGTGTGATCTCAAGCCATTCGAGCATGATGCTCCTTCACGTTTCGTATCTCAGGCGCGGGCGGCAAAGCGGATGCGCGTACCCTGACCTGCGGTCGAGGTGATCTCGAACCGGTCGGAGAGGCGTTTTGCCCCGCCCAGCCCCCGACCAAGGCCTGTCCCCGAGGTAAAGCCGTCTTCCAAAGCCTGATCCACATCGGCAATGCCCGGACCCTCGTCGCGGCATTCGATCCAGACCATCGCGTCACGGGGGTCGGTGTGGATCACAGCTATGGCGCCGCCGCCGTAGATCAATCCGTTGCGGAAGATCTCGCTGGCGGCGGTGACAATGCGGGTTTTGCGGATGGCGCGGGCCTGCAGGCCGTCCATCGCGCGGCCCACGGCCTGACGCGCCCGAAACACGCAAGATTCGGTGCGGATTTCGTGACGTTCAAAGAATGCGCCGGGCAGGGGGCTCACCGCGCGGCCCGCAACCGTGTTACGGCGTGTTGCAGATTGCGCGCGGTTTTCACGGTGGGCAGGGTCATGCCCAGTTCCACCAGTGTCATCGCCACGGCGGGCCGCATGCCCACCAGATAGGTGGGCGCATCCATCAGCACGCCGATGCTGGCAAGCTGGGCGATGATGCGGCCCACGAAGGTGTCGACGATTTCCAGCGCGCTGATGTCTATGACGATGCCTTTGGCGTCGTTGTCATAAACCTCTTGCGAGAGCCGGTCCTGCAAGGCGACGATGTCGCTGTCGTTGATGTTTTCGTCGACGGCCACCAGCATGATGTCGTCGACGAGAAAGAGGCCTGCGGCCTGCGCCATGGGACTGCCCCTTTTGTCAGACGGGTTTGCGCGCGACGACGTCGGTGTCGAGCTGGCGGAAGGCATCGGCCAGGGCCATGCGCAGGGAGCTGCGGGTGCGGACCTCTCCGGTGTCGACGCCAAGCTGCACCATGGTTTGCGCGATGCGCGGGCTGATGCCGGAGATGATCGCCTCGGCCCCCATCAGGCGGACGGCGGCGGCGGTGCGGATCAGATGTTGGGCGACTTGTGTGTCCACGGTGACCACGCCGGTGATGTCGATGATGACGATATCGGCTTTTTTCTCGACGATGGCCGAGAGGGTGTTTTCCATCACCTCTTGGGCGCGCATGGAATCGAGCGTGCCGACCAGCGGCACGGCGACGATGCGGTCCCAGAGTTCCACCACGGGCGAGGCGAGTTCCATCATCTCGTCCTGCTGGCGCTGGATGGTTTTGTCGCGGTCCGAGATGCACAGTTCGGTGGTATACAGCGCGGCGGCGTCGATCAGGCGGGTGAACTGGTTGATGGCTTCGATCAGCACCTCGCCGTTGGTGTCGTTGACCGTGGCGCGCAGGCGTTCGAACAGCGGGTATTTCAGCGCCAGCACAAAGGCTGCCATCTCGCCGGTGGAGACGCCGCGTTTGGTGCGCTCGCGGGTGATCTTGGCCAGCACGGCGCGCAGATCGTCCCAGCAGTCGGCCTCGGGGTCGAGCATATCGTGTTTGACGCTGACGGCCACGCCTTGGGACAGGGCATCAAAGACCAGCTCGATATGGGCGCGGGCCTCGCGTTCGGAGAACAGGTCCTTGCGGATCAGGCCTTCTTCGGCCTGGGTCGATCCCCAGGCTTTGAGCAGGAAATCACGCTCGTTGTCGAGAATGGTGTGAATGTGGCGTACGGGCATAACGGCTTTCGCAAAATGGATCGGTTGGGAGGGACGTAGCGCCGGTGGTCTGTGCTTTCAATGAAACGGGGTTAATTTGTTATGTCTGAACGGTTTGGCGGGGCGGCGCGTTGGGGGCGGAACGCGAGAAAGCGAAAGGAAAGACCATGTCGAAAGTTGTTTTGATCACAGGGGCGTCGTCGGGGATTGGCGAGGCCTGCGCGCGCGCAGCGGTCGAGGCCGGTCACAAGGTGGCACTGGCCGCGCGGTCCAAGGACAAGCTGGACGCGCTGGTGTCCGATCTGGGCGCTGACAAGGCGCTGGCGCTGGTCACCGATGTCACCGACCCGCAGGCGCAAGAGCGAATGTTCGAACAGGCCGTGGCGCATTTCGGGCGGCTGGATGTGGTGGTGCCCAACGCGGGCGTCGGTGCCTCCGCGCGCGGGACAGAGGCGGGGTCTGTCGAGAGCTTCCAGAAGATGATCGAGGTCAACTGTCTGGCTGTGACCTATACCGCGAAATTCGCCATGCCGCATCTGCGCGAGACCAAAGGCCATATGGTGCTGATCGGGTCGATGGCGGGGTATGAGACCATGTGGGGCTCCGTCTATTCCGCGACCAAATGGTTTATCCGTGGCTATGCGGACAATCTGGGCAAGGAATTGGGCGAGGCCGGGGGCCGCGTCACCTGTCTGCATCCGGGCATGGTGGACACCGCGTTCTTTGACGAGGCAAAGCCCGACGCCCTGCGCGCCGAGGACATCGCGCGGGCGTTTATCTTTGCCATCGAACAGCCCGACCATGTGCGCGTGCCGCATATGCAGGTCTACCCCAAAGACAGCTGAGGGCAGGGGCCTGCGACGTCAGCTTTGCAGCAGGGCGGAGGCCTCTATCTCCACGCAGTAATCGCCGATCAGCCTGTCGACCACGACCAGTGTGTTGGCAGGTTTGATCGTGCCAAACACACGCCCGTGCGCCTGTGATATAGCCAGCGCGTCTTCTTCGCGCGTCGCATAAATACGGGTGCGGATGACGTCCTCGGGCTTGGCCCCGAGGGCGGACAGCGCGGCGAGGATTTTATCAAGGATAAAGGTCGTTTGTGCGCCTGCGTCGCCTTCGGCCACCACGCGGTCATGGCCTGCGGTGGCGGTGGTGCCGGAGACCTCGATCATCTGGCCCACGCGCTGCGCGCGGCAATAGCCCGCAATGTCTTCCCATTTCGACCCGCTAAGCACACGGTCGCTGTCGCGGCGGCCCGGGATCGGCTGGGCGCTATGGGCCAGCGGCATCTGGTCGAGGTGGTGGCTGAGATCGCCGGAGGCGGTCAAAAACGGCGGCTTGCGGTATTCGTCACCGCAATCGCCGGGGATGGGGGTGGTCAGGTCAAAGGCGCTTTGCAGCAGGGCGCGGTCCTCGTCATCGAGCGCATAGCTGAACAGCCGCGCGTTGTCGGCGGCGTGCATCGCCTCGCCCAGTCGTGCGCCGATGATGACGGCGGCCACGCCGGTCTGTTCCAGCACCCAGCGGGTCGCCACATTGGCGATGGAGACCCCGTGTTTGTCACCGATCTGGCGCGCGGCGCGCAAAATCGCCTGAAAGGGACCCCAACCGCCCGCCGTGTCGATGAAACGTTTGTATTTCATCTTGGACCAGTCGGCGATCTCGACAGGCTCTGGTTGATCCAGCCAACGGTCGCTGAGGAAGCCGCCGCATAGCGTGCCATAGGCCAGCAGGCGGGCAGGGGTGCGGGCGCACAGCTGCGCCAAGGGGCCTGCGGCGCGGCGGTCGATCAGCGAAAAGGACACCTGATTGCTGCGCAGCGGGATGCCGTCGGCCAGTGCTAGCGCCAAGTGGGCCGCGTCAAAATTGGTCACGCCGATTTCGCCAATCAGCCCTTCGTCGCGCAGGCGGGTCATCTCGTGCAGGGCGTCGAGCCAGGCGGGATGCTCGAAGCTCCACCAATGGAATTGCAGCAGATCGACGCGGTCGACGCCCAGCCGGTCCAGCCGTTCCTGCACACCGGCGCGGACGACATCGGCGGTCATCGGGCCGGGCGCGGGGCACCATTTGGTAAAGGCGCGCGGGCGTGTTGCGGGATCGGCATGGCGGCGCAGCAGCGCGCCGGTGATCAGCTCGGACGTGCCATAATGGTCGGCCATGTCAAAGCTGTCAAAGCCCGCCTGCGCATAGGCTGCCAGATCATCCGCCCCCTTTTCAGGGTCCAGCGGGCCGGATGTGCGTTCGATGTCGGCAATCTGCCACAGGCCGGTGACCGCGCGGCTGATGTTGAGACCGGGGGCCAGATCGTAGCGGTCAGGGCGCAGGGCGGGGTCGGTCATGCGGGATGCTCCGTTTGGCGGGCCTGTAGCAGGGCAAAGGATCGTTCGATGTCGGCGGTCAGCGCATCCAGCGTGGCCTGACGGTCGCGCCGTTCCAGCCCGTCGATGATGGCAAGGTGATGTTCGTCCTCTGCCACCTCGCGGGCGGCGTCCTCGCGGATGACAAGGTTCAGATAGGCGCCGTATTGCAGCCACAGACCTTCGATCATGGGCAGCAGCACCTCTGAGCCGGACAGCCGGTAGAGGGTAAAGTGGAAGTCGTAGTTGCGGGTTAGGTCGGGCGCGCCCTGATCTGCGGGGCGGGCAAGGACCGCGCGCAGGGCGGCGATCCCGTCGGCGTCGATCTGTTCCATGACCTGATCGAGCACCAGCGTCTCCAGCGCCAGACGGGCGGATTTCAGGTCGGCCATGCGGCGGGCATCAAAGGGCGGGACCAGCAGCTTGCGGCTGCGGGTGTCGATCAGCGCGCCCTCGGCCACCAGACGGCGCACGGCCTCGCGCACGGGGGTCATGGAAATCCCCAGCTCGGCGGCCAGCGTGCGCAGCGACAGCGTATCACCGGGGGCAAAGGCGCCACGGGTAAAGGCCGCGTGCAGGGCCTGATAGGCGCTTTCACGCAGGTTGGTCTGGGCGATCGGGTCAAGCTTTGCCGAGGTCATGGGCAGATGGTTCCGTGATGTCCAAAAGTCTGCGCCGCTGCGGAGGTGCATGATTGACAGCACGGATTGCAGCGTCTCATATTGTATAAAATATCACAGATAACAGTTGGCATTGCAATTGGGGATTGCTGGATGACGCAAGGGCCGGGGTTTTGGCTGTATGATCTGCGGGTGGAGACGGTGCTGGACGGGCGCACGCCGGTCTGCCGCCACATCGAAGGCGAAAGCTTTGTTGTGGAGGGGGAGACACTGGTGTTCGCGGCCGGTCAGCGCGTGTCGATGTATGCGCTGGCGGCGCTGTTGCCGCTGTTGCCCGCCAAACAGCGCATGACCGATCCGCAGGACTGGATGTCCACCGATGCAGAGATCGCCTGTCCTGACCCCCATTGTGGCGGGCGGTTCCGCGTTCACCGCACGGGCAAGCGCTGGTTCAGCCATGCCGCCACCACCGGATTGCCCGACAGCCGCGACACGCCGTACTGGCAGACGGAGGACGAAACATGACCAAGGTCGAGACGACAGATTTGCGCGCGGGCCACGAGATCTCGCGCGTGGTGCGCGGGGGCTGGCAGCTGGCGGGCGATCACGGGGCCGTGGACCGGCAGGTGGCCATTGCGGATATGGAGGCCTTTGTCGACGCGGGCATCACCACCTTTGACTGCGCCGATATCTACACCGGCGTCGAGGAGATGATCGGCAGCTTTATCGCGGATCTGCGGGCGCGGCGCGGGGCGGCGGTGGCGGACCGAGTGGTGGTACACACGAAACTGGTGCCCGATCTGGCGCGGCTGCCCGATCTGCGCCCCGACGAGGTCGAGGCCATTATTGACCGGTCGCTGAAGCGGTTGCAGATCGACCGGCTGCATCTGGTGCAGTTCTTCTGGTGGGATCTGAAACTGGGCCGCGCGGTCGAGGCGCTGGAGGTGCTCAAAACCTGTCAGGCCAAGGGCAAGATCGGCAATCTGGGGGTGACGAACTGGGACAGCGCGCAGATCGCGGGCTTTGTCGAGGCGGGCTATGACATTGCGTCGGCGCAGGTGCAGTATTCGGTGCTGGACCGGCGGCCGTCGCATGGGTTGGGCAAATGGGCACGCGAACACGACATCCGGTTTTTGTGCTATGGCACGCTGGCGGGGGGCTTTTTGACCGACCGCTGGCTGGGCGCGCCGGATCCCGGTTTTGTTTTCGAGAACCGTAGTCTGGTGAAATACCGGCTGATCATCGACGAATTCGGGCCGTGGAGCCTGTTTCAGGAGCTGCTGCACTGCCTGCAACGGATCGGGGACAAGCACGGCGTGTCGCTGAGTTCGGTGGCCACGGCATGGGTGCTGGACCAGCCGCAGGTGGCGGCGGGCATCGTGGGCGCGCGCTATGCGCGGCATCTGCCGCAGACGTTGCAGGTGTTTGACGTCACGCTCGACGCCGAGGATCACGCGGCGATTGCCGCCATTCAGGCGCGGTCCGGCGGTCCGTCGGGGCCGGTCTACGGGCTGGAAGGGGACCGCAGCTCGCGCCACGGGCGGATCATGAAGTACAACCTGAACACGCGGCCCGATGATACAGTGCTGGGCCAGAGCAATGGCTGAGGCGGCGCTGGCGACCAATGGGCTGACCCATGACTTTGGCGCGTTTCGCGCGCTGGATGACGTGTCGATCACCGTGCAGCGCGGGACGATCACAGGGTTGATCGGTCCCAACGGGGCGGGTAAATCGACGCTGTTTCACGCGATCACCGGCGGGTTGCGGCCCGACGCGGGGCAGGTGACGCTGGGCGACCAGACGATCACGGGGCTGTCGCCGGACCGGCTGTTTGCGCGCGGGCTGGCGCATACCTTTCAGATCCCCAAACCCTTTGCGCGGATGACGGTTCTGGAAAACCTGATGCTGGCCCCGCTGGCCCAGACAGGGGAACGGCTGTTCGGGTCGTTCTTGCGGCGCGGCGCGGTGCGGGCGCAGGAACGCGCCATCCGCGACCGCGCGCTGGAGGTGCTGGATTTCATGACGCTGGCCCATCTGGCGGACCATCCGGCGGGCAAGATTTCCGGCGGCCAGATGAAGCTGGTGGAACTGGCGCGGGTGTTGATGGGCGATCCCGAGGTGATCTTGTTGGATGAACCGGCTGCGGGGGTGAACCCTTCGCTGACCGGCACGCTGATCGAAAAGATTGAAGAGCTGAACCGCCGCGGCAAGACGTTTTTCATCATCGAACACGACATGGATTTTGTGATGCGCCATTGCGATCCGATCATCGCGCTGGCGCAGGGTCAGGTGATCTTTGAAGGCACAGCCCAGCAGGCGCAAAACGACCCCCAGCTTCTCGAAGCCTACTTGGGGGCGCCGGTATGACCAAGCCGATGCTGGAGGTGCGGGGGATCACGGCGGGCTTTGTGCCTGATCTGCCGATTTTGCGCGACGTGTCCATGACAGTGCCCCAAGGCGGGCTGAGCGTGATCATCGGCCCCAATGGCGCGGGCAAATCGACGCTGATCAAATCCATCGCGGGCATCGTGCGCATCAGTGCGGGGCAGGTGTTGCTGGAGGGGCGCGATCTGACCAACATCCGCCCCGACCAGATGGCGCAGCATGGCATCGCCTATGTGCCGCAGACCGACAATATCTTTCGCAGCCTGACCGTGCGCCAGAACCTTGATCTGGCGCTGCGGGGGGCGGGGCGCACGGTCGCGGCAGAGCGGCTGGACAGTCTGATGGCGCAATTCCCCGCCTTGGCGGCCAAGCAATCGGACAAGGCGGGTGCATTGTCGGGCGGGCAGCGTCAGTTTCTGGCGGTGGCCATGGCCCTTGCCACAGCGCCGCGCCTGATCCTGATGGACGAGCCATCGGCGGGGCTGTCGCCCAAGGCCGCGCAAGAGGCGCTGGACCTTGCGCGGGATCTGACGCGGCAGGGGGTGACCATTGTGCTGGTGGAACAGAACGTGACGCAGGCGCTGCGGATTGCCGATCACTGCTACATTCTGGCCGAGGGGCGCAATCAGGTGGATGGCAAGGCCGCCGATCTGCTGGGCGACCGCGTGGTGGCCGACATCTATCTGGGCGGCAAACGACTGAGGGCCGGGGCATGATCCAACATTTGCTGGATGGCATTCTGGTGGGGGCGATCCTGTCGCTGGGGGCGACGGGGCTGACCATGGTGATGCACATGCTGCGGTTTGCCAACTTCAGCCATGCAGAGCTGTTGTCCATCGGGGCCTATGTGGCGCTGGTGTTCGACCAGATCTTCAAGGCGTTGCTGCCGGTGAGCGCGGCCAAGATCGGGCCGCTGTCCGCGACCGGATCGCTGGTGCTGGCGATGCTGGCGGCGATGGTGGTGACAGGTGTCAGCGCGGTGCTGTTCGACAGGCTGATCTTTCGGCGGGTGCGCGAGAAGGGCGAGGAGCTGTCGATGGTCTTTGCCTCCTTTGGTCTGGCGCTGGTGATCCGCAACGTGATCGGGCTGGTGTTTGGTCTGAACACGCAGCTGTTCAGTCAGGACATCGTTTTTGCCACGGTGCTCAGCCGTGATCCGCTG
Organism: Sagittula sp. SSi028; assembly: GCF_048553715.1. NCBI lineage: Bacteria > Pseudomonadati > Pseudomonadota > Alphaproteobacteria > Rhodobacterales > Roseobacteraceae > Sagittula > Sagittula sp. SSi028. Next base: position 361 of record NZ_JBLZNC010000010.1, on the reverse strand, counting down.
ATTTTGGTCAAGCCCGATCAGGTGGCCGTTCTGGGCGTGACCCTGTGCATCATGGGGCTGCTGCATCTGATGCTGTCGCGCACGACCTTTGGCTATGCCCTGCGCGCGGTGGCAGAGAACCCCGAGCTCGCGCAGGTCAACGGGATCAACCTGAAGCGGATGATCACCGTGGTCTGGCTGTTGGGCGGTGGTCTGGCAGCGCTGGCCGGCGTGTTTTACGGGCTGACCAACCAGATCAGCCCCGTGGTGGGGCGCGATCTGGTTCTGCCGATCTTTGCGGCGACGATTGTAGGCGGCATCGGGTCGATCTACGGCGCGCTTCTGGGCGGGTTCATTGTGGGCATCGCGGCGAATATGGCGC